>JBBSVQ010000009.1:0-20351 GCA_038046725.1 Thermoplasmatota archaeon | reverse complement strand
AATCCTGGTATGGAACCTAACCAGGATCAGGTATGGTGAATTTTAGTGCAATCACGTGCCTGCCAAGGGTCAAGAGGTGAGCCTTCGATGCGTTGTCATGCGCTGGATGGACCGCGCCAGGCGCGTTTGTTCGGCGCCTTCGCCCTCATTCTCGCCTTCATGTCGCTGTACAACGTCGAGCGGTACCGCCGTATGCGTCTCGAGGAGCGCGTCAAGGCGCTCGAATCGAAGACGTAGCACGCGCCCGTTCGGTGCCCCACGCTCGTCAACCTCCTTCCGACGACGACGCCGAGCCCTAGGTCAAGCCGCTGAAGGCATGTCTGGACGGCGCGGGGCGCCGCCTCGCCGCGCTTCGCGCGGCGCTACGTCCAACGTTGCATGAGCACGCCCCTGTCGTCGGCGTCGGAAGACGTTGGATTGGTGCGAGGAGGAACGCGCGCGGTCGTGCACAGCACGCATCAACCAGGATTTGGCCGCCGGCTGCGAAGCGCCGGCGCCGAACCGGGTTCTCATGGGGGCTGAGCGAAGCGAAGCCCCCGCCGTCACCCAACGTTGCGAGCTGACGTTTGTCAGCTCAACGCCACGTCGAATAGCGGTCGATGACGTTGAGGATCTTCTGCTGCGTCTGGGCGTCGACGACCTTCTCCTTGACCTTCTCCATCAGCCAAACCTTGGCGTCCTGGACGTCGGTGCGTGACCCCTTGGCCCACAGCGTCTGGATGAGGGCGTTGTGCAATTCGGGCGCGACGGGGGACAGCTTGAGCATGTCCTGAAGGTCGTACTTGAAGTAGTTCGCCTTGGCTTGGTCGAGCATCTTCTCGCGCTGGCGCGACTCCCGGGTGTTGCGGTTCGTCTCGTTGTGCTTCGCGACGCGGGGGGCGCCTGGAGCCTTCGGGACGCGGGGTGCGCGCAGTCGTCGTGCCACGGATTCCCCTGAAGCCTGCACGTATAAAGGGGATAGCGTCGCGCCATTTCGGCGGCTTCGAGTCGGGGAAACGGCGGCGGATTTTGCGGCATGGCCCGTTGGCGGCGCGGCAAGATGGCTCCGAACGGGGATGGCGATGGGCGCTTGGGCGATGCCGTCGGGCGGTCGTCGGGCGGCCGTCGGGCGGCGAGCGGCCTCACGGTGCTTTTGAGGGCCCGCGGGTTCGACTGACCCGTGCCCAAGGCCAAGACAGCCCTGTCGCTGGTCCCCGCGACCACCCCGGAACTCCTCGAGGAAGGCGTTCGCCGCATCGCCTGGGCCCGCAGCCACATGGACGTCCTGGGCGCCATCCGAAGCCGCTTCGAGGACGAGCAGCCGTTTGCCGGCCTCACCATTGGCATGGCCCTGCACGTCGAAGCCAAGACCGCCAACCTCGCCCTCGCCCTGCAGGCCGGCGGCGCCACGGTGCGCCTGGCCGGATGCAACCCCGAGTCCACGGACGACCGCGTCGTCGTCGCCCTCAACGAGCACCACGACCTGCCCACGCGCGCCAAGAAGGGCCAGTCGAAGGAGGAATACTACGCCAGCCTCGAATGGGTCCTCGATGGCAAGCCGGACTTCGTCATCGACGACGGCGGCGACCTCGGATTCCTCATCCACACCAAGCGCCCCGACCTGCTCAAGAAGCTCAAGGGCGGCGCCGAGGAGACCACCACGGGCGTCCTGCGCTTCAAGGCCATGCACGCCGAAGGCAAACTCAAGGTCCCCATCCTCAACGTCAACGACGCCCAGATGAAGCACCTCTTCGACAACCGCTACGGCACGGGCCAATCGACGTTTGACGGCATCTTCCACGGCACCAACCTCCTCGTCGCGGGCAAGGACGTCGTCGTGGCCGGCTACGGCTGGTGCGGCCGCGGCATCGCCGCCCGCGCCAAGGGCCTGGGAGCAACGGTGACCGTCACCGAGATCGACCCCGTCAAGGCCATCGAGGCCCGCCTCGACGGCTTCCACGTCGCCCCCATGGCCGAGGCCGCCCCGCGCGCCGACTTCGTCATCACGGCCACGGGCTGCCTCGACGTCATCGACGGCCGCCACGTCCCCCTGCTCAAGGACGGCTGCGTCCTCGCCAACGCGGGGCACTTCAACAACGAGATCAGCATCCCGGCCCTCGAGGCGAAGGCCAAGGCCGTCGAAACCGTCCGTGCCGGCGTCAAGGCGTACACGCAGAAGGACGGCCGCGTCCTGCACCTGCTCTCCGACGGCCGCCTCGTGAACCTCGCCAGCGGACAAGGCCACCCCGTCGAGATCATGGACATGAGTTTCAGCATCCAGGCCCTCGGCATGGAGCGCCTGGTGCTGGCCGTCGCAGGCAAGGGCTCCAAGGGGCGGGACCGCTTGCCGGCGTTCCCGCCCGGCGTGCACGACATTCCCGACGACATCGACCAGGAAGTCGCCCGCCTCAAGCTCGCCACCATGGGCCTCAAGATCGACGCCCTCACCAGGGCGCAGAAGGACTACCTCGTCGCGTGGGAGCACGGGACTTGAGGCGGGCGCGCCGCAGCGCGGCCGCCTCACCGGCGGGGCCTTCCGTCCAGCCCGGGACCCTCGAGGCGATTGCATGAGCCTTGGAACGAGCGAGGGGAAGCCCGCGGGGCTTCGCCTCGCCGTGTGCGGCCACACCAACCTCGACGTCCAGATCATGGTGCAGGAGCTGCCCAAGGCCGGCCAAAGCGCCCCGGTCCTGGAACGCCGCACCGTGTGGGGCGGCACCGCCGCAAACATCGCCCGCCACGCCGGCGGCCTCGGCGTCCCCGTTCGCCTGTGGTCCCGCGTCGGCGCCGACTTCCCTGAAGCCTGGCGCGACGCCCTCACGAGTGACGGCGTCGACCTCGCCCACCTCGACGTCGACGCAGCGGGGCGCACTCCGACGTGCTTCGTCCTCACGGACCTCATCGACCGCCAAGCCTACTGCATGGATCAGGGCCCCATGGCCACCATGGCCGCCCATCCGCCGTCGCAGCACCTCGTCGACGCCTTCGGTCCCGGCGACTGGCTGCACGTGGCCACCGGCGACCCGCAGGCCTACGTCGGCGTCATGCAGCACGCCCGCAAGCAAGGTGTCAGCGTCGCCTTCGACCCCGGCCAGGAACTCCGTTTCCTGTATGACTCACGCACCTTCGAGCGCCTGCTGGGACTCGCCGACTTGTACTTCTGCAACGAGGCGGAGCTTCAGGTCGCCTACAACCTGATGTCGTACGGCGACCCCGTGCAACTGCTCGACCACGTCGAGGCCGTCGTCGTCACGCGCGGCGCGCAAGGTGCCAGCCTGTACCGCTCCCGCAAGAAACCCGTGCACCTGCCCGCGCAGGCCGTGCCGCGCGTCGTTGACCCGACGGGCGCCGGCGACGCGTTGCGCGCCGGCTGGTACGCCGCCCTGCGCCGCGGCCAGGACTTCGAAGGGGCCCTGCGCTGGGGCCAAGCCGCGGGGGCCGCGAAGGTGCAGGTGGCTGGGCCGCAGTCGCGTGCGTTGCGTCCGGCCGACCTTGGAATGCTTGTTGCCTAGCACGAAACGCGTCGGCTTCTTCGAAGCCTCACGCGTTTCGCGCGAAACCTGGGCTAGGGGGCCCTGCGGGCCCCCTGGACCCCCGTGCGTGCGGTTCGGCGATTCCATCGCCTCACCGCACAGATTGGGCAGGCCGAGCCGCTCCACACCTTCTCGCACACGCCGCAACGTTCATCGGGCACCCCCAAGTCGCCGCGCCCATGCAGACCACGCAGTCCCAGGCCACGGCCACCGCCGCCCCCGCCGTCGGCACCCGCATCCCCGACTTCACGCTCAAGCTCGCCACGAAGGAGGGCTACACGACCGACTTCAAGCTCTCCGAACACCTCGGCAAGGGCCCCATCGTCTTCGCCTTCTTCCCGGCCGCCTTCACGGGCATCTGCACGAAGGAAGTCTGCGACCTGCGCGACAACATGGCCGCCCTCGGCTCCCTCAACGCTCAGGTCTTCGGCTTCAGCACCGACAAGGCCCCCTCCAACATGGCCTTCATCCAGAAGGAGAACCTCCCCTTCACCATCGTCTCGGACCCCAACCGCGACTTCATCGGCAAGGTCTGGCCGGCCTACGCGACGCCCGTCGTGGGCGCCACCGGGGTCGCCAAGCGCGGCGCCATGGTCGTCAACGCCGACGGCACCGTGAAGTGGGCCTTCGCCAGCGAAGACGTCAAAGTCTGGGTCGGCACGGAAGAAATCCGCAAGCACCTGTGAAGCGCTAACGCCGGGCTTGCTTGGCCTAGTCACCGTGGTCGACGGCGTCGTCGACCAATCTTGGGCGAACGTGTCCCATTGACCACAGGGCTTTCATAGCGACGTTGTGAGTTTGGACCCATGCGCCGGATGGCTGTCCTTCCCGTGCTTTTCCTGCTTCTTGCCGGCTGCGCCGAGGAGCCCGCGGACCTCGATGCGGACGAGGCCGACGACGATGCGCAGCGGCAGAGCGTGGGCGGCGCCGGCGGCCGGGCCGACAACACGACGCGGATTTGGGAGCACAACGTCGTCTGGACGACGGACGCTGCGCCAGCATCGACGGAGATGCAAGTGCCGGTCAACGCGTCGAACCTCGTCCTCAGCATCTGGAGCACTCCAACGGCACCGTGTGGCGCCAACGTCGGCGAGAGCGACAACCCGCTGGCCCCCGCCGCGGAGTTCGTGTCCCCGACGGGAACGGTCATGCGCTTCGACCTTTCGGCCAACGAGTGCCGCGTCCAGGGGGCCTCCGTGAGGACGCTGCACGGCGACCAGGAGCTTGGGTCGGAGACCGGGACGTGGAAGGTCAGCTTCGCAGGGCGCGGCGTCAACCTCGAGCAAACGCTCGTCGTCGAGGGCGAACTCGTCGCCTAGCCGGTGTCACGCCGCGCCGTGAACCGGAGCTTGGCGAGCCAGGACAAGTCGCCGCAGGGGGCAAGCGCCGCGTTCGGCGCGGTTGGACGCGGCCACCACGCATCTTAGATACCTTGAACGAGGCGTCCGGGCCATGCGGATGCGCGCGACGGCCCTCTTGCTGGTTCTGACCGTCCTGGCGGGCTGCTCCGGCCCTGCCGACACGCAGGAAGCCCCCGACGCTGGCGACGGCCTCGCCGACGAGCCGCGCAGCACGAGCGAAGGAGGCACGGCGGCGCAGCGCGTCCTCGACCACGAAGGCGACTTCGAACTCAACAACGCTCTTGCGGCGACGACGATGGCGGTTCCCGCAAACGTCTCCACCCTGACGGCCCACCTGGTCCTCAGCACGAGCGCGCCCTGCGGCGTCGCGTTCAGCGAACCCGCGGACGCCGTCCAGGCCTGGGTCGTCTTCACGTCCCCCTCGGGCGAGGAGAGCCGGATGGATGCCCCCGTCTTGGCCAACGTGTGCCGCGTCGGGCCCCTCGCCGCATCGGTCCCCGCCCAGGACCTCGCCTTGACGGCGGAACCCGGTGCTTGGGGCGTGGAGTTCCGCGGCCGCGGCCTGTCCATGCATTTGCACCTCATCGTGGAAGCCAGTTGAGGGTCCAAGCCGGCTGGCCCCGGTCCCAAACCTTGAAGGCGCAGTCCAAAGTCGCCGCAGCCATGGTCCTCGTCGGCAAGTCCGCCCCCGATTTCACCGCCACCGCAGTCGTCGGGTCCGGCTTCACGAAGTACAACCTCGCCTCGAACTGGACGGGCCGCAAGCCGCACTACACGCTGCTGTTCTTCTATCCCAACGATTTCACCTTCGTCTGCCCGACGGAGATCATCGCCTTCAGCGAACGCATCAAGGAATTCGAGGCCCGCGACGTGCAAGTCGTCGGCGTGTCCGTGGACTCCGAGTTCAGCCACCTGGCCTGGAAGGAGACGCCGCGCGTGAAGGGCGGCCTCGGCGACATCCACTACCCCCTCGTCGCGGACATGAAGAAGCAGATCAGCGCCGCCTACGACGTGCTCGCCCCGGACGGCACCGCGTACCGCGGCCTGTTCCTCATCGACGCCAAGGGCATCGTGCGCCACGCCCTCGTCAACGACCACCCGCTCGGCCGCAGCATCGATGAGGCCATCCGCACCATCGACGCCCTGCGGCACCACGAGGTCCACGGCGAGGTCTGCCCCGCTGACTGGAAGCCCGGCGAACTCGCCATGGCCGAGGACCCGGTCAAGAGCAAGAAGTACTTCGAGGCCGTCAATGGCGAGAACGGCAAGGCCGTCCTGGTCAAGGCCAAGAAATCGAAGTAGGCCCTGGGATTCCCAGGATTGTTCCGGCGCATTGGCCGGATTCCGTTTCCGACGTCAGCGGCTGCGCCGGCGCCACTCGACGGCGATTGCCGCGAGCAGGCCCACAACGATCACGCCGAGCGCCACCCGTGCCTCGCCCAGGGCGAGCAACAATGCGCAGCCGGCGAAGCCCGCGATGGCCAGGAACGATGAGGCGGCCAGCAATCCGCGCGCGGCGCGCAAGCGCTCGTCCGACTCCGACTTCACCGTGAGCGCGGACTTGACCTCGCCGCGCGTGACGCGTTGTTCGGCCAATTCGGCCTTCGTGGCATCGAGTTCGGCGCGGGCGGCACGCAACGCGTCGAGGTCGCGTTTGTGGTTGTCCTCCGAGCGGCGCACCTTCTCCGCGCGGTCGGCAAGCTCGCGCTGTTGCCCACGGCGGTGCTCCTCCCAGTCGACGCGGTCCTGCTGCAGGCTTTCCTGCTGTCGTTTGTGCTGCGCCTTCAGGTCTCGGAACTTGTCTTGGAACTCGTGTTCCAGGTCGCGGCGGCGGGCGGCGAGTTCGCGGCCGGCATCGTCTGACGGCGCAGGTTCATCCACGCCGTCGGACCGGTTCAACAGTCTTCAAGGCACGGGTCTCGAGCGCGCCCGTTCCTGGCCCCATGAGTCAACCTCCTTGTGGTGACTCCGGCGACGGCCGCCTCACCTTGATGGATGGCGGCGCGGGGCGCCGCCTCGCCGCGCTTCGCGCGGCGCCAACGTGTTTGCTTTGAAGGGGCCGACGTCGGGGACACAATACGTTGGTCGGTGGCGGCTCACCGAACGCGCGCTCGAACGTGCGCTGGCGACCTGGACCAAGGCAATATTAGCTAACTCTCAAGGTCCCTAGCAGCACTCAGGAACCGGCGGCGTCCCTGGCACGGCCGTCCCGTCGCGCAGGTGCTCCCCCGAGACCTTCACGGGGTACTTGCCGGTGATGCAGCCGACGCACAACTCGTCCTCCTTGAAACCGAGCGCCTCGTACAGTCCCTTCGGGCTGATGTAGGCCAAGGAGTCGGCGCCGATCATTTTCTCGATTTCCTTGATCGACTTGTGGGCCGCGACGAGTTGGTCGCGGGTGTTCATGTCGATGCCGAGGTAGCACGGGGCGACGATGGGTGGGCAGCCGATGCGCACGTGCACTTCCTTGGCGCCGGCGTCGCGCACCATCTGCACGATGCGCTTCATGGTGGTGCCGCGCACGATGGAGTCGTCCATGAGCACGACGCGCTTGCCCGAGAGGACGTGCTTCATGGGGTTGAGTTTGAGGCGGACGTTGAGTTCGCGCGCCTCCTGCGTGGGCATGATGAAGGTGCGGTGGACGTAGCGGTTCTTCATCAGGCCCTCGGCGTAGGGCAACAGGGCTTGCGTGGCGAAGCCTTGCGCGTGGCTGCGGCCGGAGTCCGGCACGGGGACCACGATGTCGGCCTTCGCCGGCGCCTCCTTGGCGAGGATGCGGCCGATCTTCTCGCGCACTTCCTGGTTCAGGCGGCCGTCCATCCAGGCGTCAGGGCGCGCGAAGTACACGTACTCGAAGAAGCAGCGCGCCGGTTTCGGGGCGGGCAGGTGCGCGACTTGCTGGACGCCGTCGCGGCGGATGCGCACGACTTCGCCGGGGAGGATGTCGCGCACGAAGGTGGCGCCGACGACGTCGAGGGCGACGGATTCGCTGGCTGCCATCCAGCCGTGCCCCTTGATTTCCCCGATGCAGATGGGTTTGATGCCCCACGGGTCGCGCACGGCGTACAAGTCGTCGCCCATGAGAAGGGCGAAGGCGAAGGCGCCCTCGAGAAGCGGAATCGTGGCCTTGATGGCCTCGACGTGGTCGCCGTTGTGCTTGGCGAGCTGGTTGGCCAGGACGCGCACCGTGACTTCCGTGTCGTTGCCGGAGTAGAAGGCCCAACCCTTGGCCTTCAGTTCCTCCATGAGGTGGTCCGTGTTGGGGATGTTGCCGTTGTGCGCCAGCGCGATTCCGCCGGAGCCGGACATGACGACCTGGGGCTGCGCGTTCTCCTCGGTGGAGCCCGCCGACGTCGAGTAGCGGGTGTGCCCGATGGCCTTGTGGCCGCGCAGCTTCTTGATGATGGTCGGGTCGAAGACGGTGTCCACGAGACCCATGGCCTTGTGCGTCTTGAGCTCGAATTTCCCATCCAGCGCCGTGATGCCGCACGATTCCTGGCCGCGGTGCTGCAGCGATTGCAGGGCGTAGAAGATCCAGGGCGCGACGTCCTGGTCGGCGGCGATGCCGACGATGCCGCAGTGGTCGCGGAACTTCCCGTCGTCGAGGAGGTCGTCCTCATTGGCGAAGCCAAGGACCGGTTTGCGGTTCTGGGCACCTGGCGCGGCGCCTGCGGCCCCGCGCGCCATCGGCAAGGAGGTCCCGAGTCCGCGTCCCTGGAGGTGCCCGTCGCCCATCGTCGCTTGCGGGGACGCCAGGGCCGCTTAAATGGGATGGCCCGGGCGGACGGGGCGGATGACGCCGTCGTCGCCGAGGGTCACGAGGCCGGCTTCCTGCATCCCCTTCACGTGCACGAGCAAGCTGGCGTCGCCATACCCCAGGCGGGAAAGGTCTGCGTCGTCGGCCAAGGCTGCGGCGAGGTCCGCGAGGGTCGCGGGGCCGCCTGCCAAGCGTTCGAGGACGGCGGTGTCGAGCAGGCGCGGCATGCGTAGGCGCAGACGCAAGGCGGACTGCATGGCGGGCCACGCGGCCAACTCGGTGTTGACGAAGGCGTGCAGCTTCGCCTGGTCGCCCGCGGCGAGCAGGCGGCAGGCCGTCTTGGCCAAGGCGACGTGGGCCGCCGCCACGGGCTCGGGGACCACCGCAGCCAACTCCTGGGGCGCGCGCTCGCCGAGGCGGCCACCGGGTGGCGAGGCCAGCATGAGGCGTGCCTTCGTGGGCAGTCTCAGCAGGTGCAGGAGGTTCAGACTGCAGTGCAGGCAGTCCGCGTCGCTCCACACCACGAGGTCGCCGTCGTGGCGGGCGATGAGGCGTTCGAGGGCCATCTCTTCGACGAGGTAGCGTGGGCCGTCGGCGCCGTGATGCTTGGCCATCCAGCCGGCTCGGTGCGCCCACGCCTTCGACGGCGGCAAGTCTGGCGGGAACGGCCCGTCGGTCAGGACGTCGTCATGGCTGACGATGCGGCCGTCGACGCCGGCCTTGGCGAGCTTGCCGGCCGTGGCCTTGCCGTTGGCCACATGCAGGATTCCTGGCACACCGCTGCGACCCCGGGGCGGCGCACAACCGTTGCGGTCGCTAAGCGACGCGGCGGACTTCCTCGGCCAAGCGCAGGGCGGCCCAGCACTCCTGGTCTGCAATGGGCGGGTCGCCGACGGCCACTGAGACGTCCAACATTGGGGGCATGCGGTCCGGCAGCCAGCGGGCGATGAACTCGGCGGCCAGGGCATCCTGGCAATCGATCCACAGGTCCCAGAGGTCGCCGTGCAGGATGTGGCCGGCGGGTTTTGTCCCCGGCAGGGCGACGCGGTGCAGGTCCGCGATGCCGGGCGTGTGCACTTGGCTCAAGGGCAGCGGCAGGCGCAGGGCGAAGGGTGCGCCGTCGCGGGACGCCGGGATGCCGTAGCGCGCGTCCCACGCGCCCAGCAGGTCGGCGATGGCGCCATCCGGCAGCCCCTCCGCCAGGGCGAAGTGCTCGACGACCAGCCCCGCGGGGGTCTGGCGCCGCCCGACCTCGATGCACGCCATGCGGGAGCCAGGGTGGCCCAGCAAGAAGTCGCCCGCGACCATCCCCGTTGAGGCAAGCCGCACGCGAACGTGGGTTCCAGCCATCGCCGCCAAGCGGCGGCCCAGGCTCAAAGGCCTTGAGGTCCGCCAGCCGCCGGCACCATCGCTTTTCGCGGGCGCCGCGGCTGGCGCGGGCAATGACGGCAACAACATCCTTAGAACTGCAGTGCAAGATTCATCAAGGCCGAGTCCTCGCCCTTCGCATGCGGGGGCTGGTCCTTGCGTTTGGCACGGCCTTGCTGCTTGCGGGGTGTTCGGATGCCTCGAAGGCACCCGACGCCGCCCCCGAGCCAAGCGACGGATCCGCGCCAACGCCGACGGCTGGAATGGATGCCGATGCGCCACCGACCCTGGAGCACGTCGTGCTCGATGCCAACGCGACCCTTGAGCTGCGCTACGACGGGGATGGCCGCGTGGCCAAGACATACACGCGCCTCGTGTACGTCCCGCAGCGCATTGAAATCGAGGCCAGGCAGCCTGGCGGCGGAACGAGTGTAAACATCCCGTTCGCCGCCCTCATCCCGGCAGCGCCCGCAGCGGTGGAAGCCTGCGCGCCGGTCGAGACGAGGTACGCATCGAACTACGGTGGTTCGGAGGACGTGCGAAGCCTGGACGGCATCTACGAGCCCGGATGGTACCATTTCGTCGCGGCCGCCCGCCCCTCCACCGGGGGCCTGCAGGTCGCGGCCAAGGATGGCCCAGAGGAGCCCACCGGATCCCTCAACGGCGTGGACCCGCTCGCCTCAACTTGGTCCCTGGATGTCCAGGACTCCGGTGCACCTACTGGTTCGTCGTTCCCAATCTCCTTGAACGTGACGACGGACCGGGCCTCCTGGGTGGCGTGGGCGCTGCTCTCCATCGGGCAATCCGGGGCCTTGGGGGCGCAGGTCCCGCGTGCCGATGGCATGTCGCACGCCAGCCTCAACCTTGGCGGCGGATGCACGGCCAGCAGCCATGATGAATCCCTCCCCGTGCAGACGGCTGAGCAGTTCCTCGCCGTGAACGCGGCTGGCACGTCGTCGGCCCTCGCGGTGGACGCGGAGTTCCGCACCGATGCCCCGAACGCGGTGGGCGTCGTCATCTTTCTCGGGGTCTTGCTCAGTTTCGACGCGGTCCCGGTCGGCACCCCCCCATAATGGCCAAGAACCGGGGCGGGGTCGCGGCCCCATGGCCCAGTCCGCCGCCCCCACCGTCGTGACCACGACCGACCTTCCGTTCAAGGTGTTCCGCAAGGGAAAGGTGCGCGACGTGTACGACGTCTCCGCCGAGGTCGGCCGTCCGGCGTTGCTGATGGTGGCGACGGACCGCATCTCCGCCTTCGACGTCGTCCTCGATCCCGGCATCCCGCTCAAGGGCGCCTGCCTGACGCAGATGAGCAACTTCTGGTTCGACTTGCTGGCCAAGGAGGTCCCCAACCACCTCATCGAGACGGACGTCGCCAAGTTCCCCAAAGCCCTGCAGCCGTACGCGGCCATGCTCCGGGGGCGCGCCGTCATCGTCGAGAAACTGACCCCGCTCCCCGTCGAGTGCATCGCGCGCGGCCACATCTCCGGCTCCGGCTGGAAGGAATACCGCAAGGCGGGCACCGTGTGCGGCATCAAGTTGGCGCCCCATCTGAAGGAATCCGATCGCCTCCCCGAGACCCTGTTCACGCCGTCCACGAAGGCGGACGAGGGCCACGACGAGAACATCAACTTCGAGCAATGCGTCGCCATCGTCGGCCGCTCCAACGCCGAGTGGCTGCGCCGCACGACCATCAAGCTGTACGAGACCGCACGCAAGCACGCCGCCAACCGCGGCATCATCATCGCGGACACCAAGTTCGAGTTCGGTACGCGCGCTGACGGCTCCATCGTCCTCATGGATGAGATCCTCACGCCGGACTCGAGCCGGTTCTGGCCCATGGACCAATTCGTTCCCGGCGGCCCGCAGCCGTCTTTCGACAAGCAGTTCCTGCGCGACTGGCTCGAGACGCAGCCGTGGAACAAGACGCCGCCCGGCCCGAAGCTGCCGCCCAACGTCGTCGCCGGCACGGCGGCACGCTACTACGAGGCGTACGAGAAGATCACGGGCAAGAAGTTCCAGGCATAGCTCGCCTCAAACGGCGGTCAGCCGCGCGCGTTCCTCCCCACGGCTGGTCAACGCATCCGACGCCGACGACGGGGGCGTGCTCATGCAACGTTGGACGTAGCGCCGCGCGAAGCGCGGCGAGGCGGCGCCCCGCGCCCCTACCATGCAATTGAGGGTAGCCCGGGTCGGAGTCGTCGGCGTCACAAGGAGGTTGACTTGCGTGGCTCACCGAACGGGCGCAATCGCGCAAGTCCAGAATCGCTTTCGAACCTGGGGGGTGCCCGCGACAAGCCGCCGGTCGGTCCAATCCGTTCTTCAATAACCCTATAAGCAAACGGTCTTTGGAAATGATGCCAATGAAGATCAGCGGTTCCGAGCGATTCATGGCCGCCCTCGGGTACCTCGCCTTCCTCTTCATCGTCCCCGTCAAGCTGCGCCGGGACTCCATGTTCGTGCAGTTCCACGCCCGCCAAGGCGGCGTCCTGTTCGGCTTGTGGATCGTGCTCCTGCTGGTCCTCTTCATCGGCCTGCTCTTCGCAGGCGGCGCCGGCATCGTGCCCACCATCCTGCTCAGCGTCATGTTCGTGGCGACGGTCCTGTACTTCCTCATGGCCCTCATCGGCCTGCTCAAGGTCGCCCTCGGCGAGCGCTACCGCATGCCCGTCGTCGCCGATGTCGCATTGCTCCTGCGCCTCTAACGCCGGCGCCAGCGCGGGGCCGCTTCGGCAAGCCTTATGCCTGCACGGCCACCCATGCCGGCCAAGCATGCGCCCGTTGACCGTCCTGGCCATCCTGCTGTTCGCCGCCCCCCTCCTGGGCGGCTGCCTCGGCTCCATCAAGCGCAGCGAATGGGCCTACGATGACGCGGGCCTCGACGACCTGGCCGCCAGCGGGCGAACCGGCGCCGGCGTGACCATCGCCGTCCTCGACACCGGCATCAACACGCACCACCCGGCCCTCGACCACCTCGTCGACGGCGACCCCAACAACGGCCAACTCGTCGCCTTCCGCGACTTTCTCGGCAACGCCGTCGGCCCGCGCGAAGCCTTCGATGACGAAGGCCACGGCAGCCACGTCGTCGGCATCCTGGCCGCCCGCGGGACGGCAAGCGGCCTGTACGGCGGCGTGGAACTCAAGGGCGGCGCGCCGCGAGCCCAAATCGTCGTCGGCCGCGTGTGTGACACCCTCTGCGACGCGGCCCTCCTACCGGACGCCATCGCCTGGGCCGTGGGCGAGGGCGCCGACGTCATCAGCCTCAGCCTCGGCGGCCACTTCAACGTCACCGACAGCGTCCAGCGGCTGCAGGTCGAGCAGGCCATCGACGCCGCCATCGACGCCGGCGTCGTCGTCGTTGCCTCGGCCGGAAACCAAGGGGCAAGCGGCACGGACGTCGAATCGCCCGCGGACATTCCCGGCGTCATCGCCGTCGGGTCGGTGGGGCGCGACGGCCAGGTCTCCGACTTCTCAAGCCACGGCTCCGCCGACAACAACGTCTGCCGCCCGACGCCGGTTCCCCTGCCAATCCCGCTGCCGAACCTTCCGCGCCTGCTGCCCGTCGTCATCTCGCGCTGCGAACCGGACCAGAAGCCGGAACTGGTGGCGCCGGGCGAAGACATCCTCTCCGCCTGGGCCGACTCCGACTACTACAAGGCCTCCGGAACCAGCCAGGCGACGCCCTTCGTCACCGCCGCCGTCGCCCTCATCCTGGAAGGCCGCAGCGACTTCACCAGCCGCGCCCAAGTCGAGGACCTGAAGCAGGCCCTCGTCGATTCCGCCCGACCGGTGGACGGCCAGCAACTGCCGCACGACGACGGCGCGGGGTACGGCCGCCTCGATGCAGCCGGCGCCCTGCTGGCGTTCGAGTCCTGACTTCGCCGACGCGACCCCAAGCGTTAACTTTCCCGCAGACGCGTTCCCGGCGTGCGTGTTGTTGCGGTGCTGGCCTGGGTCGCCTTGGCCGTGACGCCGCTGTCCGGCTGCTTCGAGCCCGCCAACAACGCCTGGGCCGCCGAGGCCACGCAGATTGACCGGCTGCGCGACGACGGCCTGACCGGGCGCAGCATCCGGGTCGCCATCCTTGACACCGGCATCGACCTGGACCACCCGAGCCTGCGGCACTTGACGGACCGGGACGCCATCAATGGCGAACTCATTGGGTACGCGGACTTCCTCGGCCAGTCCGGCGGCCCGCGCGACCGCGCCGGCCACGGAACGTTCGTCGCCGGCGTCCTGGCTGCCCAGCCTCCCGACGGCTTGGCTTCCGTCACGGCGTCCGAGTCCGGCGTGCGCGGCCTCGCGCCAGAAGTGGACCTCCTCGTCGGCCGCGTGTGCGAGACGGACCACTGCGACCTCGGCGCCGTGTGGCAGGGCATCGCCTGGGCCATCGCCCAGGACGTCGACATCATCAGCCTCAGCCTCGGGTACACGCAATCCGCCCTGGATGGCGAGGACTACCTCGCTGGCCGCTTGCGGCAATCACTGCGCGAAGCCGACGTCAAGGGCATCCTTGTCGTCGCCGCCGCAGGCAACGAGCCCGGCGGCGTCTTATTCCCGGCCCGCGAAGCCAGCGTCCTTGCCGTCGCCGCCATGGACCGCGATGGCCAGCCGCGGGGTTCGTCGGCGCGCGGCTACGGCAGCGACAAGCCGGACCTCGTGGCGCCCGGGCAGGGAATCGTCGGCCCCGCCAAGGGGACCGGCCGCGTCAGCAAGGACGGCACGAGCGCCGCGGTTCCCTTCGTCGTGGCCGCGGCCGCATTGATGATGGCTGGCGTGGAGGACCCGGACACGGTGCCCGAGGTCGCCGCCCTGCGGCAGGCCCTGCGCGACACCGCCCAGCCGCTTCCCGGCCAGAAGACGCCGCAGGACCCCTGGGCCGGGCGGGGCTTGGTCCAGGCGGAGTCTGCAGCCACCCGGTACGCGCTGGCCCTGCGCGAGCTGGACCCGGATGACCGCTGACGGGCCCGGCGGCCAGCCAAGACCCCAAGCCCCATCAACGCCTTGCGGGTGGCAGCGCCGTGGTCGTCCACGACGTCCTGATCATCGGTTCCGGCCCCGCCGGTTGCACGGCGGCCCTGTACGCGGCGCGCGGCAACCTGAAGACCTTCGTCCTGGCGGGATACGAGGCCGGCGGCCAGCTCATGATCACGAGCGACGTCGAGAACTTCCCGGGCTTCGAGCACGCCATCACCGGCCCTGAACTGATGGACCGCATGCGCAAGCAGGCCGCGCGCTTCGGCTCGGTCTTCGTGGACGAGGACGCAACGGCCATCGATTTCGGCGTCCGCCCCTTCCGGGTCACGTCGGATTCCGGCGTCCACGAGGCGCACTCCGTCATCGTGGCCACGGGCTCGTCCGCCAAATGGCTGGGCCTGGAGAGCGAGACCCGGCTGCGCGGCCACGGCGTCTCGGCTTGCGCCACCTGCGACGGGTTCTTCTTCAAGGAAAAACGCGTCGTCGTGGTCGGCGGCGGCGACTCCGCAATGGAGGAGGCCAACTTCCTCACCAAGTTCGCGACCGAGGTCACCATCGTGCACCGCCGGGACTCCTTCAAGGCCTCCAAGATCATGGCGGCGCGCGCGTTGGCCAACCCGAAGATCAAGGTGCGCTGGGACACCACCATCACCGAGGTCCTCGGCAAGGACCACGTCGAAGGCGTCCGCCTGAAGAATCTCAAGACCGGCAAGGAGGAAGTCTTCCCGTGCGACGGCTACTTCTCCGCCATCGGGCACAACCCGAACACGGCCCTCTTCAAGGGCTCCCTGCGCCTCGACGAGGCCGGATACGTCGTCGCCGAGGGCATGCATGAGACCTGGACCGACGTCGAGGGGGTCTTCGTCGCCGGCGACGTGCACGACCACCGGTACAAGCAGGCCATCACGGCCGCCGGCATGGGTTGCAAGGCCGCAATCGACGCGGAACGCTGGCTCGAGCACCAACGCGAAATGGGCCAGATCGAAGGCAAAGGCAAGGCAACCGTCTCGACCCTGCGTTGACCTTTTCGTCAGGCTAAGGGCTCGGACGCGCCCGTTCTGGGCTTCCGCGCCGGTCAGCCTCCTTTGGACGCCGACTCCGACTGCGACTCGACCCGATGGACTGGCTGGGCCGCGCGGGGCGCCTCGCCGTCGGTGGCCGTTTTAATCAGGAGGTCTTCGCCCGGACGTGCAGAAGCCCGCCCCGGCCAAGGACCCCGTCTTCATCGGTGTGGCCTGGCCGTACGCCAACGGGCCGCTCCACCTCGGCCACGTTGCGGGTTCCTTGCTGCCGCCGGACATCTTCCGCCGCGCCATGACCATGCAGGGCCACCCGGTCCTCATGGTGTCCGGCTCGGACTGCCACGGCACCCCCATCATGCTCAAGGCCGAGAAGGAGGGCAAGACGCCCGCCGAAGTCGTGGCCGTCTACAACGCCGAACACAAGCAGGCCCTGGCGCGCCTGGGCATCGACTTCAGCCTGTTCACGGCGACGACGACGGACAACCACCGCGACTGGGTGCAGAAAATCTTCCTCGCCTGCCGCGAAGCGGGTTACATCGACGTGCGCTCCCAGAAGGCCCCCTATGACGCCAAGGCTGGCCGTTTCCTGCCGGACCGCTACGTCGAGGGCATCTGCCCCCACTGCGGCAAGCCGGGCGCCCGCGGCGACCAATGCGACGCGTGCGGCAAGACGCTCGAGCCGCAGGAACTGAAGTCGCCCGTGTCGAAGATGAACCCCGGCAACCCCGTCACGTTCCGCGACACGCAGCACTTCTTCTTCCTGCTCTCCAAGCTGCAACCCAAACTGGAGCAGTACGTCGCCGCGACGGCCGGGCACTGGCGCGCCAACACCATCAACTTCACCAACAACTGGCTCAAGGAGGGCCTGCAGGACCGCGCCATCACCCGCGACCTGACGTGGGGCGTGCCCATCCCGCTCGCCGGGTACGACGACAAGCGCATCTACGTCTGGTTCGAGGCCGTGTGCGGCTACCTGACCGCCGCCGTGGAGTGGGCCAAGGCGCAAGGCAAGCCGGACGCCTGGCACACCTTCTGGACGGACCCGCGCTCGAAGGGCTACTACTTCCTCGGCAAGGACAACATCCCGTTCCACACCATCATCTGGCCCGGCATCCTGATTGCGTACAACGAGGCTCGCCGCAAGAACGGCGAACCGCAACTCAACCTGCCCTTCGACGTGCCCGCCAACGAGTTCCTCAACCTCGCGGGCCTGAAGTTCAGCAAGTCGCAGGGCGTCGGCATCGGCGTCCAAGAAGTCCTCGACCGCTTCCAAGCCGACGCCGTGCGCTACTACCTCAGCATCAACATGCCCGAGGGAAAGGACGCCGACTGGACGTGGGACGACTTCGCGGCCAAGGTCAACGACGAACTCGTCGGCACCCTCGGCAACCTGTGGCACCGCGTTCTGAGCTTCACGAAGAACAATGTGGGCTCCATCCCCACGGAACCGTCCGCCGACGATGCCTTCGACAAGAAGGTCAAGGACGCAATCGCTGCGTGCGGCGACGAAGCCGGCCTGCACCTCAGCACCGTCAACCTGCGCAAGGGCATGCGCCGCGTCATGGACCTCGCCATCCTCGGCAACCAATGGATGCAGGAAGCGCAACCGTGGGCCACCATCAAGACGGACCGCGCCAAGGCCGAATCCAACCTGCACTCCCTGCTGCGCCTGTGCAAGGCCCTCGCCGTGTACACGGCCCCCTACCTGCCGACGGCGTCGGACCAGGTGTGGAAGGCCCTCAACGAAGCGGGTTCGGTGCACAATCAACCGTGGTCTGCTGCGCAGGCACCGCTGAAATCCGGCACGCCGCTGGCGGAACCGAAGCCGGTGTTCTCCAAGCTCGACTTGAAGGACATCGCGGCGTTGGCGGGCCCAACGTTGCCCCCGGCCAATCCGCCGATGACGCCGATGTCGCCGAACGCTGGAAAACCCGCATCGGCGGGTTCGGCGTCATCGGCGGATGGGACGCCGAAGCCCGCTGCGGCGAACGGCACCATCACCATCGACGAATTCCAGCGCATCCACCTGCGCCTCGCGGTTGTCAAGTCCGTCGAGCCGCACCCCAAGGCCGACAAGCTCTACGTCCTCAAGCTCGACGCGGGCGACCTCGGCGAACGCCAGGTCGTGGCCGGGTTGAAGGCCTACTACAAGCCGGAGGAACTCGTCGGCAAGACGGTGGCCTTCGTGGCGAACCTGCAGCCCGCCATGCTGCGCGGCGTCGAGAGCCAGGGCATGGTCCTGGCCGCGGACGACGGGGCGACGGTCGCCGTGCTGGAACCGCAGCGCAAGCTGCCGGCGGGCTCGAAGATCCGCTAGGCCGGCCTAGACCGCCAAGCGGCTGACGCGCGACACGCCCTTGCGTGGGGGCGCCCCATAGAGGGGAGGCTCCTCGCTGGGCCTCGGGGTGTGCGTGAAGGCCTGCGGTTCGCCGGGCCTCAGGCCGCGATACGCGTAATAGATGGTGGTGGCCGCACCGAGGCCGATGAGGCGGCTTGCGATGTGCCACCAGTCCGATTCGCCGGCGCCGGTGCCCACGAGCGCGCTCCCGAACCAGACCAGGATGCTCAGGCTCACGAGCAGGATGCGGCGCTTCTGCACGGGGTCCGTGACCTTCCAGTACAGGCTGAGGTAGCCCCCCGCAGCAAGGAACGGGGGCAGGATGAGGAGCATCACGGCCGTCCAGTACACGGGCCCGCTGTCGAGGGGGTCGCTGTACACGATTTCGGGGCCCCACTTCGTGGAGGCCACGCTCGTGGGGTTCCCGCCGAGAATGAACGCCGCCAGGAACGCGAAGTACAGGACGTAGCCGAGGGCCAACGGCAGGGCCAGGCCGCGACGACTGGTGAACAGGAAGAGCAAGTAGTACAGCAGGCCCCACAGGCCAACGCACAGGACCGCGAGGCTGATGATGCTCACGGCGAGGAAGGCCGTGACGCTGGCGGGGAACCCGGGCGCCTGCCGGACGAGTCCGACGCCCGTCACGAAGCCCAGGACGCCCCACCAGGTGACGAAGGCGTTGCGGGCACGGACGGACTCCTGGCTGACGGGGCGGGCCCAGACCGTGCGGGCCACGAGGAGGAACATGGCGGCGCTGGCCAATCCCAGCGCGATGGACAGCAAGGGAAGGGTGGCGGCGAGGGGCATGAGGTCCAGGGCGTCCTTGGACGGAGAGAACGCGAAGGGTTCAAGGGTTCATCGCCCGGAATCCGCGGTGCGGTCCGACCGTGACCGGTTCCGGGCGATCGCCGCCGAATTGGCACTAGTGGGCGTGGTGCGGCGCGCCATGGATGGAGCGGGCAAGCTCCTCGATGTGCGGTGCCGCCCCGTGGAACCAGGCGTCCCATTCCTTGAGGCGGGACTCGAGCTTCTTGCGCTCGCCCTCGACCTCTTCGTAGACGGCATACAGCTTGGCCAGGCGCTCGCGCTCCTCGGCCAGTTCGCCCTCGACGGACGTCAGGCGGCGGTTGGTCTCGGAGTGTGCCCTGCCGTTCTCGCGCAGGACCTGGTTCTCGTCCTCGAGGCGCTTCTGGCCCTCCGCAGCGCGGCGCAGGTCGCCCGTCAGGAGCTCGACTTCGCGGCGCAGGGACTCG
The DNA here is from genome assembly GCA_038046725.1 of Thermoplasmatota archaeon. GTDB lineage: Archaea > Thermoplasmatota > E2 > JACPAO01 > JAHFTW01 > JAHFTW01. The sequence goes on along the minus strand of JBBSVQ010000009.1, from coordinate 763 downwards.
GAGCCGCGCCCATCGGAGGCGTTCAAGGTCGCGGGGGCGGCGGTGCGCAGGCGCGACAACTCGTCCTCCTGCGTCTTGAAGGCGTCCCACAGCTTGCGCAGGCGCTCCTGCTCACGGGCCAGCTCGGCGCGCACGGCCTCCACGGTAGCGTCGCCTGAGGCCGAGGCCTCAGTGGTCTGGACGGTCTTGGGCTGGTAGACGGCCATGTCAAGGGACGAGTCGGGGGCCGGTTGATAGGGCTTTTGAACCCGTCAGGAAGCACAGATTGCGCGGACCGCTCGTCTCCGGCAAGCCATTTCGCAGATGACAGCGCCCCGGCGGGTGAATCTGCGAAATGGCGCATTCCGGTACCCGGGGGTCTGCGGAATCTGCGTCAACCGACCTCGGGGGACCCGTACGAATCGGGCTTGGCCGGCGTCGCCGCCTTGGCTTGCTGGCCTTGGAACTGGATTTGGGGCAACGGGATGGGCGACGGCAGGCGGATGTCCTTGGCCAAGCCGACGGCCTCGGGGACGGCGGCCGACATGATGGCCGTGTGCACTTGTTGGGCGACGGCTGGGGGGAGGTTGCGCGTGTTGGCCCACACGTCGGCGGCTTCGTTGGCGGCCGGGTCCGAGAAGAGCAGCGCGCCCTCGACTTTGACGACGCCGAGGGCACCGTACGACGTCGTGTAGCCGAACTCGATGCGCAGGCGGTCGTTGCCTTCCTTGACGACCATGGTGATCGTCGAGTTGTGGTCGATGCGGATCTGCGCGTTCGGCGT
>JBBSVQ010000008.1:0-32848 GCA_038046725.1 Thermoplasmatota archaeon | reverse complement strand
TGGACAGAGGACCGACTAACCCTACTTGGCCCTGTCGTTTTATTACAAGCCCGCAGAACCGTTTCATGCCACCCAGGTCACAACCTATAAACTACAGTTGTAATCTACAATGGTGCCTGTGTCCACGATTGCCGTTGACGACTCCGCCCACCGGCGGCTGGCCCATCTCAAGAAGGAATGGGGCGCCGAAAGCCTGAACGAGGTCGTGCATCGCCTGCTGGACTCCGCACAACCGGTCCCGAAATCGATGTTCGGCTCATCGCCCGAGCTTCCGACGTTCACGCGCGAACTGCGCACCAAGATCTGGGAAGAGTGATGCCGCTCCTCGATACTTGGGTCTGGGCCGCGTACTTCCAGGGTGGGCCTTTGGCCGAACGCCTTGTGCCCCTCGTCGAGGGTCCGGGAGTCGCGACCAGCATCCTCACCCTCGCCGAACTCGCCGACATTCATGAGCGGTCCACGACCCCCCGATTGGCGGAGAATGCCGCCTTCATCGCAAGCCGAGGCCCCGTTCTAGAAATCAGCCCCCAGGCCGCCCTGCGCGCGGGAGGCACCAAATGGCGCCAGCGTCGCGCCCGCCGTGAGATGGGGATTGCTGACGCCATCATCTACGAAACCGCCCGGGAGCACGGGCTTGAGTTGGTGACCGGCGACTCGGGCTTCAAGGGCCTGGAAGGCGTCCGCCTGATATCGACCAAGGCGCGCTGAGCCACCGTCTCGCGCCGAAACCCCTAGGACCCGTACGGTGGTCACCTGGCGATGCGCACCCGCGCGACGCTGGCCTGCCTCCTCATCCTCGTGCCACTCCTCTCCGGCTGCGCCGACCTGTTTGGGCGCGGACTGGCCGACCACCGCGTCGCCCGCACCCCCATCGAAACGACGGGCTGGAACATTGACGGCCTCTTCTCCGTGCAGGTCCGTGAAGCCGGCATCGTCCAGGTCGAGATTGACGCCACCGCCACGGACGGCCGCGCGCTGCACGCCGAAGGCCCCTCCAGCGAGACCCTTCCTGCCATTGAGCTTGCCATCCCGGACGGCACGTGGACGATCCGCTACTTCCTCGACGGCACCAAGTGGGAGACCTTCAAAGGCGCCCGCTTCGACAGCACCGCCCCCGCAGTGACCGGCCTGCAAACGCTGGGCGACGCCCAAGACGGCCGCTACACCATCGGCGCCGGCGCCACCGTTGAGTCCGGCGCAACCATCCGCGTCATCAATCAAGGCAGCGGACTCGTCGTCGCCACCACCCTTCCCACCCAAGTCACATCCTTGGCAAACGGCATCCACACCTACGACGTTGTCTTCACCGACGCCGCCGGCAACCAACTCGTGGAGCAAGTGCAGGTGCGCTCGGGAACCGCCATCGGCCTCCCCGCCGGCCAACACACCCTCGGCCTCGTCGCACGCTACACGTTGACGGCCGAATTGTGGGACATCTCTGACCTCGCATCTTGGATCACCCCCGAGCAAGCCCGCAGCGCCGTCGCGAACGACTGGCTCGGCAGTGGCCGCGGCATCACGCCAGACGACCCCGCCGTCGAAGCCGTCGTCGCCTCCGAAACCACCCCCGAGCAGTCCTCCGGCGAAGCCGCCTTCGCGCTCTTCCGCTGGATGGCCGACAACCTCGAATACGACCGCTCACGCCTCGACTCCACCACGCTCCTCCTGCCACGCCAAACCCTGCTCGACAGCGAAGACCCCGCCGACAACCTCGCAACCGGCGACCCGGACGGCGACGGCTTCGCACGCGACGGCAACGGCAACGGCGTGCGCGGCGGCGTCTGCCGCGACCTCGCCGGCCTCTACGTCAGCCTCCTGCGATCAGCAGGAATCCCCGCCCGCCTCGTCACCGGCTACCTCGGCGGCGAAGTCGACGGCTTCCACGCCTGGGTCGAATTCTACGGCGGCGACGGCCACGGCCCCTCACCCTGGGTCCCCGTCGACGTCAGCGCCATCACCGGCCCCTACAGCGCCCCCGTCGCCCTGCAAGCCTTCGGCCTGCGACACACCGACATGATGCCCCTGCGCGTCGTCACCGAAGCCCAAGAGGAAGACACGTGGAGCACCGCCGTCGGCATGAGCACACGCTACCCCGAATCCCGGCAACCCAACGTCGACCTCGCCAAGACCCTCACCCCCCAATTCGAAGTCCGCGGCACCCTGTGCTTCCACACAACAACCCTCGCCCGCCTCATCATCCCACAACGCAACACCGACGACTGCCCCCACGCCTACACGCACGGATTCAGCGACTTCGTGCGATCCGCCAGCCAAGTCCTCGACTACGGCGCAACGGTGGAACAAGCAGCTGCAGGCACCACCGTGACGCTGACGCTCGCGTACCCAGACGCCGCAGCCGTGGCGCCAGGAACCGTGGAGCAAGCGACGTATTGTGGGCCAGCCGCCAACTGCGCCTCGTTCGAGAAAGACGCGGCGGCCGGCGTGACCGTCGGCGAGTGGTCGTCCTAGAAGGCGGACGGCGGGGCCGACCGGACCCTGCCAAGCAATCCCAGGACACCTGCCCCCGCCGCAAGGACGGACGCGGCGATGGCGAGCCAGAAGCCCACGGCCCAATCTTGCTGATCGTCGAAGAGGTCCTTGATGCCTTGCGCCATGAGGAAGATGGCTGTGGCCATGACGACGGCGCCGACGAAGGCGACGACGGCGGACACGGTGGCGGTGCGTAGGCCCAGGACGGCGGCCACAAGCAGCAGCACGCCGGCGCCGACCAACATCGGGGCGGCGGCGCGCACCATGCCGATGCCGTCGTCGTCATCGAAGTCGTTGTCGTACCAGCTGGTCTGGTCCGAGGACTGCTCGGCTCCGAAGGACGCATCGAACTGCGCCTCCCAGACGTAGGCGTCGGCGTCCGCCGTCGCGCCGGAGGTGCCGGGGACCGCAATCGTTGTCGAGAACGTCGCGAAGGGAACGAACTGGACGACGAGCGCTAGGATGAAGGCTGCGCCGGCGAGGGCAAGGGCAGTCCAACGAAGGGGCGACAGCGAGAGCGTCATGCCTCGGCGACCCTGCGCGGCGAGGATAACGGTTGCCAGTCGGGCGCCGCGGCCGTTCTTGCATCATGGGACGGAGGGCCACAGAACGGCCCAAAAACGGCGCTTTCCGCGCCAAACCCCTCCATTTCGCGTGGAGATTGTTTTTGGTGGAATGCAGCAGGCTCAGGTTTCTGTCCGTTTGATTCACAAGGTTTCTGATTTCTTCAGAATCTATCGTCGCTTTAGACAATAATCCTTATGCAACCCCCTCTCGTCGGCGCAACTTACCTCGTGGTGGCTATGCGGTTCGTACGTAAGGTCAACGATCGTGGCGTGCTGACTCTCCCCTCGGAGGTCCGCGAGGCACTCGACGTCGCCGACGGCGACATCGTGGAATTCGAGATCCTGCGCATCGTGAAAAAGGGCAAGGTCTCCCTCGAGGCCACCCCCGCGCCCACGACCCCACCCACTCCCGCGGAGGGACAACCATGACGGTCCCCCGCACTCCTTCGTCCCTTTCCCAAGTTGCATCCCCGAGGAAGACCATGAACGTTGCACGCCCGCTGCTGATCACCCTCCTGTTGAGCCTGTCCGGCCTGGCGCTTGTCACGCCGGCGGAGGCGCAAGAGCCCCCGGCATCCTGCACGCCTGATGATGGGGAGTTCTTCACCGGCGGCTTCGTTGAGTGCGCGGGCGAATTGAGCGAATCGGTGCCCATGCCTTGCATTGCACCCGACATGCCGTCAGGTTGCACGCCTCTCCCCTCCCTTGACGGAGCCTGCACGGTGGTCCAAATGCCCACCTGTGCCGACGGCTTCTTCGTCGAGTTCTTCTCTGATGAGGACGCCGCCGCCCTCGCCCCCGCCCTCACCTTCACCGAGGAAGACGGCCTCACTCTCTTTGCGCGCCCGAACCTGGCTGCCGAGCCCGGCGCCGCCTTCGAGCCGGCCGACATGATCCTCACGGTCACGCTCGAGGTCGATTGCGGCGGCGCCGAATCCCTCGTGGGCTACTTCATGCCGTGCTACGACGAGGCCATCCCCGACGGCCCGGGAATCGCTCGCCAAATCATCACCTTCACCGGCGACGACCCCGCCGAGATCAACTTCCCAGCTGAGGACGTTGCAGCACTCTTCGCTGCGGACTCGCCGGTCACGTTCGTGCACCTCATCGGCGTCTATGCCTCCGACCCGGGCGCGCCCCCCTTCCGCACCAGCAGCTACTCGCCTGTCAGCCAGGCACTGTTCGCCTACGACGACCAGGCGGATGCCGACACGCTCGACCACTCCGGCCTGTGGCAGCCCGTCGCCATCGCGTCCGGCGCCGCCAGCGCCGACCCCGGATCCGGCGGCGACCCCATCGCCTCCACAATCGCGGAGACCTGCAGCGCCGCCCAGGTGCTCGACTGCGACAACGAGGGCGCCTTGTTCGGCGTCCCCCTCCTGATGGGCGACACCATCTGCACGGTCTACGTCGCTGACCCGAACGGCGACTACACGCGCTTCTACCTCTACAGCGACCTCGACGGCGACGGCGCGACCGACCTGGAGGAGCTCTCCGGCGCTGAAGGCGACGGCAACGTCCTCACTTGCGTCGAGGCCGGCTCGAACGACACCGACTCCGACAACGATGGCCTAACCGACGGGGAAGAGGACGCCGACGGCGACTTCGTCATTGACGAGGACGAAACCGATCCGCAGACGGCCGACACCGACGGCGACGGCCTCAACGACTGCCAAGAGACGGGTTACGTCGCCAACAGCCCCGACCTGGGCGAAGACACGGACTCCTCCCGCGAATGCGCTGCCGGACTCAAGCTGTACCACACGAGCGCCCGCGACGAGGACTCGGACATCGACGGCCTGCTTGACGGCGAAGAAGTCGCCCAAGGCGGCTCGGCGCTCGCCGCTGTCCCCGAGCCATTCCGAACCGGACTCCAGGGCGTCCTCGACTTCCTTTGCGTCGACCCCCGGACTTTCGAGTCGGTGGGCTCCTTCCCGTCTTGCCTGAGGGGCGCCGCCGCGACCACCGTCACCAATCCTACCGACAGCGACACGGACGACGACGGCATCACAGACGGTGTCGAAGACGCAAATCAGGACGGCGTCAAGGACGCCGGCGAATCCGACCCCACGCTGGCGGACACCGACGGCGACAAGCTCGCCGACGGAGTTGAAGACGCCAACCAGAATGGCATCCAGGACGCCACCGAGACGTCGGCCGACTCCGCCGACACGGACGGCGACAGCCTAAGCGACTGCCAAGAGACCGGCTACGTCGCCGGCTCCCCCGCGCTCGGAGAGGACACGACCTCCACACGCGACTGCGGCACCGGCGTCAAGAAGTACCACACCGACCCGCTCGACAACGACAGTGACGGCGACGGCGGCCTCGACGGCGACGAAGTCGACACCGAGCACAACCCCACCGATGCCGACGACGTGCCCCTCGAGGGCGACACCGACGGCGACGGCATCAGCGACGAGCAAGAGAACACGCAGGGCACCGACCCGAACGACCCGGACACGGATGCCGACGGCCTGTCCGACTGCCAGGAGACCGGCTACGTCGAGGACTCGGACCCCGCCACCGACTCTGTGGCCTGCCCGGACCCGGCGGCGCCCTTCGCCGACCCGACGGGATTCTTCTTCCCGACGCTCCCGAGCTACAAGACCGACCCCTTGGTCGCCGACTCCGACTCCGACGACGTCACCGACGGCGCCGAGATCGCGGGCAGCTATGCCTCGGACTTCAACGGCGACGGTGACCCCGTGGCTGCCCCCACGAACCCGACCGACGACGACAGCGACGACGACTCCCTCATCGACGGCGACGAGGTCGGCACCGCAGGAACCCCGGGTGCCCTCGGCGGCCGCCCCTGGGCCGGCAGTCCGACCGACCCCGACTCGGACGACGACTCCGTCCCGGACAACGTCGAAGTGCGCGACTTCCGCGTGGGCCATCACGCCCAGCGCTCGCTGCCCAACGACAAGGACTCGGACGACGACGGCCTGAGCGACTGTCAGGAGACGGGCTTCGTCGCCCAAGGCGCCGGGTCCTCAGGCTTCAACGATTTGGAGGGTCTGTATTCGTGCGTCCCCCTCAACGTCATCACGCTGACGCCGGAGCACACGTCGCGCACCCAGCCGTTCTTCACCAATCCCCTGAGCGTCGACTCGGACGGCGACACGTTGCGCGACTGCCAAGAGCAACGCTACGAAGCCGAAAGCGTGGCCACAATCGCCCCGTTCGAGGTCCAGGTCGACGGCGACGTGGCTGACGTGCCTAGCAAGGTCCAGTGCTTGCCGTTCGTGACCGTCGTTCACGATCACGATGGAACCGCCGAGACCCACTACTACGAGCCGGGCCACTACAGGACGAACCCGGCCCGCGCCGACTCGGACAGCGAAGGTGACGACGACGGCTACGAACTGACGCGTGGCACCAACCCGACGGACATCGACACCGACGGCGACGGCTTCACGGATTGCCAGGAAGTCGGATACATCCCCAATGCCGAGCCCTTCACGACGACGACCGACGGCAACGTCTGCGCCAGCGCCGACGCGCCGGGCCGCATGCCGATGGCGGACGGCGGCCTCGAGAAGGGCGGCCTCACTGAGCCTGTCCACTACACGACGAGTCCCACCTCGACGGACTCGGATGGCGACGGAACAGCCGGCGCCCTGGACGTGGCCTCGGGCCGCCGCACCGACAGCGATGAGGCCCTGAACTTCTTCGTCAATGGGTTCGCCATGAACCCGACGCAGTACAACTTCAACGACGCCGGCGCGGACAGCGACGGCGACGACTTGATGAACTGCCAAGAGAACGGCTTCTTCGCCCGCGGCGACGCGCCGAACAACGTGGCGGACGTCGCAGGCATCACGGACTCCTTCAACACGGGCGAGAATCCGGGCGCTGCGACCTGCCGCGACGTCGATGGCACAGCCCACCCGACGACCATCGACTACTTCACGAACCCCCGCGACCCCGACTCCGACGGCGACCGCATCGGCGACCACGCCGAAGTCTTCGGCGACACGGCATTCGGCAGCCGCCTGGCTGCCGCCACGAACCCATCCGCCACGGACACCGACGCAGACACGCTCGGCGACTGCATCGAGCTCGGCTTGCAAACGGGCCTCGTCACCAAGACGTACGCGGATGCGGCCGGTTCGCCGGAGTGCGATGGCTTGACGACGGTCGGCGGCGACAACCCCGACCCCGAAGAACCGGACCAGTTCTACACTGACCCGCAGGCGAGCGACTCCGACGCCGATGGCGTGGCGGACAACCTCGAACTGTCCACGGACACCTGGTACAACGGCGCCACCGATCCGACCAACTCGGACTCGGACAACGACGGCCTGCTTGACTGCCAGGAAACCACGGCGGCAGCCGATGCCGATCCCTTCGGATTTACGGGGCCGGCGGTCCCGCAAGCCGATCCCTACACGGACGGCAACTGCACGGCAGGCGGCGAGACTCTGACCCGCTACAAGACGGATCCCACTCTCGATGACTCGGACGGCGACCTCGAGGCCGAGAATGGCGGCAACGACGGCGAAGAAGTCCTGGCCGCGACCAACCCGACCGTCAGCGGCGCCCCTCCTCCGCAGGACATCGCGTGCGGAAGGGTTGGTTCGCCTGCCGGCTACGAGAATTGCGCCGCCGTCCTGGCCGCCGTGCGCGTGCCCGACCCGACCCAGGTTCTCCTGAACCCCGAGTGCAACTTCATGAATCCGACGTCGTGGGACGTGCCGGTTGGCCTGTGGGACGGCGAGGCCTGCAACGACCTGGACCTCGCAGCCTACCTTGGGGCAGTCCTCGGCAGCGACCCGACGAACCCTGACACAATCAATGACCTTGCCGCGGGATTGCTTGACGACGCCTACGGCAACGTCTTCCTTGACCGCTTGGACCCCGCCGACATCGACGAAGACGGCATCACCGAGGAACCCAACGGCCAGCCCGACGTCGTCGAGCAGCAGCTGCTCATCGTGGACCCGCATGGCCCCGATGTGCCGCTGTTCCCCATCGACTCGATGGAACAGGACGACGTGTACACGAATGGCATGACCAGCAACCTGCCTGAGACCGTCAACGGTGTCACCATCATCCTGCGCAACGCTGCCCGCGGTGGCCAGCTGCTGGCCACGATGAGCGTGTACAACACGGGCCAAGTTATCGTGGAGGTGTTCAACGGTGCCGACATCCAAAGTGTCTGCTTCGACCCCATGGGCGACAACCCGGTCGGCCTGGCTCCGGGCCGCTACGACGACGAGACGTGCGCGACCTCGGCCCAAGGCCAGGTCGACGATGCGGTCGACACGGTGTGCGCCCCGCTCGACGGCGCTTGCGACTCGCCCGACCAGATTCCGACCATCGTGCTCGAAATCCTGTGCGAGGGCCCCCTCGAGGGCCAGCCAGTGTGCGAGCCGGTGTGCGACCCGATGGACCCCGAATGCGCGCCGGTCCCAAGCGACCCGTGCGACGTCTCTGGTGACCTGCCGGGCTGCGGCGAGCCGCCTTGCGACCCGGACACGGACCCCGAGTGCCCTGAACCTGAGCCATGCGATGCCGAGACCGATCCGACCTGCGACCCCGCGGGCGTGCCCCAGATGGTCGTGGACCAGATCTGTGGCATGCAACCGACGCTGCCCTTCTGTGGCGACGGAGGCGTGCCAGCCCCGCCGGGTTCGCCGTGTGACGGTGAGGAGACGGGCCGCGTCGGTCCGCTGCTCATCTGCACCAATGACGGCGGTCCGATCACAGGCACCCTCGGCCTGCCGGGCGTCCACATCGAGATCTTCAACGTCCCGGTGGACATCTGAGGACAACCGAGCGGACTCGAACCAGTCAACCCCCTTCTCCCATTCTCTCTGAACAAATCTGGTGGTCGGCGTATGAATCTGTCAAAATCTGAATCAAGCAGGATAAAGCTGCCTTATTCGGCAACAGCTTTGTACCTGGGTTCACTCGCCACGGCCAATGCGCTTCCTGCGGACCGTGCACACTCGCGGCACCATGACGCTCCCGAACGACATCCGCAATGCCCTGAGCATCTCGGAGGGCGACATCGTGGAATTCGAGGTCGTGCGCGTGGTCCGCAAGGCCGACCCGTCCTCTCCTTCCCTCTCCCAATCCAAGTCCCAGCCCCAGCCCTCCAACGGTGAAGCATGAACCCGAAGTTTGCCCTCCAAATGACCATCGCCGCCCTGCTGACGGCCACCGTGTTCGTCAGCCCGACGGCCGGTGCGCCCTTGCTTCCCCCGGAGAGCCCGGCCAACATCGATCCCGCCTACGAAGGCGACGAGGCGTGCGCTGAAGGCAGCATCCGCGTCACGTACGGCACCGGCCAGGTCACGTGTCTCCCCGGCACGGGAACCGTCGCGGACACGTGCACTGAGGAGCAGACGCCGGTCCTTGACAACTGCCTGCCCGCGCCACCTCCGGTGCCGTGCGCCGACTTCGACTTCCCAGCCTGTCTGACCGGCGAGCCCGCCGAATGCAACCCCATGGACCCCACCACTTGGGGCACCACGCCCGTCTGCATGGATCCGGCCGGCGAGGTCGAAGGCATGCTCAACGAGGTCCTCTGCGCCTTCAATGGCGCCACCGAAGGCGTCTTGGACATGATCATCAGCCAAATCGCGGACTGCGAGGAAGCCCCGGCCGCCTTGACGGTCGCCGTCGATGACGTATCCGGCGCCGCCGAGGCACCAATCACGGTCACGGCCGCCGTCAGTGGCGGCACCTCGCCATACGAGTGCGTCTGGACCAGCGAAGGCTCCGCGACGTTCACGGCCAACGAGGACCCCTGCACGGGCGCCACCGTCTCCTACGCCGCCGATGGCGTCTACACGGTTAGCCTGGCCGTCACGGACGCCGCCGATGGCTCCGCCAGCGACGAGGGCACAGTCACGGTCGGCACCGCGCCGCCCCCGTCGTGCGACCCCATGAACCCCGAGACGTGGGGCATCCCTGACGCCGCCGATCCGTTCTGCGCCGGCCTGCTCGACGACTTCCCGCCCGGCGGCCTGCCCGCTGGCGCGGCGGACGGCTACTACGCGGACTTCGACCAGGGCCTCTTCGGCCTGGCCGGTCTCGAGGACCAGAGCGGCGCCGCCTACACGCTGCTGCGCGACAGCGATGGCGACGTCACGTTGAGCGGCATCATCTACGACGCCGACGGCGAGTACACGCCCTCCGCGGCGGGCCCGATGACCGCCTACCTTGAGCTCGACTGCGGCATCTTCCACGATGTCGTCGCCGACATCTGCGACGCCGCCGGCTACAGCGGCACCCCGAGCCAGATCGCCGCGAGCGGCACCATCGGCGCCGATGGCGCCTTCACTGCAACGTTCGCTTCGGAGGACATTGACGGCCTGGTGGGCGAAGCGCCGCTGGCCATCGTCAACGCCTTCGTGACGCAGCCCTCGTGGAATGGCCGCCACTCCAGTTTCAACGCCGCAAGCGACGCCATCTCGTTGGTGGACATCGCCACGGCCGACCTGCTGGCCGACCAGTCGTTCACGCCGCTGGTCCTGGTGGGCGAGGGCGCCGCCGTCCCCTGCGCCGACTTCGACTTCCCAGCCTGTCTGACCGGCGAGCCCGCCGAATGCGACCCCATGGACCCGACCACTTGGGGCACCACGCCCGTCTGCATGGATCCGGCCGGCGAGGTCGAAGGCATGCTCAACGAGGTCCTCTGCGCCTTCAATGGCGCCACCGAAGGCGTCTTGGACATGATCATCAGCCAAATCGCGGACTGCGAGGAAGCCCCGGCCGCCTTGACGGTCGCCGTCGATGACGTATCCGGCGCCGCCGAGGCACCAATCACGGTCACGGCCGCCGTCAGTGGCGGCACCTCGCCATACGAGTGCGTCTGGACCAGCGAAGGCTCCGCGACGTTCACGGCCAACGAGGACCCCTGCACGGGCGCCACCGTCTCCTACGCCGCCGATGGCGTCTACACGGTTAGCCTGGCCGTCACGGACGCCGCCGATGGCTCCGCCAGCGACGAGGGCACAGTCACGGTCAGCACCGCGCCGCCCCCGTCGGTCATCAGCATCGTCCTTGACAAGGCCAGCATCGACGAAGGCGAGATGGGCACCTTCACGGTGTCCCGCCCCGATGCGGCTGCCGGTGCCATCACCGTCAAAGTGGACGTCACGCGTCCGGCCGGAACGGGCGACGACTTCTCGCTGGACCCCGCTGCAGAAAGCGGCGTCATCACCCTGAGTTTCGGGGCCACGGAGCTGAGCAAGACGGTCAAGCTCACCGCCAGCAGCGATTCGGTCACAGCCGAAGCTGATGAAACGGTCAAGCTCGCCATCGCGGCGGGCGACGGCTACGCGGCCGACCCCGCAAAGAAGGATGCCACGATTACAATCCGGGACGTCCCCGTCCCCGTCGCGGTGGTCTCGATCGCCGCCGACTACCCAGCCCTTGACGAGGGCGAGACGGCTACGGTCACCGTGGCCCGCGAGGCCCAGAGCGGCTTCGGCATGGACAAGTCCCAGGCCCTGGTTGTCTCGCTGACGTTCAGCGGCGCCGTGAAGGGCACCGACTTCGACACCGCAGTGACGGACTCCGTCACCATCCCGGCCAACGAGGACAGCGTCACGTTCGCCCTCACGAACAAGCCCGAGGAGGTCGAGGACGGCAGCAAGACGCTCGTCGTCGCCATCGCCTCCGCGGCCTCGTACGAGGTCAGCAGTAGCGCCGGCTCGGTGTCGATCCAGCTCAACGACGCTGGCGCGACGCTGGTCGGCATCCGCACCGCCGGCGCGGGCGCGACGGCCGCCGAGGCCGCCACGCCGGACGTCGGCGTGTTCGAAATCAGCCGCAGCACGGCAAGCACCGTGCTGCAGGTCAACCTCGTTCGTGACGGCACGGCCGGCTGCGGCACGGACTACGACCTGTTCATCGACGAGGCGGCGTTCGCGTGCGGAGAGACCTCCGTCACCTTCGCCATCGACGAGACGCTGATTCTCCTGACGGTCGAGCCGAACGATGATGACACGAAGGAAGGCAGCGAAACGGTGCGCGTCAACCTCACGGCGGGCTCCGGCTACGCCGTCTCCGGCGCGCGCAGCACGGCCACGGTTGCCATCCAGGACGACGATGTCCCGACGGTCACCCTGACGGCCCTGGATGACTTGGCCTCGGAGCAGGACCTCGAGGTCGCCAAGTTCCGCCTCAACCGCACGGGCTCCGTCACGGATGCCCTCACGGTCGCGGTCACCTTCAGCGGGACGGCGCAGACGGCCGACTACACGGTCAGCTCGCTCGTCATCCCCGCGGGCAAGACCCATGTCAACGTCACCATCACGCCGGTGCAGGACAACGCCGACGAGTCGGGCGAGACGGTCATCGCGACCATCGCGCCCTCCTCGGCGACGCCGCCCCTGTACCAGGCCGGCACCGGGGCCGTGACCGTTGCCACCATCGTGGACGACGACGTGGACACGGACGCCGACACCATCGTCGATGCGCTCGACAACTGCCCGGCCGATGCCAACGCGGACCAGAAGGACACGGACGCCGACAAGAAGGGCGACGCCTGCGACGCCGACGACGACAACGACGGCTTGGCCGACTCGGCTGAGACCGGCACGAACCCCCTCAACGCGGACAGCGACGGCGACGGCCGCCAGGACGGCGAGGAAGTCGCCGCCGGCACCGACCCGCTGGACCCCATGAGCCCGTCCTTCATGCCCAGCGACGTGGCCGCCGTGGCCACCGACGCTGGCATGAAGGTCAGCTGGGCGGCCCCGTCCGGCATCGGCGTCAACCGCTACTTGGTCTTCCGCTTCTCGGAACCGACGCTCGTCGGCACCGTGAGCGCGACGGCCGGCAAGACGGCGTACGAATTCGTCGACGAGCAGTACCCCGGCGGCAACCACAGCTACGCCGTGCAACCCATGCTCCCGTCGCAGACCGGCAGCGCGTACAACGAGACGGCCGCCATCAAGACGGCCGAACAGTCGGTCCCCCTGTGCGCGGTCTTCACGGCTGACGCGGACGGCGACGGACTATGCGATCGCCAGGAGACTGTGCTGGGCACCAATGTGACCGAGGCTGACACGGACGGCGACGGCGACAACGACTTCGCCGAAGTCCTGGCCGGATCGGACCCCCTGAAGCCGAACACGGTGACGCCCAACGAGGTCACCTTGGCCCGCGAGACGCCATTCTGGATTGGCCTGATTCTGGCCTTGGCGACCCTGATCGCCCTCGTCGCGGGCGTCGCCATGGCCCGCCGCCGTGCCCCCCTGCCGCCGGAAGCCGTAACCCAGGAGCCCACCCAGCCCTAGGTGCCAGACGCATCCCAACATCGCCTTGCCAGCCGGGCGGCTAGTCGCCTTGTGCAAACCCTCAACCGTTTTCCTCTTCTTTTTATAAAGGCCCCATTCTGAGGGCCCTCTGATGGAGAATGCGGCAGGGCCATACCGGCCATCGGGCGCCAGGCTGGCCCTGATGGGGGTCTTCGCCCTCATCGCCGTCGCAGCGCTCGTCCTGCTCTACGATGTCCGCTTCAATGAAGGCGCCTGGTGGTTCGAGGGCGTCTCGAATGCCGCCTCGCGTTCAGCGATGACGTTGCTGCTGTTGGCTTTGGAGGCCATGGCCTTCACGGGGGTCCTGTTCCTGCTGCTCATCCGCCCGTACCGCCGCAGCGCGGCCTTGACCGAGGAATGGACTTCGACCGGAGGCGCCCTCATGGAAGGGGACAGCACCGTGATCCAGATTGGTTGCCCAGGTTGCGGTACGGTCTTCGAGAAGCCGCTCACGTCCGTCGATGAGCCGCATGAGCAGGATTTCCGTTGCCCGAACTGCGGGCGTGCCGGTCGCCTGCGGATGGGCCTGCACAAGCCGGTCACCATCCGGGACGCGGCCTGCATCAGCTGCGGGCAGGGCTTCAAGGCCTACCGCGACACCGCGGAGTGCCCGCACTGCCATGCGCCGCAGGCCTAGGGCCGCGGACCGGTTTTTATACGCACGGGCCGCTGGTCGTGGCAAGGTCGTGATGTTCGTGCTTTCCCCCCTGGTTTCTTTTGATAGTCTCCGCAATGCGGTCGAGGGCGCTCCGACGTGGGTCCTTGTCGCAATCGCGGTCGGCGCTTTCCTTCTCGTTCTGTTGGCGATTGTGCTCTTGGTGCGCGCTCGTCGCCACGGCGGTGCTCTGCCGCCGGAGCCGGCTTTTGCGTGGGGGGATGCGCCGCCGCTGTCCGATCCCGCCAGCGAGGGGTCCGATTCGTCGCCCGTCGTGGAACCTGTTGAGGAACCTGCGCCGGTTGAGGAACCAGCGCCGGTCGTTGGCCAGGTGCACTACTGTCGGTGCCCGGCGTGCCAGACGCAGTTCACCGTCAATGGCGTGAAGCCCATTGTGACGAACTGCCCTGGCTGCGGCAAGAAAGGCTACCTGCGTTAGTGCTGCAAGTTCCGGGGGCCGCCCGACTTCGCAGCTCGGCGCACACCGGCATGGCGCTTATGCGCGCAGGCCGTTGCCGCGGCATGGACCGTGCCGCCGGCGTGCTGGCCCGCGCCTGGTACGACGCCTGGCGCGGGTGGTGGCTGGCTTCAGCGCTCGCGCTGTCGGGCGTTCTCGTCCTCGTGTTGGCCACGGCAGGACTGCTCGAGGGCATGGAGCGCGAGACCGAACAGCGCGTCGCCGACTTCTATACGGGCGACCTGCGCGTCACGCCCGAGCGCGCGGGGGCGGCGCCGCCCGGCTCGTTCGGATTCAACACGAGCGCCGGCCTCGAGCTGGCACGCGCCGGCCTCGAGGGGGCGGCGGGACGCGGTGCACGCGTCGAGGCTCGCCTCGAGACGACCTACCTCCTCAGCCGGCGCGGCCTCGTCGAGGCGTACCTGTTCGAGGACGACCAGTTCGGCGTCGCCTTGCCGGGCGTCGCCTCGGAGCGCGACGCGTACAGCGTGGGGGTACTGGCCGGCCTGCCCATGGCCGACGCAGCGACGCGGGACCGGCTGCGCCCCTACTTGGTCACGGGCTCGTTCCCGGAGGCGGCCGAAAACGACACGGGACCTGTGCAGGTCCTCATGTCGACGGCGCAATTCGCGTCCATGCTTGACGAGGGCGAACGTGAGCGCATCGGCGCCCGCCCCACGGCCGGCGAACTGTCGGCCCTGCGCCTCGAGATCACCGCGGCGCGCGTCGACGACTCGGGTCCATTCAAGGACATCATCCGCTACCCCGCGCGTGTGACGGGGGTCTTCGATTCCGGCCTCGATGCCCTGGACCGCATCACGCTCGTGGCGCCGATTGAGGACGCCCGCCGGCTTCTTGGCGCGGACGCGGATTCGGGGGAGGCCAACGTGTTCACGGTCCATGGCGGAGCCGGCGGCGTCGCGCACGCAGCTGAGCAGGAAGGCTGGGTTTCGGAGGGCCCCGCCAAGTTCACGCAACGCTACCTTGGTCAGCTCGTCGCCGTGGTGCGCATCCTCGGGCTTGCGTTGTCGTCCTTGCTTCTCTCCTTCCCGTTCTTCATGGTCTGGGTCGGCATGGCCCAACAACTCGACCGCAGCCGGCGCGAGCTCGCAGTGTGCCGGGCCATCGGCATGGGGCCAGCCACCGTCCGCGGGGCCCTCCTTCGCCTGACGGCGCGCGTGGCCTTGCTGTCCGTCGGTCCGACCGTCGTCGTGATCGGGCTCGCCGCTTGGCTCCTCCCCCGGGCCTTGGGCCCTGCCATCGACTTCCCCTTCCCCCTCGGGTTCGTCGTCCCCGCCTGGGCCGTTGCCGTCTGCGTGGCCACCCTGCTGCTTGCGGGGGGCGCGGCCCTCGGCGGCGCCATGCGTCGGCACAACCGCGAGGACCTTGCGGGCACCCTGCGGGCCCTGTAGCCAGTCCATGCGACGGAACCTTGAAGTCGCTGCAGCGGTCGGCACCGCGTCCATGGATTTCCAGCCCACCCCGGAGCAGCAACTCGTGCGCCAGACGATGCGCGACTTCGCGCAGAGCGAAGTCGCGCCCCTAGCACGCAAGATGGACGAAGACGACTGGTGGTGCGATACGCTCGTGCCGCGCATGGCCGAGCTCGGCCTGCTGGGAATGACGGTGAAGGCCGAGCACGGCGGCTCCGGCCTCGACACCGTGTCCTACAACATCGCCATCGAGGAGATTGCCCGCGTGTCGGGTTCCCTCGCGCTCTCGCTCGCCGCCCACAACGGCCTCGGCATCAGCCAAATCTACACGCAGGGAAACGACGCGCAACGCGAACGCTTCGTCCGCCCCATGGCGGCAGGCAAGAAGATCGGCGCATGGTGCCTCACCGAGCCTGGCGCCGGCTCGGACGCGGCAGGACTGTCCACGCGCGCCGTGCGCGACGGCGACGGCTGGCGCATCACGGGCGAGAAGCAGTTCATCACCAACGGCCACATCGCCGACGTCTTCACCATCATGGCGAAGACCGACCCGGCCAAGGGCCCCCGGGGCATCACCGCCTTCGTGGCCGAGAAGGGCACCAAGGGCCTGCAGCTCGGCAAGAAGGAGGACAAGCTCGGCATGCGCGGCAGCATTACGAGCGCCATCCACTTCGACGACCTCTGGGTCCCTGACGACGCCATGGTTGGCGCTCTCGGCGAAGGCTTCGTCGGCACCATGAAGACCCTGGACGCCGGCCGCATCGCCATCGGAAGCCTCGCGCTCGGCCTCGCTCAAGGCGCCTACGACGCCAGCCTCGCCTACGCGCAGGAACGCAAGCAGTTCGGCAAACCCATCGCGGCCAACCAGGCCATCCAGTGGAAGCTCGCCGACATGGCGACGCAGATCGACGCCGCCCGCCTGTTGCTGCAGCGCGCGGCCACCCGCAAGGACCAGGGGCTCCCCTTCACCCAGGAGGCCTCCATGGGCAAGCTGTACGCGTCCGAGGTCGGCATGTGGGTCACCACGCAGGCCATCCAAGTCCACGGCGGGAACGGGTACACGAAGGACTACCCGGTGGAGCGCATGTTCCGCGACGTCAAGCTGTGCGAGATCGGCGAAGGGTCGTCGGAAGTGCAGCGCATGGTCATCGCCAAAACGATTGGACTGCGCTAGGGGCCGGAAGCGGCCCAGGAATTGTCCGTGCCGGGTGCGTGAAGCAGGCTACCAAACCCCAAATCCGCCGGGCGGGGGCGCGGTCTGCGCGGCCGGTCCGCATTGCGATGCCGCCGTGAAGGACTCCAGAGTGTAGTACCCGCACGAGAATCCAATCGTCTGGAGCCCTGTGATTTGCTGCAAGGGCGCCGACAACTGGAGCAGTTCGATGACTTGGGTCTGGTTGGCGACGACGTTCACGCCGACATCCGTCCACGCCACCGATTGACTCGCCTGGAGTCCGCCATCGCCATCCCCGACGGCATCCAGGTCGAAACTCCCGTCCGTCGTAGCCACATAGGTGCCCTGGCGCGTGTGGCGTTCACCATGAAACACGAACTCTGCATCCCACGCCGTGAACGCAGAGCTCACTGTGAGGACGCGGCCGAACCCCCAACCGGAGAGGGCGGGGGAGGCCGCCTGAAGGTGGTGCAGGTCCTGCGTCGGCACGTCCTGGCTTTGCCAGGTCGCCATCGTTGACGAGGCGAATTCCTGCACGGGTCCGCCGACGATGTGCGTCGTCCATTCGCGCGCCCACCATACCGCGCTGGCGTTGCCCACCGGCGCGACGCCGTGGCGCATCCCGTCGTGCGGACGCCCCGGTTTTTCGCAGTTGCTGGCGTAATTGGAATCGATGCCGAAGGCAAGTTCGACATCGAGGGCCGTCTCCGCTTCGCCAACGGCAAACAACAACGCGGCCACAGGTTCGCCGTTGCGCACCTCGAGACGGCTTGGTTCGTGCACATAATTGGCGATGGAAGCGCGTTGCTCGTCGAGGCTCGCCGGCAGGGCCGTTCCTGTCCGGGTCAGGGTTCCTGCGCCGGAGCCGAACATGTAGGCGAGGACGGGCGTGGGCTGGAGGTCGAACAGCAAGAAGCCCCACTGGGTCAAGGTCCCATTGACGACCCTGGGCCTGACGATGAGGTGCAATCCGGCGTCGTCTTCGCAGCGCGTAGCAAACGAACTCTCCGCGTCCTCCGGGATGCTAAACTGGAAACCCGCCGCCTGGCCGTCTGCGTCGGCGCGCACGGAAAACCTGAAGGCGTCCGTGGTGACGTTGAAGGAGCCAGCGACGACGGGGCTGTCCACTGGGGCCTGCTCCGGAGACGCGCCGCCAAGGCATCCCGCAAGCCCCATCGACATGACGAGGGCCAGCACGACTGCCGGCCTGAATCCACCACGCACGGCAATGCATGCGCGCTTCACGGGAAAAATCCGCGCTCAGGGCGTAGGCCAAGGGCAGCACGAAGTGAGGCCGCCCCATGCCCCCCGCGGCGTTGTGACGCAGCTCCATCCGACTCCTGAACCTTCAAGACCCCGCACCAAGTCGCTAGAATCGTGGCCGAGACCGCCGTCATCGTCGCCGGGTGCCGAACCCCGGTCGGGAAGTTCCAGGGCGCCCTGTCCAGCCTGACGGCCACCCAGCTCGGTGCAATCGTCGTCAAGGAAGCCGTCCACCGCGCCGGCCTCAAGCCCGAGCAGGTCGAGGAAGTCATCCTCGGCAACGTTCTGCAAGCGGGCCTGGGACAGAATCCCGCCCGGGCCGCGGCGCTGTGGGGCGGAATCCCGGATTCGGTCCCTTCGGTCACCATCAACAAGGTGTGCGGCTCCGGACTCAAGGCCATCATGCTCGCCGCGCAAGCCATCAAGGCCGGCGACCGGACCGTCGTCGTCGCTGGCGGCATGGAGTCGATGTCGAACGCGCCGCATCTCCTGATGGGCTCGCGCACGGGCATCAAGTTCGGTGAAGGCAAGCTCGTGGACCACATGCAGCACGATGGCCTCTGGGACCAATACAACGACATGTCCATGGGGATGACCGGCGAGATCGTCGCCGAGCGCCACGGCGTGTCACGCGCCGACGCCGATGCGCTCTCCGTGCGCTCCAACCAGCGCGCCGCCGAGGCGCACAAGGCCGGTCGCTTCAACGCAGAAATCGTCCCCGTGTCCATCCCGCAACGCAAGGGCCCCCCCGTCGTCGTGACCCAGGACGAGGGCGTGCGCGCCGACTCCGATGCGGCGACCCTGGCCAAGTTGAAGGCCTCGTTCAAGGACGGTGGCCAGGTCACCGCCGGCAACTCCAGCCAGATCTCGGATGGCGCCGCAGCCGTCGTCGTGGTGGCCAAGTCCTTCGCTCTCGCGCACAAGTTGCCCATCCTCGCCGAGATCGAGGCCTACGACGCCTCCGGCACGAAGCCCGAGTGGGTCATGGAAGCGCCCATCGTCTCCGTGAGGAACCTCTTCGCCAAGACCGGCTTGTCCGCCAAGGACGTCGACCTCTTCGAGCACAACGAAGCCTTCGCCTCGGCGTCGTGCGCGGTCCAGAAGGCCTTCCACGTCCCCGACGACCGCTTCAACGTTGACGGCGGCGCCGTGGCCATGGGCCACCCAATCGGAGCCTCTGGCACGCGCCTCATCGTGCACCTCGCAAACGAACTCAACCGCCGCGGCGGCGGGCGCGGCCTGGCCACCCTGTGCCTGGGCGGCGGCAATGCCGTGACGATGACGATCCGTGTGCCAAAGGCGCCGGCCTAGGGATTCGGTTCACTCGCACGACGGGCACGCCCAAACAGGGATGCCGGTGATGTCGGTGACGGTGGCATCACCGAGCATCACCGAAATCCCTGTTCGGGAGCGGGCGCCGGCGCGCGACCGGGTTTTTCAAGGGCGCCCGGTTGGCACGGCCATGGCCCTGCAGAAGGCGATCAAGACCTACCCGATGGTCAAGTGGTTCCTGGTCGTCTCGGGAATCCTCATCGTCCTGGGCCTGCTGATGTCCAAGCTCATCACGGACCCGGACAACGGCGAACCCATGACGCTGGTCTGGTTCGTCGTCGGCGCCGTCCTGTTGCCGTTCCTTGCCCTGGCCTTCCCACGCCGCGAGGTCCTCACCCTCGAATTGCCAACCGACAGCCTGGGGGGCCGCAGCCGCAGCGAACTCGAAGGCATCCTTTCCCAGCTCGACGCCGCCAAGGCCAAGGGCGAGATGGATGAGGGCCGCTACACGAAGGCCCGCGCGAAAATCCTCGCCGCCATGAAGGGCAAGCCCAAGGCCTGAGGCAAGCCGCATGGCCAACGCCATCGAGACCGACGGCCTGTCGCGCACCTTCGGCGCCGTGCGCGCCGTCGACGGCCTGCGCCTGCGCGTGCGCGCCGGCTCCGTCTTCGGCTACCTCGGCCCCAATGGCGCGGGCAAGACCACGACCCTGCATCTCCTGCTCGGCATCCTGCAACCGACGTCGGGCACGGCCCAAGTCGCCGGCCTCGACGTCACCAGGCAACCCGAGGCCGTGCGCCGGCACTGCGGCGCCCTGCTCGAGCACAACGGACTGTACGAGCGTCTGTCCGCGTACGACAACCTCGACTTCGCCGGCCGCGTGCATGGCCTGGCGAAGCCCGACCGGGAGGCCCGCGTCAAGGAACTCCTCGACGCCATGGGGCTGTGGGAGCGCCGCGACGACAACGTCGGGTCGTGGAGCCGCGGCATGAAGCAGCGCCTCGCCATTTCCCGCGCCCTGCTGCATCGCCCGCAGATTCTGTTCCTCGACGAGCCCACCGCGGGCTTCGACCCGTTGGCCGCAGCCAAGCTGCGCACGGACATCCGCGACCTCGTGCGCGAGAGCGGGACCACCGTGTTCCTCACGACGCACAACCTGCACGAGGCCGAAGAGATGTGCGACGAAGTGGCCGTGCTGCGCAGCGGCAGCATCGTGGCACAAGGACGCCCGGACAGCCTGCGCTCCAACGTCGTCCCCACCCTGCAGGTGCGCGGCTCCGGCTTCACGGCCCCCCTCTTGCAAAAACTGCGTCGCCGCAAGGAAGTCGCGGCCCTGGACCAACGCAACGGCTCGCTCGAGATCCGCCTCAACGGCGAGGCGCCCGCGGCCCCGCTCGTTGACCTGCTCGTTCGCGGCGGCGCCAGCGTCGAGGAAGTCGTGCGGCCCCGGGCCTCGCTCGAGGACTCGTTCCTGGCCATTCTGGAGGCCAAGGCATGA
The DNA here is from genome assembly GCA_038046725.1 of Thermoplasmatota archaeon. GTDB lineage: Archaea > Thermoplasmatota > E2 > JACPAO01 > JAHFTW01 > JAHFTW01. The sequence continues at coordinate 11,756 of JBBSVQ010000008.1, read as the reverse complement.
CGGGCGTCCGGACCGTGCTGTGGAAGGAATTGCGCGAGACGTTCCGTGGCGGGAGCCGTCCCATGGTGGGCCTCATCCTGGGCGGGGTCATGGCGGCCTTGCTGGCCATCTTCATCCCCATCGTCATGTCGTTCGGCGTCGAGACGTCCCATCGCTGGGTCTACGTCTTCGGCGTCGCGGGATCCATGTCGGCCTTTGCTGCCTTCATGGGTTTCTTCGGTCCCATGGCCACCGTCGTTGACTCCTTCGCTGGCGAACGCGAACGCCACACCCTCGAGACGCTTCTGGCGACCCCCCTGACCGACCGGGCCATCCTGTGGGGGAAGGTCATCGCGCAGTACGTGGGGGTGTGGATGACGGTTGCAATCCTCGCCGTCGCCTCGAGTGCCACCGCGACCATCATCGCCGGCCTGCCTGGCCTCGTCGTCCTGCCGCTCGTGCTTGTCGGCGGCCTCGTGGGAAGCACCGTGACGGCGACGTTGATGGTGGGCCTCGGGAGCCTGATTTCCCTGCGGGCCCCCACCGTGAAGAAGGGCCAGGAATGGCTCGGGTACGCCATGTTCCCCATCTTCTTCCTCCCCATGATGCTGGGCCCTCTGTTCACGATGGGTGGCGGCGGGTTGCGGGAGAAGCTCATCGCAGGACTGGCTTTCGCCATCGGCTTGCCTGTGCTCATCGTCCTCCTGGGCATCATCTTCATGGTCCTGCTCTTCACGCGCTTCCGCCGCGACCGCCTCGTCGGACACTAACGCACCCGCGGCCCGGCAGCGCTTTTACGAGGGAAGGGGGTCGCAGCGGCATGGTGCAGAAGGTCGGCGTCGTCGGCGCCGGACAAATGGGGGCCGGCATCGCCCAGGTCGCCGCCCAGGCAGGCTACGCGGTCACGCTCGTGGACCTCAAGCCCGAATACGTCGCCAAGGGCCTCGCCACCATCGACAAGTCCCTCGGCAAGCTCGTCGAGAAAAAGGTCCTCGCGGACGCCGACGCCAAGGCCGCCCGCGCCCGGATTACGACGTCAACGGACAACAAGGCCCTGGCCGGCTGCGACCTCGTCGTCGAGGCCATCGTCGAGAACGCCGACGTCAAGCGCAAGCTGTTCGCCGAACTGGACGCCATCGTGGGCCCCGGATGCATCCTTGCCTCCAACACGAGCAGCATCCCCATCACGCTCCTCGCCGCCGCCACGAAGCGCCCGGACCGCTTCATCGGCATGCACTTCATGAATCCCGTCCCGCTGATGAAGCTCATCGAAGTCATCCGCGGCGCCGACACCTCGGAAGCCACCCTTGCCGCCGTCACCGCCGCCGGCCAGAAGATGGGCAAGGAGGTCCACGCCTGCCGCGATTTCCCGGGGTTCATCTCGAACCGCGTGCTCATGCCGATGATCAACGAGGCCATCTTCTGCCTCAACGAAGGCGTCGCCGAAGCCAAGGACATCGACGCCATCATGCGCCTCGGCATGAACCACCCCATGGGGCCCCTGCAACTGGCGGACTTCATCGGCCTCGACACCTGCCTCGCCATCCTCAACGTCCTCTTCGACGGCTTCAAGGACCCGAAGTACCGCCCCTGTCCGCTCTTGGTCCAGAAGGTCCAGGCCGGGCACCTCGGCCGCAAGACCGGCCGCGGGTTCTACACGTACTGAGGGCGCCGTGGCCGACGGCGACGAGGCGCAACCGCGGCCGTCGGGACCGGGCCCCGCGCCGGGTCCCCCACCGCCTGCGCCCGCCGCCGCGGGGGGCGCGCCTGGCACGGCAGAACCAGCCATCGCTGCCCCCGCGACGCCGTTGCGGGCGGCGCGTCTGCACATGCCCTTCATGGCTCGATTGCGTCGCGCCGGGCACGACGAAGCGGGATTCCACGCGCCCAAGGTCGGCACGTGGTTCCGCATCGGCGTCGCCGCCATCGCGGTCCTTGCTGTCCTGCCGTTCGTGACGCCGCAGTGGTCGGGCACCACCGAGCGCTTGGCCACGCTGTCGTCGCTGGTGTTCCTCATTGCCGCCGTCGGCCTATGGCTCGGACTCGGAGGCCGCGCCTTCCTGGTGGCTACCGCCATGGTGGCCCTCCTGTACGCCGCGACGGCGTGGACGACGTTCGCCTTCCCGTTGGCCGACTTCTTCGTCGTGGCCCTCGTCGCGAGCTTCAGCGTCTTCGCGCTCGCGGGCTTCAACCTCGTCTTCGTCCTCGAGGAAATTGTGTACGACGTGCACGTGCTGCTGCACGTCCGCCATCGCGTGTGGGAAGTCGCACCCACGCTCCTCGTCCTTGCCGTCGCGGTCGGGCTCCCCCTCTGGGAGGCTGCGGGCGGACCCGAGATGCCTGCATTGTGGACCGCAAGCATCGCGGCCAGCCTCGCCTTGCTCGCGTGGTGGTTCGTCGCCGTGGTCAACGGCATCGAGGGCCGGATGGTCCTTCGCGAGCTGCACCTGCTCGTCGTTGGCGCATTGCTGGCCAGCGCCGCAGCCGACGCCATCGTCTTGCTGCAGCGCCTGCCGCTGCTCATCCCGAGCCTCATCGCCTACCTTGTCCTCATCGGGACGTGGGTGTACGTGACGTACACGACGCTGCAGCGCACACACTTCCTGCTGCGCGGCGACGACGCGGCGCCGTGGGTTGCCATCCTGCTCGGGGCTTCCCTGGCGATCCTCGCCCACGCCCAGGTCCTGTTCCGGTCTCAGGGAACCCAGGCGCTGACGGACCTGGCCGACACCCGGCTGCATTACCTGTCCATCGGCCTGTGGATCGGCATTGCGTTCTACGTCCTGCGCAGCCTCGCCCGCATCCTGGGCTACCTGCGCGACACCCGCGGCCTCGGCGTGCGCGGGCGCCAGGTCGCTGGCACCGCGGCGCGCGTGGCCGGCAGCCTCGAAGGCACCGCCCGCGGCGTGCACGACGCCGCCGACGTCGTGCTGCGCGGCATCGACCACGTCCTGCCCGGCCAATCGGCGCCGCCGAAGCGGCCGGCAGGCTGGGAGCTCGACGAGGACCGCCTGCGGCGACTCTGACGCCACGATGGCGGGGCCGCGAATGGCGCGAAGGGTCACAAATCCGTTCGCGGGGATTCGCGCAATTCGCGGCTTCGTCGGCCGTTGTGCTGCGCGCCTAGGACGGGAACGCGCGCATCATCGGCATGACCATGGCCGCGGGCTGCGGGAGGGGCATGGGCTGCGCGATTGCCTCGGCAGGCTGCGACGGCACGGCGGGCCGGTCCAGGCTCTTCAGGCTGGGGCCGGGGAAGTAGGAGACGGTGCGGCCGTGGCGGACGGCCTCGACCAACTGGGCCTCCTGCAGGCGGCGCAGGTGCCAGTGCGCAATCGACGGCTGGATGCCGAGCGCGTCGCACAGGGCCTTCTGAATGGCGCCAGGGTGGTCGCGCACGAAGCGGGCCACGTCCTTGGAGCGGCCGTTGTGCAGGACGGCGTAGGCGTCCTTCTGGTCGCGGCCGAAGCGTCCGCCGTTCTCGTAGTAGTGGCGGCTGCGGCCCATGCGCTTGGAGACGATGAGGTGCTGCATTTCGAGCAGGCGCAGGTGGTGCGTGACGGCCGTGCGCGACAGGCCCGTCGAGTCACACAGGGACTGCAGCGAGACGCCAGGGTCCTGCAGGATGAGCGCGTACAGCGCCTCGCGCTTCGGATGCCCGAGGACGGTGTCCTTCTCGAAGCGGGTGAACAGTGGGCTGGCGAACGGCAGAAGGCGGCGCATTTCGCCGGTGGCGGCGCCGGCGCCCGACGTGGCCGCGGCACCCGAGGAGCCGGCGAACCACAGGGCGACGAGGGCTGCGGCCGCGGCGGCCGAGGCGCCGGCCACAATCATGCCTTGGCGGATGTCGGGGGAAACGGCGGTGGCCTCGGCGGTCGCGGGGGCGGCCTCCTCGACGGCGTAGGCATCGGAGTCGGCGAGGACGCTGGCGGCGGCGCCGGCGATGGGTTCGATCTGGTCGCCGACGAGTTGGACGGGGTCGTTGGGCACGAGGCCTTGGACGCGGCGCACCGTGGCGGCGGCCGTGCCGATTGCGTACCGCGCGGCGTCCCGGACGGCGGCCGTGTCCACGGTGGGGTCGCCTTCCGGGGTGAGCGCGTCGTTCACGACGGCGTCGGCGGCGGTCCCCGTGCGCGGCGCGTGTTGGGCCGCTTCGTTGCGGGCGTCGGCAAGGTCCGTGAGGTCATCGTTGGGGTCGAGCAGGTCGGCCACAAGCGGGTCCGCGCCGGTGCCCGTCGTGGGGGCCGATTCCGCGGCGAGGGTCCGGCCTTCCTGCACGGCTTCCTTGGCCTCATTCGTCCCCTCTTCGGGAACGGTGGCCGAGGCCGGGGCTGCGGCCAGGCAGAGCCCGGCCACGAGGGCAACGAGGAGAATGCGGCGAGGCCTCGACTCCAACACAGAGCGGGAAACCCTTGCGACTCAATATAACCCGACTGGTCGGGTCCTTGAAGGGTCAAGGAGGGCTCAAATGGCTTGCCTGGAGCAAAATTTTGCAAGTCTCGTGAGAAAACGAGGGGGAAAGGGGGTGAGAGGTATGGTCAGACGGCGTCCAGGACCCGGTCGATGAGTCCGTCGGCGTCCGTGCCCGTCTTGGGGGCCTCGGGCAGTCCGGCGCGGTCCGTCGTCGAGCGCTTGGGCTTGCCGTCGAAGAGTGAGCTGACCTTCTCGACGGCGTCCGACACCGTGTCGCGCGCGGCGGCCGCCGCGTCGGCGACGCCCTGCACGGCCGCCTGCGCGCCGTCGCCGATGCTGGCGACCGTGGCGCTTGCGGCATCCGCGAGGCCGTGCCCCGTTGCGCTGGCCGCGTCCTGCACCGCTCCGACGAGGGTGGAGGCCGCGCCGAGAAGGGCACCGCCAACCGTGGAGGACGCGGTGGCGATGCCCGAGCCGGCGAGGCCCAGGAGCGAGACGACGGCGCCGCCGAGGTCCGCGAGGCCCTGCGCGGCGAGGCGCAAGCCATCGAGGGGCATGGCCGCGAGATCGAGCAGGCCTTGCCCGGCGCCCAGGAGGCCGGCGCCGATGGCCATGGCGCCCAGGCCGAGGGCGTCGAGGACGAAGTCCACGAGGTCCTGCACGAAGCGGATGACGGCGTCGGCGGCGCGCTGGAGCTGGTCGAGCACCGAGGTTGGGTCCGCGACGGTGTCGTTGACGATGTCGAGGACCTCGGAGCCGAGGGCGGAGACGCCGGTGTCGTTGAGCACCTGGGTGACCTCCGCCTCGATTCCCTGCACGTCGGGTTCGACGGTCACGGGGGCCGTGAAGAACTGGGAGCACGCGGCGTCGAGGGCGTGGTCGGCGACCTCATAGGCGGTCCAGCACGCAAGCCACGCGGCGTGTTCGGCTTCGGCGGCCGGGTCCCTGCCTTGGGCGTATCCGACTGGGTCGGCCTGCGCCTGCTCGGCCTGCTCGGCGGCGTAGTCCTGCGCGTACACAGTCGGGTCCGTGTAGCCGGGCGGGGGGCCATGCTGGGCAAGCGCCATCGGAGCGGCCAGAAGGGCAAGCAACAGGGTCGTGACAAGGGTCCGGGTCATCGAGGTCCGCCTTCAACCAGAAACCCCGCACAGGACTTACTTAAGGAGTGTCCCCAGGCCGTTTCATCGTTCGAGAATCTCTCCACATGTTGCCCCGCCCTGCGATTCAAACAAGGATTGGTCAACGCGGCCCGCGCCCGGGCGCGGGACGCAGCGGGGTCGAGGGGGCGCAGCCCCTTCGCCCGAAAGCCCTTTTTGAGAGGGTTCGTGGCCCCCCTGATGCGCATCCTGGTGACCGGAGCCGCCAACCCCTTCGGAGCCGCCGTGTGCGAAGCCCTCGCCAAGGCCGGCCACACGGTGCGCGCCTTCGGCATCCCGGCCGGCGTCGACCCCTTCCACGGCGCCGACAACATCGAATGCTACCCGGGCGACGTCGTGGCCGGTGGCAGCATCGAACCCGTGGCCGTTGAGTGCCAGGCCATCGTGCACTGCGCCAACCTCGACGACGCGGGGAAGGACAAGCAGGTGCAAGCCGTCCGCATCGAGGCCGGCACGCGCTACGCGCGCTACGGCGCCGAACGCGAGCTCGTCAGCCATTTCATCGCCGTCTTCCCGGCCGTGCCCGCGCGCGGCATGGGGGAAGCCACGCGCCAGGCGGAGGCGCACGTCAAGGCCACGCGCAAGCTCGTGCCGCACTTCCTGCTGCATGTCGCCTCCCCCGACGAGGCCGCTCGCCAGGTCCTGGCTACCCTCGCCAAGGCCACCCCGATTCCCGCATGAGTTTCCAGAGTTCGGGGACGATTGTAGCCACACACGTTTTTCTCGTGGCCTTCGTTCCAGCGGCTTGATGGTTCGGCCAATCCTTGTTCGCGTTCGGTTGACCCCTGAATGGTCGCGTCGATTGGGGGCCATCGCGAAGCAACGAGGATGCACCAAGAGCGACGTGCTCAGGGCCGGCATCGATTCTCAGTGGGCGAAATTGGAGCCTGGCGCCGACCCCAAGCCTTACGTCCACCGGGAGTGAGGGCGCCTTTGGAGGCATCATGTCGAAACTCGTCCTGGTCGATGGCTACGTGGACGAGCCCTCGGCGTTCGGCGTGCCTCCCTACATCTCGCCGCACGCCCGCTACGCGGCCGGCGCCGCCTTGTCGCGGGGCTGGGAAGTCGAGTACCGCACCATCGATGCGCTGCGCGCCCGGCAACAGGAACTGACCGGCGACGCGCTCGCCGTCCTCGCGTCCTGCGTCGTTCCCGGCAAGTACCTGCGCGGCACCCCCATCACGCACGACGAAGCCGTCTCCTTCTTCCGCGACTTCAAGGGCGAACGCATCCTCTTCGGAGCCAACGCGGCCTTCGGGTTCGCTGACGGCGGCGGCGGGCACGCCACCACGCGGGCGCACAAAGTCACGGACCACATCGACCACCTCATCACGCGCGACGGCGACGCAGCCATCGCCGACCTCGTGTCCGGCAAGACCGTCGTGAACCGCTTCCGCACCACGGACGAGTGGAGCAAGCACGCCGTCGCCGGCGCCGAAATCGTCGACCAGCACCCGGACATGAAGGCCGGGATCCTCATGGCCGAGATCGACACCTTCCTCGGCTGCGTGCACTACGTCTCCGGCGGCTGCGGCTTCTGCAAGGACGCCAAGACCAAGCCGTGGTACCGCGACGAAGTGGACATCCACGCCGAAGTGGACGTCCTGCACCGCAAGGGCGTACGCCACTTCCGGTTGGGCGGCCAATCGTGCTTCTGGACCTACAAGGCCATCGGAGTCGGACTCACGGACGAGCCCAAGCCGAACGTGGAGGCGACGGAGCGGCTGCTCGAGGGCACCCGGGCGAACGCCCCCGAGGCCAAGGTTCTGCACATCGACAACTGCAACCCAGCCATCGTCGCCACGCACGAGGACGAGAGCCGGGCCATCGCGAGGCTGCTGTGCCAGTACGGCACGGATGGCAACATCGCCGCCATGGGCCTCGAGTCCGCCGACCCGGCCGTATACGCGGCCAACAACCTGAACGCGACGGCGGAGCAGACGATGAAGGCCATCCGCATCCTCAACGAGGAATCCGGTCACCGCGGACCCACCGGTTTGCCCTACTGCCTCCCCGGCCTCAACCTCCTGTATGGCCTGCCCGGCGAGACTGCTGCGACGTACGACATCAACTGGCAGTGGCTCATGGCGCTGAAGAAGTCGGGGCTGCGCATCCGCCGCCTCAACATCCGCCAACTCCTGCCCATCCGCGGCCAGAAGGAAACAATCGACCCCAAGCTGAAGTCGACGTTCATCCGCCACAAGAAGGCCGTGCGCGAAACCTTCGACCAGGCCGTCCTGCGCGAAGTCGCCCCCACGGGCACCATCCTGCGCGACGTGTACCTCGAGAAGCAGGAGCCCAGCCTCACCTACGGCCGGCAGATTGCCACGTACGCCCTGCTCATCGGCGTGCCCTACGACACGCCCATCAACCGCTTCACGGACGTGCTCATCACGGACCACGGCTACCGCAGCTTGACGGGCGTCCCCGTCCCCTTCGACGTCCCGAGCGCCTCCGTCAAGCAACTCGAAGCCTTGCCCGGCATCGGCAAGAAGCGCGCCGTGGACATCAAGCTCAAGCGCCCGAAGAGCGCCGAGGAATTCGCGGCCATCGTGCAGGACCCCGCAATCGTGCAAGTCCTCGCGCCGCACCTGCGGTTCTGACGGTCAACGGCTGCGACGGGAAACCTTATGGGCGCCGAGGCCGCCCTGCAAGGTGTGCTCAGGCTGCGGCTGATGGCGTTCGCCCTCGTGGCCTTCCTGGTCGCGGGCGCCGTCGCGCCGGCCCCGGCCAAGGAGTGGGCGATTCTTATGGCCCCCGCCGAGGCACCCCCGCAGCACTTGTGGTCGCCCGAGGAGTGGGCCGCCCGCGCCGACGCACCGCCGTTGCCCGGAATCCAGGACGGGTTGGGCACCGGCTCAGCCATGCACCAGGTCACCGGCGGCTCCGGGTTCATCTGCACCGCGGCGTTCCTCCTACGCGACCCGACGACGGGCATCTACTACCTCGCCACCGCCGGGCACTGCCTCGTGCGCGACGAGAACGACCCCGCCGGATACACGGGCGCCGCCAACCCGGAGAAGATGCACACCGAGATCGATGTCTGCATCGCGGGCTGCATCAGCAACGCCCTCGGCCTCGGCGAATACGTTGCCCTCAAACCCCGCGACGGCATCCACCCCGTCACCTTCGCCCGCAGCGGCGGCGTCGGCCGCGACTTCGGCATCGTCCAGCTCCCGCCCGAAGTGCACGACGACCTGCGACCCCACATGCCGCAATGGGGCGGCCCAACAGGCACCAATGCCGGCGGCGTCGGCGATGTGCTGCTGCAATACGGGCATGGCTCGTACTGCTGCCCCGCCGTCGGCGCCGTCGCGACGCGCACCCCTGTCGACCAAGGGCGCGCCGCGGTCTCGCTCGGCGCCGACGCGTCCTCGTTCTCGGCCGTCGGCCACGTCACGGGCGGCGACTCCGGCTCCGGCATCGTGCGCGGCACGGTGGGATCCGTCGACGTCATCACGGGTGCCGAGGCGGTGGGCGTCATCACGCACGGCCTCGCCTATGTCGGCGCTGAATTCTCGGGCACGGTCCTGGCCAAAGGCCTCGCCATGGTGCGCGACGCCACGGGACTCAACCTGGAACTCGTCCTGGCCGGCGACCCGCTGCCACGCGGACCGACGGCGGCCCCCGAGCCCCCAGTCAACCTCACCGTCACGTCGCCGCAAAACGGCGCGACGCTGGACCTGAGCGCGAAGAAGGTCACCGTGCAAGGCACAGCCGTGAAGGGCGACGAACCGCTGCCGGAGGGATCGACTGTCCAGGTCGCCATCGACGACATGGCTTACGGCATCGACAGCCGCCTGCCCGTGCAGGGCAACGCGTCGTGGAAGGCCACGTGGGACTTCGCCGGCGAGAAGGCCGGCCAACACACCATCCGCACACGCATCGTCGACGCCGACGGCGCAGTGCTCGACCAAAGCAACGTCACCGTGTCGCTGAAAAAAGGCGGCACTTCCGCGTCGGCCTCGGGGTCCGCTGCGCCGTCCGGCGCGCCGCCGTCCACCGCTCCCGGGGGCAAGGACGCCGGCGGCGAGAACGCCGGGAATGCCGTCGGCATCGGTGGCCCCGCCGGGTTGCCGGCTCCGTCGACCGCCCTGGTGGCCGTCGCCGTTGCGGGCTTGGCGGCCCTTGCACGGCGGCGGCAGTAAGGCAGATGCCGATGCCCCCGGTCGCACCGGGCCGGCTCCGCACGAAGGGCGCAGCGAAAGCCTCTTTGCGCACAAGGCGAGCCCCCGGCATGCCAGGCAAGACTCCCGTCCTCGCATGGTTTGCTTTGGCGGCCGCAGCCGGGCTGGCAGGCTGTTTCTTCGACGGCGGACAATGCTACGACATGCCGGCGGTGGCCAGCGTCAAGTCCGATGCGCCCACAACCGTCGGCTCCGAGGAGACGGACGTCGCCGTGCAAGTCCTTGCAATGGGGATCAACGGCAGCCGCCCGCTCGCAGGCGCCCAGGTGGTCGCGGCTTGGGCGCTGCCCGTCCACGAAAGCGTAGCGGACGGCGAGGACGCCGCCGTGCGCGCACTGCGGGACGGCCACCGCGTTCAATCTTCGGAGCGCTACGTGCTCGTGTTTGCGCGGCTGCGCACGGACGCCGCCGGGGAAGCGCACCTGCACATTCCCTCGAACGCCGTCTTGCGGGTGGCAGCCACCGCGGCCGGACACACGGTCGAGCATTCCGAACAGGTTGGCTACGAAGGAAGCCTGCCGCATTCCATTGCCGTCCCCTTGTACCCGGCCCGCATGGACTTCGAGGTGAAGGGAACGCTTCCCACGGGCGTCAACGCTCCCACGCAGTCCACCCGCGGACCCAGCAGCGAGTTCCATTGGCTCGAAGGTCCGGGGCACGCCCAAATGCAGGTTCGCCTGACACGCCTAAGCCTGGGACTTTCCTGGGAGAACACGCCGACGGCCGACTCCGACCTCGGCATCGGCGCCGGGGGCACCCAGGATGACCTTGCCGTCAGCGACAATGGCGCCAACGAGGCGGGCCGGATCGGGCCGCAGCATGTCGACGCCGTGGGGACTGCCGAAGAGGAGTGGGACGAGTGGCCGGCCGTGTTTGCGTGGCCGACCCAGGGGACTTCTCTGCGTCTCGACCCCATGCCGTACACGTTGACCGTCACCGGCGAGTTCGCCGGCACCGGAGACCTCGAGGACGTGTGCCTGCCCAGCGACTACGTGGTGCACGGGCCCTTGGACGTCGCGGAGTACGAGGCCGTCGCGTCCGAGAGCCGAGGCCTCGGGGCCGGCACGTTCCTGATGTCGGTCTTCGCCGTCGCCTTGGGAGCGGTCCTCGTCGGCCGCCTGCGCCGCTAGGCCCCGGCGCGTTGAAGTGCGGCAGCGCGTGCCCTGCACGTGGACCCGCGACGCATGACTGGCCTCGCCCTGGCCGCGGGCTCCGGCATCCTGTACGGCTCCATCAACGTGCTCGCCAAGCCCGTGGCCTTGCATCCGGCGTGGCTCGCCACCATCATGTACGTCACCAGCAGCCTCGTGCTGTCCCCCTTCGGCCTGAAGCTTCGCCTGCAACGCAAGGACCTGCCCAAGGTGTTCGCCATGGGGCTCCTCGGCGGCGGCTTGGCTCCGCTGCTCCTGCTGCACGGCCTCGAGAAGACGGCGGCAAGCGACGCCGGCCTCCTGCTGACCATGGAGATGGTGGCCACGGCGGCGTTTGCATCAACCTTCATCGGGGAACGCTACCGCGGCCGCGAACTCGTCGGCCTCGGCGCTCTCCTGGTTGCTGGCGTCTGCGTCGCGTTGGCCGGACGCAGCAGCGGCCAGAGCACGTGGACCGGCGTCTTCCTCGTCCTGGGCTCCGCCGTGGCGTGGGGTGTGGACAACACGGTGAGCGCGCGCCTCGTCGGCTCCTATCGCCCCCAAGGCCTCATCGCCGTGAAGGGCACCATCGGTGGCCTGGTGTGCGGCACCTGGGTCCTGCTCACGAGTCCTCCCTGGCCCGAAGCGACGCAGGCCCTCGCGGGGGCAGCCATGGGCATCGCGTCGATCGCGGTGAGCTCAGTGCTGTTCTACCATGCCCTGCAACGCATCGGGGCCGGGCGCACGAGCGCCCTCAACATCGCGACCACGGCCCTCGTGGCGGCGCTGGGTGGCGTCCTGCTGCTCGACGAACGCCTCGTCTGGTGGCACGGCGCGGCCTTCCTCGCCGTCGCGACGGGCGCTACCCTGCTGTCCACGCACCAGGACCG
>JBBSVQ010000007.1:0-168701 GCA_038046725.1 Thermoplasmatota archaeon | reverse complement strand
CCTGCAATCCGATGCGGGTCTCCTGCACGGTCTCGACGCGCACGTCGGCGTACGAAGCCCCGCGCTTCCTGGCTTCGTCGAGGACCGTGAGTTCATCCACAGCCGGCCAACGGCTGAGGGGGTTAGCCGTTTTGGATGAGCACCGACCTTCAAAGGAAGGTCGATCACCTTCGGCTGGCGCGGAGGGCCTTCGCGTGGCTCAGGCCCTCGATTCCAGGCTCAGGGCCCCTTCGCGCTTTGCGCGGGGGCCATTCAGGTCGCACAGGCAACGACTGTGCCCTCTCCAATGAGGACGGCCTGGTCGAGCGCCTCCTGCAGCGCCTCCTGGTGCGACACCACCAGAACTTGCGAATACAGACCCCCCAATCCACGCAGGGCCCCGACAACGAGGTCCCGACGTTGCGCGTCGAGCGAGCCGAAGACTTCGTCGAGGGCGAGGAAGCGCAGCTCCGCGCCGCCGGCGCGCTCGGCCAGCAGCCGGCTCACGGCCAGCCGCAGGGCCAGGTGCGCGAGGTCCTGTTCGCCGCCGGAGAAGCGGTCGAGCGTGTACGGCACGCCGGCGTCTGTCACGTACACGTTGTACGACGTGTCGAGAAGCAGTTCCGCGTAGCGGCCGCCCGTGAAGGCGGCGAGCAGGCGGCTGGCCTCGGCCTGGATGGCGGGCCCGATGCGGTCGACGACGTGGTCCCGGAAGCGCTCGAGGAGTCCGCCGTGGCCGTCCGTGAGCGCGGTCCATTCACGGGCCTCGGCCTGCGCAGCCGACACCTCGCCCGCGATGCGGCGCTGCTCGGCCAACGCGGCCTCGGCGTGCTGGAGCCCTTGCCCGGCGGTCGCCTGCGCACGCTGGGCCTCGTGCACCGTGCGTTCCGTGCTGCGCTCGGCGGCCTGCGCCTGGACGGCGTCGCGGCGGGCGCGAGCAAGGTCCGCAGACACGTCCGGGACGGCGGCGAGGGCCGCCTCGCGCGCCGAAAGGGACTGGAGGGCCGCCTCGCGCGCGGTGCTGGCGTGCTGGGCGGCGATTTGCAGAGCCGGCAGACGCTCGGCGAGGCCGGCCTGGCGCTGGCGGTCGTCGTGGGCGCGCTGCGCCGCAGCCAAGTCTTGGCGCAGCTGGTCCATGCCTGCGGGCGCCAGTGCCGCGGGCGGAAGGTGGGCCCGCGCCTCAGCGATGCGGGCAACCAGGTCCTGCACGCGCGCGAGGGCCACGGTTGTTTCTTGGGCGTGGCGCTCGCGGCGCCGTTGCGCGTCCATGGCGCGTTCGCGGCGCAGGCGAGCCTCGGCGATTCGCTGGGCGGCTTGGCCCTCAGCGGCAAGCGCCGCGGCGACCTCGTCGTCGGCCCGCGTGGCGGCATCGTGCGTGTGCGCGGCGATCTGGTGCAAATGCCCACCCAACGGGCGCTCGCAGGTCGGGCAGGGCGCCTCCTCGCCGAGCGAAGTGATGCGGCGGCGTCGCTCCTGCGCAAGCACGAGCGTGCCGCGTGCCGTTGCGAGGCGCGCCCGGGCGGCCGCGACCTCGGACTGCGCGGCCTCGACGTCGACCTCGGCGATGTCCAGGCCCACCTCGGACGGAGGTGGCGCGATGGCGGCCTCGACCTTGCGGGCGGCGGCGAGGTCGCTTTCGAGGCGAGCGAGAAGCTGCTCCTGGACGGCGCGTTGCCGGGCAAGGGTCAGTGCGCGCTGCGCGTCCTGCCACTGCGTCTGCAGCGAGGGTAGCCGGGCCGCCGCGGGGGCGAGGGCCTCCGCGGCTTCGTGCGCAGCCATGGCGAGGCGCAGGTCGGCGTCGGCGCGGGCGACGGCATCCTGCCTGAGCAGGGCATCCCGGCGGGCCGCCTCGACGTCGAGGACGAGCGCACTGCGTTGCGCGGCTGCGGCTTCGAGCGACGTGACTCCCGTGGCTGCGGCCTCCAGGGCATGCTGCGCCTGAACCCAGGCGGCCGTGGCATGAGCGAAGGCTTGGTCTGCGGCTGCGACGGCTGCGCGGGCCTGGACGACGCGGGCCTCGGCGACGGCGGGGTCCTGGGCCACGCGGCGCAGGGCATCGAGGGTCGCCTGGCCGGTGCGGCGGCGTTCGCGGGCCAATTCGATGGCCGTGTCGATGCGGTCGACGCCCACCATGCGCAGGACCATGCGCTTGCGGTCGGCGGGCGACTCGTTGGCCAGCCGGGCGAGTTCGCCCTGGCGCGCCACGACGGTCGTGAAGAAGGCGTCCGGGCCCATCCCGAGTCGCTTCGTGACCTGTTGCGTCACGGCCTCCGACGACCCGGCCCCGTTCGGGACGACGACGGCGCCATCGACCACGAGGCTGGCGCTCGGCGTGAGGGCCTTGCCCCGCAGTTCGCGGTGGATTGTGAGCGCCTGGCCGCCAAGCTCGACTTCGAGGGTGGCCTCCACCGCGTCGCCGGGCGGGGCGCCGTCACGACGGACCAGGGCCTTGCCGGTGCGCAAGCCATCGGTGCCGAAGAGCGCGAAGGCGATGCCCTCGAGCAGGCTGGACTTGCCGGAGCCGTTGGCGCCGATGAGGGCCGTGACGCCGTCCGGGATCTCCAGGCTCGTGTCGGCGTGGCGGCGGAAGTTCTTCAGGCGAAGGGAACGCACGCGCATCAGCTTGCCTCCCCGACTGGCCACGGATTGGCACGGATTGGCACGGACCGTTTCGTCGTCTCCGTGCAAATCCGTGCCAATCCGTGGCTGGTCATCGGCGTCACGGCGCCGCCTCCAGCAACTCGCGCGCCTTGGCCACGAGGCGGGCGCGGTCGAGGCCCTCCATGGGCTGGGTTCCCGCGAAGTCGAGGAACTCGTCGCCCAGAGGCCCAACGTCGGCGCCGCCGCGCACGGGGCGCTCGACGTCCGCCCAGTCGAGCCGAAGGTCGAGGTGCGACAGGTGCCCAGCGGCCTGCTGAATGGCGCGCAAGTCGAGGCCGCCGCGCAGGTCGGAGCCGAGGTGCTGCAGCTTGAGGCGGGCGACGCTGCCGGCCGGCAGGCGACGCACGGCTTCGGCGGCCGCGGCACGCACGGCATCCGCTCCAAGGCCGCGCGCATCGATTGCGGGCAGATCGACGTAGACCCGCGTGGGCAAGGCCCGGAACGTCACTTGCGGGGGCGTCCCGGCCGCGAGTCTGACGTCAAGGAATCCCTTCTCCTGCCCGGACTCCGCGATGCTGACGCGGTCGGGGGCCCCACAATACCAGGCGTTGGGGGCGACCTGCTGCGCGCCATGGTGGTGGCCGAGGGCGACGTAGTCGTGCGGCGTGAACCAGGACGTGTCGAGAGTGAGCTCGTTGAACTCGGCGTGCGCGAAGGCGGGAAGGCTGGGGACGGAGCCGTGCAGGACGAGGACGTCGATGGCATCGTCCCCCGTGGGTGCGGCCAGGGCTTCCTTGGCGAGGGTCTCATTGTCGGCGCACTGGGGAACGGCGTGGACGCGGACTTGGCCTGCCTTGGTTTCGATGCGCAGGGTCTCGCGCTGGCCGCGGTAGGCGACGTGGACGCCGTCGAGGTGCTCGAAGAGGCGGAAGGCGCTGCCCGTCTCGCGCATGCGCGGATGCTCGTGGTTGCCCGCAATGGCGACGACGGGGATGCCGGCGCGGCTGAGTTTGAGGAAGCCGTCGAGGGCGTGGGCGAGGGCCCGGTTCGAAGGGCGGACCCCGTCGAAGAGGTCCCCGGCATGGATGAAGAGGTCCGGGTGCTCGGCGACGGCGAGGTCGATGACGGCGTGCCAGGTGGCGTAGATGTCGGCCTCGCGCTGATTGAGCCCGGTTGCATCGGTGCGCGGGTACTGCGCGTGGCCGAGGTGAGTGTCACTCGTGTGGAAGATGCGCACGCCGCCCGACGGAACCACGAATTTCACGAAGTCGACGAAACTGGCCCGGGGGCCATTCGTGGGTTTCGTGGAATTCGTGGTTTGTCCGTCCATGCCGCGCCTCAGTAGAAGTCCGCGCCCGGCTTGGCGGACACACGGACGGTCGGGGCGGTCGTGGCGGCGAGTTCGGCGATGCGGTCCTCGTACAGGTGCGCTTTGAGCGGCAACGCGAACGGGGCCCCCGGCGTCGTGACGAGGGCCTCGCCGGGCTCCATCATCTGGATCTCCTTGGCGACCTGGCTGAGGTCCTGGCGCGCTCCCGACTTGACGCGGTCACGGTCCGTGGGGTCCGCGAGGCCGAGGATGAAGAGGGTGTTGAGCTGGCTCAAGAGTTCGTCCGAAAGCAGGCGGGGCTGCTGCGTGACGGCACCGAGGCCGACCTTGAACTTGCGTCCCTCGCGGGCGAGTTGGGCGAAGACGTTGCTGGATCCGCCGCGCTGGTTGAGCACGCGTTGCGCCTCCTCCAGGGTGACGCATACCGGGGGAAGGGTGCGGAAGAAGACGGGGTCGCGGGCGGCGTCGCGGTAGCGCTCGAAGAGGCTGCGAGCAAGGACGGCGGAGACGAGGAGTTCCTCCTGCGGGTGCAGGCCGGAGGTGTCGACGAGGACGACGTGGCCGGCCTCGAGGTGATTGAGGATGGACTTCGTCGTCGAGACGTTGGGGTCGCGGTGGACGCACGGCTGCGCGAGCACCTGCTCGGCGCGGCGCTTGAGGACGTTGAGCGTTCCCGGGTGGAATTTTCCCTTCCCGAGTGCGGCGTCGAGGTCCTCGGCGCTGCGGTTGGCGGCCTCGACGATCCACGTGCGGCCAAACTTCGACCACAGGCCCCACAGCGCTTCCTCCTGCGCGTCGGAGACGTGGTGGACGTTGCCGAAGTCGGCGGCCGTGACTTCGCTGGCCGAGAGGGCGAGGTCGTGCACGCGGCCCGCGAACCCCAGCACGGGGCGGCTCGTGTACACGTGCAGGCGGTCGGCGCGCGGGTGGTGCAGGAGGCCGCGCAGGGGGCGGCCGTCGGGGAGCAAGGCGGCGCCGCCGTCGGCGTATTCGCCGTGCGGGTCGAGGACCATCAACCCAACTTGACCGGATTCGAGGGCTGCGCCGGCGAGGACCTTGAGGAGGTTCGACTTGCCCATGCCGGTCGTGGCGAAGACGCCGAAGTGCTGCGCGAAGGCGCGTGGGTCGAGGCCGAGGCGGTCGGGCAGGGCCTCGTCGCCGCTGCGCAGGTGGCCCAGTTCGAGGTCGCCCTTCTTTGGGGCGAGGAAGCGGAAGTCACCGGCGACGGGGCGATGGACCTCGGCGAACAATTGGGGCAGCGTCTTGGGTTTGCGGAAGCGCCCGTCCGCCTGCAGGAATCCGAGGGGCGCGGCGACGGCGGTCTTGTAGAGGCGCTCCTCGCGGTCGAAGAGCACGAGGTCGTCCGCCGCGGAGGCCAGGAGGGCGCCGGCGGTGCGGTCCTCCCAGGCCGGGTCGCGGGCCTCGGAGCCGTATTCCAGGTCGACGACGCGCAAGTAGAATGGCGGCGCTTGCGCCCCCTTCTGATCCACTGAACCCACTGAAGGCACTGAACCGCCATTCAGTGGGTTATGGGCCGGCCGTGACGAGCGGACGACCAGGAGTTCGCCCAGGTGGACGGCTTCGTCGGGGCCGTGGCGGAAGCGCAGCTCGGTGACCGACTGGCCCGTGATGCGGCCGACGGCGTGGCCCATGGCTGCCGCCCCATTCCCGTGCATCCCATCCCCCTGGACTTCTTGCGGGCATTAAGAGGCAGAGGGAGTGGTGCGAATGTATCCGGTGCGGCCCCACATCCGGGTTGGCACTGGACCCAAGACCATCAAGGGTGGCGGCGGTCGAGCCAGTCGTACCCTTCATGGCGAGCGAACACACGCACGACCTCAAGGATCCCCTCGCGCACTTCGAACACGGCGCGCCACGACCCCAGACGCAGCCGGAACATCGGCCAGGCGTCGGGAGCCTCGAGCCGCTTGACGTCGAGCTTGGCCGTCCGCCCCGATGGATCACGGGCCAAGTGGACGAGTGCGGCCTTCAAACGGCGGCGCGGCTCGGGTGGCATGGCGCGCATCCCGCTGGCGGCTGCCGGATGGAGAAGGACGCGCAAGCCCGACCTCAGATGTCCTCGAGGTCGACCCAGGACCCTTCCGCGTCGGCCTTCTCGATGTCGCGGCGAATCTGCGCAAAAAACTCGGCTTCCTCGAAGCGGTCCATCAAGCGCAGCAAGATGTCGTTGTAGGTCATGCCGCTCGTCCCGTAGCCCTTCAGCCGGTCACGCACCTTGCTGTCCAACGGGATGCTCGTCAAGGCCACGCTCCAGGGGTGGGTGAACCTCGACATATAGTTGCCTTATTGTGCATTATTGTCGGCGGGGAACCATCCAGCGTGATCCCGCTCATCCTAGCCCCCATCCAAGCCATGCAAACCTGTGGTGGCTCGAAGGTGTCCCTGCAACGTCATGTCACGTCAGTGCCGACCAACTCACGAGACACTGGCATGGCCGTACGACAGCGACCATGCCCGGAAGCAAGTCCGCCGTGCGGTGACGATCCAGCACTACGAGCAGATCCTCGATGCCACGCTGCGCAACGTCGATTTGCCCACGTTGTTCCCCGAGGTCCTTGCCCGGGTCCGTTCCTTGCTGGAGGCCGACGAGGTCACCGTGTACCTGCTTGATGAAACGACGCACGGCCTGTATGCGACGGCCAGCATCGGGATGGAACAGGCCGTCGAGGCCGGCATCCTCCTCGCTGTCCCCATCGTCATCGACGATCTGCCCGTGGGCGTCCTGACCGTGGGCTGCATCAGCGGCAGACCCTTCGAGCCCTCCGAGATCCGGTTGCTGGAGGTCGTCGCCGCACGAATCGGGTTCGCCGTCGAACGGACCCGCATCCTGCGGCAGGTCCAGATTGAGCGTGGGCGCGCGGAACGGGCCAGCCGCTTCAAGACCACGCTCATGCACATGGCGACCCACGACATCAAGACCCCACTCACGACAATCAAACTTCAGCTCGCCCTCTTGACGTCTGCCGCGACCGCGGGGGAACTGGACAAGACGATCACCGTCGTCAACCGCAGCCTCACCCGGCTGGAAGTGATCCTCGACGACTTCCTCGACATCGCGAGGATCGAGGCCGGGCGCTTCACGCTGGCGCTGGCACCGGTCGACCTGCGCGTCGTGGCCGAGGAGGTCGTGCGGATGTTCGCCCCCCATGCTGCGCTCAAGAAGCTCGAGTTGCGTCTCGATGGGGAATCCGTCCGGCTCGAAGCCGACGAGCGTCGGGTCACCCAAGTCCTCGTGAACTTGGTCAGCAACGCCATCCGTTACACGCAGCGTGGCTCCATCGTCATCCGGGTCGACCGCAAGGAGGACTCCGCGCACGTCGTCCTCGAGGCCGCCGAGCTCATCGTCACGGACACTGGCAAAGGGATGACGCCAGACCAGATCGCGCGGCTCTTCGAGCCCTTCGGGCAAGTGCACGAAGGACCGCAGGAGGGCACCGGCCTGGGCCTGCACCTCTCAAAGGTCATCGTCGACGCCCACGGCGGCACGATTCGCGTGGAAAGCCCCGGCGAAGGCCAAGGGACATCCGTCACCATCGAACTGCCCTTGCGCCCCGCGCCAGCACGGACCGGCCTTGGCAGGGACGCAGCGCCAGCGTCAGGCTTGCCTTAGTCGGACCGCGCGGGGTGCTAGGGGATGCGCCTCGTCAGACCACGAGCCGCTTCTTCATCCAGGACAGGCTGATGGCCGGGAACACGACGGCCGCGACGGCCAGGTAGCCGAGGTGGAGGGCCCATTGGGTGTCCGTCCCCAGGGCGACCGCGCGGGCGATGGCGACGGCGTGGGTCAAGGGAAGGACCTGCGCCGCCGCTTGCGCGCCGGCGGGCATCTGGTCAAGGGGGAAGTACGTCCCCGCGAACAACATCATCGGGGTGACGAGGAGGTAGATGCCGAACTGGAAGGCGTCGATGTGCTGCACCTTGGCGCTGAACATCATGCCGATGCCGCCGAAGACGAGGCCCGTGGCGAAGGCGAGCGGGAGGAAGAGGGGCACCGTCCACCACGGGATCAGCCCCAAGGCGGTGAGGACGAGGGACATCAGCAGCGTGTTGACCGTCGACTTGAGGGCGGCCCAGACGAGTTCGCCGACGATGACGTCGTCGAGGCTCAGGGGTGTGGCGGTGAGGGCGTCCCAGGTTTTCTGGAACCACATGCGGATGTACGAGCCGTACGTGGTCTCGAAGAACGCCGACTGCATCATGGTGATGGCCAGGATGCCTGGCGCGATGAAGCGGGCGTAGCTCACACCCTCCAATTCGTCAATGAACGCGCCGACGCCGTATCCCAGCGCGAGGACGTACAGCAAGGGCTCCAGCAGCGGGGGGAGGAAGTTCGTCTTCCACGTCTTGAGGTAGACGTCCGTGTTGCGGTGGACGAGGGTCAGCACGGCCCGCGGGGAAAGGTCCGTCGTCGGGCGGATGGCTTGGGCCATGTCAGTCCCTCAGGGCGCGGCCGGTCAGTCGCAGGAAGACGTCCTCCAAGGTCGCGCGGCGGCGGACGGTCTCGCGCACGGGGAACGCGGCGGCCGCACGCTGCGCGACCTCGTCGAGTCCTGCCCCGAAGGCGATGACGCGGTCGGACAGCGTCTCATGGGGGATCCCCGCGTCCTTGAGATGGCGGGCGAGGGCGGCGACCTGGTCGTCGGCTTCGTGGCCGAGGACGAGTTCGACTGCTTCGCCCTGCGTGTGCTTCTGGATCAAATCGCGCGGCGTGCCACGCGAGAGGATCTTGCCGTGGTCGATCACGACGAGTTCGTCGCACAGACGTTCGGCCTCGTCCATGTAATGCGTCGTGAGGAGGATCGTCTTGCCCTGGGCGCGCAGTTGGCGGATCTTGTCCCAGATGGTGTGCCGTGCCTGCGGGTCGAGGCCCGTGGTCGGTTCGTCGAGGACGATGAGCTCGGGGTCGTTGACAAGGGCGCGCGCGACGATCAGGCGCCGCTTCATTCCGCCGGAGAGCTCGAGGATGCCGGAGTCGCTCTTTTCCTCCAATTGCAGGAACTTGAGCAACTCGTCCGCTTTCGCCGCCGCGGCCTTGCGCGCGATGCGGAAGTACCGGGCATAGACCAGGAGGTTGTGCCGCACCGTGAAGTCGGGGTCAAGGTTGGTCTCCTGCGGCACGATGCCGAGCCGGGCCTTGGCGGCGCGGGCACTGGTCGCCATGTCGAGCCCCAGCACACGGACGGAACCCGAGGAGACGGGGAGTTGGCCTTGCAGGATGCGAATCGTCGTCGTCTTGCCGGCGCCGTTGGGGCCAAGCAGGCCGAAGCAGACGCCCGTCGGGATGCGCAGGTCGAGGGCATCGACGGCGACGAGCTCGCCGTAGCGCTTCGTGAGCCCCTGGATGACGACGGCGTCGGGCACTGGGCAGCCCAAGGCTGGCGTCGCAAGAAGCCTTGCACCCGGGCGAGAGGACCGACGAGGCCAGCAAGACGTCCGGGCGCGACAAACGCCTTGAAGCCGTCCCTCCTGGGCCGAGCATGCGCAACGTCCTGCTCGCCCTCACCGTCCTGGCCGCGACCCTTGCCGGCTGCGCCGCGGACGGGCCTGACGAGCCCACGGACGAGGAACTCGAGGAGTCCCAGTCCGCCATCTACGACGCCATCGAGACCGCCATTGGCGCCCCCTTGCTGCAAAGCGGTCCGGACCCGAGCCGCCCCAACGAGCTGTTCCTGGAACGCATCGCCGCCGTCACGGGCGAAGCCGGCCGCGAACCCGTCGCCGAGGGCTACGTCGAGACGGCCGTCAAGAACGGCTACGCATACCTGTGCCGCAGCGGCCCCGAGGGGGGCTTGGCCATCTTCGACGTGCGTGACATCGAGACTCCCGTCTTCACCGGCTTCCTCGCCCTCGAGGCCGGCTTCGAGCCCGACATCGAGGTCACCGACGACGGCCGCTACGCATTCTGGGAAGTGCAACGCGCCGGCGTCCCGACGGTGCCGGACCCGACGAGCCCCGGCGGGTCCCTGCCGCGCGGCATCCATGTCATCGACGTCTCGGACAAATCGGCGCCTGCCTGGGTCAGCTACACGCCCGTCGAGATCGACGGCCCGCACAGCATCACCTACGCCAACATCTCCGGCGAGGACTACGTCTTCGCCAGCATCTACTCGTGGCAGTACGTCGGCACCTCCGTCGGCCTGCCCCCGCTTGCTCCCCCCGGCATCCAGCGGCTGAGCATCTACCGCCTCGCCGACGACGGCACCCTGGCCGAGGTCAGCACGTACGTCGACCCCGACGCCGCCGAGCCGAACCCCGTGATGCCCGAGGGGGGCAAGATGCCGCACGACGTGTCCATCGCGGTCCATCCCATCACGAAGCGCACGTACGCCTACGTCGCATACTGGAACCTCGGCGTCGTCATCCTCGACGTCACCGACCCCGCCCACCCCACGAAGGTTGGCGCGGCGTCGGACTTCGGCGCGGCCGCAAGCAAGGAGATCCACATGGCCCGCCAGTCGGAGGGGCTCATCGACGGCCGCGTCATCGTGGTCGCCGAGCCCGAGATCGGGCAACAGGAGACGACGGGCTACATGTCGATGATCGACGTCACGGACCCGACGGCGCCCGTCTTCGTCAGCAACTGGAAGATCCCCGGTGAGTCCGATTCCGCCGGTGGGGGCCGCGGCCCGCACTACTTCGACCTGCGCGAGGGGCGCGTCGCCTTGGCGAGCTACTCTGCGGGGTTCTGGGTGTTCGACATCCATGACCGCGCCAACCTGGAGCAGCCGCGCACCGTCGGCTACTCGTTCTCGCAGGGCAGCGCCTTCGACGCCTGGTGGGCCGACCCGACGCACGTCGTCGCCTCGGACGGCGGGGGCCTCGTCGTCTTCCGCTACACCGGCCCCACGCCGGCCCTCGACGAACAGGTCACCGCATTCACGATGCCCTAGTCCGACGACTCGCGGAACAAGGATTTCGGGATGGCCGGTGATGGTGTCATCACCGAAATCACCGTCCTCCCTGTTCGGGCGCGTCAGCCGACCACGTTGCGGTCGAGCGTGTCATGGAAATCCGCGACGGCCGCCAGCGCCGCACCGCCTGACTTGCGCAGGGCGCGCTCCAGGCCGCCCTTGAGTTCTGCGACCGCCCCGGCCGTGAAGGCGACCTGGTTGTGCGCCTTGGCGAGCGGGTACGGGTAGCCCACGTACGCCGCATCGCGCGCCAGGTCGACGAGTCGCGCGACGTCCGCCACATCGTCGGCGTCGATGCGGAAGGCGCACGGCGCCGCGGCATGGAGGCGGGCGACCCAGACGCCTTCGCCCACGGCCGCGGCCCAGCGCCCGGGCGGGCCGGCCGCGTGCAGCGCCGGCACGAGGGCGACGCCGTCGCGTTCCAGGCCGCTGCGCTTGGAGACGCCGACGAGGGTGACGCTGCGGTCGGCGGCAAGGCGGCGTGCGGCGTCCATCTCGCCTTGGGCGTCGGGAGGCAGGCCGCGCAGCGCGCCGTCGGCCAGCACGAGGAGGCCGGCGGGCGCGGCGGCGATGGCGTCGCGCAGGGCGCGCGCCTCGGCCCGCTCGCGCAAGGCGGCCCCGAAGGCATCGGCGCCGGCGACGGGCCGCCCGATCATGCGCGCCGCGTCGGCCGGCGTTGCGGCCGTGATGACGGCGTCGATGGGCGCGGCGGGGCCTGGCCACGCCAGGGCCGTCGCGCGGTGCGCCACGACCCAGACGGCGCCGTTGTCGGCCAGGACGGCGTTGCTGCCGTCGACGGCGATGACGCCGGGGTCTGCCGTCGGTGCCTCGACAAGGGGATGGAAGGCGGGCCGCCAAGTCAATGTCTGGCCGGCGTGGCGCGTGAGGGCATCCACTGCTGGACCGAAGGCCGCCATGGCCCCGCCACGCCGGGGGGACTCATCCCTGTTGCGAGGGGGTCGCGCAACCTTCTCGACCGGAAACCATGGCCCCTTGGTTTGGCATCCGCCGCGTCGATGAAATTATCAACCAAGATTCGAGTAAGTCGATTCCAGGAGGGGCGCGACACCCCTCCGATGTTCTTCGAAGCGGTTATTGCCTATGCGACCTGTGCTTCTCATGGGATGCACATGCGGCGAATCGCCCCTCTACTAGCCGACCTTTTCGTCCGGCACGGACTCGCCGTTGAAGCCGACGCCGCCCTCGTGGGGCAACGCGGAACCGGCGTCGAATACGTCGTCCCGCTGGCCGTCCGCAGCCGCGACGCCGTCCTCGCCATCGACGGCGACTTCTCCGGCTGCCCGGTCGACAACGTCACCCTCGCCACCTTCAAGGAGGCCTGCTACGACACCGGCGCCTCCGGCCTCTTCGTGCACAGCGGCCCGCTCTCCACGGCCGCCGCCCGCTCGGTCGGCGACCGCATCCGCCTGTGGTCCGTCGACGCCCTCGTCCAGTTCATCGGCCAGAGCGAACTCAACGCCGCCCTCGGCCTGCCCCTGCCAGCCATCCCGGAATTCCAGGCGTGGCCCGTCACCGGCGCCGCCGCGTTGCAGAACGCCATCCCCGCCGCCCCGCTTGCCGACTCCCCCGCCCCTGAACCCGTGCAGGACCTGGAGATCGACTTGCCCGCGTCGGCCGCAGCCGAAGTCCACGAGCTCACCGAGCAGGAATCCGCCGCCGCCGTCTCCGAGCCCTTCATCGAGCTGGCCGAGGTCGACGAGACCCCGGTCCTGCACCTCGAGGAGGCCGACGTCGCCACCGTCGCCGTCGAACCCGCACCCCCCACGGCGACGGAGGCCCCGGACGTCATCCCGCTCAGCGCCATCACCGCCCCCGAGCCGGTCATCACCGACGTCCTCGCCGAACCCGAGTTCGAGGTCCCAACCGTCAACGAACTCCTGCCGCCCGCCTTCCGCGCCGCCCCCGTCGTCGAGGAGGCCGCCGCCGAGGAGCCCCTGTTCTCCCTGCCGCCGGTCTTCGCCGCCCCCGAAGGCGACCTCCTGCGCGCCCCCGAAGGCTCGCAAGGCCTGCTGCCCCCCCGCGTCACCCTCGACGAAGCCAAGCAACAGGTGGCCGACCGCCTGTTCAGCATCGAGGAAGCCGAACTCATCCTCCAGCCCGTCCACCTCTTCGACTACACCGTCGCCCTGCTGCGCCCCGGCTCCCTGAAGTCGAACGACGAAGTCGGCCGCATCCAAGTCAACGGCACCGACCGCCGCGTCACGCCGACCGTGGCCGCCAAGTGCGACCCCGGCCTGCCGCACCGCGTCTTCGCCGACGAAGGACTCACCGTCATGGACAAGGTGCTGCGCGTCAGCCCCGAGCGCGCCGAGCAGCTCGCCAACCTGTGGGCCACGGCGGAGCACGCCAAGACCGTCAGCGTCACCACGAACCGCGCCGACGACTCCTTCGAACTCGTCGAGAAGAAATCCATCGCCCCGACGTCCGGGCAAGTCACGCTCACGCCGCTCGGCCTCTGGCACCGCCCCTTCTGGCGCCTATGGGGCTCCAACGGCCACGTCGACATCGACGCCGTGGAAGGCCACGTGCTCGACGAGGAGATCAAGACCCCGAACCCCGACTTCCTCGTGGTGGAGTGATGCTCGCCCGCATCCTCGAGGTCCGCTACGCCCAGGCGGAGGCCCAGCACCGCGCCCGCGACCCCGTTGACCTCGCCGACCCGCTGTTCCACGCCATCGGACGCGCCGAGAAAGCCCAGGCCAAGTCGCTGGCAACGCCCGAGCAGACGTTGGCCGAACTGGTGCTCAAGATGCGCCTCGTCGACGCGATGAAGCGGTAGGCAGCCTCCTTCTTGGGGGACGTGGCCGACCTGGCTCCTTCTTGGGGGACCTTGGATTTGTCAGGATCTGCTAAATCCGAGGTCCCCCGAACCAAGGCCAGCAACGTGCCCCGAACCTAGGGACGCAGCGTCCACAACACGCCCTTCCCCTGCGGCTCCACGTTCTCGACGTGCAGGCGGCGACCAATCATGGACGGCCGCCCCTCGAAGATGCTCGGCCCCGTTCCCCCCACCAGCACGGGCGCCTGGTACAGCGTCCACTGGTCGACGAACTGCGAGTTGAGGAAGGACCGCAGGACGCGCGCCCCGCCCTCGACGAGCAGCGTCTCGACGCCGCGCTCATGCAATTCGTTCAGGATGGCTGCGAGGTCGAGCGTCTCCCCGCTGGCGTCCACGGGCACCTGGACGGCGTCGGCGTGCGCCCAGCGCTCCTTGACGCCCATGCCGACGAAGATGACGGTTGGCGCAGAGCCATCCACGACGTGCGCCCCCTTCGGCGTCCGGCCCTCCGCGTCCATGACGACGCGCAACAGCTTGCGCCCGGGCGGCACCGCGGCGTACTCGGGGTTGACCTTGAGGCGGGGGTCGTCGTTGAGGACCGTGCCGATGCCAACCAGGATGGCGTCCGCGTCGGCGCGCAACCGGTGCACGCGGCGCCAATCGGTCTCGTCCGAGAACGGCATGGGGTGGCCGTCGGGGGCCGCAATCTTGCCGTCGATGCTGGCGGCGCAGTTGACCAGCACGCGGGGACGTTCCACGCGCCGCGAATCGCGGGCCGTGTTAAGTAGAGTCCGCCGGCTCGCGCCGCGTGCCCGATGCCGCCGCGACGCCGCCCGCCGCGGGGCCGGCTCCGCACCCGCCCCCTGGGCGCCTCACCATCATCGGCACCGGGCACGTGTTCCAGGTGCGCGACACCATCCGGTTGGCCATGCAGGCGCTGCAGCCGGACATCGCCTTCGTCGAACTCGACCGCGGCCGCCTGCACGCCTTGCAGCAACGCGCCAAGGGCATCCCGCCGCCGACGGGAGGAAGCTTCGTCCACCAGCGTCTGCAACGCTTCCAGGAGGACGTCGCGGGGGCCTACGGCGCCCACGTCGGCGAGGAGATGCTGGCCGCCGTCGAAGGCGCCCAGATGGTGGGAGCGCGCATCGCCCTCATCGACCCGCCCGCCGATGCCACCGTCGGCCGCGTGTTGAAGGACCTGACCTGGCGCGAACGCGCCCGCGCGCTTGGCCTGCTCGTCAAGGGCGGCGTCCAGTCCCTGTGGCGGCGCGGGCCCAAGACGACGGTCGAAGCGGAGATCAAGCGCTACCAGGACGACCCGGACAAGGCGCTCGAGGAGTTGCGCCAGCAGTTCCCCACCATCCACCGCATCGTCATCGCGGAACGCGATGCCGTCATGGCGCGCCGCATCGCCCACCTCCTCAAGGGCGCGCGGCACGGCGTCGCCGTCGTAGGCGACGGGCACGTCCCCGGCCTGATGCGCCTGCTCGACGACCTGAAGCCGACCGTGTACCGGCTCGCAGACGTTCGCAACGGCAAACTGCCCCGCCCGGTGGCCAACGTGGCCACGGGCACCCCGGCCTCCATCTCCTTCGGGTTCAACGTCACGGGCACCTTCGGGCCCATCGACCCAACGGACCCACCACAACCCTGATGATGCGGCCGCGGTCGCAGGAGGCATGCGCACATTGTTGGTGCTCGGCCTGTTCGCGTTGGCCGCCGTTGCCGGATGCATCGATGACGGGACCGGGTCCCCTGGGGACGATGCCACCATCGACCACACGGCTGCCGCGCCCGCCGTCGACGCCGCCGCCACCATCGCGGACCTGC
Organism: Thermoplasmatota archaeon; assembly: GCA_038046725.1. Taxonomy (GTDB): domain Archaea; phylum Thermoplasmatota; class E2; order JACPAO01; family JAHFTW01; genus JAHFTW01. Next base: position 153,226 of record JBBSVQ010000007.1, on the reverse strand, counting down.
GCGCCTTCGCCGAGACCTACCCCGTGCGCTCCGGCAACCAGCCCGACCACGAGGCCTCCCGGCGCTGGCTGATGGACAAATTCGACGCCTACGGCCTCGACGTGTACCGGCATGACTTCATCACCGGCATCCCGCAGACGAACGTCGTCGGCATCAAGTGGGGCACCCTGCGCGACCAATGGATCGTCGTCGGCGGCCACTACGACGTCGTTCCGACGCCCGCCTGCCCGACGGGCCCCAACGTCCCCGCCTGCCCCGCCGGCGTGGAGTCGCAGGGCATGTACGACGACGGCTCCGGCACCATGCTCACTCTCCACCTCGCCAAGGCCTACGCCAAGGTCAACACCACGTACACCATGGCCTTCGTGGCCTTCGACGGCGAGGAGCGCGGCCTGCAAGGGTCCGGCAACTTCTCCGAGACCTTCGCCAACGGCCTGAGCCCGTACGGCAACCTCACCATCCACGCCATGCTCGACCTCGACATGTTTGGCCTCAACTGGCCCAGCGTCGACGCCCCCATCTACTTCGACAGCAACGCCCCCCAAGTGGACGACGCCGTCCGGGCCGTGGCCGAACAGGTCGGCGTGCCCGCGGACGAAATCAAGTACCAGGGCATCAGCCTCGGCCGCAGCGACTACGCGCACTTCTTCGACCTCGAGGTCCCGACGGGCTTCTTCATCAGCAACTTCGAAGAATACCAGGCTCCCGCCAACGTGCCCGCCGCCGGCCAGAACCCGGCCGTCAGCGCCTACCCCTTCTGGCACCGCCTGGACACCTGGGAAACCATGGTCCTCATGGCCGGCAGCGAGGCCGACGTCGAGGCCGGCTTCCAGACCGCCGCCGACTTGGCGACCGGACTGCTGTGGGCGTTCGACGACCCGGCGGCGACGTACACCGTCGAACCCGCCGAGTGAGGGCACCGTCCACAACCCTCAAGTGCGGCCCCGGGACGGGTCAACCCATGCGCAAGCTCGCGGTCCTGGCCCTCCTGGCCATGGCCACCCTGGCAGGCTGCGTCGCCGACGACTCGTCCGGCGACCAAGACGACAACACCCTCATCGCCCCGGCCGACTACGTCGTGCCCGACGTCCCGCATGTGGACGCCGTTGAACTCCTGGCCGACCACGCCGCCTTCGTGACCGAACACAACGAGCGCGCCGCCAACAAGCCCACGCACGAGTCGGCCCGCGTCGCCCTCATGGAGCGCTTTGCCTCCTACGGCCTCGAGGTCTACCGCCAGAACTTCACGGCCGGCATCCCGCAGGCCAACATCATCGGCATCAAGTGGGGCCTCGTGCGCGACGAGTGGGTCGTCGTTGGCGGCCACTACGACACGACGACCGACGACTGCCTCGTCAGCACCATCCCGGTTGTCGACCAGCCCAACCCCTGCCCGCTGCGCGCCCTCAGCCAGGGCGCCTACGATGACGGCTCCGGCACCATGATGACCGTCCACCTCGGCAAGGCCTTCGCCAACGTCACGCCGTACTACACCATGGCCTTCGTCGGCTACGACGGCGAGGAACGCGGAACGCAGGGCGCCGCGGCCTTCGTCAACGCCTTCGTCACCGGCGGCGAAGAGGGCGACAACTTCACGACGCCGTACGGCCGCATCACCGTGCGCGGCGCCGTCGACCTCGACATGATCGGCCTGAACTGGCCCGGCGTCATGGCCCCCATCAACGTCATCGACAACTCGAACGCCACCTACGCCGCCGCGGACAACGCCCGCCGCGCCATGGGTTGGCCTGACGCGCAGTGGGCGCGCAAGGACGGGCTCCTGCTCGGCTCCAGCGACTACGCGCGCTTCTGGGAAGTCACGGAGGAACAGGGCGGCCCCATCCCGACCATCTTCTTCATCTCCGACTTCGAGGAGCTCGGCGTCCCCAACACGACGGGCGAGATCCCGGAAGAGGCGCACACGCCCATGGGCGCGTACCCGTTCTGGCACTTGCAGGACACGGTCGAAACCATGACCGCGATGGCAGGCGGCCAAGACAACCTCGTGGCCGGCTTCCAGTCCTCCGTCGACGTGGCCACCGCCGTGCTGCACGCCTTGGCCTGCCAGCCGACGATGGAATTCGACGCCGTCGCCAAGTAATCACGGACATCGCAGATCCCCCTTCCAGGGGCATTCGCCATTTCGCAGATGAGGCCAGGCCAACGACCGTCCGATTTCGCTTTGCTGGGCCACAAGGCGAAGCCCCCGGCGCTTGGTGTATCCTCGTGCTGCGCGATCCGCGGACCTACGCCATCATCGGTTGTGCCATGGCGACGCATCGAAAATTGGGACCTGGATTCAAGGAATCCGCGTACCAGGAAGGACTTGCTCTTGAGTTCGCCAAGCAAGGGGTGCCGTTCGCGCGGGAAGTGCCGTTTGGCATCACCTACGACGGGGTCCGACTTCGCACGAATCACCGGGCGGACTTCGTCTGCTTCGGTGAAGTGCTCGTCGAGCTGAAAGCAAAAGTCGGCTTCGCACTGCCCGATACCATGCAGGTCGTCAGCTACTTGCGCGCATCCGGACTTTCCACCGGGCTCTTGCTGAACTTCGGACTCGGGTCGCTCGAACACCGCCGATACGTGTTCACCCACGGCAACACTCCACAATCTGCGAAATGGCAATCCTGGGACGGTGGGCATCCGCAACGGCTAGGGCCGGGTGGGATGCCCGACCCGGGCTCTGCGCAATCTGCGCCCTAGTCTTCGCGAACGTTCGGCCGCGGGTTGTTGTGCAGTTCGCGCAGCGTCTCGACGACTTCGGTGAGGAAATGCAACGCCTGGTCGGCGTGCTGGATCTTCTCCCGCGTCTCGTAGGCTTCTTCCGCCCACTGCAGCAGGATGCGGATGTCCTGCAGGTTCTTGTTGATGGTGAGCTTGAGCGAGTCCTCGTACAGTTTGCTGCTCATCGTCGGACCTCGCATACGCCGCCGGGCTCGCGCGCGGCCTGCCAGTCAGCCAGGGCAGCGGCCGGATGGTGGTCGTAGGTCGCATTCGCGGCCCACGCCATCGTCCGGGCGTCGTCCCAGCCGACCGCCAGCACCGAGGCGGGGTCAGCGTCATGCCCGGGAGGGCCTTCCCGCTCTTGAAGCTCAGGGTCCTGCACGGGCATCCCACGATTGGTGACCCCCAAGGCGTGGCCGGTGACGTGCAGAAGGACGGCCAGGGCAACGTCCTCGGGTGCGCGGTCCAGCCGCGCCGCCCCCGTGATGATGGCCTCCTGCGACAACACGACGGCCCCCGGTGCGGGGACCATGGCGGTCTGCGTGCCATCCCCGAAGGTGGTGAGCCAGAGGACGCGCAGGGTCACCTGGCCGCGGCCGAGGAAGGGTTCGTTGCGCACCCATTCCGCGAGCCGGTTTTCGTTCCAGCCATGCTCGGGTTCCGGCGGGGCGGGCCGCTCGAGACGACTGATTGCGGACACGTTGCGACCCGACACCTCGGCGATGCGTGCGGTCAAGGCATCCATGAGGCCCGTCGTGGCCAGGTCGACGCGGTCGTCGGTGTAGCTAACGATGCGCAGCCGGCCGACTGCGACGGGGTCGATGGCGGCGCAGGCGAAGGCCAGCGTGGACACGGGGGGGCCGGGCAGGATCTCAGTCAGGCAGCCCGCCGAGAGGACGGCCACCGCAAGGACCCCAAGGCGCGCCCAGTGCACGCTGCGCCACTTGCCTTCCCGTTCTTAGAGTGGGCGCTCGGCTCCCGAGACTCTAGAGGCTCATGGCGTGACATCCAAGGCCGGGCAGCCGCAATGGTAGGGCATGGCTGGCGCAATCCAGAAGGCAATGGTCGTGACCCTGGGCCTGCTCGTGTTGGCTGCCTTGGACCTGTCCGCCTCCGGGGGTCCCTTCTCGCAGTCGACTGCCTTGCTCACGCTTGCCGGCGCGGCACCCGTGGTCGCTTTCGCCGTGTTGGCGTTGGCGCCGTCGGCCCCCGCTTGAGGCCGGGCGAATTCGCTTCGAAGCCCGTCATTCCAAGCATCGAAGGAGACGGGGCCTCTAGGGAAATTCGGGCCAAGGGGCCGCATATTCTGAGTCCGCATAGGCGTAGGCCACGACCTCGACAGATTGCCCATAGTAGATGCTCTGCAAGGATGACCGGTCGACCACGAACGTCCAGGTCCCCATGGTGTATTGTTCGAACCAACCGGGGCCAACGTTCTCTCCTGTTTCAACAGTGAATTGTGTCTTGCCGGAGGCAATTTCCTTGCCTGAAGCGTCGAACGCACGAACTGAAGCGTCGTTCGAAAGTTCGCTTGGAATCGGCGGGCCCCCACCCCAAGGTACGGCCCCAATGCCCAGCACCCGGGGACAGCACTTTACGGGAAATGATAGGACGATGTCTTCGGTCGACGCGTCATAAACGAGGTCGTCGACTCGGTATCCATATTCAACCAAGATGCCCCGCTTACGGTCGCCCGTTTGCTCGTCTTTCAAGATGATTTTCCAGGTGCCCACCCCCGGGGCCGTGAATGCGTACTCGTCGTCGGTTGAGACTTGACGGGCCGGCTGACCCCATTCAAGAAGATCCCACGCAAAATCGCAATCGCCATGCGCGGTGAATGAGAGTTTTGTGACGTTGGCCCCTTGAGGGCGGAAGGTCCCATCCGCGGACTCACCGCCAAAGTAAATGTCTCCGCTGCACCCGCCATCATTTCCGAACTGGGTGCACCCCGCAAGCGTAAGAGCAATGGCGACGGTGATGGATGCAGGTTGCATCATTGCGCGGTCCTTCCATCAATGGCCCATCTGGAAAATGGGGTCAAGTTGACTAACATTGAAAATGTGGGTCTTGAAGGTTCGGCTCTACCGTATCCAAGAATCAGCCGCATCCAAGCCTAGATGCCGATTCTCTGACTGAAGACTGAAGCGCACCCGGTGGGATTCGAACCCACGACATCGGCCTTAGGAGGGCCGCCCCTTATCCGAGCTAGAGTACGGGTGCGTTCGAGCCACAAAGGGCCGGACCTTGAGCGTTTGGGCTTAAACCGTCGAACCAACTCGCGCGATGAGTGCGTCCGCGACGTGCGCTGCCTTGGCTGGGGGTCGTCCTCCTGCTCCCTCTTGCCGCCGCGCAGCCCCTGCTCGTTGGCCTCGTGCCGGACATGCCGGGCAGCGGCGCCGGGGGCGACGCCATCGCACTCTCGACCAATCAGCCCGTCGACCTCGCCGGCCATTGGCTCACGGATGGAGAAGACGCATGGGAACTGCCGCCGCGCCTTCTCGCCCCCGGCGAGGTCCTGTGGGTCGTGGGCAACGCGACGCTGTGGCAGGCGCACGGCGGCCCCTCCCCCTTCCTCGCGATGGAGCCGCCGCTTCGACTCGGCGACGGCGGCGACGACGTGACCCTCCTCGACCCCGCGGGCGCGCCACTCGATGCCGTGACGTACGGCTCCAAGGACGAGACGGCCACGTTGCGCTCGGCCTCGCCAGGCCTCGTGCTCATGCGGGGCCACGACGGCAACTCCTGGACCGACACCGACCAGCCAGGCGACTGGGTCACGCCCCGCATGCACCGCATCGGCGAATCCGCGCTGGACCAGCCGACGTTCCTCGCGGACGCCCTCACCCTGTACTCCTCGCCGGATTCCTCCTTCTCCATGCTCACGGACCTGGTGGCTGGGGCCCGCGAGCGACTGCACCTGCACGTCTACGAGCTGCGTTCCGCCGAACTGGCCGATGCCCTCGTTGCAGCCAAGACGCGGACCCCGGGCCTCGACCTGCAGGTGCTCGTCGATGCGGACCCCGTCGGCGCCGACGACCGCGACCGCCACGCGACGGCGGACGCCCTGCGCCGCATCCAGGCCGTCGGCGGCCGGGCCGTGCTCGCCGGCAACGGACGCTACGACGACCACCACCTCAAGGTCCTGGTCGCCGACGGCGCCGTCGCCATCCAGTCCGAGAACTGGGTTCCCAGCGGCGTCCCCGAGGACCCGTCGTGGGGGAACCGCGGCTGGGGCGCCATCGTGCATGATGCCGATGCGGCAGCGTGGTTCGTGGCGTGGATGGCCGACGACCGCGATGCCTGGGACGCGCGGCCGTTCGCGCTCGCGGACTTCGACCCGACGTTCGAGGAGCCGCCCCGCCGTGCGCCCCGCGTCGGCGATTACGCTCCCCAAATCGCGCCGCTGCACATCGCCGGGCCGATCGCGGTCCGTCCGCTCGTGTCGCCGGACCACACGCAGGACCCGCGCACCGACCCCGTGGCCGCGCTCATCGATGGCGCCGACGAACGCATCGTGGCGCAGCAGCTCGACTTGGCGCTCGCGGCCCGCAACAGTCTCGGATGGTCCTCGGACGACCCGTGGACGGCTGCTCTCGCCGCCGCTGCGCGCCGAGGCGTCGACGTCCGCGTGCAGGCGGCGGCGCCCTTCGCCAGCACGGACGCCGGCAACCAGCCGGAGCTCGATTGGCTCGCCGCTCGCGGCGCGCAAGCCGCCGTCCTCGACCGGCCGGGCCTCGGAACGCTGCACAACAAGGCCTTCGTCCTCGACGCGGCCACGGTCGTGCTCGGCTCGACGAACGGCAACCACCACAGCCGCAGTGCCAACCGCGAGGTGTCCCTCATCATCGACTCACCGGCGGCCGCGGCGTGGGCCGAGGCCTTGTTCGACTCGGATTGGGACCCGCCGGCCCAGCCCCGCGACTGGGGGGTGCCAGGGGACGACCTGCGCGCCCTGCCCCTCGCCCCGTGGCCAACCCTTTTGGCTCTCTTGGGGGTCGCGCGCTTTGCGCGGCACAGATGAGCTTCCACCCAGTCTCCCTGTTCGCCATCGCCGTCATCCTGGCCGCATTGGCGGTCGCCTGGTCGCGCCGTTTCCTGGCCGCAGGCGCCCTGGCCATCGCCAACATTGTCATTTTCATTGCCACGGCCTTCGGCCCGAAGTACGGCAGCATCCCGGTCATCCACGCCGAACTTGCGCTCTACTCGCCCAACGTGACCTCCGACCCGGGCCTAGCCGCCATCCAGATCGTGTCGAGCATGTTCGTGCACGCCGACTTCGGCCACATCTTCGGAAACATGCTCGTCCTGCTCGTCTTCGGCCTGCCGTTCGAGGAGCGCATCGGCGGCCGCCGCTTCCTCGTCGTGTACCTGCTCGCTGGCCTCGCGGGAACACTGGCCCAGGTCGCCGTCATCTGGCCGGGCGAGATCCTCCTCATGGGGGCCTCGGGCGCCATCTTCGGCATCATCGGCGCCTTCGCGGCCTCCTACCCCAACACCGTCGTCCCAGTTCCCGTGACGGCCATCATCCTCACCTTCTTCGTGCGCATGAAGGTCTGGATCGGCGCCATCGTCATGGGCACCATCCAACTCCTCACGATGGCCTTCCTCAGCAACTACGGCAACACGGCCTACTTCGCCCACCTCGGCGGCCTCGCCGGCGGCATCCTGCTCGGATGGACGCTCGTCAAAGGCAAGGCGCCGGCTCACCGCAGCCCCGTCGCCGTCGACCTCGAAGCCTTGTCGCCGTTCGCGCGCGACTCCGGCACGGCCTCCGCGTTGGCGCAGATGAAGTCGAACCACGACGAGCCGCAGATCTTCCAGGCCTGGCTCGACCGCTTCTTCCGCACCGCCAGTTGCCCGCAGTGCAGCCACAAGGTCATGCCCCGGCACCACGGCGAGATTGTGTGCACGCAGGGCCACCGCTTCGACGTCCGCCGCGACCGGACCAAAGCCATCGCGGCCTGAGAGGGTTCTGCTGCCTTCTGTTGGGGGACCTCGGATTAAGCAGATCCAAATGAAGGCGTTTCATCGAGGCCGAGCTCAAAGCGTCCCAGGTCCCCCAAACCTAAGTGAGGCAGTACCGTACCTTTTGCATGGACCAGCCGCCACGCACGCACCCCGCCATCGGCCCGAACATCCACCCGACCGCCGTGCTCGCTCCCGGAGCCGTCGTCATCGGCCAGGTCACCATCGAGGCCGAGTGCTTCATCGGCCCGAACGCCGTCCTGCGCGGCGACATCGAACCCATCCTCATCCGGCACGGCTCGAACGTGCAGGACAATTGCACGGTGCACACCGAGAAGGGCAGCCCGGTCACCATCGGCCCGAACGCCTCCATCGGCCACGGCGCCGTCGTGCACGGGGCCACCATCAAGGAGCGCGCCCTCGTCGGCATGAACGCCGTCGTCCTGAATGGCGCCGTCGTGGGCGAACGCGCCGTCGTGGGGGCCCTCACCCTTGTGCCGGGGAATTTCGTCGTGCCGCCGTCTACGCTTGCGGTCGGCTCGCCGTGCGTGCTGAAGAAGCAGGGCGACCCCGGCATCGCCGAAATGGCGCACATGAACACGGAACGCTACCACCGCTACCGCCTCGAACACCTGGCGGGCCTGTGGAAGACGGTGACCGGGCCGCTCAACGACCAAGGCTCGTTCGGGAAGCGGTAGGCGGTTGGCGACCAGGGGGCCCACGAACCGGTCGGAACCCTGAAGGCCACCGCCCAGGTCCGAGTGCGTTGGTCGCCATCGCGCCGTTCAGGGCCCTGCGCTTCGACGCGGGCCGCATCGACCTGGCCACCGCCACCTGCCCGCCGCACGACTGCATCTCGACGGCCCAGCGCGACGCATTCATCGCCGCCGACGCGCACAACATCGCCGGCGTCGTCCTTCCCCCGGATGCCCCCGGCGACGCCGAGGCCCCCGCGACGCCGAACAAATTCCAACGCGCCGCGGCCCTGCTTGACTCCTGGCAGAAGGACGAGTCCCTTGCGCGGGATGCGCGGCCGGCCTTCTTCCTGTACGCCATCACGTCGGGACCGCCGGAGGCTCGGCACACGATGCACGCCCTCTTCGCCCGCGTCCGCCTCGACCCGACCTACACCGAGATCCGTCGGCACGAGAAAACGCTGAAGCGCAAGAAGCAGGAGCGCCTGCACCTTCGCGGCGCCACGAACACGGACACGGAGCCCATCTGGCTCCTGTACCGCGACGAGCGCGGCTGGGTCGAGGAGATCCTGCGCTCGAATGCCTTCGACGAAGTGGCGCGCCTCACGGACGAGGAGGGCCACGAGCACCGCGTGTGGCGCATCGACCGCCCCGAAGCCGTCGCCGAAGTGACGGCGCAGTTCGACGACCGCGGCCTCGTCATCGCGGACGGCCACCACCGCTACCAGACGGCGCTCGACCACCACGCCGCCACGGGGCGCCCCGAGCACGGCTCCATCCTGGCCTGCCTCGTGCGCGACAACGACCCCGGCGTGCGCATCGAGGCCACCCACCGCCTCGTGCACGGCCTCTCCTTCGCGTTCCCGGAGGCGCTGCGGCTCGCCCAATCGGCTTGGGACGCGACGCCGCTTGCGCTTGCAGCCGGACCGGCGGAGACCCAGGCGCGCACGTTGGCCGCCGCGCTCGGCGCGCCCGGCACGCAGCAATGCATCCTCCTCGGCCAGTCGCCGACGGGGCGCCTCGAGGCGCACGTCCTGCGCCCGCGCGGCGGCCCCGTGCCGGCCGGACCCAGGGGTCGCCTCGACACCCTGGCCGTCACGTTGCTGCACGAACGCCTGCTAGCCGCGTGCTGGGGTCTCGACCTCGAGCACCCCGAGGAGCACCTGCGGTTCACGCGCAGCACACTGGAGGCCGTGCAAGCCGTGGCATCCGGGGCCTGCCAATTTGCCGTCCTACCAGCCCCCGAGCCGGTGTCCGCGGTCCTCGAGGTCGCCCAGCAAGGCCACGTGATGCCGCAGAAGGCGACGTACTTCGTGCCGAAGCTGCGCAGCGGCCTCGTGCTCGGCCCGCTCGACGAGGCGCCGCCCGTGCCTTGGACGGAGCAGGCGGGGGACCCGAGCAAGTTCAAGTGGCGGATGCCTGGCTTGGATTGACCAGATTCCGTGGCAGATTCACCAGGCCGCGATGCCTGCGGCTTGACGAATGTGGCAGACTGGACCCGGAGAGACGTTGGCCTTGGTCTGGTGAATCTGCCGAATTCCTCTGGCGAATCAGAATGGTAGTGGGTCGCCCGCGACGAACGACCAGTCCGCCGGCGGGCGGCCGTAGTGGAACATCGTGATGTAGACCTTGAACTGCTGATTGAGGGCCAGGCCTGGAATGAAGCCGTCGGAACGCACGCCGACGAAGAAGGACATGTTCGTCATGCCTTCAGGCGGAATCATCGTGGGCTCGACGCCGCTTGCGGTCTCGTGCTCGACGCCGACGTCAATCTGGCCGCGGACCGGAGTCTCGCCCTCGAACTCGGCGAAGGTGTGCGTGGCGTCGCGTTCGGGTTTGTAGGTGCTCACGACCATGCCCATGCGCTGCGAGGTCCCGTCGGAGGTGGGATCCCATTGCATCTCGAAGACGATGGCCTGCCAGCCGGGGCCCACGTCGGCATGCCATTCACGGTTCTGCGTCGTGAGGTTGGAGCTTTCCGGGTACAGTTCACGGACGTAGGGGCCCGTGATGCCGTCAATGCAGGTGCTGGAGGAATACCAGACCGACAGGCCCTCCTGGCTGCACTGGAAATGGCCTTCGCGCACGACTTGGACGGGGAACGGGTCCTGGGTGAACAGACGCTCGAGCTGCACGCGCACGATCTCGGGTTCGTCTTCGCCGGCCATGACCTCAGCGCTCGACTGGATGCTCTTGTGCAGCGGGCTCGAGACGACGAGGAAGTACGTGCCGGGCTCCAAGTCGGAGAAGACGAAGCGCCCCTGGTCATCCGTGGTACCGTTCGGGCGCTCGCTTGCCCCCCGCAGGTCGACGATGGCCCCGACGACCGGCATGATGCGGTCGTCCACGACGAGGCCGCGCAGGACACCGGTCGTGGCCGAAGCCGTGCCTTTGAGGTCGTCGAAGGACTGCGTCGGTGCCTCGCCGCCGCCACTGCAGCCGGACAGGACAATCCCTATGGCAACGAACAGGGAAAGATTCGCCTTCATGACCCCGGAAGCGGCCGCAGGGGTTCATGACCTTTGTTGCTCGACCCAGACGGGGGCGAAGGGCTGGGTCAGCCGAGGGGGAAGTTCTCGCGCGTCTCGAACGTCCAGGCCGGGTCGGGGACGTAGTTGTGGAACAGGCTCGTCATGACGACGAACTGGAAGTTCACGGCCGTCGCCTGCCAGCGGTTGGGGTCCGTCCCGTCGAGCAGCGGCGCCTCCTGGAAGGGGATGAAGCCGCGCGAGGCCACCGTCTTGCCGACGGGGAAGGTGCCGATCGGGTCCGAGTAGTCCGCCGTGAAGTTCTTGTTGTCCGCGCCAAGGGCATCGTAGCGCTCGAGGCGGCTGAGCAACGGCATGCTGCCGATGCGGTTGCCGTACGTGTCGCTGCAGTCGCAGCTGTTGTCGATGGGCGTCTCGTCGATCATGATCCAGAACACCGGAACCGCCTGCTCGTCCCAGAAGCCTTCCTGGACGATGGTGAAGGTGTCCTGCGGGATGTCGATGTACTGTGTGTTGCGGGCGTTCTGGATGGTGCGCGGCGTCGGCGGCTCGATGCCCGTCGCGTTCACCCCGTCCCACGCGGTCCGGTACACGAACTCGCAGCTGTCCGTAATGAAGAAGAGCGCGAACGTGCACGAGTAGTAGCCGTCGAGCTTGAAGTGGTCGAGGTAGGGCTCGGCGGTCGCGATGCGCTCGAGCTGGAGCTTGATGATGGGCGGCTGCGCGTCCCCGGCCACGACGGTGGTCGAAGACTGGCTGGCCTTGAAGCCGGCCTTGCCGACCGAGACGATGTAGTCCCCCGGCTGCAGGCCCGTGAAGTTGAACAGGCCATCCGGGCCCGTGACAACGCTCTTGCCTGCGTCAGGTCCGCCCGTGAGGCTGGCCGTTGCGCCGCCAACGGGGACGATGGACTGGTCGACGACGAGGCCGCGGATGCCGCCGGTGTCCTCGTCCACTTGCAGGCGTTGGCCGCCTTCGCCGCCCCCCGAGGAGCAGCCGGCGAAGGCCATGGCAGTCAGCAATCCCAGGGCGATCCAGGTGCGCATGACAAGCCATGACCCCGGGGGCCCCTAAACCGTTGCTGTCGGTTCACGACGCGGGTGGGGCCGGCTGTGGCGCAATCGGCGCCGTGCAGGCCGAGCAGCGGCGGGCCGCCTTGGGGACTTGCGTGAGGCACTCGGGGCACGACCGCGTTTGGGCCTCCGGGTCCGGGGCTTTCTGTTGCTTGCGCCGCATGCGGTTGACGCCCTTGACGATGAGGAACACGGCCCAGGCCACGATGAGGAACGTCAGCAACAGGTTGAGGAATTGGCCGTAGCCGATGACGGCGGCACCTCCCGAGCGGGCTTCCTGGAGCGTGGTTGTGCCGTTGATGGCGGCGTCGCCGCGGCGAAGGATGAAGAAGCGGTCGGAGAAGTCAACGCCGCCGAGGAGGACGCCGACCATGGGCATGATGAGCTCGTCCACGAGTCCTTTGACGACGGCGCCGAAGGCGGTGCCGATGATGATGCCGACGGCGAGGTCCACGACGCTGCCGCGCAGAGCGAACTCGCGGAACTCCTGCAGGATGCCCGCCATGCCCGGGCATCATCGGGGTGGGAAAAGGCGATTGGGCTCAGGACACGGGGGGCAGGGCGATGCCCGCGGTCTTCGGGCGCAAGGCGCGTAGCACGAGGGCGACGGCAAGCAAGATGAGGGCGCCCAGGGCCAAGGCCGGCCAGTAGCGTTCGAGCCAGTCGTCGATGCCGATGCGGTCGTCCCCCTCCGTGTGGTACGTGAAGACGCCCGACACGCGTTGCTCGCCGGCAGTCCCCTCGTCGGCGATGATGGTGAACGGGATCTTGATGTCCCTCTCGCCGCCCATGGCCAGGGGGCCGATGGAGACCGAACCGGAGGCCGACACGCTGGAGGACGTGGACGCCGTCGCGCTCGTCGAATTGGAGTTGTTCGTACCGGTCGCGGGGGAACTCGTGGCCGAGGACGACGCCGACGAGGACAGGGATGCAGTCGGGGATGCCGTCGGCCAGTCGTCGTCTTGGACGGTGAAGGGGAAGGCCTCCCGCTGGGTTGCCGTCGTGCCGTCGTCCATGGTAATGACGGAGCTGCTGGACGCGTCCCAGTCGATGCCGACCGGGTCTTCGAGGACGATGGTCAGGGAAACGGGGGCATGGTTGGGCGGCGCGTGGCCGTCGGCGGTATCCCAGGTGAATTCGAAGAGAACACGGCCCTCGTCCGAGGAGGAGGCGCCGGCCGTCTCGCGGGGCGCTTTGACTGCGTCGCCGCCGACGAGGACATCCTTCACGCGGCCAATCGTGCAGTCGTCTTCACTGCGTCCGTCGCCGCTGGGGGTCATCTCGCAGTCCTCGCAGCCGAGAGTGGTCGTATGGCAATCGGCCGTGGCCGATGGCGCCATGGAGAACCCGACCAGCGACATGAAGAACAAAAACGCGACAACGCGAGCGCCGACCACCATAAGCGCCAAACGGCCTTTCTATGTACTTAATCCAGCAGGTTTCATCCCGTCGTTGCCGCGGGCTGCCTCGTGCTCGATGCTGACGGCGATTTGGGCTGGGATGCTAAGCCGCTCCCGCAGGTTGTCCAAGAGGAGGCGCTCTTTCCGGCCCATCATCCCGTCGGCCCAGACCATGAAGGCCTGCTCGCGGAACAGCGCGAGCTTCTCGGCTTTCCCGAGCTCGTGCGGAGCCCGGCCGCGCGGCACAAGGCCGTCGGCCACGCGGTCGCCCAGGCGCTCCAAGGGCTTGAGCACCAAGACCAGTAGGCCGGTGGCCACGCCGCCCCAGGCCCAGTCGAAGCGCTGGTTGAGGAAATTCTCGGCAATCTTGGAGACGACGACGAAGGTGACGACGAAGCAGGCCACCACGGCTCCGCGGCTGACGGTCCAGTTGATGCGGACGTCGAGGTCGAGGAAGCGGTGCCGGACGAGCGCGTAGGTCACGAGGCCGGCGCCAAGGACGCGCCACAGCCCGACGACGAACGTCGTGCTGCTGGTTACGCCTGCCTGGGAGACGAGTTCGCCAGTCGTCACGAAAGCGGCGGTGGCGAGGGCAAGGGTCCCAAGCAGGACGAGACTGGTCACGCGGGCGCCCGCCCTTTGGACGCGCCACACCAAGGACCCAAGGACCACCAGCGACAGCAAGCTAACGAGCAGGGCCAGGAGCCGGACCGTGCGTTCCAGGCGGATCCAGGCGTTGGCCTCGAAGCCGACGGTGAAGGCGCCAGCCCCGTCGGTGAGGAAGGCCGCTGCGACGAGGCTGCCCTCGACAAGGGCCAAAACGGTGAACCCAAGCGCGGTGAGCGCAGTCGCGGGCCGTTTGGCCTCGTCCCCGCGCAAGGCGCCCCGCGCAAGCACCAGGCCGGTGAGCGCTTGGGCAAGCGGCAGCGCGTGGAACAGGGGGAACAGGGGCCCCGCCGTGGGGCGACCGCCCTGAACGGAATACACGGTTGCGTGATTCACGAGATACATCGTTTCGGCGACGAGAACGAGCAACAGGACCGCCACGCCAGTTGCACGGGCCGCAAGACCACCCTGTGGTGCACGGTGCACGGCGACGAAGTACGCCAGGACCAGGGGGAGCGGCAATGCGACGTACGGAAACAACTCCTCCATCGTGGCGGCCCTCGTTTGCCCCTGCCAGGCGCGCACCACGGCGAGCAGGAGCAACGCCGTCCCTTGAAGGAACAAGTAGAGCGCAAAGGCGCGGTTCACGCGGCCGTTGAACCGGACGGCGAGAATCAAGCCTGCAAGCGCGAGGAAGATGGCCGCGGCGACGAACTGGCTCGTGAGCAAGAACGCGTCGCTGACCACGGACCATCAGCCCCCCTGGGTCAGATGAGGCTTGCCGAACAGCGCCCCCCGGCCGCCAAGGTTTTCCCGCCGGCCCATCTGGCGCGAACACCCCCATGGCCGAACCCCAGGAAACGCCGCCGCAGGAGCCGTCCTCCCCCGTTGCCGACGGGCCGGCCGCGCAGGACCAGGCTCTCGCCACCGAACTCGCGGCTTGGAAGGACAAGGCCATGCGTTCGCGGGCGGACTACGACAACCTGTCCCGCCGCGTTGCGCGCGATGCCGCCCTGGAGCGCGACCGTGCCAAGGCACGCGTGCTGGAGCACTTCATTCCGCTCAACGAGCTTGCCCAGATGGCGGCTCACCAGGCGGAGGCGCACCCCGGCCCGTTGTCGGATGGCGTCAAGCTGATGGCGCGCGAGTTCGCACGCCTGCTCGAGCGCGAGGGTCTGACGCCCATCGGCACCATCGGGGAGGCGTTCAATCCCGCGCAGCACGAGGCCGTTGCGACGGAGGCTGCGGACGGCGTGGAGCCGGGTGCGGTGTCGCGCGTCATCCAGGTTGGCTACCGCATGGGCGACAAGGTGCTGCGCTACGCCAAGGTGGCCGTGGCGCCGGCGACCGTCGTCTGATCAGGCGGGAATTGCGGGCGCGGAGCGCTGCTTGCGCTCGTTGCGCACGGCGCGCTCGAGCTGGCGCACGACGCGGTCGGCCCGCCGGATGGCCTTTTTGGCCTGCAGCAGGGCGCGGTCGCGCTCCTTCGAGGCGTGGTGCGAGGCCATCTTCTTCTCATGCTCGTTGAGGTGTTCGAGATGGGATTGCTGCGCTCCCAGGAGGGCGAGCAAGTGATCGAGGCGGGCGTGCTTGTCCATGTCAGCGCCCCCGGCCGTGCGGCATGCTGTGAGCGCGCAAGGCGGCCCAAGCCTGGCGCGGTGATGCGTCAGGCTTCTGCGTCCCCTTCGGTCGGGGGTCGCGGTGCTCATGCTGGGCTTTTGCTTGGTCGTTCGGAGTCATCGTCCCCTAATTGCCCTCGACCCTTGATAACCGCGCGACCGCCAGGCTTATTCTCTTCTCCACCGCCGAACGGTTAATTCACCCGAGCCTGCCACAGGATGATGGGTTTGGAGCCAATTCTGGAGTCGCGCTCCGAGACCGCGGCTCTCGTGTAGCCGTCCCCGGAGAAGTCGGCGTCGGATTGCGCCAGAATCCAGTCCGCGACGCCGGGCTTGACATCGGATTCTGCCAAGAGACCGACATTGAGTGCGCGGGTTCCATTGGCTGTCGCGTCGAAATAGAAGCGGTACACGTCCGTGATTCCGACGAAGGCGACCGTGTCGTTCTCCTGCACGACGCCTCCAAGGGCCTGGCTTGCGGCCACCGCCGTTGGTTGGGTCGCCACCGCAACGAATCCGATGCTGATGCCAAGAAGAACCGTGACGCTGATGACGGCGGCAGCCTTGGCGGCCCGGTCCCAAGGAGTGTTGGACCGCCGGACCGTAGCGGCGCCCCAGCCAGTAGGCAAGAAAATCCCCTGCGGCTCCCCCCGTTGCCGCGGCACCGATGAGCCACCAGATGGGAACCCCGCCACCGCCAGCCACGAAGGCCGCGCCAAGGACGGCCGTCTGCCCGGGGACCAACAGGCCGATGGCCGGCAAGGCCTCCAACAGCATGGCGAGGAAGATGACCAGGCACGCGAGGACCAGTCCAAAGGTGCCGTGGGCCAACAGGTCCGGAATCGACACGTTCGGCGCCCTCGGGGTGAGCGAAGGCGGCAACCCTTCAGAAAACCATGCGACGAACTCCAGGTCCGTGCCAGACATCGGGTAGCCCCTTTTGCCGACTGGCCACGCACAAGTTGTGCTATCCGTACAGCATATTAACCGGCCAACAGACCGATATATCGGTTCAGTATATCACTACATGCTGAGAACGATATGGTTAGACCGAGCCCCGCACGCGACAGGGTCCTGCGAACCCTGCTGACGGCGGCGGCCAAGAACATGCCGCGCCAGGCGGGCAGGCCCAAGGTCACGAGTCTCTACAGTTTAGCTCAGCTTAGCGGTGCCTCGTTCCCGTGGGTCCACGAGATCATGCACGGCCTGGCCGCCGATGGCTTCGTAGAACTCCAACCCGAGCTGCGCGTCAAGGATGCCGCGGGCCTGTTTGCGTGGTGGCGCAAGAACAGCGTCAAACCAGAGATCAAGAGCTTCCACGTCCCAGACCCCATCGCCGAGCTCGCCAGCATCGCTTCCAAGGCCAAGGCGGCCTACGCCATCACGACGTACTACGCGGAGAACCGGTTCCAGGCGCACCTCTTCCCGCGCCGCCTCGACGTCTACATCCGACCCCAGGACCTCAAATCCATGCGCGTAGCGCTGCTGGCCAGCGGCGCGCAGCTGGGCGGCACAAACTTCCGACTCTGGATCCGCGACGAACACCTGCCCGGCGAATCCTTCACTATCGGCACAGGAAAGGCTGCACTCTCCTACGCACCAGTGGCCCAAGTCATCCTCGACCTCTACCTCGAGGGAGCGAGCGCCGCCGAAGCCGCCGACATGCTTGTGGAGAAGTCGTATGCCTAACCCCGTCTACGATTCTGTCTTGACGCGCGCCAGCGCGGAACGTCTGCATGCGCTCGTCGCGGGCCTCCCCCACCCAGTGGCTCTCGCGGGAGGGCACGCCGTCCTACACACTGTCCAGGAACGCTGGCGCGCACGCTTCGGCCAGGACTACTTCGGCAGCCGCGACATCGACGTAATCTACCACGTCGACCCCAAGTGGACTGACGAGCAAGTGCGACGCAGCGCCGCGGCCTTGGCGCCCAAGCGCATCATGGCCTTGGGGTACAAGCCCATCAGTTTCCGTTACGTCCAGATTCTGGACGAGAACGGGCGGATTCTCGACAAGGAACCCACGTTCGGCATCGAGGACGTCAGCGTCTACCACCTCTACATCGACCCCATGGTCACGCACCCGCACCCGGAACTAAGCAAGGTCTGGGGCACGGAGACCATCATCGACGAGCCCCTCCTGACGGAGGTGTTTCAGAACGAGAACGCCAGACGCCTTCTTCCGGAGTTCGGCGACAACGTGTACCTTCCGTTGCCACCTTACCTGGTGGCCACCAAGCTGCACAGCCTGACGACTCGCACGAAGGACGACAAGGCCGTCAAAGACCTCTGCGACCTGTACGCCCTCGTCGCCTACGGCGGCTCCACTTCCCTCGAGATTCGCCGCCTCATCCACTTCGCGCTTCCCGACGTTGCTGAGCGCGTTCGTTTTGCCCTTGGCAGTCCCCACCTAAGCAAAGCACTGGAACACCTCGATTTGGCAAAGGCCGACTTCGACGCAGTCATCGGTCCTCTTTCCCTCCGCCCCTGAAAAACTGAGGAACCAAACATGAGCAACCGTCGCATCGACTTCGGCATCGGACTTTCCATCCAATCCTACGAAGTCGGCATTCACGTTCTTGACTGGGGTAATGCCGCCCGCATCTACTTCGGCGAGGGCAACATCTTGGCGTGGATCAGTGATGACGATGGGACAGAAGCAGATCTGCGCGCAGCCCGGGGTAAGACCATCGTCGACGTCATCTTCCATGGCTCCGCTAAGCGGCGCGGCTTGCCTAAAGCGCAGTGGCATGGACAATGTCTGCCGTGCGCGTAAACATTCTTATAGAAGTCCTGACTCACCGCGAAGCAACTCGGTGACTTTCATGGGACGAATCATCGGCATCGACCTGGGCACGACGAACTCCGAAGCAGCGGTCATGGAGGCGGGCCAGCCGCGCATCATCCCGTCCGCCGAAGGCAACGTGTACGGCGGCAAGAACTTCCCCTCCGTCGTCGGCTTCGCCAAGGACACCGGAGAAGTCCTCGTCGGCGACGCCGCCAAGCGCCAGGCCGTCCTGAACCCGGAGCGCACGATTCAGCGCATCAAGCGCAAGATGGGAACCAACTACAAGGTCACCATCGACGACAAGTCGTACTCGCCGCAGGAGATCTCCGCCATGATCCTGCGCAAGGTCAAGACCGACGCCGAAGCCTTCCTCGGCGAACCCGTCGAAGGCGCCGTCGTCACCGTCCCCGCCTACTTCGACGACGACCAGCGCCAGGCCACCAAGGACGCGGGCCGCATCGCCGGTCTCGACGTCAAGCGCATCGTCAACGAGCCCACCGCGGCCGCCCTCGCCTACGGCCTCGACAAGGACACGGACGAGACCATCGCCGTGTACGACCTCGGCGGCGGAACCTTCGACATCACCATCATGGAGCTGGGCGGCGGCGTCTTCCACGTCAAGTCCACCAACGGCGACACCAACCTGGGCGGCACCGACATGGACGACGCCATCGTCACCTACCTCGCCGCCGAGTTCCAGAAGAAGTCCGGCCTCGACGTCAAGAACGACCGCGCCGCTGTGCAGCGCCTGCGCGACGCCGCTGAACGCGCCAAGATGGAACTGTCCGGCATGACATCCAGCACCATCTCGCTGCCCTTCCTCGCCGTGGACCCCAAGAACGGCCCGCAGCACCTCGAACTCCAGCTCAACCGCGCCAAGCTCGAGGACATCGTGCGCCCCATCGTGGAGAAGACGCGCGGCCCCTGCGTCAACGCCCTCAAGGACGCCAAACTCACGAAGGAGAAGATCGACAAGGTCGTCCTCGTCGGCGGCCCGACGCGCATGCCCATCGTGCTCGCCTTCGTCGAGGAGCTCTTCGGCAAGAAGCCCGTGCGCGGCGTGGACCCCATGCAATGCGTCGCTCTCGGCGCCGCCGTGCAGGCCGGCATCCTGTCCGGCGAAGTCGAGAAGGACATCGTCCTGCTCGACGTCACCCCGCTTACCCTCGGCATCGAGACCCTCGGCGGCGTGCGCACCGAACTCATCGCGCGCAACACCACCGTGCCGACGAAGAAGAGCCAGGTGTTCTCCACGGCCAGCGACCGCCAACCGCAAGTCGAGATCCACGTCCTGCAAGGCGAGCGCGCCATGGCCAAGGACAACAAGTCCCTCGGCAAGTTCGTTCTCGACGGCATCCCGCCGGCCCCGCGCGGCATCCCGCAGATCGAGGTCACCTTCGACATCGACGCCAACGGCATCCTGCACGTCGAGGCGCACGACAAGGGCACCGGCAAGAAACAGAAGATCACCGTCTCCGGCTCCACGAAGCTCGACTCCAAGGAAGTCGAACGCATGCGCCGCGAAGCCGAAGAGCACGCCGCCGACGACGCCAAGCTGCGCGAGACCGTCGACGCCCGCAACCAATGCGACCAGGCCGTCTTCCAAGCCGAGGCCCTGCTGCGCGACAACGGCGACAAACTCGGCACCCACAAGGCCGCCGTCGAGGAGGCCGTCAAGGAAGCCAAGGCCGCCCTCGAGAAGACGGACGGCGACGCCGCGCACTACAAGGACGCCGGCGAGAAGCTGATGAAGGCCATCGAGCCCGCCGTCATGGAGATGTACAAGGCGCAGGCGGACGCGGCAGGCGCGGCAGCGCCTGACGAGAAGAGCAACGAGGGCGGCGCCTGGTCCGGCAAGCCCGACGGCCCCGAGGGCAAGGACGGGCCCATCGACGCCGACTTCACGGAGAAGGGCGACAAGAAGTAGGGCTTCCTTCGCCCAAGCCTATCCACCGATGCGCACCGATGCCCACCGATGGGTTACCACATCGGTGCCATCGGTGTGTATCGGTGGATCGTCGTCAGCGTTTGGGGATGGCGTTTGGTTCGAAACGGTCAAGGCCCAAGTGCGGGCTGCCTCGGCCATGAAGCGCAGCACGAAGCGCGCCCTGCGTCGCACCGTGAAGAAGACCAAGAAGGCCGGCGCCAAGCTGGCCAAGGCCACTGCCAAGGCCGCGAAGGCGAAGGCCAAGCGAGCCGGCAAGGCCACGCGCAAGGACCGCAAGAAGATGGGGAAGGACGTGCAGAAACTCGCCCACCACGCCGTTGACGCCGTCGCCGACGCCCTGCGCGCCTAGATCCAAACGCCTGCGAAAGCATCAAGGCAGGAACGGGCGATTGCCCGCCATGGCCCTCGTCTCCAAGCGCCAAGTCAAGAAGGCAAGCAAGACCGCCAAGCGCACGGCGAAGAAAGTCAAGAAGGCCACCGTGAAGGCCACGAAGTCCGCCGTCAAGGCGACGAAGGCGAAGGCCAAACGCGTCGCGAAGGCCACGCGCAAGGACCGCAAGGCCCTCGGCAAGCACGTGTCGCAGGCGGCGCACGATGTGGCAACGACGGCGAAGGACGCCTGGAACGCCTAGGCCGCCGGGGTTCGGCGCCATCGGCGTCATCGGCGGATGATTGCCCTCGGCTAGCGACGGACCCATCCGCCGATGACGCCGAACGCGCCGATGCGGCTGAGGGTCGCTCAGTGGCCGCCGGCTTTGTTGTCCGCCACGAACTTGACGTGGTGGATCACGTGCTGCAGCACCAAGGCATGCAGCGTGACGTGCTCGGGCGCCTTGCCGAAGCGCCCGGAGATGGACAACTTCAGGCGCGTGACTGCGCCATCGCCCTCGACGTCCATGATGCTCAGGCTCGGGCGCTTCTGCGCGTCCTTGAGCCAGCCGTTGAGGAATTGCTCCACGGCGACCTTGCCCGTCAGCTTCGCAGTCCAAGGGGACTCGAAGTCCACGTCAGCGGCCAGCGGCTTGAGGGCGCGCCCCACGTCGTAGCTGCGCAGGCCCTCGAAGAAGTCGTGCACCGCGGGGTCCAGGACGCCCCGGCCGATGGTCACCATTGCCGCGGCCACCCCGGCCGGGCTTGAAAAGGCGTCGGGCAGCCTAGAGGCGGCGGTCATCGCATCGTGGGTGCTAGCGCAGGCGGCGGCGCGCAATGGCGAGCGCCACGGCGACCGCGCCGACGAGGAGCGGGAACGCCGGGGCGGGCGTGTCCTTGCCGTTCCCGTTCTTGGTGCCATTGCCGGTGGTGTTCCCGGAGGCCGCCGTGCCGGTCGTCGCCGTCCCGGACGCGTTGCCGGACTTGGTCGACGTCCCCGCCGGCGTGGTCCCCGGCGATGTGGCGGCGGCGTCCACCAGGATGGCGACGCTTCCCTGGAACCCGGTCAGGTTGAGCGTGATCGTCCAATTGCCTTGCCCGAACCCGACCAGGTCGTCCGACATGGTGCCGTTGGCCACGTCGAGGGTGAGGTCGTGCCCTGCGCCGTCGTCCAGGACGACCTCGGCGCTGCCCGCGGTCACGTTGCCGATGAGCGTCAGGCGCGGGTCGCTGATGGCGCTCGTCCAGTTGTAGTGGTAGGTGGCGTTGGTCGCGTTGTCGATGACGTGGCGGACCTCGACGGTGGGGCCCGTGAGGTTGGCATGCGCGACCTTGGGGCCGGTGGCGACGTCGCCGCCGAGGACGGGCAGCACGACGTTCGACCAGCCGAAGTCGTCCGAGGCGCCGAGGACCGCGCCGCCGGAGGCGCCGGTGAAGGTGATGTCCCAGCTGAGGTCGCCCGAGAACGCGGCCGCGGTGGGCGTCAGGCTCCAGTGCACCTCGGCCCAGGTGTCGGGCTCGAGGACGACCTGCTCGGACTCGCCTGTGGCGAGCGCTGCGCCGCCGGAGGTCAGGGTCATCTCGATCTCGCCCACGCCCGCGCCTTGCGGGACGCCGCCGACCGCGGGCAGCGACGTGATGGCCTTCAGGTACACCGTGGCTTCGATGGTGCCGCCCGGCGCCAGTTGTACGATGCCCGTGGGGGCCGGGTCAAGGGGGATGCTCCAGTAGTACCCGACGCCGTCGGGGTTGCTCAGGACGGCGCCCGCCACGTTGTAGCCGGGGTCGGGGTCGTTGTGGGCCGGTTCCTCCTTGACGTTACTGAGCCAGTAGACCGCGTCGTCCGAGTTGCGGTGGATCCAGACGGTGTTCGCCGCGGACGACAGCTGCGTTCCCGTGGTGGGGGCGGCGAGGACGGGGGCGACAAGCAAGCTCAGGGCGGCAAGCATGGCAACGGCCCGCGAGGTGACGTGCACGACAAGGACGACGGGGGCCCGCGTCAAAGGCATTGCCGTCGATGCCTCGAAGCGTTCCTAGCGGCGTCGGCGGGCGACGGCCAGGGCCGCGATGACGGCTCCCAGGAGCGCAGGCAGCGCGGGCACGGGCGTGTCCTTCTTGCCATCCCCTTCGTCGTCGGTGCCATTGCCCGCAGCGCCGGTGGCGGAGCCACCCTTCGACGTGGTTCCGCCGGTGGATGTCCCCGGCGTGGCCCCGGGCGGTCCCGGCGTCACGGAGGGGTCGTTGATGGTGAGGCGCAGCGTGCCGTTGAAGCCGGCCAAGGCGATGCTGATGCTCCAGTTGCCCGCCGTGCCGTTGATGGTCTTGCTGCCCGTCTTGCTCCCCTGCGCGGTCTCGTTGAGCAGGGTGTTGTTCCCGGCATCGAGCACGACGAACGTCGCGGACCCGGTGCCGTTGGTCGTGTATGCGATGGCCTGCGCGGTGGCGGGGCCCACCCAGGTGAACCGCAAGGTCTGGTTCGTGCTCTCGTTAAAGGTCCGCTGGATATCGACGGCGGCGCCCGAGAGCGCTTCCACCGCAGGTGAGCCGGATCCCAGGGGGAGGACGAGGTGGCTCTTGCCGGTGTCGTCGTGGATGCCCATGAAGAATCCGCTCGCGCTCCCCGTGACTTCGATTTCCCAGACCAGCTCGGCTCCCGCCGGCACCGACATCTGCTGGATGGCGACGGGGCCGCTGGCGGGGGCATAGCCCTGGTCATAGCTGAACGGGATCGCCGCGCTCTCCGCCACGACGCTCTCGCCGGCCTTCAAGCGCACGATGGCTTGGCCTTCGCCGGCGCCGCTGTTTGCGCCGAAGAACAGGTTGGCCGTGAGGGTGGTGTCCGTGAACTCGAGGGGCACGGCAAGGGCCGGGTCCATCGGCAAGGTGAACGTGTGCTCCAGGTCCCCCTCCATGGGCGCGTAGGGGCAGAGGGCGGGTCCGAAGAACGGCACGCTGCCAGCCACGCAGTTGTAGCCCGGGCCGTTCGCCGTGTCCGTCGCCTCGGGGTCTTCCTTGTCGAAGTTCGCCCACAGCGTCTCCCCCTCTGCGGGGGCAGCGCCGTGCGCCCAAAGGACCTTCGCGGTGGGCCCGGGTTGCTGGGCCTGGGCGGGCGGGACGGCCGCCAGGAGGGCCGCCAGGGTGAGCAACGTGACGGCAAGGACCACACGCATGGCGGACCCACCCCGCGTGGGGTCAAAGCCCTTGTTGGCCAGAGCCTCGAATCTGGGGTGGGTTGGGCGCCGCTGAAGGGCGCAAGAAGCGCGCCGAAGCGCGCAAGGAAAGTTCGTGTGGAGTGATCCGTGCGGCAGCAGGTCGTTCCACGGCCTCACGCCTTTTGGGCTCCCGGACTTGGGTCCGGTCTTCCAGGTTTTTCCCTGAACTCCGGACATGCGGTCCGGAGCCTTCGGTTCACTTCAGGGCGGAAGCCGAAGCATCCGTCTCTGTTTCAGGCGAGTATGCCGCGCCCGTCTCCTGGTTGGTGAGGGGCCATCCCGTCTGAGGGGATGTCCGATGCCGCGCGGACAAGTCCGCTTGGCCCAACTCCATTGGCGCGGGGGAGCAATTGACGTTGGCTTTCGGGACGCCGAAAGGCGACCCTTTTGGCCTTGTGCCAAGCCCTTCATATCCTGGCAGGGCCCCAAAGAGGCGTTCATGCGCCCTCGCGTGCATGACGAGCGGCCGCCGGTGAAGTTCCGGCTGCCGCAGGGGCACGACGCGGTCCCCGCCATCCAGTCCCAGGGCTACGCCTCGCACCCGGCCGTCCGGCACGAGGACACCTGGTTCGAGCGGCCTCAGGGAGCCATGCTTGGCTCCATCGTCCTTCGCCACGTCATCCCCGATGGGGCCTGGACCATGGCGTGGGAGACCACAATTGCCACCGGCCCCGAAGCGGAACGCCACCACTTGTGGACGCCCGTTGACGGGCCGCGCATGTGGGCCCGGCTGCAGCGCCTCGGCATGGACCCGGTCCTGACGCTGCAGGCCCAACGGGTGCCGCTGCACAAGGGGTCAAGCAAGGTCGCCGTCGAACGCATCCGCGACCTCGGAGATTTCCTCGAGGTACCCGGGCCGGACAAGTTGGGGGTCTTCCGCAGCGAGGTTTCCATGCTGCTGCGCCTCTTGGGCGCCGAAGGGCCGCTGACGCGGTCGTACCGCGACCTGGCGGTGCCGGCGCCGGCGGCTTAGCCGCTGCGGCTCATGGGACCCCCCGCCCCCCTCACTATCCTCTTAAGCCACGCCCCATCGTCGAGAACCCGTGGCCGGAAAGCGCGACTACTACGAGGTGCTCGGCGTGGCGCGCGACGCGGAGGCGGACGCCATCAAGAAGGCGTACCGCAAACTCGCCATCCAGCTCCACCCGGACCGCAACAAGGAGGCCGACGCCGAGGAGCGCTTCAAGGAGCTCAGCGAGGCCTATGCCGTCCTGTCGGATGGGGAGAAGAAGCAGCGCTACGACCAGTTCGGCCACGCCGGCATCGACCAACGCTACTCCTCCGAGGACCTGTACCGCACCATCAACTTCCAGGACCTCTTCGGCGGCATGGGCTTCGAGGACCTGTTCTCCCAGATGTTCGGCTTCGGTGGGGGCCGCCAGGGCGGCTCCCACCGAGGCCGTGATCTCCAAGTCAGCCAGAGCATCAGCCTCGAGGACGCCTTCAAGGGCACCGAGGTCGAAATCACGTACTGGCGCATGGAGTCCTGCGACCGCTGCAAAGGCGGCGGAGCGGAACCCGGCACCAAAGTCGACACCTGTGCCACTTGCAAAGGCCGCGGCCAGGTGCAGCGCCTAGCCCGGACCCCCTTCGGGACCCTGAACCAGATCTCGGGGTGCCCGGATTGCCAAGGCAGCGGGCGCCGCATCGAGACCCCGTGCAAGTTGTGCAAGGGCTCGGGCCACGACCGCCACAAGCGCACCGTGACCGTGAAGGTCCCCGCCGGCATCGAGTCGGGCCAGAGCCTGCGCGTCGCCGGCCAGGGCGAGGTCGGCGGCCGCGGCGGCGAGCACGGCGACCTCTACGTCGAGGTGCACGTCGAGGAGCACGCGCGCTTCCACCGCGAAGGCGCCGACCTCATCGCCGACGTTCCCCTCTCGTTCCCGCAAGCCGTCCTGGGCACGACGCAGGCGTTGGACACCTTGGACGGCGCCGTCGAAGTCACCATCCCCGCGGGCGCCGAGACCGGACAGGTGCTGCGCCTGCGCGGCAAGGGCATGCCGTACCTGCGCGGCTCCGGCCGCGGCGACCTGCACATCCGCCTGCGCGTCGTGACGCCGACGAAGTTGAGCGAGAAGGCGCGCAAACTGCTCGAAGAGCTCTCCGAGGAGCTCGACGGCCAGGTGCCCAAGGGCGGTCGCAAGTCCGGCTTCATGGATCGGCTGTTCCGCTAGGGTGGCGGACCCCGGCCTCGGCGACGGGGCGATGCCGGCAGCCCACCCCGGCCCGAATCACTTGGACAACGCGCCGACAAGCCTTATCCCTGGCCAGGAGGCTCGCTACCTGTTGAAGGGCGCCTTGCTCCTGTTGGCCCTTCCCGCGGTGCTTGCGGGATGCTTTGCGGGGGAGCCGCCGCAGGCCGCGCTGCCGACGGGTCAGATTGACGGCGCCGTCCTCGACCATTTCCTGCAGCCCTTCGGCAACCAGAGCGTGCACCTCGTCCAACTCGGCCTCGTCGACCAGACGAGCGCGTTTGGCGGCTTCACGTTCCGCGAGGTCCCCCCCGGCTTCTACACGCTCACGACCAGCCTCCCCACCGGCCAGGCGGCGACGCAAGTCGTCGACGTCGAGGCGGGAAAGATTACGCGCGTCATCCTGCAACTTCTGCCCCTGCCGACGGTGGCGCCGTATTTCCGGGCCTACGCGTACACCAGCCCAGGCGAGGCGGCGGAGGGTGGATCGATGTGCTCGTCATGCGAGTGGGCCGTCCCGCTCGCCGCCGACCGGCCGGCGGAGGTCACCGTGGAAGCCATGTGGGCTTCGGCGCCGCTCATGGCAAACTCGACCAAACTGGACATCACCATCACCGACGGGCGCGGCTTCGCCCTGTACAACGGCTACAACCTAGTGAGTCCCTTCCGGGTGTCCATCGCCGGCGACGACGTCCACCCCGAGGCCACCGAACTGCGCATGCAGGTCAGCTTCGGCAACCAGGTCCTGCCCAGCACGCGGGACTTCACCATGGACTCCGTCCTGACCCTGTACCATGGGGCCACCAAGGCGCAAATGTTCCAAGTGGCGGCCTAGCAGGCCACGGCCCTCGAAGCCAGCCCCCCAGGAGAGGCGCTAGGAAACCCTGAAGAGAGCCCTCCGAGTGGCCGACCCAGGTCCCGTCGAATGTCGATCAAGAAGAGCGACCTCGAGCAGCTGGCCGCCCGCATGGGCCGTGAGAACGTCCTGTGGGGCGAGGCCGACCGCATCGTGTACTCGACCGACATGGGCGCCCCGCCGGGAATCGTGGACCTCCTCGTCAACCGCAAGGCCGACGCCGTCGTCCGCTGCCGCACGCTCGAGGACGTCGAGACGGTCGTCAACTTCTGCCTCAAGCGCCGCATCCCCATGACGCCGCGGGCCGCGGCCACGAACGCGTACGGCGGCGCCGTCCCCAAGCGCGCCGGCATCGTCATCGACGTCACGCCGATGAACAAGACCATCGAGGTCGACGAGAAGGCCATGACCGTGCGCGCCGACGCCGGCGTCGTCATCTGGGACCTGCAGAAGCGCCTCAACGACGTCGGCCTGGAGCTGCCGTGCTACCCGACGTCGGCGCTCGCCGCCACCATCGGCGGCTTCGTGGCCATGGACGGCCACGGCATCCACTCCACGCGCGCCGGCAACATTGGCAAGCACATCCAGGAGCTCGAGGGCGTCGGCCCCGACGGCCAGCGCTTCAGCCTGCGCGACCAGGAACAGATTGGCTTCGTCGCCGGCCTGGGCGGCTCCACCGGAATCATCACGTCCGTCAAGCTGCGCGTCGTCGAGGCGACGCCGGAGAAAGCCATCCTCATCGCCACCAAGACCGAGGATGGCCTGCAGCAGGTCGTTGCCGAGGCCACTTCGCGCTTCAAGCCGAAGCACGTCATGTTCCACAACGCCGACTTCTTCGCCCTGCGCGCCGAGGCGACGGGACAGAAGAAGAACCCGTTCGCCGGCAAGAACGCGGTCCTGCTCGTCTTCAAGGAAGCCGACCTGAACGCCGCCAAGGCCGACCTCGAACGCCTGGCCGCCCGCGTCGGCGGCGAGGTCATGGATGAGAAGCTGGCCGCGGACGAGTGGGCCGCGCGCTTCTACCCGATCCGCGCCAAGAAGCTCGGTCCCAGCCTGGTGGCGGGTGAGACCTTCGTGCCCGTCGCCCGCCTGGCCGAGTACCTCAAGTCGCTGCGCGCCAAAGTCGCCGTGTCGGAGCTCTCCGTCGAGGGCCACGTCACCGACGACGGCCGCGTGTACTTCTTCATCTTCACCCTCGACGACGAGCGCCGCACGAACTACCCGCTCGGCTGGGGCACGTCGGCGTGGATTCTCGCCGAGGCCAAGCGCGTCGGCGGCAAGTCCTACCACTCCGGCGTCTGGCTGCAGTGGGAATCGAAGTCCGTCTTCGGCGAAGTGCGCTACCGCAAGCTGAAGGCGATGAAGACGCAGTCCGACTTCCGCGTCCTGATGAACCCCGGCATGGTGTTCCCGTACCCGGCGCCGGTGCCGGAGTTCGTGTGGAAGATGCCGGTCAAGGGCCCCATCCCGGCCCCAAGCCTCGGCTTCCAGCTCGCGGCAGGAAACCCACTCCTCATGCGCACCGGCGGCGCCATCAAGTACCGCCGCCACAAGACGCTGGGCGTTCAAGCGGCCGATGTGGCCGCCGACCTCGCGCGCGGCGGCGACCGCCTCGCCATGCTGTCCCAGGACGTCTGGGGCATCGACCTCGCCAGCGCCCAGGCCGTGCCCAACCCGGGCAACTTGTCCATGACGCAGACCGTGCGCGGCAAACTCGTGCTCGCCAAGGCCTTCGTCGCCGGCAAACTCGTCGACCCCTGGAGCCTGAAGCCGGCCCTCGACGTCGCCGACCCGACCCCCGAGGAAGCCAAGCTGTTCCCCGACTACGCCGCCGCCCAGAAGGTCATCGATGCCCTGCGAGCCGCCGTGCAAGCCGAGGGCGTCACGCTCAACGTCAAGGCCGTCGAAGTCAAGGTCGTCGCCAAGGCGGACGCCAGCCACGACGTCGCCAAGACCGGCGCCAAGACCATCGATGTCGCCGCCATCAAGAAGCAAGCCGCCGCGACCCCGGAGCCGAAGAAGGCCTGGGTCCTCGCCGCGGACTGCATCGTGTGCAACGGCTGCGAAGCCGCTTGCCCGACGAATGCCGCCATCGTGACGGACACCGCCCGCGTCGACCGTGACCTGTGCATCGCCGACGGCGCCTGCTTCGACGCATGCCCGACGGGCGCCATCCGGCCCGGCATCGAGGACGCCGCGACGTCCGCTGGCTGGCCCGTGGGCTCCCGGCTCGCGGGCAAGTTCGGCGTGCCGGCGAAGTAGCCGGCAACGAACCACGAATTTCACGAAGACCACGAACGGACACTTTCGTGCGGTTTCGTGCAATTCGTGGTTGGTTGGAACCGCCCGCGACTTGAAGACCCCCCGCTCCGCTCGGCGCGCGTTGACCGCCGACGTCCTGCCAGGTGACACGCCGTCCGTCAACGCGCACGAACCGGGCGTCGCCTACCGCAAGTACCGCCGCCTCGTCCCGTGGGCCGTCGGCATCAGCATCGCCACCCTGGTGACGCTCTCCGTGTACTACCAGAGCCGGCACGGGTCCGACGTCGTGGCCGAGTTGCGCCGATTGTCGGTGTGGACCATTCCCGCCGCCATCGGCCTCCACCTTCTGATGCAGGCGTGCTGGGGTTTGCGCATCAAAGTCCTCGGTGACGCCCTCGGGGCCCCCGTCCGCTACGGCCGCGCCGTGACCCTGGTCACCTCGGGCCTATTCGCGGCGGCCGTCACGCCGGGCCGCGTCGGGGGCGAGCCGTGGCGAATCGCGATGCTCGTGCGCGGCGGGGCATCGGGAGCAGCGGCAAGCCAGACGATCCTCGCCGACCGCGCCGTGGACATGCTGTTCTTCCTCAGCCTCGGCACCATCGCGGTCCTCGTGCTTCCGCTGCTCTTCGGCGACACGGGAAACGTGCAGGCGCTTGGCCTGCTCGCCGTCGTCGGCCTCGCCGCCATGGTCGCCCTCGTGGTTCTGATTCTCGTGCGGCCGCAACCCGTCTCGCGCGCATGCTCCGCCCTCGCCAACATCCCCGCCCGCATGCGGGGCCGCCCCGTGCGCGACCACGCCCCCGCCATCGCCGCGTTCTTCCGCGAAGTCACGGGAGGCCTGCGGCAACTCGTGCGCCAGCGCCCGGCCTCGCTTGCCGCTGCAGCAGTCCTGTCCGTCGCCTTGTGGACTTGCGAGCTCAGCATCCTCTGGGTCGTCCTCAAGGGCTTCGGGTTTGCTGCACCGTACGACGCCGTGTACCTCGCCGGCGTCCTCGTCGTCATGATCGCCAGCGTCCCCGCCTTGCCCGGCGGAACGGGACTGGCCGAGGTCGCGGCCTTGACCCTTCTCACGCCTCTCGCCCCCGGGTTGACCCCGGCGTTCCTCGTGGTTTGGCGCGGACTCACGTACTACGTCGACCTGTCCTTGGGCGCCGTCGTGGCAGGCCTCGTCGTCAGGCGCCGTCCATCAGTTCCGAGCGCACCCACAACTTGACGCGTTCGGGAAGCTCGGGAATCGGACCTTCCCAGCCGGACGCCTTCATCAAGTCGTCCATCGACACGCGCCCGCCGCCCTTTTGCAGGATGGCCGCCCGGATGGTGGCCTCGGCGTGCACCTGGCCGTTGCGCTCGAAGACCTGGCCGATGTACAGGTTGCGCTCGTCCCAACCCAAGGTCCGGGTGCGGATCGTGTACGTCACCCACGGTGCGAGCGACTTGCGGAAGCGGATGCGCTGCGACGCGACGACGGGGAACCAGCCGTTGCGCTTCCACGCCGCCCACGTTCCGCTGCGGATGACCATGTCGTAGCGCGCCGCGTCCATGAGGGCGAAGTAGCGGCTGTTGGTGAGGTGGCCGTTGAGGTCGAGGTCGTTGGGCCACACGCGGAACGTGATGGTGCTGTCCTCGCGCAGGCCGACCTTGCCGCGTCGGCCGAGGCGCAGGAAGACCTTCGCGTAGCGAAAGACCGGCAACATGCTAGCCCCTCAGTCTCCCAGGGGTTCGCACAGAGCCCACAGAGGGGCGCAGAGGATGGTAACCCTCTGTGGTCTCTGTGCGCTCTGCGCTGGCCCCTCCTGGAAATGCGCCCACGTCAGAGACCCTTCTGGAAATCCGCCATGCGCTTCAGGCCGTCCTGGATGCGGTCGCGGCTCGTGGCGTAGCTCAATCGCAGGTGGCCGGCTCCGTTGGCGCCGAAGCTTGACCCCGGCGTGGTTGCGACGTTGGCCTTTGCGAGGAGCTCCTCCGCGAGGCGGCTGTCGTCGAGGCCCCCCCACGATTTGGCTTCGAAGCGGGGAAAGACGTAGAACGCGCCGCCGGGGTTCGGGCAGGTGACGCCTGGGAGCTTGCGCAATCCGGCCACGATGAGGTCGCGGCGTGCCTGGAATTCCTTGCGCATCGTTTCGACGGAGTCCTTGGGGCCTGCCACGGCGGCGACGGCGCCGTACTGCGCGAAGGAGGTGCAGTGCGTCAACGATTGGGACTGCAGCTTGTCGAGTTGGACCCAGGCGGGCTTGGGGGCGACGGCCCAGCCAATGCGCCAGCCGGTCATGGCGTACGTCTTGGAGCAGCCGTCGAGGGTGATGGTGCGCTCGAACATGCCGGGCAGGCTGGCTGGGCTCAGGTGCGGCGCCCCGTCGTAGCGGATCTTCTGGTACATCTCGTCGGAAATGACCCACAGGTCGTGGTCCTTGGCGAGGTCCGCGATGCCTTTGACGTCCGCGTCGGTGTTCACTCCGCCCGTCGGATTGGAGGGGCTGTTGAGCACGATGGCGCGCGTCTTCTTGGTGATGCGTTCGGCCACCGCGTCGGCCGTCATGCGGAAACCGGTCTCCCCCGTCAGCTTGACTCCCACGGGCTTGGCGTGCGCCCACTGCACCATGGGTTCGTAGCTCACCCACGCCGGGTCCGGGAGGATGACCTCGTCGCCTTGGTCGGCAACGGCCAAGATGGAGTACAGGACGCTCTGCTTCGACGGCGCGATGAGCACGTTCTCCGCCTTGCACGGGATGGCGTTGTCTTTGGCGTGGTACGCGGCCACGGCCTCGCGCAACTCGGGGATGCCGGGGCCGGGCACGTACTTCGTCTTGCCCTCCTGCAGGGCCCTGATGGCGGCGTCCTTGATGTGCTGCGGCGTGTCGAAATCGGGCTCGCCCACGGAGAAGGAGACCACGTCCGCGCCTTCGCGCCGCTTCTGGGCCACGAGGTTGCTGATGGCAACGGTCGCCGACGCCGTGATGCGCTGCATGCGGGGCGAAAAGCCGGGCACGACGAG
This sequence comes from Thermoplasmatota archaeon, assembly GCA_038046725.1. Classification (GTDB taxonomy): domain Archaea; phylum Thermoplasmatota; class E2; order JACPAO01; family JAHFTW01; genus JAHFTW01. The sequence continues at coordinate 121,039 of JBBSVQ010000007.1, read as the reverse complement.
CCCAGGCGGGGCCCGCTCAAGAAGCCGCGCCTAGGCGTCTTCGATGAAGTGCAGGGCCACGCGGTGGCCCTCGATGTCCACGGGCACGAGGATGACGTTCGTGTCCACCGTCTTGCCGTCCTTGCGCCGCCACGTCACCGGAATCTTGCCGGCAACGCCTTCGTTGATCGCGGCCTGGTACGTGTCCACGAGGAGCTCCTGGCTCGCCGGGGCCACGAAGGCCTGCGGGAACGACGTCGTCACGGCAGCCCACGCGTCTGGGCTGGAGTAGCCAAGCAGCTTGGCGAAGCGACCGTTGCAGGTCTTGCTGTGGTCGTCGAGATACAGGTACATCGACTGACCTGACGTGTTGTACAAGGTCTGGCACAACTCCGTGGCGCGGGCCATGATGCGGGAGTTCTGCGTCTTCAGCGTCGGGGTTTGGTTGACGGGCATGAGGAAACCCGCAACCCATCAGCGCATCGCGCTAAAGAGGGTTGGCCCCGAGGCAATGCACGACAGGCACGGGCTTGCGCCCCACAAATGGCGCTCCCGCGGGTGCGACCGGGGCCCTAGTTCAGCAGGAATCCGCCGTAGGACACGATGAGGCCCGCGAAGATCAGGGACACCGTGTTGATGACCTTGATGAGCGCATTGATGGACGGGCCGGCCGTGTCCTTGTACGGGTCGCCGACGGTGTCGCCGACGACGGCGGCCTTGTGCGGCTCGGAGCCCTTGCGGCCCTGCTTCTCGATGAGCTTCTTGGCGTTGTCCCAGGCGCCGCCGCCGTTGGACATGGCGAGGGCCATCATGAGGCCGGACGCGAGGACGCCGATGAGCAGTCCGCCGAGGGCCAGGGGGCCCCACAGGAAGCCGACGACGAGCGGGGCCAGGACGGCGATGGCGCCAGGGATGGCCATCTCACGCAGGGCGGCCTTCGTGACGATGTCGACGCACTTGCCGTACTGCGGCTTGGCGGTGCCTTCCATGATGCCGGGGATCTCGCGGAACTGGCGGCGGACTTCCTCGATGATGCTGCCCGCGGCCTTGCCGACGGCCTCCATGAGGAAGGCCGAGAACAGGAAGGGCAGCATGGCACCGATGATGAGGCCGATGAGGACCAGGGGCTCGTCGATGAGGAAGCGCAGCGGCGCCTCGCCCTGCTCGAAGAGGAAGTTGTCGATGCGGTGCGTGTAATCCGCGAACAAGGCAAGGGCGGCCAAGGCGGCGGAGCCGATGGCGTACCCCTTCGTGACGGCCTTCGTCGTGTTGCCGACGGCGTCGAGGGCGTCGGTGTGGACGCGGACCTCGTGCGGCAGGCCCGCCATTTCGGCGATGCCACCGGCGTTGTCGGTGATGGGGCCGTACGTGTCCATGGCGACGACCATGCCCGTGACCGAGAGCATGGCGACTGCGGCGATGGCGATGCCGTACAGGCCGGCCATGTTGTAGGCGGCGAACATCGCGACTGCGATGACGAGGACCGGCAGGGCGACGGACTGCATGCCGACGGCGAGGCCGGAGATGATGTTGGTCGCGGCGCCGGTCTCGGAGGCCTTGGCGACGCGCTGCACGGGCGGGTACTGCGTGGCCGTGTAGTACTCGGTGACGAACATCATCAGGACCATGACGGCCATGCCGACGAGGGTCGTGAAGAAGACGTCCATGAGGCTGACGTCATGGCCCGTCACGCCCGACAGGATGGCGAGGGCCTCGTCGTCGAGGACCTGCTGCGTGACGAAGTAGAATCCGAGGGCGGCGATGCCGGCCGAGACGAAGACGCCCCTGTACAGGGCGCCCATGATGTTCGGGCTGCCGTCCTTGTTCGGCTTGCCGAGGCGGACGAAGGGGATGGCCAGGATGCTGGCGAAGATGGCGACGGCGCCGAGGAGCAAGGGGTAGACCACCAGGCTCGTCACGACGCTGCCGGCGAGCAGGAAGCCGAGGAACAGCGCCGCGATGGCGGTGACCGCGTACGTCTCGAAGAGGTCGGCGCCCATTCCGGCGCAGTCGCCGACGTTGTCGCCGACGTTGTCCGCGATGACGGCCGGGTTGCGGGGGTCGTCCTCGGGGATGCCGGCCTCGACCTTGCCGACGAGGTCCGCGCCGACGTCGGCGGCCTTCGTGTAGATGCCGCCGCCGACACGGGCGAACAGGCTGATGAGGGAGGCGCCGAAGGCGAAGCCGATGAGCGGCGTGACCGGGTCCTCCATGCCGAACTGGTTGTCGAAGAGGTAGTAGAAGCCCGAGACGCCCAGCAGGGCGAGGCCGGCGACGGCAAGGCCGCTGACGGCGCCGCCGTTGAAGGCGATCTTGAGGGCGGGGGCCAGGCCGGAGCGCGCGGCGTTGGCGGTGCGCACGTTGGCGCGCACGCTGATGTTCATGCCGATGTAGCCGGCGATGGCGCTGAAGGCGGCGCCCACGACGAAGCCCGCCGTGGTCCACAGCCACTCAACCTTGTCCGCGGCCACGTCGCGCGTCAGGGCGACGCCGAGGAAGACGGCCATGAGGATGGCGGCGACGATGAAGATGACGCGGTACTGGCGGTTCATGTACGCCATGGCACCCTCGCGGATGGCGTCGGAGATTTCGACCATCTTGGCGTCCCCAGTGGGGGCCTTGAGGATGCCGCGGGCGAGGATGCCTGCGGCGGCGAGAGCGAGCAGTCCGGCGAGCGGGGCGACGATCAGGGGGATGGCCAAGGGGTGGTCCTCCGGGGGCTAAATGCGGGGAGAAGGATTGGATGGAAAAGGAGGGCGAAGTTGATTCGCCGGATGCGCAAGGTGATTTGCCGGACCGAATCCGGCGAATCAGCGGGCAATCCGTCCAATCAGAGGGAGGCTTCGAAGTCGTCCACGGTGGACGTGAACTCGGCGCGGTCCTTGATGGTGCCGCGCTCCATGAGGATCTCGCGGGCCAGGAGCCAGTAGACGAGGGCGAGGCTGCGGCGGCCCTTGTTGTTGGCGGGGATGACGACGTCGAGGTTCTTCGTCTCGTTGTTGGAGTCGACAAGGCCCAGGATGGGGACCTTGATGTTCATCGCCTCGCGCATGGCCTGGGCGTCGCCAAGGGGGTCGGTGAGGACCAGCACGTCGGGCTCCATGAAGCCGGAGACGATGGGGTTGGTGCAGGTGCCGGGCATGAAGCGGCCGGCGATGGCGTTGGCCCCGACGGCCTTGGCGCATTCCTTGACGGGCTTCTGGCCGTACTGGCGCTGCGACACGAAGAGGACCTTCGAGGGGTCGTACTTCGCGAGGAGCTTGGCGGCGGCGCGGACCTGCAGGTCGGTCTTGGCGATGTCCAACACGAACAGGCCGTCGTTGCGGACGCGGAAGATGTACGGCTTCATGTCGGCCGTCTTGTGCTGCGTGCCGATGTGCACGCCCGAGGTCAGGTACTCGTCCTCGGAGGTCAGGAGCTCGGTGCCGGGGGCGGCGCTCGAGGCGGATTGGATGGTCTCAACGGTTTCGTCGCTCATTGCTTCACCTGGTGGGCGTGGCTGCGCTGGACGGTGAGGGGAATCGCGTCGACCGCGTACTCCGCCATGGCGACCTGAACCGGGTTGCGGACTTCGGGGGGGAGCTCGATCAAGGGCGGGGCTCCCATGCTCAGTTGCAGGGCGCGCGCGCCGACGATGCGGGCCTTCTCGAAACGCGTGTAGTCCAGGCGGATCACCGTCCGAAAGCAACCGAAGGTCGCTTGCGGTACTGCCGCGGACGAGGACTGGGATATAAACGGTTCCTAGGCCAGAGGACTGGCTACGCAAAGAGAGGAGACGACGCCGCCCCAGGAGAACCTGGGACCGCCATCCCGCCTGCGCGGGATCTGCTCCTTGAGCCATCCACCCCGAAACGGGACTTAAGGATGGAGGTCTCGCTGCTGGTGAGTTGGAGTGCAGCTCTACGCGTGCACGCCGTGTTCGTTGAGGACAGCGAGCAGGCCATGGTCCGCAAACAGTTGGGCGGTGAGGTCTTCGGCGGTCGGGCCGGCCGCGATGGCCTTGCGGTCGAAGTGGGCGGTCCAGATGCCGTCGGAGGCCTTGCGCAGCACCACGGTCGGCGCGCCGGCGTCGTCGCTGATCCACAGCGTGGGTTTGTCGGGGTCGTCGGGGTAGAGGTTGACCACGGGTTCGTCTGTCATCGGACCCCATGGCAACCGAAGGGGAGATAGGCCTTCTCGCTAGAGAGTGGAAAGGACCCTTGATTCACCGGACCTCAACCTGGAGAATCGGGCCTTGAATCGTCACTGCGAGGAAAGAAAGGGATTGAAGGGCCCCGCGCCCGAAGGTCTGGGGCCCTGCGAACGGTCCGGGAAAACGAGGAGCCGTCCGGGCCGGAGTTCATCCCGGCGACCCTGGCACCGCGGCCGCGCACTTCAGGGCTGCGGTGCAAGGCTTCAATTGTGCGCGACGGCCATGATGGCCGCCCGTGCCCGGCCACGCTGCCCTCGATCTGCGGCCGATGCTGGCCTCGCCGGGCGAGTTGCCGCGCGGCCCAGGCTACGGCTTCGAGTTCAAGTGGGACGGCATGCGCATCCTGGCGCACGTCGCCGCCGACGCAGGCCTGCTTCTGGTGAGCCGCAACGGCAACGACGTCACGCACCGCTTCCCGGAGCTTGCGGGCCTGGCGCAGGCGGTCGGAACATCCGCCATCCTGGACGGCGAGGTCGTGTGCCTCGACGCGCGCGGCCACCCGGACTTCGGCACGCTGCAGAAGCGCTTCCTCCTCGACGATGCCGCAGCCATCCGCGCCGCACGCGCCGCCACGCCCGTCGATTTCCTCGCCTTCGACGTCCTGGCCTTGGACGGCCGCGACCTCACGGGCAAGCCCTACGTGCAGCGGCGCGCCGCCCTCGAGGGCCTGGCCCTGCAGGGGGACCACTGGTCGACTCCCCCGTGGCAGCCGGACGCCAGCGTGATGCTGGAGGCGAGCCGCAGCCTTGGCTTGGAGGGCCTGGTCGCCAAACGGCTGGACAGCAAGTACCGACCCGGCGAACGGTCACCCGCCTGGGTCAAGGTGCGCAACCGCGATCGCCAGGAATTCGTCATCGGCGGATGGAGCGAAGGAGCGGGCGGCCGGCGTGGGACCTTCGGGGCCCTCCTGCTGGGCTTCCACAAGCCCGGGGCCAAGTCGTTGACGTTTGCCGGCCGCGTCGGGACCGGCTTCGACGACGAGGACCTCGTCGCCTTGCGGGCGGCCCTTGACCGGCGGCCCGCCAAGCGCTGCCCCTTCGACACCTCCATCCAGGGCGACGAGGCTGGAGGCGTCGTCCACTGGGTGACCCCCGAACTCGTGGGGGAGGCTGAATTCTCCGGGCTCACAACGCAAGGGCATTTGCGTCAGGCGTCGTTCAAGGGCTTGCGCACGGACAAGCCGGCGCGCGACGTCGTCTGGGAACAGACGGCCAAGCGGACAACGGACGGGACCTGACATGGCACGCGCAATCTGGAGCGGATCGATCAACTTCGGGCTGGTCAACATCCCGATCAAACTGGTGACGGCCATCCGCGAGAAGGACCTGAAGTTCAACCAGTTGCATGCCAAGGACGGCTCCCGCATCAAGTACAAGAAAGTCTGCGCCAAGGACGGCGACGAGGTGCCCAACGACGAGATCGTCAAGGGCTACGAGGTCACGCCGGGGCAGTACGTCACCTTGACCGACGACGAGTTGGAGGCCGCGGACCCCAAGCGCACGCGCACCGTGGAGATCGAGGACTTCGTGGACCAGGTGCAGATTGACCCCATGTACTACGACAAGCCGTACTTCCTCGTCCCCGACAAGAACGCCCACAAGGCCTACCGCCTCCTGCTCGAGGCCCTCGTCGAGACCGACAAGGTGGGGCTCGCGCGCATGGTCATGCACGACAAGGAGCACTTGGTGGCCATCCGAGCCCGCGACGGGGCCCTCGTGATGGAGACGATGTACTTCCACGACGAACTGGTGCCGGTGTCGTCGCTGCAGGAGGACCTGGAAGCCGACATCGCGCCGGCCGACAAGCGACAAGTCGCCCTCGCCCAGCAACTCATCGAATCCTTGAGCGCCGAGTTCGAGCCCAAGAAGTACAAAGACCACCACCGCGAACGCGTGCAGGACATCATCGGGAAGAAGGCGGCGGGAAAGAAAATCACCGTCGAGACGGCCTCCGCCCCCGCCGGCCGCACGGCCGACCTGCTCGTCGCCCTTGAAGCCAGCCTGGCCAAGGCGAAGAAGGCGCAGAAGAAGGGCAAGTGATGGCCGGCGCCCAGACCCAACCACGAATTGCACGAAAGGCACGAACCGCCCCGATTCGTTTCGTGGGCTTCGTGCAATTCGTGGTTCCATCGCACGCCCGCCGCACCCGCCGAGGGTCGTGAATGGCGACCGAGAAGCACCCCCTCAAAGTCGAGGGCCGCATCGTCGACATCACGAACCCGGACAAGGTCCTCTACCCCAAGTCGGGGTTCACCAAGGCGCAGGTCATCCAGTTCTACATCGGCATCGCGCCCGCGCTCCTGCCGCACATGCGCGACCGGCCCGTGAGCATGAAGCGGTACCCGAACGGCGTCGAGGAGCCGTACTTCTACCAGAAGGAAGCGCCGGCCAACAAGCCCGCCTGGATGAAGACGCACCCTGTGCCGAGCGAGGCGCGCGGCGCGCCCATCAACTACCTGCTGTGCAATGACTTGCCGAGCCTCGTGTGGCTCGCCAACGCCGCCGACCTGGAATTGCACACGTTCATGCACAAGGCCCCGAAGCTGGAGCGGCCCACGATGATGGTCTTCGACCTCGACCCCGGCGCGCCCGCCAACGTCCTCGACTGCGCCCGCGTCGCCCTCTGGCTGCGCGACGACCTCAAATCGCTCGGCCTCAAGGCGTGGCCCAAGGTCTCCGGCGGCAAGGGGTTGCAGATGCATGTGCCGTTCAACACGCCGGGAGTCACGTACGAGCACACCGGCGCCATCGCGCGTGCCCTCGCACAAGTTCTGGAACGCGACCACCCCAAGCAGGTGACGTCCGTGATGCGCAAGGACCTGCGCGGCGGCAAGGTGTTCATCGACTGGTCGCAGAACAACGAGCACAAAACGACGGTCTGCGTCTACTCGCTGCGTGCGCAGCCGACGCCGACGGTGGCGGCGCCCTTGACGTGGCAAGAGGTCGAGGACGGGGCGGATGCGAAAGACGCCGCCGACCTTCGCTTCAGTCCCGACCAGGTCCTAGCGCGGTACGAGGAGCACGGGGACCTGATGGAGCCGGTGCTGACGACGAAGCAGAAGGTGCCGGGCGGCGTAGCCGATGCGGGGAATCCGGCGCCAGCGGTTCGCGAGGTCGCGGCCAAGTCCACGAAGGCCGTGAAACGGTAGCCCGAAGCAGCGTCTACGGCGTGCCGAGCAGGCCTTCGAGGCCGCGGGGCACCTTGTTCTTCTTCAGGGCCTCGCGCACGGACTTGAGGTCGGGGCCGGCCTGGAAGAAGCGCTTGGGCGACTGGTAGTCAAGGGCGCCCGCGCGGCGCAGGTAGCCGTCCAGGTGCGCAATCTTCTCTTTCTCGACGAAGGCGGTCATCTCGCGCAGGCTGATTGTGCCCGCTTGGAAGCGTTCCTCGAGCTCGTTGAGGATCTTCACCAGGCGCTTGGAAAGGTCCGCGTCGGCCATGCTGGGTGAGCCAATGCGGCGGCCTTTTAATATTTATATGGCTGGACGAGAGCAAGGGAACGCCTGGAGGTGCGCCTCCAGTCGGGGGATGCATGCTTCGCCTGCGCGCCGCCGCCGTGCTTCTGCTCGTCGCCGCAGCTTGGGCTCCAGTGGCGCACGCCGGCACCGCCGCGGACCCCGAACTTGAGGACGCCGCCGGCGACCAAGCCGTGACTCGTCCCGGAGGGCCCGATCTTCCGCCCCTCATCCCCGGCGTCAACGACGAGTCCTTCGACGACATCGACCTCGTCGCCGCCTGGTTCGAGCAGCCACGCACGGTGGATTGCGTCGGGGAGAACGCCCTCGACTGCCCCGACCTCGCCCTCCTTGTGGCGACGACGGCCTCCTGGACGACGGGGACGCTGACAGCGACCTTCCGCGTCGAGCGCGGCCCGACCAGTTACGCGGCTTCGACGGCCACAGGACAGACGGTGACGTTGACGGTGACCGGCACCACGGTCACTGGCCTTCCCAACGCGACGGCGGCCGTCGGCCCCGATGGCCTGCGCATCCAGGTCGGGATCGGGCGCGTCGGTGCCGTGGGCGGCGACCTGCTCACCGGGCTCAACCTCACGACCACGCGCACCGACTTGGGCGCCGTCACCGACCCCACCGTCACGCAGGATGACCAGACCGGCACCGACGCAGCAGGGCCGGGCGCGAACTACACCATGGCCCGGCCGACACCCACGGCCGGCGTCGATGTCGGCGTCGCCCAAGTGGGCAACAAGACCGGCAACGCCCTCACCACGCAGGAACGCGGAACCTACGATGTCCGCCTGCGCATCAGCAACCTCGGAACGGACGCCGACGCGTACACGCTTGCCGTTTCCTCCGACCCGCCCCTGAAGCAACCCCCGGTCCTTTCGACGGTCGCGATTCCGCTTGCCGGCGATGCGCAAGCCACGGTTCCCATCTCGCTGGCCGGCATGGACCCCGGGACAATCCGGGTCACGTTCACCGTCACGACGACGCGGGGAGCCACCGACACTGCCGTCGCCGTCTTCTCCTTCGCCCCGCCGGCAAGCGAACGCGAAGTCGTCCCCGCCGGCCTCGACTTCATGACGCCCGCAGCCGAATCCCTCGGCCTCGACGGTGCCTTCGGAAAGTACGCCGAACTCGTGCTGCTTGCCCTCATCGTCCTGCTCGTCATCCTGGCCATCTTCCTCCTCGTCGCGCTCGCGCCCAGCACCCTCGCGGGCTCTGCGGCACCGGAGGCCCCGCCGATGAAGGGCGGTGACCAGGCCCCCGCCGGACTGCTGCCCCTCGTCGCCCCGGCCAAGAAGGCAGATGCAGATGACGACGAACCCGAGGACGAGGAAGGCGACGGTGGGCCGACGCCGCCTGCGGCCACCGTCGGCGGCGCCCTCAAGATTGAGTCCGTGACGCACGAACCCGAGGCCCCCGAGGAGGGCGAGGAGGTCACGACGGAGGTCGTCCTGCGCAACCCGGGCCCGTCGCGGCAGGTGCGCGTCGTGCTTGCCGCCGACGACCTCGACCGCGACGAGGCGGCGCTCACCCTTGCGGCGCGCGCGACGAAGACGGTGCGCCTGTCGTGGACCGCCGGCCCCGGCGAGAACCGCGTCCGAGTCCGCGTGTTGCCAGCGTAGGGCCTCGAGGACCCCAGACGAAGTCCTTATCTGGAAGAGGGAGTGGCGCGACCTACGCCCGGGGCGACTCGGGCCAGGATCGCCGCACGATGACCGCCGACGCGCCAGCCGCCAGCCCGCCCCCGACCGCCCCCGCGACCGAGAGCGCCGCCGCGCCCGCCGTCGACGCCGCCCCCAAGACGGAGTCCGACGTGCGCAACCTGCAGGACAAATTCAACCACCTGCTCGACCAGCGCAACTCCTTCAACGACCTCGCCCGCAAGGCGGCCGAGGAGCGCAACCAACTCAACGACCACCGCCGCGAGATGGCGGCCGGCATCGACGGCCACAAGACGGCCCGCGACGCCGCCAACGAGGAGATGCGCAAGCACAAGGAGCTGCGCAACGCCTACCAGGACCAGGCCAAGGCCCTCATCGCGCAGAAGAAGGGCAAGGCGGGCGGCCTCGAGCGCTCCCTGCCCCTGATGGTGCGCAAGCTGCGCAACGACCTGCAGGCCAAGATTGAGCTGCAGCAGACCACGACCCTCACCGTCGCCAAGGAGCGCGTTCTCGTCGAAGAGATCAGCGCCATCTGGAAGGACCTCAAGGAGAAGGAAGCCGAGCTGAAGAAGCAGCAGGTCGTCGCCGTCGAGCTCAGCGGTGCGGATGGCGATATCGACGCCCTCTTCGCCAAGGCCGACGCCGAGCACGAGGAAGTCCTGAAGCACCAGAAGGTCGCGCAGGAGAACCACGAGAAGTTCATCGCGGCCGTCAAGGAGACCCGCGTCCTCGTCAACGAGGCCAACGCCAAGCACGCCGAGTTCGTGGCCTGCAAGACGAAGGCCGACGAGAACCACAACAAGGCGATGGAACTGCGCGAGAAGGTCATGTCCATCCGCAACGACCGCAAGGCCGCCTTCGACGCCCAGCGCACGGAGATCCGCGAGGTCAACCAGACGGCGCGCCGCAGCGTCAGCGACCCCCGCGCCATCGAACGCGCCCAGGAGTCCGCGCTGGACCAGCTGAAGAAGGGCGGGAAGATTCAGCTCGGATTCTGAGCGCAGCGAAAGAATCTGAGTCGGAAGCTTCCCGCTTTGCCAATGCCCGAAGGGCGAGGCAGGGCGGAAAAATCCAGTTGGGCTACTGAACGCGCGCAGCGCCGTTCGTAGCATCAACCGATGTTTCCGCCTTGATGGCGGCATTGCTCGCAATGCCGCCGGACGGGCGGGAAGATTCAGCTGGGTTACTAACCGAGCGAAGCGCAGAGGGCCCTCACTGAAGCTTCCGGCGTTGATGTCCCCGGTGGCATCATGAAGGCGAGCGCAGGGGTTCAGTCGCGGCGAGTGCGCAGCGCCCACACAACCGAAGCTACGAAGGCCAGCGGAAGCACCCCGCCGGCCGCCAGCGGGTCGGCATCGCCCGTGACCGCCTCGAGGGCCTCAGACGGCAGCGCGGCTGGCGCCAAGCCCTGGGGTGTCGGCCCACTCGTTCGTAGAGGCAAGACGGCAAAGGCACCATCGCGGCAAGCAACATCCTCCTTCGGGGCGCAATCGAGCCCAGGACGGTCCATGGCGACCCATGCCTCCCAGCCTCCCTTCGAGGTCGGTACAAGCGTCGCGCCCCGCGTCGTGTTCCAGCCGTCCGGCAGTTCTTGCCAAGCGAGCAAACGGCCATCGTCCAGTTGGATGGTGGCCAGGCCATGGCGGCCTGCCACGGCATGCGGGACGAGCGCTACCCGTCCCTCGTCGGTATCGGCCAGGGCAAGATCGAAGTCCGTGGCTGGCGCCTCGATGGCGATGCTCCACAACACGGAACCGTTGCGACCGTCCAAGCCGAAGAGATTGCCGGGGCCTAGGCGCTCCCAGTTGCCCGGTTTGCGCCCGATGGTGTTCCAGTCCAGCACGACGAGGTCCAACACCCCGTCCCGGTTCACATCGTGCGGGATGGCGCGGGAGTGGACCATGGGGTTCCCCTCCGGGTGCTGCACGGACCAAAGCAGGGCACCCTGGTCGTCCAGCAATTCAAGCTGAGCGTGCGAGCGCTGCATCCAATCAACGCCGGATGCCACGTTGCGGGCTGCAACGAAGATCTCTTGCCGGCCGTCACCGTCAAGGTCGGCGACGACGGGGCCCACCGAATGGCTGCCCGGACTCACCTTGGGACCAACCTGTCGTTGCCAGACCAGTTGACCGGTCTGCGCGTTGCGGGCGGTGAGCTCTCCCGCGTCGGATGCGAACAGAACGGTCTGACGCCCCCCCATCGCACCCACCCAGGGCCCGGCGTGGCCGTCCTGCCAGGCCTCGAGCCATTGCAGGCGGCCTTCATGGTCGAAGGCGAACTGGCCGGAGAGCCCGTCGCTTTGCACGTAGACCCAGCTCTGCGCCGCCTCGGGCGCGGGGGCCGCCACCACGGCTGCGCTGTGGGCCAGTTGTGGGGTGTCGGCGGCCTTCGTCGGGGTGAACCAAGGCCGCTCGTCCCAGAAGCGAGGCTGGAACGCCGGCGCATGGGCCAAGACCGCCCATTCCTTGCGAAGCCCGAGCACGGCGGGTGTGTCAAGGTCTGGGTCACGCTCCAGCCGAGTCAGCATGCCACCCGAGTTGAGAATCAGCAGTTCCTGGAGGCCATCGCCGTCCATGTCAGCCACGGCCACGCCGTTCAGGGACTGTGTGTGCCAAGCGGTCTTGCCCCCTGGATGCGCCGTCGTGATTTCTGCCCGCACGCGATGGGTGGCGGTGTCGATGACGTACACGCGCGAGTTGTCATTCATGGCGATCAGCTCGGGGCGGCCGTCACCGTCAAGATCTGCGATTGTCACGCCGTAGGAATCGAAGGCCTCGATGCGCGCTTCGCCAGCCAGCTTGTCCTGTCCAACCAGCAGGCTTCCCTGCGTTTGCACCCCGATTGCGAGTTGCCCCGCAGCGTTGACCGTGGCAAGCCAAAGGACCAAGACAAGCCATGCAGGACGCAGCCGCGTCGCGATGGGCACCGAGCAAACGAGCCCAAACACCCCTTCAACCTTGCCCGGGACGGACCTGTATGGCGCGGATGACGCCCCTGCACAGGTGCACCAGACCTGGCGCTGGAAACCCTCTAATGCTGCCAGGGGACTGAGCCATCGTGCCCACGGCCACGGAGATTCTCGCGGTCGCATTGCCGCTGCTCGTGGGCATCGCCCTGCTGGCGCTTGCCACGTTGGTGTTGCGCAAGGGCGGGGCCCATCTGCACACCCGCTTGTTCGGGGTCCTGTTCCTCCTGTCGGGCGTCAAGTCGCTCGGGGACGGGTTGACGGCGCCCTTCAAGCGGGCCGACGGGACGATGGGCTTCGTCGCGAACGAACTGCATGCCTCCTCGCCGCTGTTCCCCGATGCCCTGACCTGGCTGTACGTCACCATCGTGTGCGCCTTGGCGATGTTGCCGTTGCTGTTCCTGTTCTGCGCGACGTTCCCGCGCCCGCAGCCGTGGATGGTGCAGCACCGCTGGCGCGGCGTTCTCGTGTTCGTGCCCAGTCTCGTCGTCGGCTGGGTCGTCTTCCTGGCGCAGGACAGTCCCTGGTTCAACGACATCGTCCTGGGGTTCAATGTCGTGGCCACCACGATGACGGCGGCGGCCCTTTGGCTCCTTGTGCGGACGCACCGGCGCTCGCCTGACCACATCGAGCGCAAGCAGGCGACCTACGTTGCCCTCGGGTTCCTGCCCTCCTTCATGGCGACCTGGGTCATCACGTTCTACATCTTCGGCGCCGAAGGGGGATGGCTTCCTGCGGACCAGGCCCAGCAGCAGACCGGGTTCGTCCTGCGCTTCCTGTCCCCCATCTTCGAGATGGTCGCAGCCGGCCTCGTCGGCTTTGCCATTCTGAAGTACAACATCCTCGGCGTGGACCCGAAGTTCCGCGTCGGCGTCAAGTCCGCCGTCGTCGGCTTCGTCTTCGTCGTGGTCTTCCTCGTGACGCAGGCCATCGAGAACATCGTCCTGCAGGGCCAACTCTTCGCCTTCGCCGGCGAGTACGGCTCCTTCCTGCTCTCCGGAACGACCAGCATCGTGCTGTTCAAGCCCATCGAGCGGATGTCCGGCAAGGTCTCGGACAAGCTGTTGCCGCGGCCGGCCGAAGGCGACGCCGCGCTCGCCCGCGCCGCCGAAGTCTACCACGCCCAATGCACCTACGTCTTGCGCGACGCCCAAGTGTCGGAGCGCGAGATGGCGTTCCTGCGCAACCTGCGCACGCAACTCGGCCTCTCGGAAGCCCAGGCCCGCGCCATCGAGGAGAAGGTTGAGCGCATCCTCAAGGTTGACGCCCCCGAGATGGGCGCGACGTCCGGCACGGCCGCCCACCACGTTGCCGCCGCGCACGCCGCCGTGACGGAGGCGGAGCCCGAGGTGCGGCGCGCGTCACCAGTGCCTGGGCAGGACGCCGGGCCCACCGCCCCGTTGGCGCCAGCCGAGACGCCGCCGCAACCTTAGGCAGAGCCTTTAAATACGGCGGGCCCACGTCCTGGATTGGAGACGGCCCCGGGTGCCCATTGGCGCCCCGCGCCCAACCCCCTCACGTTCACCGTCGGCTCCATGCCGACTCCCTGGGCCAAAAAGCCGCACTAAAGTGCCGCTTTCGCCCACCGACCGCCCAACGGCGGCCACTCGTGACACCCGGGGTCCGTCCCAGGAAACACCCACAATGGCTGTCGATCCAAGCACCACGAAATACCTGATCAAGGCGTCCGTCCAAGCCGACGGCGTCGTCGAGAAGCCCGACATCATCGGCGCCGTCTTCGGCCAGACCGAAGGCCTCCTCGGAAACGAGTTGGACATGCGCGACTTGCAGAAGTCCGCCCGCATCGGCCGCGTCGAGGTTGACATCGAGACCCGCGGCGGCAAGACCACGGGCACCATCCTGCTCCCCTCGGCCCTCGACAAGGTCGAGTCCGCCATCCTGGCCGCCGGCCTGGAGACCATCGACCGCATCGGCCCCGCCAAGGCCGTCATCAAGGTCCTCGAGATCTCCGACACCCGCGACTCGCGCCGCAAGCAAGTCGTCGACCGCGCCAAGGAACTCCTGGCCACCATCAACGAGGCCCCCGGCCAGAACTCCGACAAGATCGCCGACGAGGTCCGCTCCGCGGTCCAGATCGCCGAGATCACGAAGTTCCGCAACACGAAGCTGCCCGCCGGCCCGAACGTCGACTCCAGCGACTCCGTCATCATCGTCGAGGGGCGCAACGACGTCGTCAACCTCCTCAAGTGCGGCATCAAGAACGCCATCGCCGTCGAGGGCACCAGCGTCCCCGACGAGGTCAAGGAGCTGTCCAAGGAGAAGACCACCATCCTCTTCGTCGACGGTGACCGCGGCGGCGAACTCATCGCCAAGGAACTGCTGCAGACGTGCGAGGTTGACTTCGTCGCCCGCGCCCCCGCGACCCGCGAGGTCGAGGAACTGCCGCACAAGCTCGTGATGAAGTGCCTCAAGAACAAGCTCACCGCGGACCAGTTCATCTCGCAGATGGGCCTGTCCATCAAGCGCCCCGAGGGCTCCGGCATGAAGCCGGCCGTCAAGGACGGCTCCGACGAATTCGGCTCCGAGGACGCCAGCCCGGCGCGTCCCGAGCGCCCGATGCGCGAGGAGCGCCGCGACGACCGCCGTGGCGGCGATGACCGCCGCGGTGGCCGTGGCGAGCGCCGCGACGACCGCCGCGGCGGCGGACGCGACGAACGCCGCGGCGGCGACGAGCCGCGCGGCGAGCGCAGCGAAGCCCCGCGCGAGGCTCGCGCCGAGGGCGACGCCCCGGCCCGCGCCGCACCCGTTGAAGGCGCCCCCCGTGGCGCCGCCGACGTGCGCGCCGCGTTCCGCGAGCAGCTCAGCGGCCTGTCGGGAACCCTGAAGGCCGTCCTGCTCGACGACACCGGCAAGTCCCTGCAAGGCGACTTGGCCGTTCGCGA
The DNA here is from genome assembly GCA_038046725.1 of Thermoplasmatota archaeon. Classification (GTDB taxonomy): domain Archaea; phylum Thermoplasmatota; class E2; order JACPAO01; family JAHFTW01; genus JAHFTW01. The sequence goes on along the minus strand of JBBSVQ010000007.1, from coordinate 105,875 downwards.
GCTTGCGGACACCCTGAAGGGCTCGCGCGAGAGCGTCCACGCCGTCGTCTTCGATGGCGTCATCACGCAGCGCCTGCTCGACATCGCGGCCGAGAAGAAGATCGCCACCGTCGTGGGCGTCAAGATGGGGAACGTCACCAAGGTGCCGGACACCGTCGAGATTCTCACTCGCGACGATCTCCAGTAACGAAACGCGTCGGCCTCTTCGAGGCCTCACGCGTTTCGTTGTTCACCTGGGCTAGGGGGCCCTGCGGGCCCCCTGGACCCCCATGCGTGGGCTTCGGCGTGTCCCACGCCTCAGCCCACAGTTTGGGCAGGCCCACGACGGCGCTTGGCTACCATGTCTATGGCACGGTGAGCGCTGGCTTGCGTTCCTCCTCGGAACCGAGCAACGACTTGTGACGCCGACGCCGGTGGCTTGCCAACAAAACGACCCACGAAGCGCGCCCATGCGGCGCCCCGCGCCAAGCCATGCCATCATCAGAGTCTGGTCGTGGCCGGAGTCGGAGGCGCAAGGAGGTTGACGGCCATGACCACCGAACGGGCGCGGTCGCATGGCGTGCTGGCCGCCGGCAAGCGCAGCGCCGGCGCCGAACCGGGTTCTCCCGGGGGCCGGCGCTTGCCAGTGCCAGGAGAGCAACGGAAGGCGGCGGTCGCAGTTTCCTCTGTTGCGACGGAGTTTCCTCGCTGGGCTCTCCTGGTTTCTTCCTGTTGGCCCGATGATTTTCTGGGCCTCGCTTGGCAGGATGGCATCGCATGACCCCCATTTCCACTGGAAAACGGGCCTGACCGGAGGGCTTCGGAGAGGGCTCCGGGAGGCCTTTTAGGTGCCCTCGGAGGGCCCTGGCGAAAAGGCCGGCTCGTGACCAGGTCTGTTATCACGAAAACGCGTTGGAACCCGTGGATGGGTTCTTTCCTGGCACTTTCTGGCCCAAGACATATATCCTGCGCTTTGCGTTGTCCACAATGGGATGCACAAGGACGAGCTGCTGCAGCTCCATAGCCTGTTGTGCCAGGTGAAGCGGTACCTCGAGGACTCCGGATTGCCCCTTCGTGGGGAGTTCGGGGAATACGACGGTCTCAGCTGCTCTCCTCAGCACATCCACAAGTCGAAGACGGACCACAAGCGGGCCGTCTTCTTCCTAGGCAAGGGGCTCGCTGAAGTGATCATGCAAGGCAACCCGGACCACCAGCTCCGGCTGCGCGAGCGCTTCCTGCGCCTCGCCACGGCCGCTCTGGCAGAAGAGGACGAGGAGGACTTGGTGCGCGGGGCCGACCCACGCAACCAGAACCTCCCTGCCTTCGCGCTTGCCGCGCTGGGCCGCTAGCCCCCTTTTCCTACCCTCAAGCCAGGCCTACAGAGGCTTGGCCATCTCGAGGGCATCCGTGCCGTCCGAGTAGACTCCCTCTTTGATGCCTGCGGGGGCGAAGCCCTGCCGAGCGTAGAACAAGCGCGCGCCCGAGTCGTCCCAGCGAACGTCCAGCGTCAGGCGCATGGCGCCCTTCCGGCGCATCTGCTCACGCACATCGGACAGGAGGGCACGACCGATTCCTTGGCCGCGCCGCTGCGAATCAACGGCCAGGGCAAGCAGGTGGCCCTCGGCGTCCCCCGACTGCGCGAGGGCGAAGCCGACCACCTGGTTGGTGGGGACGTCGCGCGCGACGAGGAACGTGCCATTGTCGAGGTTGGCGTGCTCCGCCAGCCACTCGGGAGAATAGCGCTCGTGCAGCGTCTGCACGGCAAGCCTGGCGACGGGGTCGACATCGGTGTTTCGCACGGGCTCGACGACCAGCATAGCCTAGGCATGTCAGCCTTCAGCCCCCATCAAGGTTTCCCCCCGGGCGCCAGGGAAGGGCACTGCCCGCGGCCCCGGGGGAGATAAAGGTCATCAAGGGCCGGCCCCACGCCACGGCCATGCGCATCCTCGCCCCCGTGGCGCTCGCCCTCCTCGTGGCTGCCAGCGCCTCCGGCTGCCTCAACTCCGGCTCGGGCGACGAACCGGACAGGTTCACCGCGGGATATCCCCGCTATGAGCCGGCCAACGACCTGTATCACTTCGAGTTTGGTGTCCAAGGCGGACTCTTCCACTTCGACTTCGCGCCAGGAGCCATCGGAAAGGCCTGGAACAAGGGCGACGGCCCGCTGTCCGTCGGCTTGCCGGACAAGTTCCTCCTCATCAGCGGCGACAACGGCACGTCGGGCTCCTTCAGCGTCGCCCCCGCGTCGTTCGAGCTGCAGCCCGGTGTCAAGCAGTTCTTCCTCGCGCCCCCCTCGGCGCAAGACGTCACCGTCTCCGTGGCCGGGGAATCGTTCACGCTGAGCCCAGCCGGCATCGCCGCCTACCAGGAATCCGAGACGCAGATCGTCTCCGGCGAGAACGCCTACGTTCTCGAGGAGTACCAGGAGGCGAACTTCCCGCACCGCACGCCGGGCATGCCGAACTACGGCCTGAGCATCACCTACTTCGCCCAGTACTTCCGCGACCTCGGCTACGACGTCGACGTCGATCCCTACAACCTGCAGGGCCAGACCGACGTCATCGGCTGCGTGCCCGTCGGCCTTGAGGGCCAGCTATGCCCCGAGTCGATGGCCAACATCGTCGCCATGAAGCCCGGAACCGAGGACCCGTCCAAGGTCATCTTCGTCGCCGGCGGCCACTACGACATGGTGCCGGGCACGACGCATGCCGCCTTCGACGACACCTCCGGCGTCGTCACCACGATGGAGCTGGCCCGTGCGCTTGCCCCGTACGACTTCCGCTACACCATCGCCTTCGGCCTGTGGGGCGGCGAGGAGGACGGCATCCTCGGCTCGCAGTTCTGGGTGCAAAGCAACCCCGAGATGCGTGCCCGCATCCTGAGCTACTGGAACCTCGACGTCGTCGGCATGAGCTGGCCCGCGCCCTTGTCCCCGCAGATCGACCCCATCGTCATCTCGGCGGGCCCCGATGTGCCGTCCGGCATGGGCGGCGCGACCGGCGACCCGATCAGCCAGGACCTCCTGGGCTGGGCGCAGACCCTGCAGCAGGACTGGTTCGGCTTCCCTGAGGAGGTCAACGGGACGGACGTGTTCTACTACGAGGGCATCGCCAGCGGCCAGGCCTCCGGCTACGCCGCGGTCAACGCCCAGAGCGACCACACGCCCTTCATGGCCGCCGGCATCCCGGCGTACTTCATCTTCAACGGCGACGCCCTCGGCCAAGGCGGCGTGGGCATCCACAACGAGAAGGACACGCTGGCCAACCTCACGAAGTACTCTGTGTACGGCACCGACACCGACTTCGACGCCGACTTCTCGTCCATCGAGGACTTCGAACTCGGCCGGCAGGCCCTCGCGGACTCCTGGGAGACCGTGATGTTGTTCCCGTTCTACCACGCCGTCCTCACGGACCTCGGCGTGTACGTGCCGCCCGCCACGGCCGCCCGCGTCCCAGCCGGAATCCCGCCTGCCTAGGCGTCAAGCCGGGCGGCGAGCCGAGGCCGCGAAGGCGACCAGCACGCCCGTGAAGGCGATGACCATGCCCAAGTGCAGGCCGGATGCGTCGCCATCCTCCACGAACTGTGTCAGCCACGCACCGGCGAACGCTCCCGCACCGACGACGCCGAGGGCCGTCGCAAGCGTGGCGGGTGCGCGCGCCCACAAGCCGAGGGCGCCGACGAGGAGGGAGCCGGCGATGGCCAGCCAGCCCACGATGACGTACACCGTCTCGAAGTCCTGGGCCGCGTCGCGCTCGTCGCTGGCACCCCACGTGACGTAGGTCAGGGACCCGAGCATGCCGAGGACGACAAGCAAGGCAATCGAAAGCCAGGCAACGCGCACCATCGGCTTCTGATTCGGCCGTCGCACTTGGATTTGCCGGGTCCCGCGCCTACACGTGCTCGATGAGGCGGCCCTGGCGGCCGGCCTCCTCGGCGCGCCGGCGCTGCTCCGCAATGGCCCCGTCGTCGAGGCAGGCCCTGGACACGAAGAAGTAGGTGTTGCGGCAGTCGCGCAAGCTGCTGCGCGTATCGACGAGCCCCTCGTCCTTGAGGCGCTTGACGGCGAAGCGCACGGTGCGCGGCGGCAAGCCGGTGCGACGGCGCAGGTCCGCGTGCGTCAGGGGACCATCGTCGCGAACGGCAGCGAAAACCCGACGTGCGGACTCGGGCAGACGCCCGTAGCGGTCGGCGTCCACCTGAACCGCGTCTGGGGGATAATGCAGGAACTCGTACTCGCCCAAAGCCCGCAGGAATCCCCCCGGGGGATGAAAGAGGTTCTGTGTGGGAACCCGGGGCCCGGTGTGGCCGGGCACACTGGAACGAGGCCTAGAATTCCACGACCAAGCGGGAGAGCTCGTCGCCGTCGCTCATGACGAGCAGCAGGTAGGTTCCGGCGGGAGGCAGCGGCGACACGCCGATGCGGTCCCCCTTGTCCACGTCGCCCGTGGGTGGCTGCAGGAAATTGCCCGCCTGATCGGTTCCGGCGCGGTCCAGGAAGCGCAGCGTGATGCCGTCCCAGTCCAGGGACCCGCCCTCGTGTGTGACTTCGAAGGACACGCCGCCCGCGTCATCGACGGCAACGAGTTGCAGGCGGGGCTCGGGGCGGTCGAGGAGGAAGGCGTACGCGATGGCCGTGAGCACGATTGCGCCCAGGACGAAGGTCGCGATGACCACGAGCGGCGAGGCCGCTTGCGAATCGCTGCGCAGGCGCACGACGAAGCGACCCGTGGCCTGGACTTGAGGATGCCGGGTTCTACGCCAGCGGCCCGTTGTGCGGCACGCCCGGTCCGAGGTCCAGGCCGTCCGTGATGACCACGCGGTTGACGAGGAATCCGTCGACGCGGCGGGCGTAGATCGTGTAGTAGCGCCCGTCCGGTCCCACGTCCGCCTCGAGGAAGTCGCCGAGGCTGCGGCCAAGGGCTTGGTCCTCGAGGACGGGCTCGGGGTCGGCCTGCTGGCGCACAAAGACCGGCTGGTCCGCGCTGCCGTTGAGCGTCGCGGCCACCTGCAGGGTCCAGGTCGCCTTGCTGGCGTTCTCCGGCGGCTCATCGGCGGCGTACCACGACACGGCGAAGCGACCCTCAAGGCCGGCGGCGCCCCACGGCATGGCATTCCACGGCAGGTCGCCGGAGACGAGGATGGGGCCCACGATGGCGCCGTCGGGGTGGACGACGTCGACGTACAACCCCAACTGTTTGGCGTCGCGGTCATTTGCGTAAATGAACGGGACGTAGATGTTGCCGGCCTCATCGGCGACGGGCGGCATGAAGGCGTCCGTGCCGGTGCCGTTGGGCAACTCGGAGACGGGGACGCCGAGGTCGGGCACGGGCAGGTCGATGCGTTCGCCGAAGGTGGTGCCCCCATCCTCGGAGATCCACAGGGCGGGGTCGCCTGCGCAGCCGGCCACGAAGAGGCGGTCGCGCACGGGGCCCTGGCCGAAGGTCATCAGGCCGCAGTCGAAGCCGACGGCAAGCAGGCTCCAGGTCAGCCCGCCATCGGTGGAGTGGAACAGGTTCGTGGCCGTACCCGTGTTGTAGAAGACCCACGCCTCGTCCGCGACGCCGGCGCGAACCCAGGGGCGGTCCACGAGCGGGGGGAAGACGTCGGCCTTCGTCATGACGTGCGTCCCGTCAGCGAGGTACTTCGTGAACCACGTCGTCGCGGCGGAGATGTCGAAGAAGAAGACGTTGCCCGCGTCGTCGATGGCGAAGTCGCCCTCGATGCCGAACGCGTCGCGCACGAGGCCCGTGCGGTCTCCGAAGGGCAGGAGGTCAAAGTTCTGGCCGCCGTCGCGCGACACCCAAATCGGGGGGCTGCGGCCGACGCAACACGTCGCCGACGCCCAAATGGTCCCGTCGCCCGCGACCTCGATGACGGGCTCCCCGAAAGCCCCGCAGTCGCCCAGGATGTCCAGGACCGTGTACTGCACGCCGTCCGATGGGCACACGAGGTCGACGGGAGGCAGGAATGCGAGCGTGAAGGGCGGCACGACGTCGGGCAGGACGCCACCGGACCCCGGCGTGTCATCCTCGGCAACGCAGCCGGCCAGGACGGGAAGGGCAACGAGGGCGAGCAGGAGCAAGCGCACGGGCGCGCGAGTCCGGCACCCGCTGAAGATGGTTGTGGCCCGACGCCGCGCAGCGGTCCCAAGGGGTCTTGATAACCCCTCGGACGGCGCCTCTTATACCCGCAGGAGGCCAATGGATGCGATGGCGTCGTGGCGCAGGTCCTCAAGCTCCACGAGCCCCCTCATCACGACCCTGTTCCTCATCGGATCCGCCGTTGTCCTGGCGGGTGGCTTCTATTTTGCACGCGAAATCGCCAACAACAACCCCGACGCCGCCCCCAACATCGGCATCTGGAGCGACGACGGCAGCGACCGCCTCCTCGTTGTCCTGGGCGACCCGGACGCCGACTGGCAGGACGTCGAGGTCCGCACCGATGTCCCCGCCCGCGTGCGCCTCGACGGTCACGCCGATGCCCTGCACGGAACCCTTTCCCCCGGCACAGCTTTCGTCCCCCTGGCCACCACGGGGCAGCAGGTCGTTGGAGGCGATGCCCTCTCCGTGTGCGCCCTGGGCGCTCCGGGCGCGGTCGAGATCACCCTCCGCCACGCGACCACCCAGACGCTCGTGTTCCAGCAGACCATGTCCGTGCAAGCGTGCGCCCTTGCAGCGTGACCACGGGACGCTTCCCATGCCCTCATATTTCGCGGTCGAGTCCCCTCGGCGTTGCGCGTCCTGATTGCCATCCCCTGCCTCAACGAGGACGTCGCCCTCGGCTCCGTCGTCCTGCGCGCCCGCCCGCATGGGGACGAGGTGGTCGTCGTCGACGACGGGTCCACGGACCACACCGCGGAGGTTGCGCGACTCGCAGGCGCAACGGTCCTCCAGCACGCAAGCAACGGCGGCAAGGGCAAGGCCTACGAGACGCTGTGGGCGCACGCCCGCGCCGGCGGCTTCGACGCCCTCGTCGTCCTGGACGGCGACGGCCAGCATGACGCCGGAGAAATCCCGCTTCTCTTGGCCCGCCTGCGCGACGGCGCCGACTTCGTCATCGGCTCCCGTTGGGGCGAGCGCACGCAGATGCCCCTGTGGCGCCGCGCCGGCAAACGCGTCCTCGACTACGCGACCGCCGCCGGCAGCGCATCGAAGTCGGGGCTCCCAAAGGTCACCGATTCGCAAAGCGGCTTCCGCGCCTACAGCCGCAAGGCACTCGACGCCATCGCCCCGCGCCAGGCAGGCTTCTCCGTGGAATCGCAACTCCTCATGGACGCCCACCAGGCCGGCCTGCGCATCGCCGAGACGCCCATCCATTGCCGCTACGACGTGGACGGCTCAACGCAGGGCCCGGTGCAGCACGCAGGCGGCGTCCTGAACGAACTCCTCGTGCAGATCGGCCTTCTGCATCCCCTGCTCTACCTTGCAGGCCCCGGCTTCGTGCTGCTCGGCTTGGGCACCGCCTTCGGCGCCTACTCCGTGTACATCTACCAGGCGACGGGCATCTTCGCGCCCGGCTGGGTCCTGTTGGCGATGACGCTCGTCCTCGTCGGCGTCCTCGGGCTCTTCGCCGGGTTGATCTTCAACGTCCTTCCCCGCGCCGTCAAGCGCGCCCTGCGGCCTTAGGGCGGCGGCGCCAGGCCAAGGTGTTGAGCCAGAAGAGGGCGTTCAACGGCGCAAGCAATGCGCGCAAGACCGGGCCGGCTCCGAGGTTGGCGAAGCGCACGCGCCGCGTCGCCCACGCGGACATGGCGAGGCGGCCCGTTGCTGGGCGGGGCGGCAGCCGGCGCCAGCCGCGGCGCACGGCGCGACCCTTCGCGGCCAGCCCCTTTGGCCCGAAGCGCACCGCCTGGCCCCACGCGAGGACCTCGACGGCGAGCAGGCTCGGGGCGTAGGCGAGCCAGTGCCACCACGCGAAGTGGCGCCGCAGCAGGATGAGGCGGCCTTCCTCGGCGAGGCCGAGCTTGCGGGCGCCCGGTTGGAAGCGGTAGTCGTGGCGCACGCGGGCGTCGCCGACGTGCACGAAGGCGAAGCCGTTGCGGCGCGCGCGCCACGCAAGGTCGACGTCCTCCAGGTACAGGAAGAAGGCGTCGTCGAAGCCACCCAAGGCTTGGAAATCGTGGCGGCGCATTGCGAACGCCGCGCCCGAAAACCCGCCAGGGGAGTCCTGCCTCGCCCAGTCGTCGGCCGGGTCGCCGAGGCCACGCACGGTGGCCAGGCCGGTGAAGTGCAGGTCGAGGCCGCAGGTGTTGACCCTCTCGGGGTCGGCCAGCAGGGTGATGGTCGGAATCGCAATGGTCTTCGCGACGGCGGCGTCGGCGAGGCGTGCAAGCGATCCCGACTCGGCCACGGTGTCGGGGTTGAGGACGACGAGGAGCTCACCAGTGGCTTCCCGTGCTGCCCGGTTCACGCCGGCGCCGTAGCCGAGGTTGGCTTGGCGCACCACGCGCGCACGGGGGGCCAGGCGGGCGACGAGCTCAGACGTTCCGTCCGTGGAAGCGTTGTCGCACACGACGACCTCGTGGCGACGACCGTCGAGGCCTGCCGGAATGGAGGCCAGGCATGCCGCAATCCACGCCGCGCTGTTGTGCGTGACGATGAGCACGGACACGGCGGCGGCCACGGCCCTGCTTTGGTCCCTGGTTTGAAAGGCTGCCGCGTGGCGGCCGAATTGGTCAGACGGACTGCCGGCGCTCGATGCCCTTGACGCGGTCGAACCCTGAATCGTGCGAGGCGATGACGGCGCAACCCTGGCCTTGCATCACGGTGACCGAGACCACGTCCGTGAAGCTCAGGTCCCCCCCGATGCGGGAGTACGTTGCCAGGGCCTGGGAGAAGTCTTCCGGGTCGACGGGGACGAGTTTCACGCGGGGTGACGCCAGCACTCGTCGCACGAACTCCACGGCCTTGGCAGCGCCCACGTCACGCCCGCGCCCGACCTTGGACCCACTCGCACAGACCAAGCGCCTGTGCGATGCGTGCCTGGACTCCGGTGTCTGCGCCAGTTCCCTATCGGCGGCGCCGCAGCATGGCGAGTCCGACCAGGGCCAACGCGAGCAACGCGAAACCCGGGCCCGGGATGCCGCTGCCGCCCTTGCCTTTGGACGAGCCCGTCACGGTCACCGTGCTGCTGCCCTCGTTGTTGGCCTCCTCGGATTCGACGACGGCCTTGGCCTGGTCGGCTTCACCGATGATGACGTGCCCACCCTTGGAGAGGCTGACCTCATGGGTCACGGTGGCGCTCTGGCCGGCCTGGATGGCGGGCACGGCGATGTCGCCAGCGACGACGCCATCGATGGTGAGGCGCAACGTCGAGGCGCCGGCGTCACCGCTTCCCCGGTTGTCGACGACGATGCTGAGCACGCCGTCGTCGTACGTCACGATGCCGACTTGCAAGTCGGGGCGCAGGGGAATCTTGGGGCCGAACATGTACACGGAGCCCTCGAAGGAGGTGACGAAGGTGCGGTTGCCGTCGATGGCGGGACTGGACTTGATGGGGGAATCCGCGATGTACGACTTGTGCAGCGTTCCGTTGTTGGAGCGCAACCAGTACACCTTGCCGTCATCCGAACCGACGACGACGATGCTGTTCGAGACCGCGGGGCTGGAGATGACGGCGCCGCCGGTCGTGTACTCCCACACCAGCGTGCCACCGGAGAGGGTGATGGCGTACACGCGGCCATTGTTGGCGCCGAAGTACACATTGATGCCATCGGTGGCCGGGCTGGAGTGGACCTTGCTTTGGCCGATGGCGGACGGCACCTCGTAGGTCCACGACGGGCTGTTGGCTGCGGCGGAGCACACTGCGATGCCGTCCGCGGCGTAGATGGGCCCCATGCCCCCCGGCGCGACCGGCAGCGAATACACGTGTTCGTCGTAGGAGCCGATGATGACGCGTTCGTTGTCGTCGTCGACCATGGGCGAACCGACGACGATGTCGTTGGTCTTGAAGATCCACTGCGGAAGGGTGGTCTGGCCGGGCTCGCCCTGCTCGTTGATTGCGTACACCCAGTGGTTCATCGAGCCGAAGATGACGAGGCCCCCGTAGATGGCGGGCGAGCCACGGATCTGGCCGACCGGAATCTTCGTGCCGCAGGTGCCATTGGTGGCCGCGACGGAGTTGACGCTGAATTTCCACAGCAGGGTCAAGGTCTCGGTGTCGTACGCCTTCATCTCGCCGGCTTCGTTGCCGATGAAGATCTTGCCTTCGTGGATCTTGAGGTCAGCGCGTGTTGCGCCGACGGCGGCGGTTCCGAGGATCGTGCCTTTGTGCAGGTCGAAGGCCTTCAGGGCGCCGGCGCTGTCCACCACGAAGAGCCTGCCGCCAAAGATTGCGGGGGTACCGACAATGGTTGCACCCATGGTGGCTTTCCAGCGTTCCGTTCCAGAAGTGGCGTCGAGCGCCCGGATGACTTTGTCCCAGCCTCCGACGACGACGATGCCGTTGGCGTGGACCGGGCTTGCTTCCATCTGCGTGGCGGGGTCGACTTTGAGGTTCCACCAAAGGTCTTCGTACACCTTGTACGCCGTGCCCGACTGGAAGCCCGTGTTGCGTTCATCACTGTGGAACGAACCCCATGCGGCGTTGACGCCGGGCACGAGGATGACGAGAGCCAAGAGGACGCTGAGTCCGCGCATGGACAACAAGACCCCTTCTGGTTGAAGAAGCAAGCGGGCCTCGCCAGGCAGCCGGAGGGCTTTTGGCAGGACCACCCGCCTCGTGCGTCGTCGCCGTGCCTCAGGACGCCCGCAAGCCAAGGCTGAGTCATTTCCTGACGAACCTTTCAGGTCAGGTCCTGCCGTATGGCCTGGCCTTCATTGCCACGCCCTTCATCTACCGCTGGCGGACCCCGTCGGAGGCTGCCTTGTGGGCCCTCTGGGTCTCGACATTCCTCCTCCTGGTCATCCTCGAAACGGCCGCAGTCCGGACGACGGTCCAGCGACTTGCAAGCCGGATTGCCCCCGGCACTTTGCAGGCGATTCTTCTCCAACATATCCGTCTTGGGACCGCGGTGTCCATCGGCGGTTTGGGGCTCGTGCTGATTGCGGCTTGGACCATTCCGCTCTTGCAGACAACGGACGCAATCTTGTCATTTGCAAGCTTCGCGCCTCTTTCCTTGCTGATGCTGGCCAATGGCGTGTTCCGCGGCGCCTTGGACGCCGAGCATCGCTTTCAGGCCTCGCAAGGCGCGGCGGCTTTCGCTTCTGGGGGCGTCATCGTCGTTGGCCTGGCGGCGGCATATTTCGGCTTCCCTGTTTCTGCCGTTGCAGCTTCCGCCATCCTCTTGCGAACGACGTCGCTGCTGGCTCTTTGGGCGATGGTTGGGAAGCCCGCACTGGTCTTTGGGGCGTCCATGTCGGGCATCCGACGGCAGACCTCGTGGATGATCTTGGCGGCGTTGCTCGGGGCCGGGCTCCTGTATTTCGACCGATTCGCCCTTGCTGCGTTCGCGGGTCCTACGCGCGTGGCTTCGTACGCGGCGATGATTGACCTGGTGGCCGGTAGCCAGATTGCGGCGTCTGCCGCGATTGCAACCTTGTTTCCCACGTTCGCAGCGGCCCATGCAAGCAACGATCGGACCTTGTTGGCGAAATCCATCCTAGGGCTGCACGTGCTGCTGGCGGCTCCTCTCTTGCTCCTGGCTTTCCTGCCCAGGTTCGCGTGCGGCCTCTATGCAGGACCCGTTTGCGACGCTGATGCCGAGGAGGTCCTTCGAATCCTTTCCCTTGGTGCTCTGCTCTCAAGCGGGGCGCCAGCGGCCAGTGCATGGCTGCAGGCCAAGGGACGTCCCGACATGCTTCCAAAATACTACTTGGTAACGGCGGTGCCATTCTCGCTCGCCGTAATCCTGGCAGCGTCCAAAGGAGGGCCGGTCGCCCTTGCCGTCGTCGCGGCCGTGCGCGCACTCATTGATACCCTTGTCATCTATCGGATGGCCGTCGGACGGAATTTTCAGAGGTCTACGAATGCCTAGGAACGCCGCAAAGATTGCATTGGCCCGCATTGCCTTGCGGAACCCGGTCCGCGACCGCTTGATCTCTCGGCGCCAAGCGGTGGCCCGGGCGACGTTGCCACGCAGCCCGGCCCTCTCTCTGTTCGTCGTTCCGGGGTTCGACCTCGTCAATGGCGGCCTCATCTCGATTCAGGCAATCCTCGAGGAATCACGATTGCGGGCCAATCAAGATTGGAAGATGCACCTGGTGACCCCGCGCAGCGACCCTCGCGTGGAACGCTTTACAAAATTCCCTTCCGAACGCACTGTCCAACGCATCGACGACGTGCTCGCCTACAACGGCGCTCCCGATCGCCTCGTCATCTTCGTGGCCGAAGTCGCCTGTGCGCAGCTGGTTGAGGACTTGGACTGGGCTAGGCGCAAGGGCCTCCTTGGCCGATCGGTCCGTGTTCACGTGCTCCTGCAGAACATCGACCTCTTGGACCAAGCCAGCATCCGAAGACTTGCCTCACAATACCGGCTCACGGTGTCCACAGCCCACGAACGGTATGCCAACGCGAAGCTCGAAGCCGACCTTGGCGTCCCCGTTCGCCACCTGGGCGTGAGGGTCGGGCCCGAGAACTACCGTCCAGCTCCCTTCGCGCAACGACGCAATGTCATGATCGTCTCCCCGGACGCGCATCCGCTCCGCCAGGATGTCCTTGGACGGATTGCGAGGGAACTCCCCGACATCGACCTGCGCGTCATCCGGCGGTTGCCCTACCAGGAGTATCTTCGGGTCATTCGGGAAGCCAAGTGGGCCCTCACGTTCGGTGAAGGACTAGATGGTTACCTCGTCGAGACCGTGTTCTCCGGTGGAGTCGGCTTCGCAGCCTACAATGATCGGTTTTTCACGCCGGACTTCCGGGAAGTCCCTGGCATCCATGCCGATATGGCGGACTTGGGGGAGAACATCGTGAAGGAACTGCGTGCCTGGGCGAACGAGGCGCAATACGCGAGTGTGCAGGAAGCCCAGTTCGAAGTTTGTGCACGCCACTACCAATCGCAGCCGTTCAAAGATCGGCTGACCTCCCTCTTGCGCGACCTTGACCTCTTATAGACCTCGTTCAGTCGGCGCTTTCGTGGCGACGTCCCCCAAGGCAACCCCCCAACCCTTGCACGTGGGGAGGCCGAACCTTGGATCGTTTGCCACGTTTTCCCGCCTTGCCAAAGGCATCTGGGAGTCCAAGTGGCTGACCAACAACGGACCCCTGGTCCAACGCTTCGAGACGGAACTCCAGCGCCGGTTGAAGGTCAAGCATGCGATCGCGGTGTCGAACGCAACAATTGGCATCGAACTGGCGGCCAAGGCTACCGGCATGAAGGGCGATGTCCTCGTTCCGGCATTCACGTTCGTCGCGACCGCACATGCCTTGGAGTGGATTGGCCTTCGCCCCGTCCTGTGTGATGTCAATGCCGAAACGCACAACCTGGACCCCGCGGCCGCCGAGTCCCGCATCACGAAGCGCACGGGCGGCATCCTTGGCGTCCATCTGTGGGGCCGGCCCTGCGACATCCGAGGATTGCAGCGCGTCGCCGACGACGCCGGAGTCCCCTTGGCATTCGATGCGGCGCACGCCTTTGGCTCGAGGTACGGAGGTCGCCCCATTGGGTCTTTCGGAGCGGCCGAGGTCTTCAGCTTCCATGCCACGAAATTCCTGAACACCGCCGAAGGAGGCGCCGTGACCACGAACGATGACGAGGTCGCGGAACGCTTGCGGTTGCTTCGAAACTTTGGCTTCGCCGGCTATGACAACGTGCAGAGCCTGGGGACAAATGCCAAAATGAACGAATTGACGGCGGCTCTCGGGTTGACGAATCTGAAGTCCGTCGCATCGTTTGTCAAGCGCAACCGCGCAAACCATGCACTCTACTGCAAGTTGCTGGCCAATCTGCCCGGCCTCGAAGTCGTCCGGTACGACCCCGCCGAGCAAGGGAATTTTCAGTACGTCGTTTGCGACATTGATCCAAAGAAGGCGAACGTTGACCGGGATTCCCTCGTCGAGGCGCTGTGGCGGCAAGGCATCCTTGCCCGGCGCTACTTTGCGCCGGGGGTCCACCGCATGCAGCCATATGCGCGGCGCCGCCATGCCCCCTTGCCGGCGACGGACCGTTTGGCCACGCGGCTCCTCGCGTTGCCGAACGGCATGTCCATGGGGCCAGCTGAGGTCCGCCGCGTTTGCCGGACGTTCGTGTCCATTCTGGACGGGCGCAACAATTGAGGCTAGGTCGGCCCGGCCCCCGGTCCGTCGTCCCGGAACCGCCTGGCCACGTATGAGCCATCGAGTCGGTAGCAATGGGCTTCGAGCTCGCGCTCCATTCTCCTGATTGTCCCGGACGGACGGGTACCGACTTTTCGCGCCGGGCTTCCGACGTTTATGCTCCACGGCTCAACGTCTGCCCGAACGAGCGAATTTGCACCGACCACGGCGCCTTCGCCAATCTCGACCCCAGGAAGGATGACGGAGTTCGCACCGACGATGGCGTGTCGGCGCAGGATTACGCGTGATCGCGTCACGTTGCGCCATCGAAGCGGAATCGTGGGATTCGTCAGCGAAGCTCCTGAATAATCCTCGTTCCCCGTATACACGAAAACGCCGCCAGAAAGCCCTGCGAAACGCTCCATAAGGAACGTGCCTCCCCCAGTTATCGTCGAACCGCCGCCAATGTGGACGAAATCCTGGATTTCCGTCCGTTCACGAGCCAGGATGAGACAAAAATCATCAATGATGATGGCGTTTCCCAGGTGAAGGCACTCGGGATAGACAATTTTTGCCTGCGGATGGATCGTGACGTCGTCACCCATGGCAGCATACGGGAGCCCAGGCTTGCCCACGTCAGACGACCGCACCCCGAAGTAAAAGCCGTTCTCGTGCTAGCGAGAATGACAGGTTCATCAAGGCGTTAGGCCCTCGGCAGGCAACTCCATGAGTCTGTCCGTCGCGGCCGTTCACGAGGAACGATTCCTGGTCTCGGCCGACCAGGTGATTCGCTTCGCTGACGTGACCAACGACCGCAATCCCATCCATCTCGATGCCGAGTTTGCCAAGGGAACAAAGTTTGGTCGACCGATTGCACATGGCGCCTTACTCATTTCATTGGTGAGCGGCATTCTTGGCATGCGGTTTCCCGGCCGGGGCACAATCATCGTGGCCCAGACCGTGCGATTTCGCCGACCGGTGCACGTGGGCAGCGCGATCCGCATTCGCCTTGAGGTCTTGTCGTGGGATGAAGCGAAGAACCGGATGGTCATCGGCATCCGGATCGAGGACGAGCAGGGCGACGTATGCATGGTCGGTGAGACGTCCGTCATCCCGGGGCCAACTCCGCCTGATGAAGGCGATTTCAATGTTGCGTCGCCGGCGTGACGCGCCGAAAACGGCGCCACGCTGGCATTGCATGATTGGAGGGGTTCGCCGCGACGGCGTAAAGTCTGGCCCTCCCCGACAGGGCACTGAGTGCCGGCCAAGAACGTCAAGCCGTTGGCAATTGATTCCCAGTTTTAACTGAGTCAACTCGTCTTGAGTTGCTGGGCTTGGCCTAGGCTTCGGTCGACGTTGTTGTCGGCTCAACCGTCGCATTCTCCATCCGCTGCCGCAGGTCTTCCGGGATTGGAACGTCCGGGCAGGGATTCGGATTGACGAGGCAGCTGCCATAGTCAGGGTGGAAAACCAAGGTGCCGTTCCCGTCCCAAACCATGGGAAGGCCAGCTGGCGGGAACACCGCGCCATGGATGATGCTGGACACGTCGCCCATTACCGGTATGAAAAATGAACCTCCTTGGTGCGATCCGGAATCTGGAAGGTGCGGGTGAACCACCAGCATGAAGAGGCCGCCCCAGACCAATGGCATCGCCAACGCCGCGGCCATCGCCATTGTCGTTGCTCTCGCCTTCGTGCGTCCTGAACGCTTGAAAATGGACCAGGCCACCGAAAGCCCAACAAGGATTGTGCCGAGAATGAAGGTTCCGTACATGACGAACCTCGGCACGGTGCTAGGCGTCCCCAGACGATGGCCGGATTGGCCGATGGCCCAGATGGCGATGAAGACCGTAGCTGCGAACGCGCCCGCACCTGCAAGGACCCTCCAAGGTCGCAGTTCTTGCGTCGCCTTTCGGACCCCAAATGCGGCAAGGATTGCCAACAAGGGCAACAGGTGGAACCACAACCTGGCATCGAACCCTGCACCTTGCATGACGCCGGCGTTCGTCCCTAGGGCGGCCTGCCAACCCAGCACGGCTGCGGCCCACGCGACGTCGGGCGGGCGTTCAGGCCCCCGGGCCAACCGCCACATGCCTACCAGGGCCAATGCTAGGATGGGGGAAATCAGGAAGATTCCGAAGACCAGGCCTTCGACGCGCGTGCCCAACGTGAAGGTGCTTGCGAGATTCTTGAGGAAGTCCAGCGGCCCGTTCCAATGCATCAAATGCGCGAAGATGGCGGGAATCGCCTTCAGGCTTGCCCATACCGGGTTGCCGCCGGCCGCGCCGGTCTCGTTCTCTGAAAGGGTCGTGTGGCCGATGCCCGTTGAAGTCTCCGGGCTTGCGAAATAGAAATTGATGAATGGATTCCCGAACAGGTAAGTGTTCTCGGCCATGACCGGCGCGAGGCCGATGAGGCCTCCGACGATTAGGGGCACCCAGGTCCGCATGGCCTGACGCCGTTGCCCTTGCGCCCGCAGGAGAGTGACAAGCTTCAGGCTCGCCAAACCAAGGATGGCAACGACGCCAATTCCGAAATTAACCCAAAGTGCGAACCCGGCCAAGACCCCTACGGCGAAATCGCGTTTCCATGTGGCTGGCCGCTGCAAGAGCATGATGATGCCGAGCATGGTGACGGCGCCCAACATGTGGTACTTGGCCAAACGCGCCCAGTACAACCAAGGGCCCAGGAGCAGCGCGGCGAGCAGCAGTGGCCGCCAGCTGGGTTTCGCGTGCCTCCCCAATGCATGCCATGCAAGCACCGAGCCTAGAATCCCCAGGAGAATGCTGGTGACGTTGAGGGCTACGGTCGCGCCGTAGTAGTCCAAGTCGGGGCCCAACGCCCGCATGCCTTGTGCGAGGAACGCCCAGCTGCCAAACAATACGGCCGCACCCCAGACTCCTGGGGGCGAACGCCAAGGTGCCGGGCGACCGGCTGCGCGCCAGAGGCCGATTGTTGCAATCCCAGAGAACCACACTGACAGAGGCGCGATGGCCGATGCGAGCCGAATTGCGGCAAACACCGGGAGCGCAAGGAGATTGAGTGGGGTGCTTGCGATGGGGCGGTCGTCCCAGCGACGCAGCCAGCTGATATTGTCCTGGAGCTGATAGGCGCTTGGAGGGACTTCCTTGACCAGAAGGGACCCATGGGCCAGATTGTAAAAAGCGGCAATCTGATCGGCTTCATCGTTAAGGGCAAAGCCGTAGGTTCCGGCCAGTAGGTGCACAGCCACAAGTAGCCAGATGGCTCGCCCAACCTGCATGATTCACCTAAGAAATGGGGGAAAAGAAGGTGGAAACAACCTATCCTACCGGGTCAGAGACTTAGCAGGCCTGGATCGTGTTCAGGCTGCCTTCGTACACGACGGTGTTCGAGTCGATGTGGCGGACCTGGAACGAGGTGGGGGTGTCGATGTTGCCGCCCAAGCCGCAGAACTCCCAGTAGTCGCCGGCCTCGAAGGCGCTGGCGCCGTTGCCGATGTTCATCTCGGTGTAGGTGCCGTCAAGGGTGGAGCCCGTTGCGGCGTTAGCGTTGCGAACCCACTGAACGGCGGCGCTCGACTTGAAGACGAAGTCGGAGTACTGGAGTTCGTTCTGGGCCGTGACCAGCGTGAAGCGGTCGCGGGTCTCGTCGGTCGAGAAGGCCACATCGGGGGCCTTCTGGCCGGACTTGCTCAGGTTGCTGACCAGGACGAAGACGACGGCGGCCAGGACCACGGTGATGGCGACCATCAAGATGACGCCAATGACCGGGCTGACTGCTTCGTCGGCCTGGACAAACTTCTGGTTTGCCTTGCTCATGTGTTACAATGTTCCTGCCCTGGTTGCCCGGGGCAAAACCGATGCACGAGGCGGCGGCTTAAAGGCTTCGCCCCTTGTATCTCGGAGGGGGGATGAAATTGGTGGTTTGGTTTGTGGAAATCGTTGATTGTGGTGCTTGGTACGCTGGAGTTCGTAGAATTGCTGGTTGCCTCCAAATGAAATGGTGGGCTGGCCACGAATGTGTCCCCGAACATGTCAGGACGAGATCTGGCGGCTGAGAGCCGCGTTGCGGACAGGCAGCAGCGGAACGGGCCAGGGCCTGTGCGATGATCCTCAAGACGAAGGGTGACGATTGGCTACTCGCTCCTTGCGTTGAACGGCTGAGACCCTTGACTGAACCGCTACGACCTTTCGGCGAGTACGGCGTTCAAGTGGATTCTCCCCTGTCTTACGGTAGGTATTACTACTCGTAACACGCAATTGTAAGACATGGGAACCGTCACGGCCCGCGTCCCCGACGACGCAGAACGGATCCTCAAGGAGGCGGGCATCAACATGAGCGAACTCATCCGATCGGCAGTCCTGTCGCAAGCACAACGCATCGAGGCCCAGAAGGCCCTCGACGAGTTGCAGAAGGCCGCATCGAAGCGGAGCAAGGCCAAGACGCCGAGCGAGACCTTGGTCCGAGAGATGCGCGATGCCCGCTGAGTACGTCATGGACACGTCCGCAGCCGGCAAACTGTTCCGCAACGAGAAGGAGTCCGATGCCTTGCGGGCATGGATGAAGAAGGAACTGGCAAACGGGGCCTCCTTCATGGTACCGCCGGTCTTCGAGTTCGAGTTGCGCAACTTGCTCGTCCGAACCGCAAAGGAACGCGGCGACGATGACGAAGAGGAGGACGAATGGGACGACTACCTTCGCGTCAGGCGCCTGGTGCGCTTCGTCGACGACATGGATGCGGAGGAAACCATGACCACGGCTGTTCTGAAGGGCCTCACCGCTAGCGATGCAAGCTACCAGCTCCTGACCATCGGCGGCCGCCGGCTGGTCACCTACGACAAGGACTTGCTGAAAACCGCAAAGGACGCGCTTTCCCCGGGCCGCGCCTCGGCAGCCTAAACTCAAGGAACTGGAGCGCTTGAAGGAGGCCCCCGCAAAGGCAAACCTTGGCCCCGCCAAGAACGTGTGACACCCTCAGGAGGCAGGACGCGTGCCAACCTTCATGTACATCACACAGCAATTACTGTGTTGATGCCCGGTTACACCGCTGCCCCTCCCGCCGAGGATGTGGAGTACCACCTCGCCCACCGCTTCCTTGGCCAAGACAATCCACTTGACCGCGGCATCCTCGAGGGCCTCGTCGGGCGCCCGCGTCGCTACGGCGAACTCAAACCCCTGTTGCAAGGAAAACGCGATCACAACCTGACCATGGCGTTGGATCGCCTGCGTCGGGACGGCCTCGTTGACCAACGCATCGACGCATCCACCAAACCCCCCACCAAGTCCTATGAGTTGACCAACTTGGGTGTCCACGTCGTCCTTCGCATGCACGAAATGCTCCCCGCCCGGGTCTCAGCCGAAACCCTGTTGCGCGGCCAAGCCGCCGCCACATGAGTCTCGACCGGCCCCGCGATTACCACCAAGTCGTGCGGGCCCACGCGGCCAAGACGCGCGGATTCATCCTTGCCGAACGGCATCCCTGCCTGGACATCCAAGCGCGCGAAGTGGCCGCCATCCGCCGTGACCTTGAACGCGCCTTCGCGGCCAATTTAGCCGACTTGAAGCCGCCCGCATCTTGGCTCCTGGCCGTCATCCTGTGTCCCGGTGACGACACCCAGGCCATCGCCAATTGGACCAAGCGGTTGCCAACGCGCGATGTGGACCGAGTCAGGTTCTATGCCCACGCCGACGTCGACCTGGCCCAGGCGCTCGAGGCCTGGGTGGCGGCGCAATTGCCGCCGCCGCGCTTGGACGCCTGCGACGACTGGAAGGAATTTCATCGCCAGTTTGGCCTCCACCTGAATGACCAGACCTACCGGGACGCCATGCAGTCCGCAAGACGCTAGCGCAAGGGACCGGGCCGTCGCTGGATGATCATCGTGTCAGCGTCGAGCACCTGCACGCGCAAGGAGTCCTGGCTGTGCAGTCCCATGACGCGGACGACGTCCTTGGGCCAGTAGGTCCCGAGGTTCTTGCCCGAAACGCTGGTCACCTTGGCCTGGTAGTCGGTCAACAGTCGCTCGGGCCCCCCCTCCTCCATTGCAACTTCCTCGTAGGCCTCGAGAAACTCCCTGTGACAGTGCGTGCATCGGGCGCCGTGCAGGTTGTGGTGGACGAAGGCCATGGCGCCAACCACGACTTCCCGCAGCAGGTCGTCCCGGCTGGCCAAGGCCTTCTTGGAACAGGATGGGCACTTGCGCACGGTTCCAGGTGCAAACGCCCGGGGCCGCTCCTTCATCAATCGGTTGCGCAGGTCCGCCAAGGCGCTGGCCCACTGGCGCGGCGAAGGGTGAATTTCGGCGGGCGACGTCGGCATGGAATCACGTGTCATAAGCGGTCACGACGAGGAGAAGGGTTCCGTCCTGGTCCTGCAGGACATCGAAATCCACGCGTAGCCGTCGCCGGTTGGGCAGGTTTGCCAAGGCAAACCAACCATTGGGATGGGCTGCGTGGCCCGCGACGCCAGGCCGGTCGTCGGGCGCCACGTGGTAGCAACGTTCCAGGGCTTCGAGGATCTGGAGGAAACTGACGCCGCGTCGTCCAGCGTGGTAGTTGGGCGCCTTGATGGCATGGCCCTGCCGAGCCGCCTCCTGCACAACACGGACATCCATTGATCAAAGGCCCCGCATTGCCCTTCTTACGTGCAAAGAACGTGTATTGATGAACTTTACGTGCCCAGAACGTAAGCCGGCCATGCGCCGGGATATCCTCGCCCCCCTTGGCCTGGCCGGACACCCCAAGGCCTGTCGCAACCCGGGAGCCAAGGCCTCGCGACCCAAGACGCGTCTGTGTCTTGCCAACCGAACCAAAGGCTATGACCAGGCGAACGACCTTTGGGGTCTGTCTTGACGTCCGCCGGCGAGGTCGAACAGTTCGCCTACTGCGCACACAACTGGTGGCTCGCCCGCCACGGCGTCGATCCCCACGCCAAGGACTCCCAACTCGGCATGGAGGCCCACCGCGAGCTGGGAGCTGCGCAGGCGCAGATCGAGGACGAGAAGCGGGAGTACCGACGCGCCCTGGTGTGGTTCTTCCGCCTCGTGGCCTTCGCCTGCTCCGCCACCGTGCTCACGCTGGAGGTCGTGTACCTGCGCTCCTTCAGCCACATCGTCCTCCTCGTCACCGCGACGGGCATCCTCGTGGCCGGCGCCGCCTCACTCCTGCTGCTCGCCATCATCAACGAGCGGCGCTACAAGCAGCGGCAAGGCGCCTCCGGCATCATCCCCGGCCGCCTTGCGGCCAGCGACTTGGGCGGGACCGGCCCGCTCCTGCATGACCCCGAGTGGAACCTGCACGGGCGCCCCGACTACGTCCTCGAGACCAAGTCCGGCTTCGTCCCCGTCGAAGTGAAGAATGCGCGCACCCCGCAGCGCCCGCACGCCAACCACCGCCTGCAACTGGCATGCTACCTGCGCCTCATCGAAGTCAAGACGGGCAAACCCCCCGAGTACGGCCTGCTCAACTACCCCGAGGGCGTCTTCCGCGTCGCCTGGGACGACGCCTTGCGCACGGAGCTCAAAGGCACGCTCGACCGCATCGGGGCGGCGCGCGCATCGGGCATCGCTGACCGCGACCACCAACACGCCGGCCGCTGCATCGGCTGCGCGCGGCGCGAGGACTGCAAGCAGAGGTTGGCATGACGGGTTACGGCAGGCGTTCCATCCAGCCGTAGCCATCGCGCCGATGGAAAATGCGTACGACCTCGATGTCCTTGCCGACCCAGCGAAAGGCGATTCGCCAGGAACCGACCTTCATCCGGTACACGGCCGGGCCAGGGCCGACCTGCCGTAGCTCCCTGGTGTCAAGGCCACGGGGCGCCGACCCAAGGGCCTCCAGCGCCTGACGCAGATGCTTCTTGGGGCCTGGCGGCGCTCGTCGCAATGCGTCTTGTGCCTGTGTACCAAGCCGGACCCGGATCTTCACGACTTGCCCCAATCAAAGTCATCGAGATCCACCCAATTGGTCTCGGCATCGGCAAGGCGATGAATCTCGGCCACGAACCGTTCGCGGTCGAGCTCGTCCATCATGCGCTGCAGGATTTCGTCGTAGCTGAGGCCGGCATGGCCGAACGTGCGCAACCGCTCGCGCGTCTTGGCGTCCAAGGCGATTGTGGTGCTCGGCACAGAGCCACTATGGATTGACATAAGCATTAAGCTTGATGATGGAGGCCTCGCCCAGGGACAAGGTGCGTTGCACGGGCCAAAGCCTGCACGATACCGCCACGCATGCGTCCTCACGGTGCCAGCAGGAACCGGAACACAAGCCAAGACATTCCGGCCATCAGGGCCGCATGCCGGAACCCCGCGCGCACCTGGCCCTCCGACAGCACGCCGCCCACCATGCCGTTGCCGACGGATTGCACGATGGCGGCGAGGAAGTAGGCGAAGTGGATGGAGGCGAACTCGATGTCGTTCTGGTTGCCGAACGAGTCCGACTGCAGGCCACTGTTCTCGGCGGCGGCCTTGTTCGCGGCCAGGACTTCCGGGATGAATTGGCCGTCCATGACGGCGATGACGAGCAGGAACACGCCGAAGACGACGTAGATGACGATGAGGTACGTCAACATCTGCACGCGGCGGTCCTGTTCTAGGCCCTTGATCTCGTGCGCGTCCTTGGCGGCCGCTTTGAGAATCTCCGCCACGGAGCCGCCCGTGCGGCTGGCTTCGATGATGAGGCTCGTGGAGCGCTCGACGAGGCTGGTCTTCACGCGTTGCGCGAACTGCGCCAGGGCCTCGTTGAACGGCACGCCCCAACCCACTTGTTGGCTCATCTTCTTGACCTCGGGCGACAGGGGCCCGTAGTCGGACAGGGCGCAGCTGTGCAGCGCCGCCGACATCGTCAACCCGGCGCGGCGCGTCTCGGCGAGGTCGCTGAGGAAGTCGGGCAGGCGCGCCTCGATGCCGTCCACGCGTTTGTCCTGGCGGTGCAGGTAGATGCCGATGGGCCAGGCCGTGCCGACGATCGTCAAGGCGATGAGGTCCATCTGCAAGCCTTGCCCCGTGACGGGCCCCCAGCCGTCGAAGTGGCCGAGGAAGTTCAGGACAAGCAGGACCCCGCCAGTCAGCCCAACCAACGCGCTGAGGCCGTACACGACGAGGTCGTTGCGCAGCTGCGTCGGCAACCGCTTCTTGTACAACCCGCGGCGGCCTTCGCGCCAGATTTGCGTGGCTGCGCTTGCGAAGAAGGCGGCCGCGGCCACGGGCACCAGCACGAGCAGGAGGGCGACGCGCTCGTCGCGGAAGTAGCCGATGCCCGACAGGAGGTCGAAGCGCACGGCGACGATGGCAACGAGGATGGTCGCCGAGAGGGCGATGACCGCGGCATACACGAAGGGTGGCGTGTCGCCCACGCGTCGCCGCGTCGTGACGACGCGCAGGAACGCCGTGGCCAAGTCGAACATGGTGGGCAGGTTCGCAGCAAGGAAGAGCTGCGTCCCGACGCCCATGACGCCGACCAGGACGAGCACGACCAAGTCGTCTTCGACGAGGTAGCGCACGCCGCCGCTTTCGACTTCGCCAACGATGGCGAGAATGAGCCCGGCGGCCAGGATGGGGACGCTGATGCCGGCCAGCACCCAGCCGTGGGCGCGGGTGTACCATGTGCGCAGGACGCCGCCCTGTTCGAGGATGCGTCGTTCAGCGGCGACGGCCAGCAACGCCACGTAGCCGCCGACGACGACCGGGAACCAGGCCGTCACGATGGCGGGGAATTCGAGCAGGACCAGTTTCAAGCGCAGCAGGGCCGCGAAGACGACGATCATGATGCCGGCGTTGTAGAGCAGGCTCAGGACGGAATGCAGGACCTTCTCGAAGCCGGTGCGCGGCGCCGTGTAGCCCGCGCCACCAACGACGGTGCTCGGTGGCCGTTCGATGAAACGGCCCGAGGCGAGCCAGGCAACGGCAATCGCCGTCGCGAAGAGGAGAACGAGAAGCACGCGGCGCAGCGTGCCTTCCGTCACGGCGGCACCCGCTCCGCACAGCACCGCGGCAACCCCGAGCACGAGGAGGCCGACGGCCCACGACGGGCGCGGACCGCGGGGCGCGGGAAGGGATGCTTCGGGCATCAATCGGGCCTCATGGTGCGCAGGATGTAGGCGAACATGCTGTGGATGACGGGCAAGGCCACGAGCACGAGGATGTTGAGCATGAACGTGGGGTCGAGGCCCTCGCTGACCAGCATCATGACGGACAGGATCACGAGCAGGAACAGTGGCGCCGCCGCGGCGACGACGACGTAGGACTCGGCCATGACCCCCAGCGATTCCAGGAACGCCTTCTGCTCGCGGCGGTTCTCCTGCGCGAACTGCTCAGCCTTGGCAAGGAGGTACGTTTTCAGGTCGCCGCCCGACGTGATC
The DNA here is from genome assembly GCA_038046725.1 of Thermoplasmatota archaeon. Lineage (GTDB taxonomy): Archaea > Thermoplasmatota > E2 > JACPAO01 > JAHFTW01 > JAHFTW01. The sequence continues at coordinate 81,367 of JBBSVQ010000007.1, read as the reverse complement.
GTGCTGACGGCGCCCTGCAGGAACTCCTCGAGCTGCTGGCTTGGGCTGCGCCGCGCCGCGGCCTGCAACGCCGTGACGAGGTCGCGCGAGAACAGCTTCGTGTCGCGGTAGATGAGGTTGGCCTCCGCCGCCATTTCGCCATACACCCGTTGCGAACCGAGGGCCCCGAAGACCTCGACGGGGACCACGCCGGCCGACGCCAATGCGGCCATGAAGTTGAGCGCGTACGGAAGGTGCGATTCCACGTCGCGCCGCCGCGCCTTGGCTTCCAGGTCGGGGCGCAGCATGCCCCACGCGTAGGTCGCCGTGGCCAGCAAGCCCGGCAGGCCCGTCAAGGGGACGATCCAGCGCACGCCGAGGGCAACGGGGCCCCCCGCGAGCACGAGAGCGATGACCAATGGAAGGAGGCCGACGAGGACCGCGACTCCGACCTGGCCGTACACGGAGGCGAGGTACACGGAGGGCACGAGCGGGTTGCGCGCCTGGGCCAGCCGGATTCCCAGCAACGGATGATTGGCAAGGTTGCGGGCGCCGGCGCTGCCGAACCAGCGGCCGCACAGGCGCTCGAACGCCGTTGGCCCGATGGTGGCGACCGGCGGGGGCGCCTCCCCCTCGGCGGCCGCCGTGCCGCTCACGCCTTGGCCCCCGGAGCGGCTGGGGAGGCGGCGATGCGTTGCAGGACGGAGGCTGGGTCGCGGTAGTAGGCCTGCACGACGGCCGTGATCTCGCGCACGTCGCGGTACCCCTGGTCAATCATCCATTGCAGGACGCGGCGGCGGTTCGCCTGCTCCTCGGCCATGCGCGCCTTGCTCCAGTTGCGGTCGCTGGCGATGTCGTCGATGAGGTACGAGCGCGCGCCCATCTCGAACGTGTCGTTCGCCGCGTCCCACTTGAACACGGTGTTCGTGAGAATCTCCTTCGTCGACGGGTCCATGCCGACGAGTTCGACGATTTCCTTGACGCGGCGCACGCGCTTGCCCTTGTAGCGGACTTGGGCCTGGATGGCGATGATGTCGAGGGCCTGCAGCACCAGGCGCGGGACGTTGATGGGGTCGTTCTCCAACCGATAGACGACGGAGCGCGCTGAGTCGGCGTGCATCGTCGAGTACACCGTGTGGCCGGTCGCCATGGCCTGGAACGCGACCGTCGCCTCGATGCCACGCACTTCACCGACGAGGATGTATTCCGGGCGCTGGCGCAGCGACGCCTTGAGCAGGTCGAACATGCCGATCTCCCCCGTGCCCTCGGACGTCGATCCGCTGCGCGTGACGGCCTTGATCCAGTTGTGGTGCGGCAGGTTGACTTCGCGCGTGTCCTCGATGGACACCACTTTTGCCTGGGGCGGGATGAATTGGGCGATGGCGTTCAGGCCCGTCGTCTTGCCCGAGGCCGTTCCACCCGAGAAAATGAGCGATTGGCCGGCTTCGACGGTGAGCCAGAACCACGTCAGCATGTCGATGCTCATGGTCCCGAAGCGCACCAGGTCGAGCGGCGTGAACGGGTCGGGCTTGAAGCGCCGGATGGTGAACGTGGATCCGTTCTGCGTCACCTCGCGACCCAACGTCGCCTGCAGGCGAGACCCGTCCGGGAGGGCTGCGTCCAGGATGGGGTCGGAGATGGAGATGGCCTTGCCGGAGCGCTGCGCCAGGCGGATGACGAAAGCGTCGAGCTCGCCGTCGGAGCGGAAGCGGATGTTGGACGGGATGGATTCGTGTTCGCGGTGGAAGATGAAGAGCGGCTCCGCGGCCCCGTCGCACGAGATGTCCTCGATGCGCGGGTCCACCATGACGGAATGGATTGTTCCGAGCCCAAGGAAGTCGCGGCGCAGGTAGTACTCGACGCGCAGTTGCTCCCGGGTGTCGAGGCGGATGCGGTAGTCCTTCAGGATCTGGCGCACCGCCCCAAGCAGGTACCCCTCGCGCTGCTCCGGCTTCATCGGCCCCGGGTCGATGTTCAGGCCGCGCACCAGGGCGTCCTGCACGAACTCGAAGGTGCGTTGTTCACGCTCCGACAGCACGGGCTCGATGGCCTCGTAGCGCAACTGCCCGTTGTCGCTCTGGCGCACGATGCGCACGAACGAGAAGGGCGGGTCGAGGTCGTAGAAGTCCACCTGCTCCCAACCGGCTTCCAGCGGAGGAATCGGCGTGACCGGGCCCTCGCCCGCCGTTTGCTCCTCGCGCCCGAGGAACCAGCGCACCATGCGCGTGGTGGCTGCCGGCTGGACCCGCGCCGGCGGGGGTTGTGCACGCGGAACGCCAGCGGGGGCGCGAGCGGAATCCGAAGGGGATTCGTTGCGCGCTGGAGCCTGCGCCGCGCGCTCGAACAGGGCGGCCGGAGCAGCCTTGCCGCCGCGCAGCCGCTGCGCGAACGTCGCGACCTCGGGCTCGACGGGCGCCACATCGGCACGCGACGTCGTCGTGCCGAGGTCCGCGACGGCCGCAACCGGCTCCACGCCGCCGTCCGCCACCATGGCGCGCATGCGCTCCGCCAGGCCAGCCTTGTGCGCGCGCGCACGCGCCACGGCCGCGTCGTCGGCGTTGCCGGCTTCGCGCAGGCGCGCGGCCAGGCCGGGCCTCTCCTCGGCCGCGTCGTCAGGGTCCACGCTGCGACCTCGTCGCCTCGTCCACCAGTTCGAGGTAGGCCCGCGCTTGCGGCGTGGCCAGGAAGGCTTGGACCTCCGCTTCCGGAAGCGCGCCAAGGAGACGGTCGAGGGCGATGATGACGGGTTGCACGCGCCCGTCGGGGGCGGCACCGCCGATGCCGGAGGCCTCGAGGCCGCTCAAGACCAGGGTCTGGACGTACAGGCGGCGCGCCAGGCTGCGGCGCACCTGGGCGATGACGAGAACGGGGATTCCGACGCCTGCAATGGCGGCACCGGCGGCGAGGATCCCCAGGGACAGCAAGGCATACCCCGCAACGAGGGTGAGGAGGCCGACAATGGTGAGCCCCAAGCCGATGCGCGACTGGACCTGCAGGCGGCGCGTTTCGCCTTGGATTCGTTGCCACTCCTCCTTTTGGCTGGCCGCCAGGCGCACGGCGAGGCGACGGTTGCGCGGCCACAGCATGCCGACGACGGCCGTCACCAAGCCGACGGAGGCAAGGGCGACTGCGGCGAGGTCGAGCCCATTGATGGGCGCACCGACGGCGGCTTGTCGGCGCTCGAGCACGGCCAACCCCAGGCCAAGCAGCAGCATCGTCACGCCGGCCACGCGGGCCCGGGGGGATCCCCGCAGTGACACCTTGGTGTCCTTCAGGAGGGCCTCCGACAACCGCAGCACGGGGCCGAGCGGGCTCAGGGTCGCGCCAGGGACGGAGATGGGCGCCGGCCGCTGCACCTCAAGCGAGCGCGACCCCCAATCCTCCTGCACCGGCGCGGCGGGGAGGACTTCGCGTTCAGGCACCTGGACGGGGGCCTGTTGGGGCGGCTCAGGTGGAGCCACGGGCGGGGCGACGGCAGAATTGAGGGCGCGCGTTGGAACGGGGGCATCGGGGGCGGGCGCCGCCTCGGCAAGGCCGGAGCCGCGGGCAGCCTCCAGGGCCTTGCGTTTGCGCTCGCGGTAGGCGGCGAGCACAGACTCGGTGTCCTCGGCCGGCTCGTCCACGCGTTGCTCACTGGGCACCGGGGTATGACCCTTCGGATGCCGCACCGCTGAGAGGGGGCCGTGGGCACGGGTTGATGAGGCAAGCCTTTTAGGCCCATGGCCGACCAAAGGGTGGAGGCTGGGTCGTGAACGCTGGCGCAGGTGAGCAGGGAGTCTCAAGCGTCGTCGGAACCATCCTCATGCTGGCCATCACGGTGGCGGTCTTCGGCGGCATCAGCTTCGTCGTCCTCGGCGAATTGCGGTCAAATGCCCCCGCCCCCCAAGCCGACCTCGTGCTGCAGCAGGAAGGCACGCGCGCCGTGCTCGTGCACCGGGGCGGCGAGGCCATTGCCTTGTCGAACGGGGAACTCGTCCTCAACGTCGACGGCTTCGAGGTGCGCTACGACCTCACGGCCGTCGCCGACCAGGTCGCGGACGGCAGGACGTGGCGCATCGGCGACAGCCTATGCCTGTCCGGCCCCTCGCCCCCGGACCCGTCGCGCAGCTGCCTGCTGCAGGAGCGCACCATCCTCGGCGCCGCCGTGATTGCCTCCTCCACCCTTCTGGCTGATGAAGGCGAACGCGGCGAGTTCAGTGTCTGCCCGCTCGACGGCACGGCCCCGACGGTGGCTGCCTGGACCCTTTCCCCCGCCGACGTCCTCAGCACGACGACGGGGGCCGTGACGGTGACGGCGACGCTTGCTGACGACTGCGTGGGCATTGACGACAGCGTCGCCCCCTCGCTGGCTTTCCGCATCGACGACGGCAGCGGGCCATCCTACACGACCGTCGGAGCCATGGCGCCCTTGGGGGCGAACCAGTGGAGCGCCGACGTGCCCGCGCAGTCCTGGAACCTCCTGGGCGGCCAGACGTTGGGCCTTCAAGTCTCCGGCATGCAGGACCTCAACGGCAACCTGGCCGCATCGCCCGGCTCCCAGGATGAACTCATCGAGGCCGTCACCCTCATCACCTACGTCTCGGCGCACACGGACACGGCGGGTTCAGTCGCCGCGTTCGCGGCGGCCCAAGACGGCGATGATGGCGGGGCAGAGGCAACCGTCCTTGAAGGCGCAACGGGGTCAAGCCCACTGACGCTGGCGGCCAACGGCGTGTCCAGCCGGACGACGGCCCAATGGAGTGGCACAGCGAACACGTTCCTCGACGACGCGTCGTACGCGACGACGACGAGCGCCAACCGCGACCTCCAACTCACGCTCGTCAACCCCACCCTCTCCACGGGCACAATCACCGCCGTCACGTTGCGCGCCGACGTGTCCATTTTGGGCCAAAACGGGGCGGACGGCTTCACCCTGGGCGCCTGCTTCGACAACACCTGCGGCACGACGTCTCCCACGCGCACCGCGACATCGTCAGACTCGCAGATTGAATGGATCGTCACCTCGGCGCGACCGGGCGGCGGCTCCTGGACGTGGACCGACATCCAGGACCTCGAAGTCCGCCTCACCAGCATCCGAGCCGGCGCGACGGGGGAGACTTGGCGTGTCGACCAAGCCTGGGTCGAGGTTGCCTTCACTCCGGCCTACACGCTTGACGTCACGATGGACCTCGCCGGCGTCCCGGACGGCTCGAGCGAGACGCTCGAACTCGTCTACCGTACGGCGGGCGAGACCTTCGAGGTCCAGGTCTGGAACGGCGCAAGCTACACCACGCGAGGCACCTTGTCCTCGGCGTCCGTCGCGACCTTCACCCACGCCCTCACGACGGCGGAGTACAACGGCGGGGCCCCGCGCATCCGGCTCGTCGACCTCACTCCAACCAGCACGACGCAAGGCAGCCTCCTTCTTGACACGGTCCGCGTGGTGACCTTGTGACCGGCAACGATGAGGGCGTCTCGAGCGTGGTCTCCGCCGTCCTTCTCGTCGCACTCTTCACGACGGCGATGACCATCTGGACCTTCACGACGCTGCCCGTGTGGATCCAGGAGCGCGAAGCCAACCACCAAGGCGATGCGCAGGAGGCCATGGGCCAGGTCAAGGCCGGCCTCGACGCCCTGGCGGCCCAAGACGCCCCTGGACCCTCGACGACGGTGTTCGACCTCGCGCCCGCCAAGGTGCCCCTCCTGCAAGGCGCGGCCGCGTCGGGGCACTTGGCCTACGAGGACGCGACATTCGCGGTCCAGGTGACCTTCACGGGCGCCGTCCTCCATCTGCAGGACGGCGTCGCCGTCGGCGTTCCGGCGGAACCCGCCAACGGCGCCCCAATCACCGATGTGACGGGCCTCGAGGCGTTCTCGCTTGGCCTGCAGTCGGGCAGCGTCGACAACAACGACCTCTCCTGGGTCGAGGCCGTGGCGGACGACGGGGCCGGCGCAACGGTCACCGCCCGCCTGACGCATGACGCCGACGCGAGCCCCGCTGGGTGCGGCGGCCCCGGCATCATCCTGACGGTCACCGCGGCCACGGGGACGCGCACGGTGCCGCTGCTGTGCGACGTCGACATCGCCGTCCCCCAGTACAGCGTCGACCTCCTCGCGCAACCTGCCTTCGCCTCGGCCTTGCGCGACCTCGAGGACGGCTACACCCTGACGGTCACGGACGGAGCCGTCGGTGCCACGGTGGCCGGCACCTACGCCGCTGTGTGGACGGACGTCGATGGCCTGCAGCATGCCGCGGGGGCCGGTGCCGCCACCACGTATTCCCTGGACCGCTCGGGCGGCCGCATCGTCTTCGACCCCCGCTACCAGCGCTTCCCCTCCCAGACCTTGGCCTACGAGGGTGGCGCCGTGCTCGCCAGCCAGGGCACGCTCGGCGGCGTCGTCCTCGTTGACCCCGGTTTCGACCTGGAGGTCGATGCCACCACCGGGACCGGCCACCTGCGCTGGACTGTCGTGGACCTGACCGGCTCCGGCCAGCGCGCCGGGAGTGACACGGCTACCGTGTCCGTGCGGCACGACGGCTCCTCGGACCTCCTGTTCGAGGTGACGGGCGCCACCTTCACCCTTGACTCGAGCAACGCCGCCGCTTGGCGCGGTTTCTTCGCCGACCGCATCCTGGCCTCCTCCAGCGAGGATGCCGCCGCCTCTGGGGGGTCCGGGGACGCGGCGACCCTGACCCTGTCCGCCGGCGGGGCGACCGGGGTTTCCAGTTGGCTTGTGCGTCTGCACGTCGTAGACGCCGAGGCCACCGTCAACTGAGCAACTCTTACAAGCCGCAAGGGTACAGGAGGGCGCGGGCATGACCATCCACCGCTGCGAGACCGGCATCCAGGAGCTGGACCAGATCCTGCGCGGCGGCATCCCGGAAGGCAACGTCGTCCTGCTCGCCGGGGGCTCCGGCATGGGCAAGACCACGCTCGCCCTGGAGTTCCTCGCCCACGGCGCCGAGAAGGGCCAGAAGGGCATGTTCCTCTCCGTCACGGAACCGGTCGCAATCCTGGAACGAAACGCCAAGGAGTACGCCTTCCTGGACGGCAAGTTTCTGCGCGACGGCTCCATCCGCCTCGTCGATCTGCGCACCATCCTGCACCGCATGGGCATCACGCAGGAGCGCACGTACTCCATGGAGGACGGTGCCGCCCTCGTGGACGCCCTGGAATCCATCGTCAAGGAGTTCCAGATCAAGCGCCTCGTCATCGACTCCATCACCGCCATCTGCCAACGCCTCGAGGACAGGGGCCGCATCCGCGACTTCACCTTCCGCCTGGGCGCCATGCTGTCCGGCCTCGGGTGCACGACGTTTCTGACGAGCGAGACGCCGCCACGCGAGTTGCGCTACAGCATGTTCGGCGTGGAGGAGTTCATCGCGGACGGCATCATTTTCCTCTCCGAGCTGGAGCGCCACAACGACCTCGTGCGCACCCTGCAGGTCATCAAGATGCGCGGAACCGAGCACAGCCGCGCCCGCTTCATGATGGACTTGTCCGAGTACGGCATCAGCCTGGCCCCCCTCTTGAAGAAGTTCGGGGACACGACTGCGGTGACGCCGTGACGGACGGCGTCGTCAGCACCGGCATCGAAGCCCTCGACGCCTTCCTCAAAGGGGGCCTGCCTCGCGGATTCACGAGCCTCCTGCTCGCCCCCGCCGGCGCCGGAGCCGAGATCTTCGCCAAGCAGTTCTGCGTCGGCAACCCCGGCGACAAGGTCGCCTACATCACGACGGACGAGTCCGCAAACGAAGTGCGCCAGGCCGTCAAGGAAGCCGGCTGGGACTTCGCCCACGTCGAGGTCATCGACCTGCAGACGGAATTCGCCGAGAGCATGATGGCGTCGCAGGAGCGCCGCAAGGCCACCGACGAGCGCCCGCGCATGGACCCGCGCCGGCTCCTCGAGGGCGCCGACTCCATGGATTACCTGCGCCAAGCCAAGCCGGCACCAGGCAAGCCAGGAGGCGGCGCCGACTACCTGCAGCGCCTCGTCGGCGTCCAGTCGCGCATCCGGCCGCCGGACCGCGTCGTCGTGCACAGCCTCGACTTTTTCCTCAACCACCACTCCCTCGAAGAGGTCGTCGCAGCACTCACGGCCATCAAGGCCGCCACGTCCCGCAACGGCAGCCTCGCCCTGTGGGTGCTGTCGAAGGGAGCGCACGGCGTGGCCGCCGAACGCCGCTTGGAGCTGCTGGCCGACTGCCTCCTCGAACTCGAAGTCACCCGCAAGGGCACGACGTTCGAGCGCTTCTTCATGGTGAAGAAAGTCAAGAACCGCGCCTACGGCATCGGCGTCAGCACGTACGACATCACGCCGCAGGGCTTCCGCCTCGAGACGCTGGAACGGATTGTGTGACGCGACGGCCGCGTCCGTCGCGTCACCTCATCGCGTCCAGGCAAGCGCCGGCGCTGGCTCGCCGACTATGCTCGCGAGGACGCTGCAGCGTCCTCGCGCACTTGCAGCAGCACGCCCAGGCTCGTGCCGTTGCGTGAACGCAGCGGGGCAACGTTGCGCCACAAGTTGCGGCCCTCGAAGCTGACCGTGTCGCGGCCGGCGCTGCGGTCCTCGTACAGCGTCGTGACGGCGGCGAGGAACTTCGGCAGGTCGTCGACGCGTTCCGTCAGCGGGACGGCTGCGTCGTTGCTGCTGACCGTGACGTCGCACAGGCGCAGGAACGCCGCGTTGGCCTGACGGGGAACGCCCTCGGCATCGAGCATGAGCATCGCGTCGCCCAGGGCCTCGAACTGGGCTGCGAACAAGCGGCCCGCGCTGCGCACGCGCTCGACGTCCAGGCGGCGGCCGATGGAGGCGCCGAGGTGCGCCGCGACCTTCTCGGCCGCAGCCACCCAGCGCGCGTCCTCGTGGCGGGCCTGCGTGCCGAAGAAGACCAAGACTGCCGCGACTTGGCCGCCGTTGGCGACGGGGATTGCGGCAAACGTGCGCAGGCCCGCCGCATGGGCCGCAGCACGACGGGGGCAGTCGGCCTCGCCGGGCAGTTCGCTGCCCCACACCGGCTTGCCGTCCGCCCAGATGCGGCCGGGGACGCCTTCGCCGGGGGCAAACTGGTATTGCCGGGCGAGCCGGCTGAACTTCTCCAAGCCGTTGCCGCCGACCCATTGCGGGCCCAGCGTGAGGCACCGTCCGTCGACGTCCGGGAACCAGGCCTCGCCGTACGACCAGCCCGCCACCGTTGCGATGCGCCCGAGGACGGCCTGGATGCCGGCCTCCAGCGAACGCGCCTCATGCACGGCGAGCGCGGTCTCGTGCACGAGGTCCGCCACGGCTTCGGCTAGCTTGCGCTTGGTGATGTCGCGGGCGGAGCCCTGGATTGCCGTTGCGTGGCCGTCTTCGGCGAGGACGCGCGTGCTGACCTCCACCCAAACGGGGCGCCCGTCCTTGGCGCGCGTCAACAACTCGTAGGGGACGGTCTGTTCGGTGGCGCCGCTTGCCTTGGCGGTCAGGTTGGCCATGGCCGTCCCGAGGTGCTCGGGGTCAACGAGGTCCTTGATGGACATCCCGAGGAACTCGGCCGGCGTGTACCCGTACGTTTGGCTCGCCGTCGCATTGACGGCCAGGAACCGGCCGCCCAGGTCATGCACGTACAGGACGTCGTTGGCGCGGTGCCAGATTTCGAGCAGTTGCTCCGGTCGCATCTGCATGGTCACGGAACCCGGGGCGGTCTTTTCGGGGGTCATTCGGCGTCCTCGTGCATGGGGGCAGGGCCGGCCCGAGCGGCGTCGGGCAGGGCCTTGGGAACGGTGATGCGGTAGAGCTCGCGTGCGACGGCGAAGAGCGCCAGGAAGGCGCCGACGGCGATGACGACTTGGAGGTAAAGCAGGAACGCCTCGAATGGCAGTGGCCACGCCGTCATGAGGTCAAGGCGCGAGCCGGCGAAGTGACTCACCAGGACCGCGACGTAATAGGCGAAGGCGACGACGAGCGCGATGCGCAGGTTGCGGGCGGACCGGCGGAAGCCCCCAAAGGCCTCATCCTCGAAGCGGCGCACGTGCAGGTAGGCCAACAAGGCGAACGGCAGGGGGGCCAAGAGGACGAGCACCGCGACGGGGATCAACCAGGGGAAGGTGTGGACGGCACCCACGCTGGTGAAGGAGACCGTATAGCGGCCGGCCCCGAAGTCCGTGAGCACTTCCCGAGGCACCGTGACTTGGACGGAGCCGTCCTCCAAGGTCTCGACGAGCACGGCCGACCGGTCGAAGCCGTCGGGCCCCGCCGCGAGGCGGCTGGCCTGGGTGTCGAACTTGGTGCCGTCGGGTGCGCGCAGGTGCGAGAAGGCGAGGCCGTTGGCAACCACGACGCGCAAGTCGCCGGCCTCGGGGTCGGAGATGTCGGCGGCGATGCGGGTCTTGCCGACGAGCAGCGTCCCCTCGCGCTGCAGGCTGTCCGTCACCTTGCTGGCCACGGGCAACCCGGGGTAGCGCAAGGTGACGTTCTGCACGGTCGCGCTGAAGGCCTGGCCGGACAGGACGTCAGGGAAGTCCGGTCCGACGAAGTAACTCTGGTCACTGAACACCCACGCCAGGTCGAAGGTCGCCGCGCTGCGCGCCAGCAGGAAGCTGTCCGGCGCGACGGGCTGCATCGGCAGCGACCCGGCGCCGGGATCCATGTAATCCACCTGGCGGTCGCTGGAGGCGTTGCCGCTGCGGAAGGCGATGCGCTGGTCGAAGGCGACTCCAGGCCGGGTGACGGAATTGCCTTGGACGTCGAACTCCTCGACGACGCGGTCCCCTTGGAACAGGACCTCGACGCTACGGGCTCCTGCGGGGGCGGTGCGCGTCACGGCGGCTTCTCCGCATCCGATGGCCAGATAGCCGCCGGGGTAGGGTTGAGCGTCCCCGGTGCCGGGTTGCCGCTCCTCGAAACGGAACCCGTTTTCCAAGAGAACGAAGGCGCCGGTGTCCTGGCAGGGAATGAAGCGGAAGTCCGCGACGGCGACGGCTTCGATGCGGTCGAAGGACACCTCATGCACGTCGGCGTTGGCGCCCACGACCATCGGGGCCGCCAGGACGAGGGCGACGGCTGCGCAAAGGAGGGAGAGGCGGCTCATGCGGGGGCTCCAGAGGGCAACTCGAGGCGGTCGTCACTGAAGGCAAGGATGTTGTCGTGCAACTGGCGGCCGTTGGGGCCGTCGCGGACAACGAAGTCGCCGTTGATGCCGTGCAGGCGCAGGCGGTTGGCGAGGTAGTGGCTGAACTCTTGCACGGGGTTGGCGCCGTTGTACAGGCTCAGGGTGTCCAGCGAGTCCAGAATCATGTGCGCCCCTGGACCGAACCGCAGGACGGCCTGTTCGACGCGCATGGCCAGCATCTCGAGCATCGTTGGCGACGGCAGGAACGTTGCGTTGCTCGGCCGGTGGGCCGGAGCGGATCCGCTGAGGGAGCTCACCGCGTCAACGAAGTGGATGTCATCGACGGCGACCCCGTGTTCGCGCAGGGCCTGCGTCAAGGAATGGTAGGGACGGTCGGCTGAGACGAAGACGACCTTCCGGCCGTCGTTCTGCAGCCTCAAGATGTGGGCGCCGAGGCTGCGGACATGGGCGCCCGACGCCGGCACAATCACTCTCACCCGCCCCACAGCCACCACGCTCGGGCGGTCTCACCTCTGGCCCCATAAAAGGTGTGGGGTGCGCCAGGGTCAGGGAGGGCCTCCGGCCGGTCCCTGATGCCTTTAATTGACGGGGTCTCGTGGATGCGGCCGGGCATGGTCGTCGCCTCAATTCTGCACGCTTTGCTCGTGTTCCTGCCGGCCTATGTGGCGAACATGAGTCCCGTGCTCGTCGCCAAGCTCATCCCGGGCTGGAAGGCGCCCATCGACGGCGGACGGCTCGGCAAGGACGGCAAACGCCTGCTCGGACCCGGCAAGACGTGGCGCGGGCTCGCGGGCGGCACCTTGCTCGGTGCGGCGACCGCCGTCGCGGTGGCACTCCTTGTCCCCCCCTACGATGCCGCCGGCCTCTGGGACGGCTGGGATTACGGGTACAACGGCTTCGACGGCGCGCCCATCGGCTCCGACGAACCCTGCAACGACACGCCTGACCCAATCGCCGCCATATGCGCCGCACCGCCGTCTTCCCCCCTCTGGGCCATCGCCCTCTTCGGTGCCTTCGTCGGCTTCATGGCCCTCGTCGGCGACGCCGTGAAATCCTACTTCAAGCGCCGCACCGGCCGGGACCGCGGCCGGCCCTGGGTGCCCTTCGACCAACTCGACTTCGTCGTCTTCGGCTTGTTGGCCATGGCCATCGCGAGCCCACTGCTTGCCGACGGCTGGGTCAAGGCGGCCCTGCTCGACGACTGGGTCGTGCTCGCCACCCTCATCGTCCTCACGCCCCTGCTGCATTTCCTCGTCAACGTCCTCGGATACGTCCTGAAACTCAAGGAAGTCTGGTGGTGACATGGACCTGCTTGACGACGAGTCACTGATTGACTTGCGCCGCCGCGCCAAATCCACCGACCCTGCGGCCGTCCTCGAGGAGGAACGGCGACGCCGCGCAGCCGGCAAGCCGGCAAACGCACAGACGCAGGCCGTCGAGCCCCCGCCCTCCTCCAACGCGGCCAGCAACGGCATGTGCTCCTTGTGCGCCACCCGCCCCGCGCGCGGCACGTGCGCGATGTGTGGCCGGGCCGCCTGTGCGGCTGATCTGTGGATCATGCTTCGCCTGTGCCGCACCTGCGCCAGCGACCGCGACGTCGAGCGGGGCCAGCGCGGCGCGCAACCGGAATCCGGCAATTGGTTGGGCGGAGGGTCGCCGTGATCCGTCTCACCGTTGCCCTCGTCGGCCTCGCCGTCTTCGGCGCAATCTTCGCGCTCATCTACTACGACCCCGACAACGAACTGAAGGTCGACAGCGCCCCCGCCTTCCAACTTGCGCCGGGGGAGGCCCGCCAGACGACCTTGCAACCGACCATTGCTGGCACCCCCATCGCCATCGAGGTCCACGCCACGGGCGGCGCCTTCGACCTGTACGTCATGGAAAAAGAATGGTCCGATTCCCTGGCCGACAATGGCCGCCTGTCGCTGCAGCAGCCGTTCAGCTACTACGCCGAGCACTCGCGCATCGGGGTGGACGGAGAAGCCGTCTTCGCTTTGCTGTCCGACGGCGTCACCGAGTACCTCCTGGTCTTCGACAACTCCGACAACCACTACAGCAACGACACGGTGCCTGACTTGACGGGACCGACGCAGGGGGCCGTAAGCGTTCAGATCACCATCCGGTACCTCGAGGAGGAATCGCGCAGCCTGGTTCTCGGCTACATCGCCGCCACGCCAAGTGTCCTTCTCGTCATCGTCACCGTGGGACGCAAGGTCCGGCGCCTCGTCAAGGAACGAAAGGCACCTTAGACGGCGTGGCGCGCGCAGAACCGGGAACCGGGCTGCGCCTTGTTCCTGCAAGCGCCGCCGGCCTGCGTTGCTCCAGCGCACAGCCCGCCCTTGCCCGCGGCCGGCTTCGCGGCCTTCGCAGCCTTGGCCGGTTTCTCCGGCTTGCCCGTCTTCCCGGCAAGCTTGTCCGTCGGCGCGTCGGCCTTGGCCGCCTTGGGAGCCTTGCCCGCGGCCTTCGGCCTGGCGGCCGTCGGCACTACAGCGGCAGCGACGGGCGCTTCGGACTTGGTGCCGGCCCGGCCTGACTTGGATCCGGGTTTGGCTGCCTTGGCCGACCGCTTGCCCTTGACGGGGCGGTCGTCGCTGGCCGCCAAGGGGATGGCAGGCGCCGACGGACGCATTGGCAGGGACGGTTCCGGCGTCGCCGGCTTTGCGGCGGGCGATGCCGAAGACTGTGGTTCAGGTGACACATCGGGCGGCTGCGCCGCGTCGTGGGCTTCGCCCACGACGAACTTGCGCCGCTCGGGGCGCGGCCCCGTGGGCAACTCGGGCAGTGGGAGATCGACGCGCGGATCGGGGCGCTGACGCTGCGGCGCGCGCTCGTCGCGGCGCGGCGCGGCTTGGCGATCGTCCGGGCGCTGCTGCGGTGCGGGCTGCGCTTGGCGCGGCGGCGGACTGTACGTCGGACCGGGCGCCGGACGCGGCATGCCTTCCTCGGGGCCGCCCACGTCGTCGCCGCGGCCGCGTCCGCCGCGCCGGCGGCGGCGCCGGCGGCGGCCACCGTCGAATCCGCCGTCCTGCGGCGCCTGGTGGCGCTGCGGCGGCAACGGGGCGCCGCGCTGGTCACGGCCGTGCGCGTCGCGGGGCGGATAGTGCAGGCGAACCTTGCCGAGCGTCGAAAGCAGCGAACGGAAGGCGTCGTTGTCGGCCAAGGTGCGCTCATCGCCGACGAGCATGAAGTTGCGCTTGGCGCGCGTGACGGCAACGTTGAGGCGGCGCTCGTCCTCGACGAAGCCGAGGCGGTGCTGCGGGTTGGAACGCACCGTCGAGTACAGCACGACGTCCCATTCGCGGCCCTGCGCGCCATCGACCGTGGAGACTTCCGTGTCCGGCAGGCGGCGGCGGATGGCTTCGCGTTGCGCCTGGTACGGCGTGAGCACGGCCATCGTCCAGCCCTGCTCGCGGCAGGCCGGCGTGAACTTCTCCACGAGGTCGGCGACGCAGGCGACCTCGAAGTCGTTGGAGATGGAGCCGTTGCGTTGGCGCTCGTTCTCGCGCCCGGTGACGTGCTGGAATGCGGCGGCAGGCAGGTCGGGCAGGCCTTCCTGCTTCGCGGCGCTCTCGTCCGTCTTGAGTTTTCCTTCGTAGTAACGGAGATTGCTGAATGCGGCAATCTCCGTCCGCATGCGGAACTGCGTCTCGAGCATGCGCGTGCGCGTGCGCCCGGTGAGCGACTCGATGCGCTCGAACAACGTGACGTCGAGGCCGGCCTCCTTGGCATCCATCGAGACGACCGTCGGGGGAAGCTGTTTGGGGTCGCCGGCGAGCACGAGGCGGCGGCCGCGCATGACGGCGGCAAGGCTGGACGGCGCCGTCGCCTGCCCGGCTTCGTCGTGGATGACGTAGTCGAAGACGAAGGGGCTCATGCCGCCCTTGGGGTCGATGTAGCGGAAGGCGCCGTAGTTCGTCGTGGCGACGATGATGCCCTGCTGGGCGGCCCAGCGCACGAAGGGCGGGGCTTCCATGGGGTCGATGCGCGCAGCCTCGGCCGCCTCGTCACGCAGGTTGACGGCGTGTCCGATGCGCACCGCGAGGCCGCCGTTGCGCCGCAAGCCGACGACGAGGTTGTCCACGGCGGCGTTGGAATCTGCCGTGACGAGAACGGAGTGGCCTGCGCGGGCGAGCGCCAGGGCGAGGTGCACCAGGGTGTGCGTCTTGCCGGTGCCGGGCGGGCCGTGCACGAGGCGGACGCGGCCGCCCGACAGGACCTGGTTGATGGAGGTGCGCTGCGAATCCGTGAGGGAGCCGCCCCGGAGGGACTGGCGAATGGACTCGGGCGGGTCGGACTCGCCAAGGAGGGCGGCGCGCAGCAGGCCGTCCGGGCCGTCGTCCACTGGAGTCGTGGCCGAGAGGGCGCGCTGCGCCCCGAGGACCGCCGAGTGGTAGGCCTCGAACACCTTGGCATCGAAGACCAGGTTGACGGTGAGCTTGGGCGGCATGCGGTGCCGTGGCGCGCCCGCCGGGAACTCGATGACGATGCGCCGGCGGCTGATCTTGGACACGATGCCGCGGCACAGCTCGTCGCGCAGGCCAATCTCCACGAGGGCGACCTCGGACCCGGGGGAAATGTTGGTGGGTGGGAAGCGGCCTTCCTGCGCCTCAAGCGTCATGGCGTCCGGGCTGCGGTCCACGACGTACACGTTGGGCAGGGCGGCGCCTTCGCGGCGGCGCTCACGCTCGGGCTGGCGGGCGTGCATGTCCGCCAGGAATTCGCGTTCGTGCTCCTCGGCGAGCACCAGGGCGTCGTTCCATTCCTTCAGGACGGCGGCTGCGCCGGCGCGGTCGCCCTTGGCGATGGCCGTCTTGTCCGGGATGGGCTTGAACTCCTCGTCATCGAGGGGGCCGCGCAGCTTGTGCTTGGCGCAGTAGGCCGTGGCGGCCTCGAGCAAGGCGGAGGACGGGAAGACGAAGCGCAGCTCCGGGTAGCGGCCCCAGGCGGTGACCAGGTCGGCGGCCTTGGCTGCGTTTGCGAGGGCGGCGAAGGCCCGGCCGCGCCACGCGTGCCGACGCGCATCGTATAGGCTAGGATGCGGCAGGTCGGGCACGACGGGCGTGAAGCGCGGATGCGCGATGCGAAGCAGGTGCAGAGGACCGGATTCGGCGGCGACGAGAAGGGACGCAGCGAGGCCGCCGGCCGAGCGTGCCGCGGCGCGGACGCGGTCGGGGGCAATCGATTCGCCGGCATGCGCAGCCTGGGCGGCCTCGGCGACGACGGGCGTGAGCTTGTAGAGTTCCTCCGCGGGAATGCCGCGCAAGGCAAGGGCAACGCCGACGAGGGACTCGAGGTCCTCGACCATCATCGCCTGGCTGACATCCGTGGCCAGCAAGAGGCCCGCCGCGACGCGGTCAAGCTGGTTGGCGGCCATGCGCCACTGGTCGCTCCATGGCGGCTGACGGCACAGGTCAACGGGGACGGGCAGAACGACGGCGTCCTCCACGGCGCCAATGGCACCGGGTTGCCCGATGGTCTTGAAGGCCACGGTTGCAAGACGCAGGATGGCCTTGCCGTCCGCCGTCGGCGTGGCGAGGACCCAAGCAGCCGGAGCCGGATCGCGCTTGTCGGGAAGCTCCGAGAGCTTGAGGGTTGCCTGGGCACCTGGCACGGGAACGCCGTCGTGGATGACGAGAAGGTCCGGCGATTCCTTGGCGCGGCGGATGGCCACGTCGCGGGCGCGGCTACGGATGAACGGCCCTGCTTGCAGGGCCGGGAGGCGCGTCGGGATGTCCGCGGCTTCCCACGGCCCCTCCGGTCCGAAGCCAGAGTTGCCGCGGGCCTCCGGCTTGAGCATTTCGACGTGCAGTCTGTACTTGATGCGCGGCAGGATGCCGAGGTCGCGGGCCTCCTCCTCCGTGCTGCGGAACAGCAGGGGACCGAAGGCGCGGGCCCAAGGGCGGGTCCACAGGAGGTCGATGGCGCTGGGCTGGCGGCTCAGGCAGAAGCGGTGGCGGAACTGCGCCTCGACGAGGTGGGCACCAAGACCCTGCGTGACGCCGTCCGCGTCCAACAGAAGGAGAAGGCCGTTGCTCGCGAAGCGGCCCCACGAGGAGACGTCGATGGTCTCGAGCTCCTGCAAGTCGGCAATGACCAGGGCACCGTCGTTGCGCGGCTCAAGGAAGTGGTGGTCGACGAGGGCCGTGGGCCGCAGGCCAAACCGGCCCTCGAGCGTGGACCGCATCTCCTCGGACTCGCTGGGAGCACATGCGACCAGGACATTCGACGTGGGACTGGCGTTGACGATGTCGGCGATGACGGCGTAGGGCAGATCGCCGGTCGGCAGTCCGAGCGAGAAGGCGACGAGGCCGGTGCGGCCCCCGTCGGTCCAAGCCTCCAAGGCCGAGCGCTGCCAAGGATAGTGCAGCTCGGCGCCCTCGATGCGGCCCATGCTGCCCGACTCGCCACGGGCGCGGTTGGCGGCGGCTCGGGTCTCGGCCTCCGCGACGACATCGCCCCGGCACTGAGGGCACGTGGAGCGCAGGTTGCCGTGGGGGCAGTAGCGGAGGACCGCCATGGTGGGAAGGGGAGCCTTCGTGGCTCGACCGAGATGCAAGGGGGAAGGAATCCAGGGTGATTGCAGCCTGGACGATGGATAGGAAGACCCCGGCCTTGCGGCCGGAGCCTAACCTCCCCAACCCCGAAGGGATGGAGAGGGAGTGGTGGACAGCGATCACTTTTCCCGTCGGCTCGCGCACGACAGTACAACGGTGAACGTGGATCTGCTTAACTTCCGTGTTCGGAATGGGAACGGGTGAACCAGATCGCTATGGCCGTCCAACCACGAGTGTGAAGCACAGATTTCGCAGATCGCGGACCAACGATTTCGCAGAAATCAATCTGCGGAATGTTGTTTTGCAATCTGTGGAATCTGCGCATACATACGCAGCCTTTTGGAAGCAGAGTACCGAAGTCGGTTCTCCTAGATCGGACATTCAGTCATGTCAGTATGGACGTTTCGTAAGGGCGGGCTGAACACCTCGTTGCCTCGGTGCGTACACCCCCCTCCGATCAAACCCGTCTTCTACGGGAGTCCTAAGTCGCTTCGTCTCAACGCGGGTTTCACGCTTAGATGCTTTCAGCGTTTATCCCTTACAGCGTGGCTGCCCAGCGGTGCCCTGTCGGACAACTGGTAAACTAGTGGCTGCAAGGCCCTGTTCCTCTCGTACTGGGGGCCCTTTCGTCTCAAGCGACAACGAATCTAGAAGTTAGCAACAAACCTGTCTCACGACGGTCTGAACCCATCTCACGATCCCCTTTAATGGGCGAACAACCCCACCCTTGGCAGCTGCTGCACCACCAGGTTGGGGAGAGACGACATCGAAGTAGCAAGCCTCCAGGTCGATGTGGGCTCTTGCTGGAGACAACTCAGTTATCCCCGTGGTAACTTTTCTGATATCACTCTGTCTCATGAAGAAACAATGAGTGGTTCGCTAGGCCCTACTTTCGTAACACGGATTGTTGTTGGGCTAATCCGTGTAAAGCCACCTTTTCCCCTTGCAGTCTGCGGGAGATTTCTGACCTCCCTGAGGTGACCATTGGGCACGTTCGATACCTTTTCGAGCGTGTGGCGCCCCACCCAAACTGCCCACCTATCGGTGTCCTCGCACGCGAGTTAGACGCACGAAACGAGTAGGCTGGTGTTTCATCGGCCCCTCCATCCACCCTAGCGGGCGGACTTCGACGGGTCCCAGCTACCCTACACAACAAGTTTCGTGCGACAACGACAGGCTGCAGTAAAGCTCAACGGGGTCTTCGCTTCCTTCTAGATTGTACTGGACTGTGCGCCAGTAAAGTCAATTTCACCGAGTTCACGGCAGGGACAGTAGAGCTCTCGTTTAGCCATTCATGCAAGTCGCCAATTAAGCGACAAGGTATTACGCTACCTTAAGAGGGTCATAGTTACCCCCGCCGTTTAACGGTCCTTCGTCCGGTTGGAACCGGGTTTCAGATACCGTCACTGGGCAGGACTCAATTACCATACACATGCTTTCGCACTTGCGGTAATCTGTGTTTTTGTTAAACAGTCGGAGCTCCCTAGTCACTGCGACCAGCCCATTGCTGGGCTGGCACCCCTTATCCCGAAGTTACGGGGCTAATTTGCCGAGTTCCCTTGCCGTAATTCACTCGCTACGCCTTGGCCTTCTCAGCCTGTGGTACCTGTGTCAGTACTCGGTACGGACGGATCCCGCGATTTTCACGGGCACCTGGAATCGTCCGAACCCCCCGTACGGGGGGCCTGTCGTAGTTTGGAGAGGTTCTAACCATGACGGTGTTTCCCTCCCTTAATCTACTTCGACACGGCGACGGCCGTGTGCGGACTATCCACATGCGTCTCTTAATGCGGGCCGGTGCTGGAATATTAACCAGCTTCCCATTCGGGGCCTCCGGTTAAGGGGACCCTTAGGACCGACTAACCCTCGACTGACGAGCATCGTCGAGGAACCCTTACCACAATCGGCGGATGGGATTCTCACCCATCTTTGCTGCTACTCTTTCCATGATTCTCGTCACAACGCGGTCCACAGGACCTCACGGCCCTGCTTCGACCCACGCAATGCGCCGTCCTACCCCATCACCTTGCGGTGGGGAACAGTATCGGTGATACGCTTTAGCCCCGTCCATTTTCGGGGCCCACGACCTTGACCAGTGATCTGTTACGAACTCTTTGAACGTTAGCTGCTTCTAAGCTCACATCCTGGTTGTCTCAGGCCGCGGACACCCTTTGTCTTTGACACTTAGCGTACACTTTGGGACCTTAACTGCTCGTGGGATTGTTCTCCTGATGACATACAAGATTACCCCAGTATGCCTCACTACCCAGCATCTACGACGATCACAGATTCGGAGTTCAATACCAGGCCGATCCCTTTCGGAACCTAAGCCCGGAATTGGTGCTCTACCCCGTGATCCGTCTCCGCTGAGATCTACCTGCGAGTAGTTTCGGACGGAACCAGCTATTTCCAGTCTCGATTGGACTTTCACCCCTATACCCAGGTCACACCAAAGATTTGCACATCATTACGGCTTCGGGCCTCCACGCCAGTTTCCCGGCGCTTCACCCTGCCCAGGCATAGATCGGCTGGTTTCGGGTATCCAGATGTTGACTTGTCGCGATCACACGATGCGCCTCGTAAACTGCGCGCTGTCGGTTTCCCTACGGCTCCGGGGGTATGCCCCTTAGCCTTGCCAACACCAAGAACTCCATGGCTCAATTTTCGAATCGAACGCACGGACGCTGCTCCCTGCTTTTGGCAGATCGTTGCTTTCACGCCCGTACAGTCTGTCACCAGATGGTTTCACGTCTTTTCACCTCCCGTCAGGGGTGCTTTTCAGCTTTCACTCACGCTACTACTTTGCTATCGGTTTCTGGGAGTGTTTAGGGTTCGGGGTTCATGCCCCCGGTCTTCGAGCGGAATTTCCAATCCGCCCTACTCTGTGCTCCGGCATCACCCTCGTTGATTCCTCTACGGGACTGTCACCCTCTTCGGTGCCCTGTTCCAAGGGACTTCAAGCGTCAACGGTCGGGTGGACCCGGGCCCCACATCTCCATGCGGTCGTCCCGCACGGATTCGGCTTGCCCTTTTCCGTTTTCGATCGCCTTTACTAACGGAATCACTGTTGTTTTCTTTTCCTCTGCCTACTAAGATGCTTCAATTCGGCAGGTTACCTTTCGCTAATGCGAATACCCACAAGGGGTAAGAGGTCTCATTCGGCCATCTCCGGTTCAAAGGCTCCTTGCGCCTACCCGGAGTAATATCGCGGCTTGGCACGACCTTCATCGGCTCCAGAACCGAGCGATCCCCCATCTGGTTTGTAGCAACATTCCTGAAGTCGAACTCTAATAAAATTGACTTCGGCACTCTGCTTAGTCCAGGCTGCGTATGCACGTCGATGCGGCATCAGCCGCATCGACGCCCCAAAGGGCATCGACGGGCTGACATTTTGCACCGACCACCTTCATCGGCGATCCACGCACTGACGTGCGGGACATGCCTGCTGTCTTGACAGGCCGCCTAGGGTGTTCCCGTCGACCATGAGTTGCATGGCAGACGGATTTTGGATTTGTCGCGGACCTCTTGCGAGGTCCAGGCTGGGATTGCTCCCATGGACTCGTCGGGATTTGAACCCGAGGCCACCCCGTTGCAAACGGGGTGCTCTACCAGCTGAGCTACGAGCCCGGTGCGCCGCAGCGCGCCGGGCTCGGTCTTGCCTGAGGCATGACCGGACCCGGAGCCATGGCAGCTCCGCGCTCGAGGCGCTGGTTTTCCGCGACAGCACGAGACAGACTTCAGATTGGTGCTCACTTGAACCGGGACCGTCTAGTGCCCGGTCGGCCCGCAGGCCGATGCGCTGTTGAGCGCACCAACTACTCCAGAACGGAGTGGTACGAAATTATAGGAGGTGATCCATCCGCAGGTTCCCCTACGGATACCTTGTTACGACTTAACCCCGCTTGCAGAATCGAAGTTCAAACACGCCAAGAAACGTGCCTTCACTCCGACCCCACTCGCATGGTTTGACGGGCGGTGTGTGCAAGGAGCAGGGGCATATTCACCGCAGAATGTTGATCTGCGATTACTACGCGTTCCAGCTTCACGAGGGCGAGTTGCAGCCCTCGATCCGAACTACGAACAGGTTTCGAGATTGCCTTCCCCTTTCGGGGTCGGAGCCCATTGTCCTGTCCTTTGTAGTGCGCGTGTAGCCCTGGAGATTCGGGGCATACGGACCTGTCGTTGCCTGCACCTTCCTCTGACTTCGCGCCAGCGGTCCCGCCATTGTGCCCCGAGGGCGGACCCTCGAGTTGCAAATGACGGCGCAGGTCTCGCTCGTTATCTGACTTAACAGAACGCCTTACGGTACGAGCTGACGACGGCCATGCACCACCTCTCTACCTGTATTCGACAAAGTCCTTCAGACTGAGTCACATCCGGCAGTCTCCCCAGGTGAGTTTTCCGGCGTTGAATCCAATTAAACCGCACACTCCACGCGTTGCGGTGCTCCCCCGCCAATTCCTTTAAGTTTCAGTCTTGCGACCGTACTCCCCAGGCGGCAGACTCAACGACTTCTCTCCGGCACCGCCAACCCTCGTAGGATCAGCGACACCAAGTCTGCAGCGTTTACACCCTGGACTACCCGGGTATCTAATCCGGTTTGCGCCCCAGGGCTTCGTCCCTCACAGTCAGAGCCGTTCTAGCGTAGCGCCTTCGCCACTGGTCCTCCCCGAAGGATTACAGGATTTTACCCCTACCCCTCGAGTAGCCTACACCTCTCCCGGTCTCGAGTTTGCCAGTCTACCCGGAATTCGAAGCGTTGAGCGCTTCGATTTACCCAGGCATTTAACAAACCAGCTACGGACGCTTTAGGCCCAATAATAATGACCACCACTTGAGCTGCGGGTATTACCGCGGCGGCTGGCACCCGTCTTACCCAGCTCTTTCTTCCCCAGTTACGAACACTGGAGGACAGCCAACACATAGTGCTGGCACTTGGGTTTCCCGCATCGTGGTTTCCCACATTGTGCAGTTTTCGCGCCTGCTGCGCCCCGTAGGGCCTGGATTCGTGTCTCAGAATCCATCTCTGGGCGATGTCTCCCAACACCCATACCCGTCGTAGGCTAGCGAGGACGTTACCCTCGCTACAACCTGATAGGCCGCAGAGCTATCCTACGCCGCCGGAGCTTTGATCCATCCACCGTTCCAGGAGGGATGGACTATGGGGCATTGTCGTCAGTTTCCCGACGTTATTCCCCAGCGTAGGGCAAGTTCTCCACGTGTTACTGAGCAGTCTGCCGAGGGCCGAACCCTCTCGACTCGCATGGCTTAAGCGAAACCCAATAGCGGTGGCCGCTGGCAGGATCAACCAGAATTGATCCACCAACACGGTCATGTTAGTGGATGATACACACGTTGTGCACCATCCGTTCTAGGAATCAGCGGACCGACCAGGGATCACTCGATCCCGGTTCAGTTTGCACCAATCTTCTTGCTTGCTGTCTCGTGCATCAGGCCGTTGAGGTCACGTCAGAGGTCGTCCGAAGACGACGTGTCGGGTTTCAGGGCCCTCATGAATGTCGAGCGGGTTGGATGGACCGCCTCATCGTGGGCGATGCCCTCTCAAGGTCCAACGGACCCGCGCGTTGCGCCGACGAAACGGAGTTTCGCCGGCAAGGACACTGTCGTGTCCATTGTTGACTCCGGCACATGGCCGGAATCGGTTGTGCCGAATCTCCGAAGAGACCCGGCTTCGTTGCGACCTCAAAGGGACCCAATGGTCCCGCGCCTGCCCCCTTGCGGGGCGACTCGGTCAGCCCCCCATGGCATATGGCCACTGGGGGTAGGAGTCGCCGAAACACGACCCCTATTTGTACACTTCGGAGCCCGAAGGTTCCGAGGTACGGATTGTGGATCTCGTGCGCATCAAGGCGCACATCCCCTTGCCGCCAGAGGGCGGGTCACCGGGGTCCCCATGTGGGGAGTTTCGCCCAAAGAGGACCCCTATATGAGCGTTTGGAGCCCATGGGGTCGATTCCGGGTCGGGGACCCATTGTTGTCCCTGGTTGCTTATGAAGGTTTTCCCTTGAAACGCGTCTCTGCCCCCTCCTGGAGGCCTCCTGGAGGCCTCAGTGCACGTGCGAGTGGCCGTCTTCGTAGGCAGCCAGGAAGGCTTCCATGCCCGGGTTGACGCCCTTCCAGGTGAGCGTCACCGTGACGGTGTATGCGGCTCCCACGGCAGGATCCGGGATGACGCGGATCTTCCAATCCCCGGAGGCCACGCCGCTGACATCCACGTCGATCTTGTGCTGGGACCCTTGGCCCGTCTGCGCGCCGATGCGTTTGGCAGCAGCGTCATCCAACGTCACGTCCAGGTCACTTGCGGGGACGGTCGCTGCACCCGGCGCCATCACCAGCAGGACGTGCGAGAGGGCAGCCGACGCATTGTCAAACGCCGTCGTGTTGACCGCGAAGAGATGTTCCACGACGCCTTGCGTCCCGCCCGCGCCCGTTGCCTCGCCGGTGAATGTCACGGATTTCGACGCCACACCCGGCTTCAATGCCAGCTTGATCGTCTGCGCGTCCGTGTTGCCGTCCGAGTCCTCGACGGTCAGGCGCGCAGTGAAGTTCCCGCCGCTCAGAGGCGACGTCCACTTGACCGTGTTGCCAGTGAGTTGCAACCCTTGGATGTCCCACGAATACTTCGCGAGCTTGGTGCCCGGCTGCAGCGGCTCGGATTGCGTCGCCGTGAAGGTGAGGTTCCCAGCGTTCGCCACGACGGGCTTGTCTGGACTGTCGGCCACGAAGGTGCTGGCGAAGGCCTCGAGGCCTGTTGCGTCGAAGACGCGCATGCGCGCCACCGGCGCCTTGCCCGACCCGGTCGAGATTTGCGCGGCCTCGAGGCGAAGGGTCTCGGCCCCGTCCACGGTGACGAGGAGCTTCGACAGGATTGGTGTGAAGGCAAGGCCATTTTCGCTCGGGAAGAACGAGTCGGCCCAGGCGAACGCCAAGTTGATCGACGTCGTTCCCCCGTCCGTGACGGTGATGTTGACGGCGACCTCGACGCCACTTTGCGTCATCAGCGCCTTGCGTCCTCCCGACTCGACGGAGGCGAACGAGAGACGCAAGCGGTCGTAGGCGCCCGCAGGAACCTGACCGGCGGAGGACACATTGGTGCCCGTGCCCGTGAAGGCGAACGTGGTCCCGTTTTCGATGGCTTGTGCATAGCCCTCGCTTCCCCGCAGGTATGCGCCTTGGAGCTCGATGCGGCCGGTCGCCAGCGAATCGGTGATGGAGAGAATCACATCCCCTGTCGGCCCACCCTCCGTCTTTCCTGGAGAGCCCGAGCATCCGGCAACAACGAAGGCAAGCACGAGGAGTGCCGAAAGCCGTTGCATCGGATCACCGGACGTACGACAGGACGAGCACGCTAAGGGAGGCGCCCGCCGTGTTCGATACGACGCCGAAGCTGTACGTCCCGACGTCCATGGTCTCGCGACCGGGCGCCATGCGAACGGTCGCGGAGTCGCCGACGCGGCCGCGTTCGTCCTCGTAGGCTCCCCGCGCGAAGGTCGTGATGAGCCACCCGACGGGTGACGTGACGTTGATGGCGACGTCCACGCTGCCGCCGCTGGCGGTGATCACCGGGATGATGTCCAGGGGGAACGTGGGCCCGACGTCGAACGTTCCTTCGGCGCCGAAGGAGTTGGACGACACGCCGCCCTGTTCAGCGTAGGTGCCAGGAGCCGGTGCTGGGCCGGCGTGCAGCATCACTTCCGTCTCGGTCAACTCGAGTTGGCGGGCGATGAACTGCTCGTTCGGGATTTCGCTTTCAATGCGCAGGAAGCCACCGTGCATTCGTTGCGCGTAGACGATGTACTCCCCGCCGCCCCGGACGCTGATCGACAACGTTTCCTGGCCAATGTCATTGTGGTGCATGGACCAGATGCGCTTGTCGTCCGGCCCGACGACGACGAAGTCCACGTCGACGTGTTCATCGCCGACCACGCGTTCCGTGTCCACGACAATGAAGGTCGAATTCTCCGGGACCTGCAAGGCGTACGGTGTGGCCGGCGGCAACACGTTGGCGACGAAGTTGAGGTCCACCTTCATGGAATAGGGGATGCCGGCAGGGTCGACGATGCGGCCATTGTTGACCTGAAGCCCAACGAGGAACGGCTTGCCTTCCAGGTGCACGGAGTTGACCACGCGTGCCTTGTTGACGATGTTCCAGTTGTTCGATTCGTCATACTGCTCCGGGTTCAGGGCCCCTCGCTCGCCGGGCATGTCGACGTAAATGTCGAGATCGGCCCCGCGCCCCGGGTCCCCCCACCATTTGAGGTTGATGCGGACCTCGACGGGTTGCCCCACGGGCACCTTGTCGGCCAAGTCGAATGTCAGGATGTCCCCGCCGTAGTCTATCGGTCCGTCGTCGTTCGGGAGTTCAATGCCGGTGGAGCCGGTTCCAGCCTCCACCGTGCCGTTGATCCAATGAATGACTGGCTCAAGCGCCTGCTGACCCTCGAAACTGAAGGCGGTCGGGAACTTCGAGGCGAGGTTGCTGAGGCGGTTGATGTCGCGCTCGTTGATTTCCGGGGGCAGGACGAACGTCGGCTGCTCCTTCTTGCCTTTTCCGCCACTGCACCCGGCAAGGGTGAGCGCGGCCACAAGGGCCACGACCAGGAGGGCCTTCATGCCTTGCGCCTCCGCAGCACGACGAGGGCCACGAGACCGGCTACGAACAATGGCAGCGCCAGACCGGGGCTCTTCTCCGTGGTCGTTGCCGGTGCCGTGCTCGTGGCTTTCCCTTGGCTGTTGGGGTCAGCGGCAGTCCCTTCATGCCCGGCATGCAGGTTGCCTTGCAGGGTTTGGATCCCGCTGCGACCTTCCTGTGCCTCACCGCCGCCATCCTTGTTGATGGTGAACAGGGCCGTTGTTTCCGTCGTGACGGAATGCTGGAAGTTGGTGACTCCGACCGTCACCGAATAATCTCCCGGCTCCAAGCCCTGGGTCTTGTAGTCCCAAACCCAGGTCGGCTTGATTGGCATGTAGTGCCCGCTGTGCGCGACGCTCTGCTCCAGGACCTGCGCCAGCGTGCCGTCCTTGAACGCGACCTTGTTGCCGGAGGCGTCCTTCACGGTCAGCGTGATGAGCGAGGGGTCGATGTCGTAGGATCCCCAGGGAGTGTTGATGACCGAGAGGAGGACGAGCTTGTCGTGGATGAACTGGGGGTACACGAGCTCGACATCGATGGGGTTGCGGACTGGCACGACGACGTTGGCGGGGTAGTCCTCGCCACTGTTGACATTCCAGTTGGGGAAGGCCGTGGCGTACCCAAGGATGTACTTCTGGCCGTCCGTCTCCTGGTACCAGCGGAACTGCATCACGATGTTCGAGGTGTTCGGCACCGAGCCGTCCGTCGCGGCGAACGCCGGATCCCATTCCATCTCGCTCACGAACGGATACACGGTCTGCACGCCCGTGGGAATGGTGGGATCCAGACTCACCATGTCGATTGGTTCCGTCTTGCCGTGCGCCATGAGGACTGCCTTTGCATCCCGGTTCAGGACAGGCGTCAGGTCCGGTTCCTTGTCCGCGTCCGCGTGCAATTCGCCGAGCGGGGCATGGAACATCCAGGACTCCACGACCCAATCCTGGAACATTCCAGGGTCCCAGTTCCAGCAAACGGCTTGGCAAAGGGTGACGACCCACCCGTGGAAGTCGGCGCTCATGTAGTACGTCGAGACCGGTTTTTGCGACAGGTCGACGAAGACGTCCTTCGTCAACCCGCGTTCGTTGTGGAAGAGCGTGTAGTCGCAGTCCGGGCACCCTGCGGCCTCGGCGGTCTTGACCTGCACGAACCCGGCGGTGCTGTACCACAGCTGCGTGTTCGAGCCCCAGGTCTCGCAATCCTCGCCGCCAGCCACGTGGGGCGGGCCGGCCGGAAGCGGCGGAGGCTGTCCGCAACCCCCTGCCTCACCAATCGAGTAGTCGGCCTCGCCAGTGGGGAACTGTGTGTTCATCGGCATCGGATCGCCCGTGCCGTGGGCGAAGATGTGCCCATAGAAGGTGACCGGCAAGCCAGGCTGCTTGAGGATGTCTTCGCGCGTCTGCGTGGCATCAGCGACGGGCGGGTCCTGGGCCCAGGCGGCTGGAAGCCACAGGGCGGCGAGCAGGAGGAACGCGAGGGTGGCGACTCGAACGACCATTCGGGGGCGGACCCTCACGTGACTTCTTACGCTTTGTTGCTGGTCAAATGCCAGGTCAACGGGAGGGAATTGGCCACGTCAAGCAACGGTTCGACGACGCGGCCAGACGCCGAACCGGTTCTTCGACCCGGCTGGCCTGGGGGCTGCGGCGTCCCCTCAGGTCCGTCATGGTCGCCCGGCCCCATGCACGGCCCGTCTCAGCGCCGTCAACTCCGACGGCAACTCCTCCAGCGTCCGGGCGCGCGTCGCCCCGGCAAGCCGTCGCCGGCAGTCGACGTCGACGGCCACGCGCCCGGCCAGCCCCTCGCCCAGGCGCCGGGCCAGGGTTCCCCCGGTGCGGTCCCAGTCCACGAGGAGGACGATGGGCACTGGACACGATGCAAGTTCTTCCACGAGGCCCGCGAGGGGAGCCCCGTGGTGCACGGTGACGTGGTGGCCGCCGATGCCCAGCCAGTCGAGGGCCGACAAGTCACGTGCCCCTTCGACGACGACCGTGCCGGTCTCGGCCGCTTCGCGCAGCCGGTCGATGGCGTCCTCGAGGCGCAGCAGCCGTTCCTCGTCCGCCGGCGTTCCGCGCATCCTCAGGCGCCCAGGGCCGGTACGAGGCGCATGCGAGCGTCGGCGACGCTTACTCCGAGGACGAGCACCGTCTTGCGGCTGTCCAGCGCGCCGGCCTCCAGCACCACTTGCGTGGACTTCACGCCGAAGAAGTCCGCAATCATGGCGAGGACGGCCTCGTTGGCGCGGCCGTCGCGCGCTGGCTCCTTGACGCGGATGCCCAGGCGCTTGCGCCAAGGGTTGTAGCCGTCGGGGAAGCGGGCATGGCCGGCCCCCGGAGACGCCTCGAGCAGGAGGCGGACGCCGCCGTCGGCGGGTTGGACCGCGTCGCGCCAGGAGACCATGCTTGCTGCAGGCGCCCCCTGCACAAGGAGGCGGCGGTCCAGCAGCGATAGGGTTATGCCCTGGCGCGCCACGGGAGGCGTTGCCCGGCCCGAAGGCCCCCCGAGACCGCCGTCAGGCGGACCGTGAGAGGGGGCGCAATGGCCGTGCGACAGGGCGGCGGGGACTTCGGTCCCGGCCGATCACCCACCGGCTGTGCCGGACCAAGGACCGTGCCCCTCCCGGGGCGGCCCTCCCCCTAGGCTCCAGACGCGACGTCACCCAATGAGGGGGGAGACAACAACGGTCCACACACGGCCACGAACACGACACAGTCCCAGGCCTTGGCGCCTCTGCTGCCCCTCACGGGGACGGCGCCTTGGCTTTGCGCCAACTGGCGGGTCAAGGGTCCGACGGTCCCGTCATCGGGATTGGATGAAGGCCGGTAGCCCGGAAGGCTACCGGGCGCGCGCGGCTCCGCAAGGAGCAGCGCGCGGGCCCCGTTACGCTGTTGGGCAGTGGCCCCCCGGGCGACCTTCAGGTCGCCCGGGGACTCACGTTCGTCAGTCCAGCGGTTCACTAGCGGGCCTGCGGCCCCGCAGACAGGCCGGCACGGCCTCTCCACCTTCGGCCCCTTTTTCTTGGGGTCCGCTGTGGCGAACCCCGTGAAGATCTGGGTCGTGGACAACGGCAGTCAATGGACGCACCGGGAATGGCGTGTCCTGCGCTACCTCAAGGTCGACACGCAGATTGTACCCAACAACAAGCCGCTGGCCGAATTGCAGGCCGCCAACCTGGACGGCATCGTGCTCTCAGGTGGAGCGGCATCCCCCGCTGCCGACGGCAAACTCGGCTCCGTCAGCGACTACCTCGACGGCCTGAAGGTCCCCATCCTCGGCATCTGCGCCGGCCACCAGTACATGGCGCACCACTTCGGCGGCAAGCTGAAGCCCGGCCACTCGCCCGAATTCGGCTCCACCGAGATCGACATCCAGGACCACGACGACATCCTGCGCGGCGTCCCGGCCAAGACCGTCGTGTGGGCCAACCACAATGACGAGGTCAGCGTCGTGCCGAAGGGCTTCCGCGTCCTGGCCACCAGCCCCTCGTGCCCGGTGCAGGCCATGCGCCACGAGACGCGCCCCCTCTTCGGCTTGCAGTTCCACCCCGAGGTCGAGCACACCGTCGCGGGCGTGACCATCTTCAAGAATTTCGTCCGAATCTGCGAGGAAGCGGCCAAGCGCTAGCTGGATTCCGGGTCGGCTGGAGGGTTGAAGCACTCGCATCGGGCGCGGGGCGCTGCGCGCTTTCGGCTAGCTGGCCTCTGGCCGCCGGCACGCGCAGCGGGCGGCGCCGAACGGGTTCTCCCGGGGGTCGCGCAGCGACCCCCGCCGTCACCCAACGTTGTGCACTGCCGTTTGGCAGTGCGCCGTCACCCAGCGTGATCGACCTTCGCTTGAAGGTCGCCGCGAAGGCTATCAAGCGCCCGCTGGGTCCCGTGCGCGTGCCCGACGAGGCCGCGCCCCCGATGACGACGAAGACGAGGGCCCGCTTGTCGAAGCAGAGCCAGTGGTTCTTCCTCGGCCTGCTCTTCCTCATGCTCTTCCTGACGTGGAAGGTGTTCCAGCCTTTCGTCATCTACATGGTCACGGGCGCATTCGTGGCCGTTCTCGCCTTTCCCATCGACCGACTTTGGGAACGCATCTTCCCCAACCGCGTCGCGGCCATCATGACAATCCTGAGCATCCTCGTGCTCATCACGGCCCCCATGGCCGGCCTGGGGTGGGCCCTGTACAAGGACGTGTCCGACATCGCGCAGGACATCAACGATGGCAAGCTCGAGGAGTGGGCGGACCAAGCCTATGGCATCGTGGACCAGTGGTTCCCGCCGCAGACGGCCCAGGAGCGCAACCAGACCATCGACCGCATCGTCAATACGACCGAGGATCGCGCCAATGCCTTCCTGACGGCGTTCGGGCAACGGCTCCTCGAGGGGTTGGGCAATTTCCTCATTGCCTTCACAGTCATCCTGTTCGTGACGTACTACGTGCTCACGGATGGCGACCGCCTCGTGCGCTTCCTGCGCCGCGCCGCGCCGCTGCCTGCCCGCCAAATGGACTACCTGCTGCGCGAAGGTCACCGCGGCTTGCGCGCCGTGTTCGTCGGGCAGATCCTCACCAGCATCATCCAAGGAATCGTTGGCGGCATCGGGTTCTTCATCGCCGGGGTCCCCGGCGTCGTGCTGTGGTCGGCGGTCATGGCGGTGTTCTCGCTGCTGCCGGTTCTCGGCGCCTTCCTCATCTGGCTGCCCGCCGGCATCTACCTGCTCGTCATCGGAAAGGTGGGCTGGGGCATCTTCCTGCTCCTGTACGGCTTCATCGTCGTCAGCAACATCGACAACATCGTCCGCCCACTGCTCATCGGCCGCAGCACGGGCATCCACCCGCTCTTCGTCCTCGTCGGCGTGCTCGGCGGCGTGGCGGCCTTCGGCTTCATCGGACTCTTCCTCGGCCCACTCCTCGTTGGCGTCACCGTGTCCGTCCTCAAGGTCTGGGAAGAGGAGTACCTCGACCCCTTGCACTTGCAGGATGAGCCGCCCGCCGACGGGCCGCCTCCTGCAGCGCCGCCGTCGGAGCCAACGTCCTGATGGCCGAGGACCCGGACCTGACGTCGCTGCCGCCACCGCCGTCCGCGGACCAGGCCGCGGCCACGGCGGCCAACCCCGACTTGAATGAGGGCTTCCACCGCATCTCCAGCCGCGTGCTCGAGGTGCGCATCATCGTCGTCGGCTGCATCCTGCTGGGCGCCGTCCTTGTCGAGCTGGCCATCGGGACCTACGTCTGGCCGCAAGCCGGCCAGGCACTGTGGCGCGGTCTCGTCTTCGAGATGTTCTCCGGTCGCGAGGTCGGCATCCCGCTCTCCCTCGGCGGCGGCGCGCCACCCTGGATCGTCGCCCAGGTCAGCGCCACGCAGGACATCGGCGTCGTCTGCATCGCGTACCCCGCGTTCCTGTGGGCGCTGCACCGCTACCAGGACCGCGACAACTTTGTCATGCGCCGCATGCGCCGCCTGCAGGCCCACGCCGTCAAGCACCGGACCTTCGTTCACCGCTGGGGGCCGTTCGGCATCTTCGTCTTCATGCTCGTCCCGTTCCTCGTCAACGGCCCCCTGCTCGGCGCGGCGGTGGGGCGCGTGTCGGGCATCGCGACGAAGTGGCTCATCCTTCCCGTTGTCGGGGCGACCATCGTCGCGGCCATCATCTGGACGTACGCCTACGACCTCCTCTTCGGCCTCATCGAGAATCTCGACCCCCGCATCCCACCCATCCTGACCTTCGCCATCGTCGCGTCCCTGGTGCTGTGGGGCATCCTCGGCGAGGTCCTCGACGCCCGCAAGCAAGCCAAGCGGCCCGGCTAGGGCCGCAGCCCGACGCCCCAGGTTCCCGTCATGGCCTCGCCAGGTCCGAGCACGCGCAACCCCCACTTGGGGTGGTTGAACGCGTCCGTGGCGCACGTCATGGGCTCGATGGCCAGCGCCCGTCGCGCATCGCTGCCCAATGCCTCCCCCGTGTAGAGGACGACGTAGGGATAGCCCCGGTCCATCCACACCTCGATGTCGTCGACGCGCACGCGGGCGAAGCCGTCCGCCTCGCGCCCGAGCCCCGTGAAGCAGTGGTTGAACCGCGTGGCGCCGACGCGGCGCGGCGCTCGGAAATCGAGTTCCGCGGGCACCTCAGCGACGCGGCCCGTGGGCAGCAGGCCGTCGAATTCGACGACGTGCGCCGCCGGCGAGCGCAAGGTCACGTCGTCCACGCGGCCGCCACCGGCCAGGACGTAGGGGTGGAATCCGGCGCCGAACGGGGCCGGCCCAGTCCCGGCGTTCCGCACGACGAAGGCACACGCCAAGCCAGCGGGCAACAGTTCGTAGCCGAGCACGACGTCGAGGTCAAAGGGGTACCCGGAATGGTCGTCTGCGCGGATGCGCGTGCGGAAGCGGGCCGTCGCGCCGTCGTGCTCGCCCTCCCAGGTGCGCGAGCGCAGGAAGCCGTGGATGGCGTTCGGCCCCTCCTTGTCGTTCTTCGGAAGGTCATGGGCCTTGCCCGCGAACGAATACTTGCAGTCGCGGATGCGGCCGGGCCACGGCATGAGGACGTCCCCTTGCCCGCCTTTCTTGTTGGCGGTTCCGGAATAACCCCACAGGACGTCGCGTGGCGCTTCGCCGGGACGCTCAAGCGACAGGCGGCGAAGGGAGGCGCCGACGGGGGAGACGGTGGCGCGCCAGGGGCCGGCGGAAAGGGTCCACTCGGGGTCGTCGGCCACGAGCTAGCAACCCGAGGTCCGGAGATAGATTGCGATGAAACTTGGAGGTCCAAGAACCGTCAGGCGCTCTCGGACATATGCTCACTCGGCCCCTTGACCGACTGTTGTCCTGGATGTACGTGCGGCACTTCTATGGTCGCCGGTGCGAGACGTCTGACCTGCAGGATTTTCCGGACCTGGGGCGAAGCCACAGGCAATGCCCGACTTGCAAATGCAGTCGATGCGGCACGTGCCTGGCTTGGGAACAACACGACTGGCTAATGCAATAACAAGGGGTCGCGTCAAGCGCCTAGGCTACGGGGGCGCGCGACCGTTCCAGGTGAATCGCGGCGCCTTCGAGCAAGCGGTATTGGCCGAACAGCGTCATCTGCCAGGTGACCATCCCAAGCCCGAGAACCATTGTGGTGACGTTGCTGGAGTCCCTCGTGAGGACGAGGCTAACGAACCCATACAGCGCCACGAGGCCGAAGACGCCTGCAAACGCAAGGCTCCAGCTCGCGGCCTTGTTCCACCGTCGGCTGCCGCGTCCCGCTTGTTCGAGGAAGGTCGCCTCGCGTTGCGCAGGGTCCATGCCCCGGCTACGCTCATTGGATTACAAAAAGAAAGGGAGGGAAAGGGAAGAGAGAGGGAAGAGGGGGCTGTCGCGAAGCGATTAGCCGAACAAGGCGCCGAGGCCGGCGGCGGCCTCTTCCTCGGAGACACCCTTCTCTTCGGGCTTCTCCTCGGCCTTGGGGGCGGCGGCAGCCGCGGGGGCGGCGGCCATCGCGACCGGGGCGGCGCTGGCGTTCTTGATCGCGGCGGCGATGTCGGCGCCCTCGAGGGCGGCGCACAGGGCCTTGACGCGACCGGAGTCGGCCGGGATTCCGGCGCCCTTCAGGACGGCGGTGACGTTCGCTTCGTTGACTTCCTTCTTGGCGCTGTGCAGGAGCAGCGCGCTGTAGACGTATTCCATGGTGTTCATTCCTCCTTAACCAAACAGCGCGCCGAGACCGGCGGCCGCTTCTTCTTCGCTGACTCCCTTCTCCTCGGGCGCCTCGGCCGCGGGGGCCTTGGCACCGGCCGAGCTGGGAGCAGCAACGGCCACTTGGCTGAGGATCTTGACGGCGTCGCCGAGGCGGGCCTTCAGCTCGTCGGAGAGGTCGCTCTCCTTCTTGCCGATGGTGGCCAGCAGCTTGGCGTAGTCTTCGGTGACCGTCTGCTTGACGGCCTCGTCGACGTCCAGGCCCTTCTCGAGGACCAGGGCGATGGCCTGCTTGTAGGCGCGGCCGAGCAGGGCGTCAGCGGTCTGGGGGGTGATCCAGGCCATCTGCAGCGACAGTTCGTTGGCCGTGCGCACGGCGAGGCCAATCTGGCCCATGATGACCGTTTCATCGACGGCGAGCGCTTCGGGCAGGAACAGCGTGTCCTTCTCGAAGGCGGCCTTCAAGTCGATCTTGAGTTCCAGGGGGCGGATCTCGAGCTTGGCGAGCATGGAGGCCAGCTCGGCGGAGACGACGCCGCCGGCCTTGACCGGGGTGGACTCCTTCGAGATGACGACCTTGCCGGCCTCGATCTTGGCCGCGATGCCGACCTTCTGCAGCTCACCGACGATCGGTCCGGGGCCGAACGGGGTCGGGCCCTTGGGGATGACGATGTCGTGGGGGGCGAGCTGGTTGGCCTTCAGGGGCGCCATCGAGGCGCCGGCCTTCAGGGCCTTGAACAGCTTGAACGGGTTGTTCTTCGTCGCCAGGATGACGGACTGGCCGTGCAGCTTGTCGGCCAGGCCCTCGAGCCCGGGGCGCTGCTTGGCGGCTTCCTTGATGGCGATGACGAGCAGGCGGTTCTTCGAGCCGAGGACGGCGACGGAGCCGCGCAGGCTGGCGCGCATCTGCTGCATCTGGGGGGCCGGGATGCCGGACACTTCGGCGACGGCGACGACGGGGTTGTCGATGAGGATGCGGCTCAGGCGGGAGACTTCCTCCTTCTTCCAGGGGGCGACGTGCGCGTGGCCCTCGGTGGTGCCCTTCGTCATCTTACATCATCCTCACGGAGGGGCCCATCGACGTCTTGACGTAGACGGAGCCGACGTTCATGCGGCCGTGCTCAAGCTTGGCCTCGACACGCTTCATGACCGCCTCGATGTTGTCGGCGATGTCCTCGACCTTCATGGTCTCGGAGCCGACGACGCAGTGGAAGACCTTCTTGTCCTTGGAGCGGACCTTGACCGTGTTGCGCAGGTTGTTGATCTGCGGCGACGGGTCGGAGCCGGGGGGCAGGGGGCGGGGCATCTTGCCGCGGGGACCCAGGACCACACCCAACGTTTTGCCGATGTTGGCCATCAGGGGGGCCTCGGCGAGGAAGTACGTCGTCTCGTTGACGACGCGCTTGAAGTTGCGCTTGTTCTTCTGCAGGGCCTCGAACTCGTCGGGCTGGATGACGACGTCCGCGACCTTCTTGGCCTTGGCAGCGCCTTCGCCGGCGGCGAACACGCCGACCTTGGCGAGCTTGCCGCGGCCCTTGGGCAGGATGATGTCTTCGTCGATGCGGTTCTTGGGGACCGACAGGTCGACGTTCTTCAGCAGGATGGCGAGGTCCACGGTTTGCGTGAACTTGCGGTCCTGGGCTTTGGCCTGTTCAAGGGCCTTGGCGACAGCTTCGATGGTGGATTTCTCGGCGATGGGAATCACCTAGGGCAGTGCGTGCGACGGGAAACCCGTCTCCTGCCGGCTAGTCGCCGACACCGACCCCCTATAAAGCCGTTAGTCCACGCGAAACAGGGGTCTGGAAACGCTGGGATGCCAGCGCGGCTCGACAGCGTCTAGCTGATGCCGATGCCCTCGTCCTGGATGAACACGGCGACGCCGCCGGACGCCCGCACGGAGCGCACATGCACGGCCTTTCCCGCCGGCGTGAACGTCACGGCGTTGGCGAGGAGGTTGCAAGCCGGTTGGTCGCTTGGGCGCCCGCGCCGGCCCGTTCCCATGAAGTCCGCGAGGCTTCCCTAGACTTCCCACACTTCGTTCTTGTCCTTGCCCGACGTCTTCTTCGCCACGACGTCGGCGTCGATGACTTTGCCGCCCTTGGCGGATTTGGGCACGCGCACCCACGATGGCGCGCCGTCGACGTGTTCGGCCTCGGGTTCGTCGCTGCGGCCGGTGGCTTTCTTGGTCTTCTTGCTCTCCGTGACGGAGACATAGCCTGCCTTCTTGGCGAGCTCCTCGTCCGCGTCGATGATGTCGCCGGACTTGGACAGCTTGCCGCCGCCGATGGCCTTCGACGGCGCCCGGGCCCCTCCGCGCACGGCGGTCGCGTCGTCCGAGTTGTCGACGAGGGCAATCTCGCCCTGGAACTCGAAGCGCACCCGGTCCTTGGCGAGCTTGGCGAGGAAGATTTCGCAGGCGCCCACGACCTTCTGCATGTCGAGCTTGCGCTGCGGCCCCGGTGCATCGGTGGGGTAGCCGCCGAAGTACACGGTGAGGAAGGCACGCTCGAGGCGGCGCACGAAGATCAACGTGGATGTGGCGCGCCCCATCGTCAGGCGCACGCCGGGGTTGTGCATGACGAAGCCAGTCTCGCCGCCGTCCTGCACCTCCCATCCGTCCAGGCCCATTTCCTTGGCCTGCAGCGGGCCCCACAGCGTCATCTTGGTGTGCTTGGGAACGGCCGCCTCCCACTTGCTGACGTACACGCCCGCGTCCATGACGTCCATCAGGTCCAGCCTCCGGCTCGCTTGGCGACCATGTGCATCCCTAGCGTCGAGCCCACCGCCGGGTCTTAGCCGTTGCCAACGGACCTTGCGGCCCGCCCGGGTCAAGCCGTGCTAGGTCCGGGCCCGCGCGGCGCCGGCCAGGCCCCGAGGACGGTGTCCACGATGTCCTGCACCGCAGCGGACAGGCCGCGCCCCACGGCGTCGTCGGCCACGATGAAGTCGAGGCCAATGCCGAGGGCGCGGATGCGGCCGGCGACGAGGTGCATGAAGTGCAGCGTCTGCCGGGCGTCCGTCTGGCGCAGGATGGGGTTGAGTGCGTCGATGACGACGTGCGTCTGCAGACCAAGGCGGCCGCAGGCCTGCTCGAGGCGCAGCGCCACGGTGTCAAGGTGGGCGGAGGAGCCTGCCATGACGACGCCGGCCGGCGCGGCTCCGACGGCGGCGAGGCCGCTGGCGTCCACGAAGACCACGGCGGACGTCTTGACGTGGTCGTGGTGCAGTTGCGCCCGCACGGCCTCGTGGCCGCGTTCGAAGCAGGCCAGGACGATGAGCGCCCCCTGCGATTCGATGCGGCGCAGGTGGGCGGCGACGGCGGCCTGGTGCTCGTCCGGCTGGACGTGCACGAGGCGGATGCGGCCCGGCCGCTCCGGCTTCTTCAGCCGCCGGCGCTCGTCGCGCAGTTGCGTCTGGATGCTGGCACGCGCGATGCTGTGCCGCAGCACGCGCGTGAGCTCGCCACTGGCGTAGGCGCCCTTGACGAGGTAGTCGTGCGCGCCTTCACGCAGGGCCTGCAGCGCCATGGACTCGTCGTCGGGCCCACCGAGAACCACGGTTGGCACGTGGGGATACGCCGCCCGGATGGCGCGGTACGTCGCCAGGCCTTGCGAATCCGCCAGGCCGAGGTCGGTGACGACGACGTCGAACTTGCCCTTGCGCAAGGATTCGAGGCCGGCCGCGAGCGTCTCCACGCGGACGGGGTCGTAGCGCGAGGGCATGGGCCCGCTGCGCAGGGCGTCGCGCAGTTGTTGGGCCTCCGCCGCATCATCCTCGATGTGCAGGACCCGCATTTCGCCTCGACGTATCGTTGGCCGGCTTAAGGGGCTTGGCAAGCGGACGCCAGGCCGGGTGGCAGGCGCGCAGCGCGCTCAGGGCTCCGCGCTGCCGGAGGCAGGTTGCGGCGGGGTCACGCGGAAGCCGGGGCAGGCGTCCCAGTCCCGCCGGTAAGGGCAGGCGTCGCAGGTGGCCAGGATGGATCGGACGCGCACGGCTTGCAGGCCAACGAACGTGGCGGCCAGCAACACCGCGCCGCCGACCAGCCAGGCATTGGACACAGGCAGGAAGAGCGCGCCGCCAAGCAGGGCTCCAAGCCCGAAGCCGCCCAGCAGCTTGACGGCGAACCGCCAGCCGCGCGTGCCGCGGTGCAGGTAAGTCGTGAGCTGCGGCAAACCAAACACCAGGCCGCCGGCCACCACGGCTTCGGCTGGCGTGCCCTTGATGGCAAGCACGAGCCCGACGGCGAGCCCGACACATGCTGCGGGGGCAGCTGCGAGGCAGCCCGAGCACACCGTGAGCGGGCCGATGCGAATGCGGTCCGAGGCGAACCACCCGCATAGCGGATGGTGCTGCAGCAGCAGGCGGACGGCGACGCGCGCCTCGTCCCTCATGCGGGAACAGGCCGGTTGCCTGGGGCCGCGAAGCCCGCGACCCACAGGCGGTCGCTGGTGACGGCCATCGTGGACGGGGGCACCATGGCAGAGCGGTCGCGCAGGCTCTTGCATGCGTCGCTGTTGGGGTCGTCCTCGCAGACGGCGTCCTCGAGGGCTTCGAGGCCCACCGTGACGAGGATGAGCAGGACGATGCCGAGGACGATCATGATGCAGCCGAGGACGATGCCCGTGACTGCCATGCCCTTGCCCTTGAAGGTGGCCGGGTCGCGGTTGCATTCCTTCACGCCGAGGATGCCGAGAATCAGGGCGGCGATGCCACAGGGAAGGGCAAGGAAGCCGCCGATGAAGGGGACGAATCCGATGCAGCAGGCCACGATGCCGAGAATCATGGCCGTCACGGCCTTGCCCGAGTTCCTCTGCATCGGCATCATGCCCTCACCGGGGGACGAGAAGGCTGGGGTCACGGGGGCAGGGGTCCACGTCGCCGGGGCGGCCATCGGGGCCGGGGCGGACGCGGTCTTTGTCGTCTTCTTGGCGGTCTTGGGCGCTCCGAAGCCGCAGTTCGGGCAGACGGGCTTCCCCGTCGCGGGCTTCTCGATCGTCGTCTTGCATTGGGGACAGCGGATGAACGCCAAAGGGGCCACCAACGTCCCGACGCGGGCCCGCCATCATGAACGTGTTGGAACCGCGCGCCGGGACTTCGGCGTCGGTTCAGGCCCACGACAGGATGAGGTCCACTGCGGCCGCGAGGTCCGGCACGATGGCCGCATACGGCACGTTGTGGCGACGGGCGCTGTCCTCAAGGCTCGCCGCGTCCGACGTGGTTGCCAACAGGATGGCTGGAATGCCGAAGGCGGCCGCGGCTTGCGCGTCCTTCAGTTTGTCGCCGACCATGACGGCGCGGCGCTTGTCGACGAAGCGGCCCTCGGAAGCG
Source organism: Thermoplasmatota archaeon (assembly GCA_038046725.1). Lineage (GTDB taxonomy): Archaea > Thermoplasmatota > E2 > JACPAO01 > JAHFTW01 > JAHFTW01. The sequence continues at coordinate 42,107 of JBBSVQ010000007.1, read as the reverse complement.
AACGCGGCGGCGCCGTCCTCGAGCATGCCCGGGCGGGGCTTGTTGCGGCGGTTGCCAATCAGGGGCGGCGCGAACGCCATCTCGATGTGGTCCAGCCGGCCGCCGTACGCCTCGAGTTCGGCCTTGAACCGTTCGTGCAGCCGGCGCATCATCCCGGGCGTCGCGGTGAGCAGGCCAACCCACGGCTGGTTGGTGGCGAGGCTGGTCTGGACGTGCGGCTGGTTGAGCCGAGCAAAGGCCTCGCGGGTCCCGGGAAGCCACTTGAGGTTGCGGTAGAGGCGCACGCCGAGCCGGGGGTTGACGTTGAAGACGCCGTCGCGGTCGAGGAAGACGGTGAACCTTGATTCGCCGGATTGGCCGGGGGATTTGCCGGATGGGCGCGACGTGCGTGTGGCCTTGGCCATCAAGGCACCGCCAATTCGGCGAATCCAACGCGGCATTTCGTCAAATCAAGTCACCCAGGGTCGTGTGGCGTTCCGCGTACGCGTTGTGCTTGTGGATGGACTCCTCCGCCTCGGAGGATACGAACAGGGCGGCCGTGGGCCCAAGCGACTTGTAGTGCGCCGCGGCCTTGTGCAGGACTTCGCGCACGACGTCCTCGACGAAGCGCGGGTTGTGGTGGGCCTGCAGAACGAGGTCGCCTTCGTCGCCGCGCTTGAGCAACTCGAACGTGGGGGCGCTCAAGCCAGATTCGCACAGGGTCACGAGGTCGGCGGCCTCGACGTCGGCGTCGCCCGGCAAGTCCAGGCGCAGGGTGACGCGGTTGCGCTGGTTGTGCGTGATGAAGGGCAGGTCGGCGGGCACGTTCTTGCCTTGCTTGGCGAGTTTGTGGCGCACGGTCTCCATGGCGCACGGGCAGGCCGACATGCCGACGACCTCGACGCCGATGCGACGCGTGGTTGCGGGCTTGGCCTTGCCTTTGCCGCGGAACGCCTCGGCCTCCGCAAGCAGGCGGTACGCTTCGACGCTGGGCTTGCCGCCGGGATTCGTGCGCGTCAGGAAGTAGTCGGCGTCGGCCTTGACGTGCGCGTGGCTGGCGTAGTCGTGTTTGTCGAGCAGGCGCAGCGCGAGGCGGCGACACAGGTTCTCCAGGCTCGGCGACTCGGTGGCGACTTCTTCGTCGAGGATGTCGGCGAGGGCCTCGAGGTTGCGGCTCATGTGCGTGCCCTTCTGCGTCTTGGGAAGGTCCACGAAAAGGTCGAAGCGCGCCACGACGCCCGTCGGCTTGTGACCAGGGCGGTGGACGGTAACGGGTTTCTTGACGCCGCGGACGCCGACGCGCGTCAGCCGGTAAGGGCGTGGGGCGAGGGCGGCCTGCACGTCCGGCGAGTCCGTCTCGGCCTTGCTGGCGTTCCCCTTGGCCGGCGTCTTGACGGTCTTGGGCATGCTTGCGCCACGGAAGGGTCGGCTATGAAGCGTCCGCCGCAGCCGTCTCGGCGGCCAGCCGCCCGATGGAATAGACACCCAAGAACATGTACGCGACTTGCAGGACGTCGGGCCAGGCTAGGTCCTGGGCCGCGGGAGCGGCTCGTGCCAGGATGGAGCGCACCTCGCCTTTTTCGTCGGGCTTGATGGTCCCGCGACCGGCGCTGCCTGCAAGCTGGCGGAGCCGCTCCATTGCCAGGACGTCAAGCATCAGGGCCACCTCGTTCGGCTTCGTGGCGGCCGACGGCGATGAAGGCATTGTTCTCGACCTCAAGCTTCACAATGCGAATCTCAAGCTGATGAACCTTGTCCCGCAGTGTCTGGTCCGCCTGGCTGGCATCGCGTTCTCGGTCCCGGTAGCGTGACACCATCCAAGTGCCGAGTGAACCCGCTACGGTTCCGAGGAGAGCGACGAGCACGGTGAGGATCTGGGGGTCCATGCTCGACGAATCGTTGCCCAGGGTTTTCCTTCTGCGGGGGGCCCTGTGAACTCGGACGGCCGTTGGCCTCAGCAATTCAGACGGATGCCCAAGGCGATGACCCACGCCAGGCTCAGCACGTTCGCGGCCATGAAGGGGACCAGGAAGCGCGGCTTGCGAGTTTTGTGCCGAACGAGCCACATGGCCAGGATGACACCGTAGGAGCCAAGCAACCCGAGGGCATGGAAGACCAATTCCGGGACCCGCCGGCGGCCAGTCCGAGCGCGGCGCTTGTCCGCGACGACCACAACGACGCCGACGGCGCCCGCGGCGAGCAGCCACGCGTCCAAGGCAAGGCAGCCGTCGTTCACGGGGCACCATCGAGCCGACAGGGAAAAGGCCATTGCGCAGGCGGGGGTCGGCACGTCCGATGCTGGAACTGAAAATCGACGGCTGGCGCAAGGGCCTGCGCTTCAGCAGCGCCCACATCACCCCCGAGCACAAGAAGTGCGGCCGCCTGCACGGACACACCTACGCCATCCATTTGCGCATGCGCGGCGACCAGGACGAGTGGGGCATCGTGCTCGACTTCGGCGTCATCACGGATACCCTGAAGGCAATCGGCGACGAGATCGACCACCTGGTCCTGGTCCCGACGGGCAGCAACCACTACTCCGACCTCAAGGTCACGAAGAAGGTCGTCGAGTTCCGCGTCACCGACCCCTACACGGGTGAGCCGAAGGAGTTCAGCTTCCCTCGTCAAGACTGCGCGCTTCTGCCCATCCCGTCCACGACGGCGGAGGACCTGGCGAAGTACGTGTACCGCGAATTCATGCGGCGCACGAAGTTCACGACGGACACCGCGTTCGTCGAAGTCGGCGTGGACGAGGGCTACGGCAAGGGCGCCTGGTTCTCCGACCACAAGGGCGTCCGCATGACCTCGGGTGGCGGGGACCACGAACCCGACCAAGCGCCGGCGAAGCCCAGGGCCGCGGCGGCAAAAGGGCCAGCCGCAAAGAAGCGCTGACCCAACAGGTGACGGGACGGGGCGCCTGGACGGGGCCCCGTCGATTTCGCGGGGCGGGGGTTTTCAAGTCCCGACCCGTGGCCAAGGTGTGCTCGCCGCGCGTCGCAGCCGTCCATCTGGCGGCAAGCCGCGTGCGGTCGTCTTGCTCTCGGGTGGCCTCGATTCGACGACGGCCGCTGCCTGGGCCAAGGCCGAGGGGCATGACCTGTACGCGGTCTCCTTCGACTACGGGCAACGTCACCGCCGCGAACTCGCCAGCGCCCGCAAGGTCGCCAAGGCGCTCGGCGTCGTCGAACACCGGGTCCTGAAGGTGCCCATCGGCGCCCTGGGTGGCTCTGCGTTGACGGACAAGTCCATCGCCGTTCCCAAGGCGGGCAAGACCATCGGGGACCGCATCCCCTCGACCTACGTCCCAGCGCGCAACACCGTCTTCCTGTCCTTGGCCCTCGCGTACGCCGAAGTCGTCGGGGCCCGCGCCATCGTCATCGGCGCCAACGCCCTCGACTACTCCGGCTACCCCGACTGCCGGCCCGAGTACCTGACCGCCTTCGAGACCATGGCGAACCTTGCGACCAAGGCTGGCGTCGAGGGCAAGCCGCTGCGTATCCTCGCCCCCTTGGTCGACCTGTCCAAGGCCGACATCGTGCGCCTCGGCATGCGCCTGAAAGCCCCCCTGGAATTGACCTGGAGCTGCTACCGGGGCGGCGCCCGTGCCTGCGGGACCTGTGAGTCCTGCGTGCTCCGTCGGAAGGGTTTCGAGGCAGCAGGCGTCGTGGACCCTGTGCGGAGCGTGGCCTAGGTGGCGTTCATGGACGTCTTCCTCGAAGACGCGGCCATCGTCCTGACCCTGCTCCTGCTGGAGGCCGTGTTGTCCTTCGACAACGCGGCGGTGCTTGCGGCCATGGTGCGCAAATTGCCCATGCGCGACCGAAAGAAGGCACTCCTGTACGGCCTGGTCGGCGCGTACACCCTGCGCTTCGCCGCCATCCTGCTCGCATCGTTCCTCATCGCCAACCCCATCCTGAAGGTGGTCGGCGGCGGCTACCTCATCTTCATTGGTGCGAAGCATTTCTACGGCATGCTGCGGCACAAGCAGCACTCGCACAAAGAGCACGAGATGCACACGGACATGTTCACCCGGATGGGCATCCCGGCGCTCGTGGCCATCGTCATCCAGATCGAGCTCATCGACTTGGCCTTCGCCATCGACCAGGTCATCGTCGCCGTTGCCTTCACACCCAAAATCTGGCTCATCGTCATCGCGAGCTTCGTCGGCATCCTGTTCCTGCGCCTCGCCGCTGCCATGATTGCCCGTGTGATGGACTGGCTGCCACTGCTCGAGCACATGGCGTATGTCGCCGTCACGTACGTCGGCATGAAGCTGGTCTTGCTCTATCCGGTGGAGTTCATCAACCACGGCCACGGCGTGCACATCCCGACGCCGATCAGCGTCGCCGTCACGATGCTGCTCTTCGTGGTGCCCGTCCTCGTCAAGCTGGCTTTCGGTTGGCCAAAGAGCACCCCGGCCGGGATGCACGTGGCCGCCACGAACTCCGACCCCCCCAAGCCGCCCGTCGACGCGGTCAAGCTGGCGGCGGCGAACAAGGACGTCAAGGACGCGCCGCGCGACATTGACGGCGTGCGCCAGCCGCCGCGCCCACGCGACCCCCCACCGCACTGAGCTGCCGCACCCCTTCCACAGGCTTAAGCGCGCCAATTCGTCGGCGGCGCGATGGCGGACCTCGCCGGCTACGCGCTGATCATCCTTGTCCTGATTCTGCTTGAGGCCGTGCTGTCCTTCGACAACGCCGCGATGCTCACCGTGCTGTCGCGCCGCATGCACGACCCGGCCCTGCGGCGTCGGGCCCTGAACTACGGTCTGGCCATCGCCTACGTGCTGCGCATCGGCGCCATCCTAGCCGCCGCAGTCCTGGTCCAGAACGCGCTCTTCATCGTGCTGGGCGGAGCCTACCTGCTGTTCACCGGGGTCAAGCACTTTGTTGCCCTCAAGCGCAAGGGCGACGAGCACCTGGCCCACGAGAAGAAGCCGCTCCTGGCCTTCCTGGGCTTGTCCGCCTTCGCGGCCGTCGTCGTCGAGATCGGAATCATCGACCTCGTCTTCGCCCTCGACCAGGTCGTGGCCGCGGTCGGCTTCGTGCGCGACGTCAGCGACACGAGCACCGTCGCCGGCTTCACCCTCAGGCACTCCACGGTCCTCATCGTCATCGCCGCCTCGCTCGGCCTGCTCAGCCTGCGCCTGCTGGCCCCCGTCATCGGGCGCCTGATGGACTGGCTTCCCTTGCTCGAACACATGGCCTTCGTCGCCGTCGGCTTCGTCGGCGCCCTGATGGTCGGCGAGCATGTGTCCGTCGTCCACGGCCTGCAATTGGTCGCCAACCCGGAGGCCGCGGGGGCGCCACACGTGCTCTTCCACGTCGAAAAGGCCGTGAAAATCGCCATCACGCTGTCCCTGTTCGCGGTGCCCGTGCTCGTCAAGCTCGTCTTCAAGGTCCCCAAGAGCCACCCCGGCGTACACGCCGCCATGGAGAAGGACATCGCCGACCCGAAGCATGGCGGCGAGCCCGTGTCCCAGGGCGACCCGAAGCACCCGGGCGAGAACCTTCCGCGCGAATAGGCGCCCAACCCGGTGCGACCCCCTGCGAGACGGCCCGCAGCCATCGGCCTTAAGCGGGGACGGCCTCGGCGGCCCCGTGCAGGTCACGGAGGTGTTCTACTCCATCCAGGGCGAGGGCCGCCGCATGGGGGTGCCCACCACCTTCGTGCGCTCGACCGGCTGCCACCTGCGCTGCACTTGGTGCGACGCCGCCTACGCCTTCTACGGCGGCGAGAAGCGCAGCCTCGACGACCTCATGGTCCAGGTGGCCGCCAACCCGAGCAGGGAAGTCTGCTTCACGGGCGGCGAGCCGCTGCTGCAGAAGGACGCGTGGGAGTTCGTCACGCGCCTGCTCGATGACGGCTATTCGGTGCTCATCGAGACGTCAGGCAACCTTTCCTTCGCCCGCGCGAACCAATATGAGCCGGCCGTGCGGGACAGGCTCTGCATCAGCATGGACGTCAAGTGCCCCGGCTCGGGCATGGCGGACAAGAACGACCTCTCGTTGCTTGCGGACCTGCGCGCCCCCGACCAGCTCAAGTTCGTCGTCGCCGACCGCGCTGACTTCGACTTCGCCGCCAAGGTCGTGCGCGAGCATGGGCCGTTCCCGTGCCCGGTTTACTTCAATCCCGTCGGCGGCACCGACGCGAAGGCGATCACGGAATGGCTTCTGGCGGAAAAGCAGCCCCTTGCCGTCCATGCAGGCGTGCAGATGCACAAATTGCTCTGGGGCGACGTTCCGGGCCGCTGAACCGGGGCCCAACCCATCGAAGGCCAACGGCTGTGCGAGGCGTACCACGTCGTTGCGTCCTACGCAAGGGCCTCCGAAATCCACTAGGCCAAGTAGTGCAGCGCGCCGCGGAAGAACAGCACGACGATGACGAGGATTGCGCATTCCACGATGGCACCGAGCACGATGGTGGGGAGCGCCTTCTTTGCCGGCATGCCGAGCACGTACGCGGTCAGGCAGGCCGTCCACGTTCCAGCGCCCGGCAGGGGCAGGGCCACGATGGCGAACAGCCCGGCGTGACCTGCGCGCTGCGCCTTGAGGGACTTGCGCCGCGTGCGCAGCCACAGCCAGTCGAGGATGGCGGCCAGGCGGCGGGAATAACGGGCGAGACGTTCGAACAGGATCAGGATGCCGTACGCGAGAGGGATGATGAGGAGGCTTGCCAGGAACGTGGTTGCGAACGTGACGGCCCAGCCCCAATCGTAGAACAGCATCGCAACGGGGATGCTGGCGCGCACCTCAAGGATGGGTGCAAGGGTGAGCGCGACCACGACGAGCCAAGGCGGGATGCCGGCGCCCTCCAGGAAGTCGCGTGCGGCGTCGGCCAGGCTCACGGACGCGGCCACCGGGGGCCGGTTGAAAACATCACCCCGCGCGTTGTCCGTGCCCCTTGTGAAGGCTTAACCGAGTAGGCCGCCGCGCCAAAGCAAGCGGATGGCGTAGAGCAGCAACAGGTCCGCGGACAGCACCGTGATGGCGGACGGGAACCATGCCCAGCGCAGGGCGCCGAGCGACACGAGGCCGCTGAAGGCGAACACCCAACCGAAGATGGCCAGGAGGAAGCCGGCGATGCCGAAGGCGCCGAGTTGGACGAGGTCGCCGGCGCCGGCCGACAGCCACCAGGCGTACTGGAAGGGGTTGGTCAGGGTGACCATCCACACCGCGGCCGGCCCCGTCAGGGACTTGCCGGCCCCGTCGCGGACGCGGGCGACCTGCACGGCAAGCCAGGCCATCAAGGCGGCGCCGATGGTGGCCAGCCATGGAGTCATGGACTCGAGGTCCACCAGGCGGGCGACGCCGAAGAGGACGAGCAGCATGTACGCCGTATCGACGATGGGCGCGGGCAGCCCGGCGCGAACACCGGCACGAACACCGCCCACGGTGGCCTCGCGGGCGATGAGGGCATTGACTGGCCCCGGCGGGGCGGCCAAGGAAAGCCCAAGGCCGAGGCCGAGGGCCATTGCGACGATTGGTTCAGTCATGCCAGGTCACCGCATCGGTGTCATCGGTGACATCGGTGGATGGGCGTGCCTTGCCGCCCGACAATCCACCGATGACACCGATATCACGGATGCTGTCCTGTGGCGCGACCTCAGTAGTGGTAGTCGCGTTCGCCGTCTTGCTCGAGTTCGACGCCCAAGCCAAGGCTGATGCGGTTTGCGAAGTTGAAGTACGCCACGACCTGGGCGGCCTGCAGGATCTGCTCGTCCGTGAAGCCGCGGCTGCGCAGGGCGGCGACGGCCTCTTTTTGGCCCTTGGCCGGGTGCTTGGTCAGGCCGAGGGCGAAGTGCGCGAGGGCGGCCTCGCGTTCGTTGAGCTTGGCCTTGCCGGGGTCGGCGGCCAGGGTCTTGACCCAGGCGGGGTCCTTGGCGTAGCGGTCGAGGGCCTCGCTGTGATGCTGGGCGCAGTAGTCGTCGCCGTTGGCGGCCGACACGACGACGGCGAGAAGCTCGGCCTCGCGGCGGCTCAGTCCGCCCTTGCCGAACACGGTGGCCATGTAGAGGTCGAGGTGGGCACGCAGGGCCTTGGGGTCCAGGCTCGAGGCGCGCAGGATGTTGCTGACGCGGCCACGGTTGCGTTGAATCTCGTCGTAGATGTCGAAGAGCTTGCCGTCGGCCTCGTCCTCCCCGACGACCCGGATGTATGCCACGAGGGTGGCAAATGCCAGGCGATATTAAGGGTAGGCCGGGAGGTGGGGTCCGCTACGGGCCGTCGTAGTCGCAACTGACGCCGCCCGAGCCCAGTTCGGGGGCGTAGGCATTCATCGCCAGCGGGTCGCGCAACAGGGTCGCCGCGTAGACGTCGCTGCGGCCGTGGCGGGTGTCGGCCCAGAAGAAGTGGACGGCCTGGCAGGAGGCGTCGACGGCGATGTAGTCGCCGATGAAGGGCACACCGGACTGGTGGTGGCCGAGGTCGCCGTCGAAGGGGATTTGGCCGACCCAGACGTTGGGCGCCCAGGTGTCGCCGCCGTCGAGGGAGTAGGTGTACCCCATCGTCATGTTCGTGCCGCCGACGTCCACGGAGCAGTCGTAGTAAGCAACATGCACGGTTCCGAAGGGGTCGACGTCAATCCACGACATGAACTGGTCCTCGGGCAGGTCCTTGGTGACCTCGACGGGCGCCGTCCACGTGAGGGCGTCGTCGGAGTGGGACACCCAGATGCCCGTCCCAGTTACCCCGGCGGCGGGCCAGGCGAGGTACTTGCGGTTGCGGTGATCGGCTCCATAGGTGTCCACCGCGAAGACCGGGTACACGGACGTCCGGAAGTCGGCTTTCGTCAGGCAGCCCGTGCCGCCCATGCCGCCCGGCGTGACGGCGATGCGCGCCGGCTCGAAGACAGTCGCGACGCGTTCGTCCTGCTCGATGAGGTCGCGGTGCCTGTCGCCGCGTGTGATGGCCACGCCTCCCGCTGCGCTCCAGATGACCCAGACGTCGCCGTCGGCGTCGTACTGCGGCATGGAGAACTGGCCCGTGGGTGCGGCGAGGCCGGCCTGGCCCCCCGTGATGCCCGGGATGCTGGGGCCGGGCGTGAGCGGCACGGGCTGCGACCACGTCGCGCCCGCGTCGAAGGATTCGACGTACATGATGAGGGGGGCGGCCGCGTAGAAGTTGGTCCAGGTGTGGATCATGTGGTCCGAGTCGGGATCGACGGCGACCCAGTTCTTGTCGTTGAAGATGCCCGGGTCGTTCTGGCCATAGCTGGCGAACGTGATGCGGTCGAAGGTCTGCGCCCCGTCGGTGCTGCGCGCGAAGAAGATCTGGCTCCCGGTCAGCACGCCGCCGTCGCCGGTGGGCGTGATGGGGTCGCCGACGTCCTCGCGGGCACCGCGATAGTTCAGGCCGTTGTGCCAGTACGTGCCGTCGGAGTCGAACACGGACACGGGGTCGGTGTTGCACAGGTTCCCCTTCAGCGGGCTGGGGCGCGGGTCGCCGACGAAGCCGGGGACGAGGTCGTTGGCCCAGGTGCGGCCGCCGTCGTGGCTCCAGAAGTGGCCGTTCCACACCGTGTACTCGCCGCAGTCCGCCGTGTCCGAAATGTAGGAGACTGTGTAGTCCTTGGCGCCGCCGGCCAGCGTGAGGGGCGAATTGGGGTCGACGGCCATGCTGACTTCGTTGCCGGGGCCGTGTTGGCCCTGCCAATCGAAGCGCGTGGGGTCCTCGAGGGGCTTCGTGACGCGGAAATCGCACGACCGGTCTGCGGAAGCGGCGGTAGCTTGCATCGCGACTTGCACGAGGCGGTATCCTTGATCACAGAGCTGCAGCGAAAACGGAGCGTATGTGGTCAGGTCCGCGTCGGCGGACAGGCCGGACACCGGCTCGTCCTGAACTGGGTCGGACGTGCCATCCTCGCCTCCGAAACAGCCCGCCAGCAGGGACAGGGCGACGAGGACGATGGGGGTCAGGCGCATGCGCGGCCGAGCTAGGGCAGGGCGCTTCAAGGTTGCCGTGGGCGCCCTAGTCGGGCTTCCGGGGAACTCACAGAAGCCGGGGAACGTCTGGCCAGGTGACCTTAGCGGCGCTTCGGCAGGAAGGCCATGATGCCGGCGAAGACGAGGGCGATGGGGGCCATCATGGACCAATCGAAGTTGAACCACTCCAGTTCGTCGCCGAGCCAGAGCACGCCGATGATGAGGATGAACAGGCCCCACCAGTTGAAGCTGGACCAGTCGAAGCCGGTGCGCTGCGTGTTTCGAGTGAACATGTCCCCATCCATGCCACTTCCACCGGAAACAGACCTTTAGCCTCGCCGATTCGGTTCCGCCCATTCCCCGGAAATGGACCCCGTTGCCGGGAGTTGCTGCATACAGAGGAAAAGCGGCCAGAAGAGGCGGGGCGCGGCCTACTTGGCGGGCGTGCGCCGGGACTGCCAAAGGATGCGGCTGGCCACTGAACAATAGGGCGACCACGCCTCGCGGTGCTCCGCCATGACTTGGGGAGCCATTTCGGGCGGCACCCCGTACACCTCGGACACGGCGAGGCGCAAGCCCAGGTCCTCGAACGGCAGGACGTCGGGGCGGTGGAGGTGGAACATGAGGAACATCTTCGCCGTCCAGGTCCCGATTCCCTTGACTTCCGTGAGTTCCGCAAGGATTTCGTCGTCCGTCATGGCCGGAAAGCGCGCGAACTCAACCTCCTTGCGCAACGTCTTGTCGGCGAGGTCGAGAATGAAGGCGGCCTTCATTCGGCTCAGCCCGGCCGCGCGCAACTGGTCGGGCGTGCGGTTGAGGACGCGGCGCGGGGTCACCTTGCCACCCAAGGCCTGAACGAGGCGCCCATGGATGGTGCGGGCGGCGGCCATGGAGACCTGTTGGTGCACGATGGAGGTCACGAGGGTGGCGAAGCCGTCGGCCTCGGCAATCTGCGGGTCGGGGTCGAGCGGCGTCTTCTTCGAGACCTTGTGCAGGACCTTGTCGGTCGTGGACCAGCGCGCCTCGGCGGCGGGTTGCAACTCGTGCAGGCTCATGCCGCGGTGCCGTCCACGACGCGCTGGAGGCGCCCCTTGACTTCCTTGGCGACCTCGGCCACGGTTGGGTTGTGGATGATGGCCTCCATGGTGTCGGGGTCGATTGCGCTGACGACGGTCTTGCCGGTGGCGTCAACGTAGACGCAGACGTTGCAGGGCAGGAACACTCCGACGTCGGGGGCCACGCCAAGGACCTTCCATGCCAAGGGGGGAGCGCAGGCCCCGAGGATGAGGTAGGGCGGCATGTCCCGCCCGAGTTTCTCCTTCATCTTCGCTTGGATGTCAATTTCGCACAGGATCCCGAAGCCCTCCTTTGCGATGAGTTCGCGGGCTCGCGCGACCGCCTGCGCGAAGGGTTTGCTCGTGGTCTTGCGAAGGGCATACTGCATGCCCGCCCATGGTGCCCGGAGGCATTCACCGTTGCGGGGGGGTGGGTGGACGCGGGGTGTTGGGCGTGTGCAGCGGCGGGGCGGCGGGCCGGAGGCTCACCATGGGCCTGGGGGCAGCCACCGATGCCGGGGCCGCGACGGATTTCTTGGCCCAGGGCAGGCGGCGGAAGAAGAACGCGGTCGCCAAGACGACCATCAGCACACCGTTGAGGGCGTGCAAGGCCAGGACGGGAGCGTAGGTGCCGCCGAGCAAGGCGAATTGAAGCTCGAACTGCACCATCAGGACGACGCCGCCCACGCCGGCACGCCAGTCGGCCCCAAGGAAGCCAACGAGGGCGATGATGAGGGGAAGGAGGTGCAGGACCGCGCCTCCGAAGAAGCCGTGGTACTCCATGCCTTGCGCGCCGAGGTTCTCGATGCCGTAGCCGGCGAGGAAGACCTGGATGAGGCCGCCGATGACGAAGGCGGCGAACAGCCAAGGCGTGACCATGCCGACCTTCAGGCGCCACGCCGCGGTGGGCTCCTTGGGCTTGCCGGGCATCTTGGGAGGCGGGGGACTGGCCACGCGTTTGCCACGCTCCCTTTGGCTCTTGAGGCTAGCGAACCAATCCGCCGATCGTGCCGACGGCGCCGATTGCCGACCACCGCATCGGCGAGCTCGGCGTCATCGGCGGATTGGGCGGGCGGCTAGGCCTGCTTCCAGGCATCGCTGGGCCTGAACTGGGTTTCGTAGTGCGACTCGAACAGCGGCGCGAACTTGAGTCGCTGGTCCTTGCCGGTCGCCGTCTTGGGGATGGCCTCGACGAATTGGACGACCTTCGGGGACTTCTCCCACGGGACGCCCTTGCGCTTGAACCACGCCTGCACGGCGCCCTCGGTCAAGTTGGCGCCCTTTTGCAATTCGATGACGGCGCCAATCTCCTGGCCCATCTTCTGCGACTTGAAGCCGTACGCGAGGGCGTTCTCGACGCCGGGCATGGCGCGCAGCAGTTGGTCGATCTCGAACGTGGAGTACTTCTCGCCGCCGCGCTCGATGAGTTCCTTGATGCGGCCGACGATGAAGAAGAATGGCCGGCCCTTGGCGTCGAGGGCGCAGAAGCCTTCGTCGCCGGTCTGCAGGACGCCATGCTGGAACGTCTTGCGGTTGGCTTCCTCGTTGCGGAAATACTCCTTCATGACGTTGCGGCCGGAGACGACGATTTCGCCCCAGTGCTCGCGGCCGACGGGGGACCCGAACTTGGCTGCGGGGCGCGGCTTGCCGGTGTCGGGGTCGATGATGCCCATCTGGTTGTGCGCAATGGGGATGCCAATGGAGGGGAACCCGTGGAATGTGATGGCAGTCCGGTATTGCTCGTCCGTCAAGTCCGAGGGCAGGAAACACGAGTAGCACGTCGTCTCCGACATGCCCCAGCCGTGCGCGATGCGCACGCCGAATTTCTTGGTGAATGCCTCCGCGACGTCGACGTAGAGCTGGCCCGCGCCGCAAATGACGGTGCGGAACCGGTTGCGGATGCCGGAGTACTTGGCGAGGTCGTCGCCGACGTCCGTCAGCGACTTCAGCATCGCGGGCACGACGGAAGTGGCGGACACGTTCTCGGCGTACACGCGCTCCCAGAACAGTTGCGGCTTCCACTTGCGGTTCATCACGATGCTTGCGCCGCACCACAGGGCGGTGAGGCACGTCGTGACGACGGCGTTGACGTGGAACAGCGGCATGGCCGTCATGAAGACGTCCGATTCCGCGAAGCCGTGGTGCGTGGCGATGCCGTGCGCGTCGTACAGCATCTCGTGGGTCAGGATGACGCCCTTCGGGTGCCCGGTGGTTCCCGACGTGTAGACGTTGAGTGCCGGGGCGTCGAGGCGGCGCGGCGGCAGGTCGGCCTCGTCCTGCACGGAGTACATCATCTCGCCCCACTCGGCGTCATACAGGGTGCGGACGCACTCTTCACCAAAGGACACGACGATCTCGGCGCCGGCCTTGCGCGCGATGGGCGCCACGCGGGCGGTGCAGGCGTCGCGCACGAAGACGGCCTTCACGCCGGCGTGGTGCTGGATGTAGTGCAGGCGCTCCTCGTCCTCCTTCAGGTTCAGGGGCACCGCGAGGATCCCCGAGGCCCAGGCAGCGAACAAGACGACGAGGGTGTCGCTGTGGTTGAATTCGTCCGCGGTGGCGATGGCGTCGCCTTCCTTCAACCCCAAGTCATCCAGCACCTTGCACGCCTTGCGCACCTCGACGAGGAATTCCTGGCGCGTGAAGTCAGACCGCGTGCGGGCGTCGTCGTCGTAGAAGACGAGGAACGGCTTGTCGGGGGCCTCGCGGGCGCGGCGCTCGAGCAGGTCCCCGATGCCGTCGACGCCGAGGTCGAAGCTGGGCAGGACGGCGCCGACGAGGTGGGGATGGTCCACGCGGTGGGCCTTGGCCATCAGCTCGGCTGTCGCGGGGGCCGTCTTCTGCACGGGGGCCAGCACGAGGGCGCCCGGTTATGAAGGTCGGCTCCCGGATTCCCGCTTCCCCTGGCCGAGGGATGCACCGGAGAAGGCTTTACTTCAGCCCCGGTGCGCGTCATGATGCGTCTCGCTGTCGTTGCCGCTGGCCTGCTCCTCGTAGGCGTCCTTTCGGGCTGCCTGATGCCGGGGCGCTACGACCCAATCACGGCTCGCGAGGCCTACGACCGCGCCCGCAGCAGCCTGGACCGCAACATGGAGGCCGGCGGCTACACCGAAAGCGTGTTCGTCGGCCTGGTCGGGTTCGAGGGCGACCTCAACGCCAGCGCCACGCAGGCCGTCATCGGAGAACGGGACGCCTTCGCGGACGCGTTCACCGCCCTCGCCTTGGAGGACGGACGCGACGGCAGGCTCGGCGACGGCGTCGTCGGCGGCTGGGTCGTCCTCTTCCTCATGCTCGGCGAGGACGGCAACGCCGCCATCGCCATCCATGAAGCCACGGGAACGGCCGGCGGCAGCGTGCGCGTGTACGGCCAGGATGGGCAGGACGCCGACTCAACGGAGGAACCGAAGGCGGGCGGCCTGAACGTGTGCCGGCAATCCGACGTCGCCGACTGGAAGGTCACGAGTTCCGAGGCCGCGGACATCGCGCGGCGCCAGGATGCCATGAAAACAGCCATCGCAGCCACGCCCGACGGGCAGTTCCTGTACGAGCTCACGATGAACGAGGGCTTCCTGGATGGCTGCGGCGGCGAGGCCCGCGGGTTCTGGCAAGTGACCTACGCCGACCTCGAGGCCGCCGCCGACGGCAAGGACACAACGGGGGCCACCGTCCTCATCGACGCCGAGACCGGCGAGGTCCTCGAAGCCGACGCCACCGAGGTCGCCACGACCGGCACGAAGGTCCTCGTCGACATGGACTGGAACTACACGAACGGCGTGCCCAGCGGACCGTTTGGCAACGACGTGAAGATCACCGACTTCGAGGTCCCCAACGGGATGTTGACGATGACGGCGCACTTCGAACGCCTGCAAGCCCCCTTGGAGGTCTTCGCCACCAACGGACGCATCCGCGGCCCCGCCGACTACTTCGACCAGGGCGCCTTCACCGGCGACGAACTCACCCTCGTCGTCAACGACCCCGCCCCCGGGACGTGGAACCTCTGGTACTTCGTGGAGCACACGGAACCACAGGGACAGCACCGCCTGCACGTCACCGTCACGGCCGAATCGTAGGCGGGTTCAAGTGCCCGGCCAGGCATGGATGACGCGATGAACGGCTTGGGCCACAACGCCCGCGAATCATCAGCGTAGGCCGCGCTCACTGCGAGCAGCGGCCACCTCAACTGCCGACGTCACCTAATCCGGTATGGTAGCGGTCTTGAAAACCGCCGCGCGCAAGCGCATCCAGGTTCAAATCCTGGCGTCGGCGCCTACGGCGCCTCCTAGCGCCCGGAGCACTGATGCGCCCCGGGCGGGCGTCGGCGTCAGGGGCTTCGCCCCCGACACCCCTGGGGCCGCAGCGGCCTTCGGCCGGCTACGGCCCGGACTCGGCGGCGCTTCGCGCGCCTCGAAGTCCCGGTGATCGGCAGATCTATGGATCTCGCTTGGCTGAAACGACTGAATGAGTCGGGAGGCTTCGTACGGCAAGACGAAGCTCAACAACGTCAAGGAGGACGCGGCCCTCGACGTGCTCCTCAAGCGCGATTCTGCGTTCCAGCGTCCGGATTCGGCCACGCGAAAACGCATCCTGGAATTGCTGGGGGTGGAGCAGTTCTCGGCTCGCGCCTTCGACCTCATCCAGACGGACGTGCCAACCCCGCCTCTCACCGCAGAAAACGTGCATGAGCACATCGACGGAGTCCGGTTGGTCGAGGTCAAGGCCACGAAGAAGGCCATCGAGGATGACAACCTGTACGGCTTCTTCTTTGGGGCCACCGAGAACGAATACAAGCTTGCTGCAAGGCTCGGCGACCGCTACAAGTTCGCCTTCGTGGTCTTGTCGCCTTCGGAGGGGAAGCCGCCGTTCTTCGTCCTGCTGACGCTCAATGAAGTCGAACAACGGACCAGCAAGCGGCGCATCCAATTCCAAGTCAACTTGCGGGGCCGGCCAAAGTGAACCTTGCATTGGATGGCCGACTCGGCGACCACTTCACAAGCAAGAGCCAGTGGGCCCGCAAGGTCACTGAAGGCTGGGCCGAGGGGAACCTGTTCTGCCTCGCTTGCGCTTCCAACCGCCTCACAGCCCACGAGCCCAACCGGGCGGTTGAGGACTACCAGTGTCCGACCTGCTCTCGCCGCGTGCAACTCAAGGCCAAGCATGGCCGGCTGGCTTCGACCGTGAGCAATTCTGCATACGAGAAGAAGCGGGCCGCAATTCTTGCCGGGCGGGCTCCCGACTATTGTTTCATGGCCTATGACCGCGATGCGTTGCTCGTCAACGACCTGGTCTGGGTCCCGGGCCATTTCATGACGCTCAGCGTCGTGTCGAAGCGCAAGCCGCTCAAGGCGACGGCCCGACGCGCCGGCTGGATCGGGTCGAACCTCCACCTGGACCGAATCCCTCGGGTCGGAAAGATTGCAGTCGTTGCCGACGGCCGGCTTGCCAAGAAGGCAGCCGTTCGCAAACAGTTCGCCGAGCTTTCCTTTCTGCGAGCCCTTGGAGCCGAGAAACGTGGATGGGTGACGGACGTGCTTTCGTGTCTGGACGACCTCGCCTTGCGTTCAGGCAGTCAATTCACCTTGACTGATGTGTACGGATGCGAGGACAAGCTCCAGGCCCTCCACCCCAAGAATCGCAATGTTCGACCCAAGGTTCGCCAACAACTTCAGGTACTCGTCGCCGGCGGCGTCATCGAGCGCGTGGTGCCCGGCACATACAGGCGCCTTTGACTGACCTCTAGGACAAGCACGTAGAGACTTGGGGATATTCGGAGGCATGTTGGTCCCCGAAGTGGGTTGCCCTTGCGGCCGCATTCTGAAGCTTGGGCTCATCGAGGACACCAAGGATTATCGCGGATGGATTTGGCAATCCACGTGTCCTTGTGGCAGAAATTGGACAATCGAAGTTGCCCGAGACCCTAGTTATCGAACGGGCCGTTCTCCAAAGCGAAGTTCATCGCCTCATTGAACGACTCGAACAACGCCGAGACGTCCGGTTGGCCCGGCGAGCGCAGCCTCCAGGCCCCATCCTCGAACCGCAGCCGGAACTCCTGGCCTCGCAGCGTGAACTCGTACCCGTTCGCGGTCGACTTCAGCTCTACGACATCCATTTTCTGCCGCATGGCCGACGCGTACGACCTGCAAAGCCAAGTCCACGGCGGCGAGGTCGCGAAACCACGTGAAAGTCCTCCACGGAAACAGGTTTCAGCGAATCCGCCAACCCCTTCGATTTCTTGTTCTGCACCGCCGCACATCCGACAGCATGGAAGACCTAGCCAAGGCTGCGGTTCGCGCTGTGCGGCTGTGGCGCGATTCTGCGACGAACACCAAGACAGTGAGTGCCATGCAGGAACTCGAATGGCTTGCCAAACAAGCGATGGGCCGTGTCAAGGACGCGAAGGGGGAGCCCGGACTACTCCACCGAATCGCCCTGCTTCGCAGCCCGCGGCCCCGGAACGAAGTTCACCAATGCAATCTGCCCGAAGCCATCCGCTCCCCAGCCGGCGGCGTTGATGCAGCCGTAGTCCTGGGCGAAGGCGAAGCAATCCAGGTAGGGGCGCTTGAGGACGGTTCCCAGGATGCAGCGGTTGACGCCGGCGTGGCCGGACAGCACGACGGTGCGGCCCTTGTACTCCTCCACGAGTTTCCCGATCTCCGCGCTGCAGCGCTCGAAGAACAGGTCGCAGCTCTCGCCACTCGGGCAGGGGACCTTGGCGGGGTCGGCGGCCCATTCGCGGGCCACGTCGGGGTCGCGTTGCTGGATGGCGGGCCAGTCGAGTCCCTCCCAGGCGCCGAAGTCCATTTCGCCCAGGTTCTTGCGGACGTCGAGTTTGAGGCCCTTGGCGCGCGCGAGGGGGGAGATTGTGTCCAGGGCACGCTTGCGTGGACTGCTGACGATGGCGTCGACGGGGGCGTCCTCCAGGTACTTGGCGATGGCCTCCGCCTGGTGGCGGCCGAGGTCGCTCAAGGCGACGTCCTTGGTGCCGACGAAGGTCCCGACCCAAGGCGCTTCCACTTCGCCGTGGCGGGTGAACCAGAGCCGGGTCTGCACGATTGGGCGACGCGGGTCGTGCTCAAGACCTTTCAGAAGGCCACACGGACCAATCCGGTGACGTCGTCGAAGGCCGCGTCCCGGGAAACGACCTGCTCGTCAAAGTGCAAGGCGGCCGCCGCAATCTGAAGATCGTTCCAGCTCATGCGTGCCCCGCGTTCCATCAAGTCCAACTGGAGCCGCACCGCGATGATTGCCTGGTCCCGGGTGAAGGGCTCGAAGACGCAGGTTTCGTCCAGGTCGGCCTGGGCGGCGTGGCGACGCTTGGACGAGACCCCGGACAGATACTCGACCCAGGCCGCCGCGGGAATCCGCAGGTGAGCCGCGGACTTGACGAGGTCGTCGACTTTGGCGATGGCCTTCGGGTCTTGGCGCTCAAGCGCGATGAGGAAGTTCGTATCGAGGACGGCCATGGCGTCACTTCCGGGGCAAGCGCTTCGGCTTGTCGAGAGCGTCGACTTCCTTGATCCAGCGCAGATGCGCGTCCCGTTCGGCGTCGGTTCGCATCGACTTGAGGCCCTGCAGCGGAACGCGCCGCGCCTGGCCGCGCACGAGGCGGATGACCGTGTCAGAAAACGACTCGTCAGACTTCTTCACGCTACGCAGGCGGACGTAAGCGTCCTCCGACAACTGGACCATCTTTGTCATGTATACGCCGTATACGCTTGCCAAGTTCATCAATCTGTCCATGCGGCCGGTTGCCTTGACTGAAACCACGGGGTCGGTGAAGTCGCACATCCATTGGCCTTCCAGCATCCGCAGCCCTTTTCCCCAACGGCGGTCTTGGTGAGGCGTGGCCAAGTCCCTCGTCACCGGCGTCTTCCGGTACGGGGAATCCGAACTCGACCCCGCGGTGGCTTCCGAGATCCTCCTTGAGTCCGCTCGCAGCGAGGCGCGCACAGCCATCCTCATCGTGGTCCTCGCCATCGGCTTCGGGCTGTGGTACCGCTTCCAAGGCACCGTCGTGTCCGCCATCAGCATCTTCGCCGTGCTGACGGTGCTGCCCCTGCTCGTCGATTCGCAGTTGCGCCGCTCGGCGGCCAAGCGCCTGCGCGGGCGCGGCCCGCAGCCCATGCCGCTGCCTCGCCGCCAACTGCGCTGACGACTCCCAAACAGGGATTCCGGTGATGCGCGGTGATCCCGAAGCTAGCATCACCGAGATCACCGGAATCCCTGTTTGGGCGGAGTGAGCTGCGCGAAACCTAGAACGGACCAGCAGCCGCGCCCTTGATGGCGAGCCGGCGGCCGTTCTCGCGCGCCACGATGACCGTGAGGCCGGAGCGCACGCATTCCTCTTGCAGCGTCTTGTCGTTGGTCACGACGGCTGCCTTGTGGCTGCGGGCAACGTCAAGCAGACCGTCGTCGCCGGCGAGCTTCGTCGTGACGACCTTGCAGCGTTCGGCGTACTTGACGGCCATCTTGGCGTGCCGCATCGTTGCACCCTCGCCCTTGTGCGCCAGCGTCTTGAGTTCGACCATCACGCTCGATGGTACGAGCCACTCGGTGGCGCCGAGAAGCGTCAGGATCTCATCCTCGAGCTTGGTTCCATTGGCGAACGGCAGCAGGAGCGCGTTGGTGTCGAAGACGACGGCGCGCGTCACTTGAGGATCCCGTAGCCGATGAGGCGCCAGCGGCCGCCAACGCGGCGCGACACGGCGATGCGCTGGTTGGGCACGACGGGCACCGGCAGCTTGAGCACGGCATCGACGACGTCGTTGGCGGACTTCAGGACCATGCCGACAGTCGTGGCCGTTCCCGCGTTGAGCATGAGCGGCTCCTTGATCTTGATGGGCTCGACGGCCGACTCGTCCTCGGCGCCGACGACGCGCTCCAAAAGGTGGACCTGCATCGTGATGCGGTCGACGGTCTTGGGCAGCTTGCCCGGGTGGCCGAGCACGCGGCCGACGAGGTTGTCGGCCTTGGTGACGGACGGGTCGAGCTCGGTGCCGATGGCCAGCAGGCCGCCGGGGCCGGCTGATTCGACGGCTTGCGTCCCGACCATGAGGCTCACGACCTTGGTGCGCAGCGGCACGTAGGTGGCCTTGTCGCCCTGCTCGACGCGCAGGCCGGGCATGATTTCGATGTCGTCGCCGACGCGCACGGCGCCGCGCATGATGGAGCCGCCCAGGACGCCGCCCTTGAGTTTCTCGGGGCGCGTGCCGGGCTTGTTGATGTCGAAGGAACGCGCAACGAGCAGGAGGGGGTCCGCCTTGGGGTCGTGCGTCGGCGTGGGAATCGTCTTCTCGATGGCCTCGATGAGGGCCGAGATGTTGACGTCGTGGTGCGCCGAAATGGGGATGATGGGGGCCCCCGCCGCGACCGTGCCCTTGACGAAGGCCTTGATTTCCTCGTAGTTTTGCAGGGCGCGCTTCTCGTCGACGAGGTCGATCTTGTTCTGGACGATGACGATGGTCTTGACGCCGGCGAGTTGCAGGGCCATCAGGTGCTCGCGCGTCTGTGGCTGCGGGCACTTCTCGTTGGCGGCGACGAGCAGGAGTGCGCCGTCCATGAGGGCGGCTCCGGACAGCATCGTGGCCATGAGGGTCTCGTGGCCGGGGGCGTCGACGAAGGAGACGCGGCGCAACTTGGCGGGCGTTCCGGCGAGGCGGACGTCGTCGGGCTTCGTGGAGTAGAAGTCGGCGCCGTCCTTGTCCTTGCCCTTGTAGAACGTGGTGTCGGCGTAGCCCAGCTTGATGCTGATGCCGCGCTTGACTTCCTCGGAGTGCGTGTCGGTCCACGTGCCGGACAGCGCCTTGGTGAGCGTCGTCTTGCCGTGGTCGACGTGGCCGATGAGGCCGATGTTGACCTCGGGCTGCTCGAAGGCTGCGCCCTCCGTCATGGATTCGGTCACGGCCTTCTTGGCTGCCACGGGGCGCGCGACGGAGGTCCTGGAGAAAACCCTACCTGAGAGCGCGAATTTGCCTTAGGATGCGATGAGGGGCACGGCAAAGTGCGCCAGGATGGCTACGGCGGCGATGCCGAGCAGGGTCCAGACGAGTTCCGCGCGGGTGGGCGGTGCGAAGATGTCGTCCATGCCGCCCAGACTCGCCCGGAGGTATTTGGGGCGTCTCGGTCAAGCATGGAAGGTTTGGCTTCAGCCAGAGATCGATGACACCAAGGATGAATCTGTGGGCTTCTCACTGGAACGCCAGGCAAGCCCCAATTTGTCTGGGGAATCTGTGTTCGCCCAAGCTAGGTCCGATGCGGACGGCGCCGCCCTGCGGGCGTGGCCTAGAGACCGAAAAACCCTGCGGGCTTTTCGGTCCTACTTCTTCTCAGCGGGCGCGAGGGCCGCGAAGTGGTCGCCGACCGGCTTGCTGCCGGCCTTGCTGACCTTCAGGTTGACCTGGACGATCTCGACGGACACGCGGTTGCCGCGGACGGACATGCGCTTGCGCTTGCCGGGGTAGTCCTTCGGGTGGAAGCCGACGCCCTCGGTCAGGAGCAGGCGGCGGCGGGTGGAGCCCTCGAAGTCGCCGCGCATCGGGAAGCCGGCCTTGTCCGAGCCGCCGGTGATGGCGAGCTTGTAGCCGGGCAGGTTGGCGTTGATGCCGTCGATTTGGTCGCCGATCTTCTTGCCCATGAAGGACTGGGCGTGGTGGCCGGTCACTTCGAAGTTGAAGGATTTCCCGGTCGCGGGGTCGTTGATGACGAGTTTGAAGGATGCCATGGGGGTCAACTCGCTCCGGGTATCCCGACCTTCGTCCCCGGCCCTTGCGGGCTTGGGCTTCGGGTCAGTTCACCATGTGGCTTCCGGAGCAGCCCTGCCGACCCGAGGGTGTTCTTGAGCCTGCCGCTGGTCGGCGGCTACAGCTGGGGGCCTTCGGCTCCCGCTGGGGGACCTTGGATTCAGCAGATTCCTGCCAATCCACGGGATGCCCAAAGCGGCTGACTGCGCCCGTTCCTGAGTCACGGCAATGCTTCGCCTTGTGACGACTCCGACGACGGCACCAACCAGATGCAATGGGCGCGGGGCGCCGATGCCTTTCGTCTTGTGGGCGTCGGAGTCGCCGGCGGAAGGCGTTGCACTGGCGCGGGTCACCGAACGCGCGCCGTCGGGCGGCCTGAATCAGCTGAATTGCAAGGCGTGCGCGGGCCAACCGAAGGCTTGGGGCCCGCTTGATTTGCAGAGTTTCTGCTAAATCCAAGGCCCCCCAACGGGCCGCACCCGGTTGGCCGTTTCAACCGCTGTGCTGGGCCTGGGCATGGACCGCGAGCTTGTCGAGGTGGGCCTCGACGCGTTCCGCGACTTCTTGCCAGTCGCGCACGCGCACCGGGTTGGTGTGCGTGGGCACGTCGCGGTTGTAGGGGTGGTCCATGAGCAGGGCCAGGGTGCCGTCGGCGGCGGCCAGCAGCGCATTGTGCGGGGCGTCGTCGATGAGGACGTCCCAGCCGGTCTTGAGCCAGCGTTCCATCACGAGTCCGTGGTGGGGGATGCTGTGCTCGTTGAGGAACGCGCGGGTGGCCTTCTCGGCGTCGCGGCTGCGGGCCGTGACGATGTCGACGGTGTGGCCGGCGGCAATCCATTCGGCGATGACGCGGCCGGCGAGCTTGTCGCGCGGCGCCTCGCGGTGCAGTTTCAAGTCGGTCTCGATGTCGCGCAGCACGCGTTGGATTTGGCTGGGCGGCAAGTCGGCGTCCTTGACCTGCTGGTACTGGTAGTAGTCCCAGTGGCGGAATCCTTCGGCGGCGAGGTCGATGCCAAGCCGGTCGCGGAAGCCGCGCAGGACGTACGGGACGTGGTCGAAGAGCACGCCGTCGAAATCGACGGCGATGCGCAGTTTGTTGTTGTCGTTCATGTTCGTGAGTTGCAATTGGCCGGGCGGCGACTTGGCTGCGCCCCCCAGAATCTATAGAGATGGGGGCGGCGGGCCGCTCCGGGGCGGTCTTTGCCTTCTGTTGTGAAGCACCACAATGTGGTCGCTCCTCGGCTTAAGGTCGACCCTCAGGGAGTCCCTGGGACAACATCGAGGTCGGCCGTGTCAAGCCTGGGTGTGGCCGCGGCGCGCCATCATGGGGCGCAGGTACCACACGCTCATGGCGCCGACGTAGGCGAGCCACACGCCGAGGTCGAGCCAGGCCGGCGTGTCGCGGTAGCCCATCAGGCCGTGCAGGAACGATCCCGTGATGCAGCCGGCATCGACGGGGCCGGATTCGGGGCACTTGTGCGGCAGCGCGCCGGACGTGTCCCAGGCCTGGGGCGTCTCGGGGAACCATCCGACTTCGGCGCCCTCATGCATCGCGTAGCCGAGCAGGCCGCCGCCGACGAGGATGAGCAGGATGCCCGTGACGGCGAAGAAGCGCTCGACGCTGAGGTGCACGATGCCGCGGAACAGCAGCAACGCGAGGACGACGCTCACTGCGATGCCGACGGCGAGTCCGAGGACGATGCCGCCCGCGCTGGTCTGGCCGGCCTGGGCCGCGACGAAGACGACGGTCTCGAGGCCTTCGCGCACGACGACGACGAAGGCGAGGCCCAGCAGGACGGATGAGCGCCCGGACAGGACGGCGTCCTTGGCCTTGGCGTGCAGCGCGCCCATCGACTGCTGCGTGTGCTTGTACATCCACACGACCATGTAGGTCAGGATGGCGACGGCGACGAGGCTGGCAGCGGCCTCGAAGGCGGCGCCGTGCTTGTCGTAGAGGTCGCTGGCGAGTTTGTGCGTGGCGACGCCGACCGCGATGGAGACGGCGACGCCGAGAAGGCCGCCGAGAATGATGGGCTTGCGTGCCGCGGGGTGGCCGAGTTTGGCGACGATGCCGGCCAGGATGCCGCAGACAAGCAGGGCTTCCAGGGATTCGCGCAGGGCAACGACGGCGACGCCAGCGAACGACATTTCGGGTCCTCGAAATCGCCGACGAGGGACCCGTATTTAGGAGTTTAGGGGGCCCTAACACAGATTCCGCAGACGCTGAGCACCAGCAAACCATTTCGCAGATTGGTGGGCCCTCCGGCTCAGTGGATTTGTTCCCGCACCTTGCGCGTCGTGTCGAAGGGGTGCCCGAGCTGCTTGGCCAGATACTTGGTGCACCATGCCTCGAGCTGCGGCGGCAACGTGTGCTCCATGTCGCAGGCGGCTTCGTGCGCGGCACGGTGGTCCATGCCACAAACCTCCTGGAGGAATGCCTGCATGATGCGGTGCTTCTCCAGCTGCCGTTTGCCGACGGCGCGCCCCGACTCCGTCAGCACGACGCCCTTGTACGGCTCGTACTGCACGTAGCCCGCCTTCTCCAGCTTCTGGATCATGTCCGTCACCGACGGCGGCGCCACGTCCAGGTGCTTGGCGATCTCGCCGGTGCGCGCCGGTTCATTGGCCTCCTCCAGGCGGTAGATGGTCTCCAGGTACTCCTGCATCTGCTCGGAGACCGTATGGTGCGACAACAGCGATTACGAGGAGTTCGGGGGACCTAATCCTGACGGTGGCCCCACCCCGACCGTAGGGATTCAAGCTCAACCCTAGCATTGAACGCGTATGAGGCGCGCGGCGTCAATCCTGGTCATGCTGGTCTTTGCCGGCTGCCTTCAGGCCGATGCGCCCAAGCGACCCCCTTTGTCCTGCGACGGTTGCCTACCGGGCGACTGGACCAAGGTCCCTCACTTCCTCGAGGACAACGGGTTCGAGTGGTTTGCCAAACTTGGAACCTTGGAGGATGGGAGCCAACTTGTCGGGGCGGGATACTCGCATTCCAGCGCCGAGCTCCCGGCCGTTGGAACCACGCCTGGCAATCCACTTGCTGTGCAGGATGGCGGAAGCGAGTTCCTGATAGATTGGTCCGGCCTCACGACCTCGTTCGAGGCGGGCGTGTTCCCGCGGGGATCCAATGTCCCGAGCAAACACACGGTCGTCGTTTGGGGCACGCTGGAAAACCGCACCGAGCCTTGGTTTGACCCGTCCAGCCATCCGTTCCATGAGTTCGCTCGCACCGCCGTTGGCGAGTGGTTCAACGTCACGCTGCCGCTCGGCCCGCCGTATGCAATGGCGGCGTACGTCGAAGTGAATTCAACGCCGGTCGCCTACTCCAGCTTGGCCTTCCATGTTTACCAGGACGTCCGTTTCACCCTGCATGACGCCGCACAGCCAGGCCAAGCGAACTCATTGGACAAGGTCTTGTTCGAGCCTTGGGGCCCCGGGGGGCTCTGGGTCGGGGCCCGAATCGATTACGACGGCACCTGGGCGCCCGGCCTTGGCGACGACCTATCCCTCGGATTGGTGGCCGACGGAATCTTGACCGAGTGTTCTCAAGACGACGAACTGCCTGGTCCCGCCCGAGCGCATGAGGCCTTGGCCCAGGCTTTCCCAAATTCGCTCCACCCGAACCGCGTAGAGTTGCTTGTCGGCGAAGTGGAGGGGGCAGAATGTGCGGTTCCTGCCGTTCCGCGGGTTGATGCAACGCCGGTCCCTTACGTCTTGAACGCCTGGGTGAGCAACGACTGGGTCGGGAATTCCAACCGGTACGATGACGTCTTTGATCCTTGAATCACGGCGTCCATGAGGTCCAACGAGCACTTTGGGGCAATCCAATCCCAAGGCCCGAGGAAGCCGCTCAACGTTTTCCCAAGCGCTCCAAGAACTCCTGCATGCCTCGAACGTATCCGGTCAATCGGTCGTCATGGATGCGTGCGGCCCTTCGGTAGTCCGGATCCGACGATTTCACGAACGCATGCGTGACGACGACGTGTCGGGCGTCGGTGTAGCACCAGGCCGTCACCCGGAAATCCCGTTGGACCTGAAGGCGGATCGACGGCGGATGAAGCGATGAGGCCAATCGGTCCAAGGCGGCCGTTGGGCTTCCCGAAGTCAAGAAATGGTCCAGGCGTCGCGCCTTGAACGGATCCTCGAACTGTTCGACGACGGCCGCGATGAAGGCGGCCCGATTCACGAGGCCACTGCGAGCAAGGCTGGCGACGTCGTCCTCGAATTCCTTGAGCGAAATGACCTGCCAGCGCAACTGCGCGCTAATTCAGACGGCGAACCTTGGGGTTGGCGAGGAGTGCAGCGAAAGCTTCCTCTTGCCACTGGCTGAACAACTTGCGGAGTTCCTCCGGCGGGATGCGGTCCAATGCAAAGCGGATGACGTCGTCGTACGTCAGGCCAGGGATCTTCATCGCGCTCAGGCGCTTCACGGTCTCTTTGCTGACTTGGATGGTGGTGGTGGCTGCCATGGTGACTATAGCCACTAGTATTGCCATGGCTTAGAGGTTTGCAAGGGGGTCGTAAAGGTTCACGGCGTCGCCGGGAACGTCACGTCGGGCAGCACGGCCCGCTTGATGAGGTCGCGCTGCATTTGCGTCGTTTCGCCGAGGAACTGCAGCGCCCGCGCATCGCGAGCGAACCGTTCGGTGCCGCCTTCGCGCATGAACCCTGTGCCGCCCTGGATGCGGATGGCCTGCCGCGTCATTGGGATGGCCATCTCGTTGGCGAACGCCTTGGCGCGCGCGGCCCACAGCGGCGCGTCGTCGGCGCCCAGGTGCGCGGCGGCCTCGAGCGTGAGCGCGAGGCAGGCGTGCGCCTGGACGTCCATCGTCACGACGCCGTCGGAGACTGCCTGGTACGTGCCGATGGGTTGGCCGAACTGGATGCGCGACGTGGCGAAGTCAGCGGCGGCCGTGAACGCTCCCGCGACGCAGCCCGCAAGCGCGGCCGCGGCCGCGACCTGCAGCCACGGGCGCTCGGCCTTGAGCAAGGCCAGGCCCTGGCCGACGTCGCCGATGCGGTTCTCGGCGGGCACCTGCACGCTGGACAGGTACACGGTGCGGATGCCGGCTGCGCGCAGGCCGAGCAGTGGCTCGTTGTTGCCGAGCGTGATGCCGGCGGCGCTAGCGGGGACGTAGAAGAGCGTCGGCGCGGGCGTGGCGCCGCCCTTGGCGTCGGCGAGCACGACGAAGTGCTTGGCGTCCGAGGCGGCGACGGCCCACACCTTCTGCCCCGTGATGCGGTAACCGCCCTGGGAAGGCACGGCCGTCGTGCCGAGGCTGGCGACGTCGGAGCCGCTGGCTTCCTCCGTGCCGAGGAAGGCGACGACTTCGCCCGCGGCCGCTGCTTGCACGACGCGTGCGCGCACGGCGTCGCCGGCCTGGAGGATGAACCGGAGCGCGAGGCCGTTGTGCACCGCGAGGATTGCGGCGGCGTTCGGGTCCACCTTGGCCAATTCGTGGATGGCCAACGCGAAGGCCGTGGCGGTGACGCCGGCGCCCCCCTGCTCGGCAGGCACCGTCATCGTGGTGAGGCCGAGGCCCGCGGCGGCCGCCATGGTTTCGCTAGGGAACCGGTCGTGCCGGTCCTGGTCGGCGGCGCGGTCCAGGCCGACCTGGGTGGTGGCGAACTCGCGCACGACCTTCTGGATCAAGACCTCGTCTTCGGACAACGTGTAGGGCACGCGTTCTTCCTTCCTCTCCTGGCGCGTACCAGGGGAGCATGAACCCATCAACGTCGGGCGTCTTGACCCTTTGGGCCATCTGCCCCCGGCGCAGCCCAAGTTCTTGCATCGACCCCTAGTCCCAAATAGGGCCCGACTGGCTGCCTGGTTGTGCCCGCGACGAACACCAACGACGCCGAACTGAAGGCCCGCCTCACCCCCGAGGAGTACCAGGTGACGCAGTGCTCCGCGACGGAACGCCCGTTCAGCGGCAAGTACTGGGACCACAAGGGCGTCGGCATGTACCAGTGCATCGTGTGCGGCGAGGGCCTGTTCAAGTCGGACACCAAGTTCGACTCCGGCACGGGTTGGCCGAGTTTCTGGGCCGCCGTCGACCGCAGCAAGGTCAAGGAAGTCGAGGACCGCGAGTACGGCCTGGTGCGCATTGAAGTCCGGTGCGCCAAGTGCGACGCCCACCTCGGCCACCTCTTCGATGATGGGCCGAACCCGTCGGGGGAGCGCTACTGCATCAACTCGGCGAGCCTTGCGTTTGATGGGCGGACCAAGTAGTTCGTCGACGAACACGCAAACCTGAAGGCAAAGCGAGTCTGCATCGACGGTGTGCGTGCCGTCGCCGTCCTCGGTCTGCTGCTGGTCGCCCTGCTGGCGGGCTGCTCAGCCAAGGGCAAGACCGTGTACGACACCCCCGCCCTGGGACGCGATGCTGCTTACGACGCCGCGCTCGCCCACGATGCGACCGCCAAGTTGGTCGCACTGATTGGTGCGGAGCCGACAACAGACAACACGGACAATGGTTTCATCGGCTTGGAGAAGGATGTTTTTGCCCAAGCGGATCCACGCGTCGGGGACGGCAAGGCCCGCGTTTGGCTGTGGACTTTCCGCTATGAGGACGGCAGCGGCTGGCAGGTCCTCACCTCCGGAATTAAGGTCGTGAAGCAGGAGCCAGCTGAGCCAGAGGTCATGGCGGACCTGACTGATGCCGACGTGATCGTCGGGAATTCCCGTGCCTTGTTCCTGGACACGGCCAACATGGCGGAGCAACTAGACGAGGCCCACCCCGGTTGGCATGACGTTGACCCGCGCGGTGCCGGGCTCTTTTGGGCGGTTGCCGGTGGCGGAATCCCCCATTGGGCTGTATTCGTGGCGGCCAAGGTTGGCGAGCCCGAACGCGTCTACGAGTTCGACTCCTTCCACGGCCGCTTGCTCGACGACGGCATTGATGCCGTTGCTGACCTTGCCTTGTCCGACTGCACCAACTTCGGCGGCGTCTTCCCCGTCCCGATGGCCGACGCCACCGCCGCCTTGCCTGCGGGGTTCCAACCTGTCCCCTCCGCTAGCGACCCGACTGGCGGTGCCACACTCTACATCCTTGCCCTCGACTGCACCGGCTCCAGAGTCGACGGCAACGACACCGGTCCAACGAACCTCATGTACGCCGAGCTCGCCGTCGTCCCGCCCGACGAGTTCAAGCTGCCTGGAATCACGGACTACACCGTGCCGCTGGCATTCGGCGCCACCTCCGACGCCGTCGGCGACCGCCTCGCGCAATTCATGCTCGGCCACGCTGGCCGTAGCACCGTCTCCGACATCTCCGATCTGCGGCCCGGCCCGTGGCAGGCCCGCATGGTCGTCGACGGCGTCACGCTCGACCTCGCAGGCCAAGTGGCACCGGGCGCCGGGACGCCTCTGAGTGATGGCGCCTTCGCGCTCATCGGCGTGCAGGATGGCGCCGTCCGCAGCATCGTGCAGGCCACCTCGCAGGGCGGGACCGCCGTACAAGGCCCTGTTGCCCAGCAGTCCAGCGGGCTCCCGATCTTCGCGCAGGCGCGCCCTGCGGCCGTCGGGTTCTCCGTTTCCGGTTTCACGCTCGATTTCGCGCTCGCCAAGACCTTCTAGCGCGCAACCGCCCGCTGAAATCCCCGGACGTCCTGCGCACTGCATGGTCGTGCCCCCCGCCGTCGAAGTCATCGAGGCCACACTGGCCCCCGCGTTCCTCATCTCGGGCACGAGCGTCTTCCTGAACTTCGCGCAGAACCGCCTGTTTCGCGCCATGGACCGCGTGCGCGCCGCCACGGATCCCGCCCACGCCGACCACGCCGGCCGGCCACGGCTACTGAAACGGGCCCGCCTGCTGCGCAACGCCATCGCCCTCGGCGTGCTCACGTGCGGTCTCACCGTGACCGCGGCCATCCTGGTCATGGGCGGCGAACTCTTCGCCCGCGAGTCCCTCATCGGGGCGGCGCCCTACTCGTTCGCCTTGGCTTTGCTGACGTTCTTCGCGGCCATGCTTTGCGTCTTCGCGGACACGGTGATTTCCGTGGCCAGCGTTGAGGCGCAGGGCAAGACCCGCTAGCCTGCTGTCAGCGTCGTCAGGGGGACGCCATCGGCGGTGGCGACGAAGGAATGGAAGTGCGCTCGGGCCCCAATCCGAGGGCCTGGCGCGCCTCGACGACCCAATTCGCGACTTCCTGCTCATCGGCGGGCAGACCCGGGCCAAGCACGGTCGTCGCGCTGCCGCTGAGCGTGGCCAGCAGGTCGGCGGGCCGCGCCGCCGCGACCTGGGCAAGCGTGCCGTGGCCTGCGTAGGCCAGGCGTTGCGCGGCGCCCGGCGGCAGAGCGTGCCACTGCAGGAGGTCGAGCGTTTCTTGCCACGTGCGAATCGTCGCTGCAGGAAGGCCGGTCCAGAACGCGACGGCCTGGGCATCGAGGCAGCGCAGTTGGCCGACGGTGCGCAAGCCCAGGGCAACGACGCGGTCGAGCGCCACCGCATCGATGCCCGGCACGCCGTATAGGAGGGGGAGGAGCTGGTGGTCGTCCACGATGCGCGTTTCGAGGACGCGGCGCGGCCCGCTCGCGGTGCGCACGGTCGCGAAGGCGGCGACGCCTGCCCACAGGAGTGCAAGGAGCCAGCCGCCGAGCCCGGAGCCTCCATGGCGCAGTGCAGGAGCAAGGGACAGCGACGTCGCCACGGCGGCCAGGGCGGAGGCGGTCAACGGCTCCTCGGACCAAGTCAGGCGGTACTCGGAAGTGGCCACGCCGTCGGGATCAACGAGGTTGCCGTCGCCGCTGGCCAAGGCGATGGGCGTCCAGCCGTCAGCATCGCGGCGCCAAACCTGGACCTGCGCCGCGGACGCGACTGGCATCTCCCACGCCAACCGGTTTCCGGCCGCACCGCGCTGCACGCGCAGGGCCGCGCTGGCATCGGAGGCGACCGCGGGCGGCTGCACCTCGCCGCCTTCGTCCAGCCCAACGTCGTCGCCGCTGGATTGCCCGGCTTGCTCGGACTGGGCGACGGCCACGGCGGAGGCCTCGGGCGCCTCGTTGTGCGACGAGGCGGATGCCGAGTCGTCGACAGAGGAGGGGTCGGCGGCCACGCTTGCCTCGGATTGGCCGTGCGTTGCCGACGACTGCTGCGCCGTGGCCTGACCGGGCGCCTCTCCAGACTGGCCCGGCGCCTGCGCTGGCTCGGCCGAGGAGCCTTGGACGTCCTGAGATGGAGTTTGGCTTGCGGGCTCGGCCTGGCCGGGTTCTTGCGCGCCCTGATTGCCGGAGCCGCTCGTGGCGCCGGCCTGCGAGCCGGGCTCACTGGGCGGGTTACCCTGCGACCCCTGGCCTTCCGAGCCTGCGGAGGAGCCCTGGGATTGGCCATTCGACGACGAGGTTCCTCCGTTGCCTTGTTGGCCTGCGTCGGCGGGCTTCTGCGCGTGCACGGCGACGGCGCACACGAGCAAGGCGAGCAGCAGGGCCACGATTTTCACGGGGCACCTTCCGCGCCGGTGGCGTGCAGGATGGCGGGAAAGAGGAGGTCCGTGAAGGCCTTCCCCCGCTCGGTGAGCGCGTACTCGACGCGCGGCGGCGACTCGTCGTACAGTTTGCGTCTGACGAGGCCTTGGGAATGGAGGAACGCCAGCTTGTCAGCCAGTGTGCGCGTGCTGATGACGCCGATCATGCGGCGCAGTTCATTGTAGCGCAGGGAACCGTACTGGTCGAGGAGGAAGCAGATTTCGATGACGCGGTCCTGGAACAAGGTGCTCGCCTGGCGAGCCAGGTCCCCGATGCGTTCGCGCACCAAGTCGGGCGGCAAAGCGAGGCGGTGGTGCATCGACAGGTCCTGGCAGCGTGCCCGGATGGCTGCAAGCTGATCCGCCATCGGCACCGCGGCCGTCACGGCCGTCTCACCGCGGGGAGCGTACCCAACAGGGGCAGCCATGGGGACCAGTCAACCAGTCCACCCGTGCTATTTGACCTTCGAGGCGCACGCCTTCGCGCTGTCCGTTTGGAAAGCCTTGGCGCTCCTCCTGGAAGTCGCCTCGACTGGAAGCCGCCCCCCCACGCTGTCTCTCTCGACAGCCGGTTTCCGGACCGCCCCTGGCGGGACTATCCTCGACAGGCCTTTCGCCGCACGTTCCGCACGGAAACTCTCGCGCGCGGCAACAACGAGGAGCATCACCCCATGAACGCAAAGACCGCCATCATCGCCGCCACCGCCGTCGCCCTGCTCGCGCCCTTCGTCAGCGCCGCCCTCACGGACGGCTCGTCGAACGCCGCCAACAAGACGGCGGCCAACGGCTCAACCATCCAATCCTTGTCCGCCGACGTCATCGACAACGACGCCGGCCTCGCCGTGCTCTCGACGTCCATCAAGACGAGCAAGCCAACGGACTTGCTGTTGCAGCTCACCATGGAGTGCGCCCTGTGGACCGAGGTCATCTCGACGACCATCCAGAACCACCCCGCTGGCTACGAGCCCTACTCGCGCGCCGAGGCCCACGTCGTGGCCTGGGTCGAGGTCGACGGTGTGGCCGTCAAGGTCGCCAGCGGCGACGACGGCAAGGTCGTCTTCTGCGACCGCGTGCACGAGCAGGAACTGTCCGACATCGACAACAGCACCGGCAACCACACCATCCGCCAGTACCTGGAGACGCGCAACGCCAACGCGTTCAACTGGATCGTCCTGAACGCCGGCTCGGGCGTGCACACGATCGTCGTCAAGGTCGACATCCAGGCCTCCAACACCGAAGGCGCCTTCGCCGAGGGCGCTGTCGGCAAGCGCACGCTCATCGTTGAGCCCACGCGCTTCGCCAACGGGGCCACCATCTACTAGCGTCGAGCGCCTTGCTCAACCGTCGGCCTTCCCCCCGCTTCTCCCCGGTCCTTTTCGGCGTCCCCATGACTCGGCCCGATGGCTGCGCAGCGCCAGCCGACGCCGTCACTCGAGGGCGGCGGTGACTTCGACTTCGAATGGGACGTTGAGCGGCAACTCGGCCATGCCGATGGAGGTGCGGGCGTGCTTGCCCTTGTCGCCGAAGGCGAGGAGGAACAGTTCCGAGGCGCCGTTGGCCGCGAGGTGGATGTCGGTGAAGCCGGGCGCGCAGTTGGCGTAGTTCTGCGTGCGCAGGATGCGCACCTGGTCGAGCTTGCCCCCGGAGGCCTCCTTGAGGGCGGCCATGGCATTGAGGGCACAGAGGCGAGCCATGTCCTGCGCCTGGGCGAGGGTCAGCTCCTTGCCGCACTTGCCGGTCATGGCGGGCTTTCCGTCCTTCGTCGGAATCTGCCCCGCGATGAACAGCAGGTTGCCGCTTCGCGTCCACGGGATGTAGGCCGCGGC
This sequence comes from Thermoplasmatota archaeon, assembly GCA_038046725.1. GTDB lineage: Archaea > Thermoplasmatota > E2 > JACPAO01 > JAHFTW01 > JAHFTW01. The sequence continues at coordinate 9,115 of JBBSVQ010000007.1, read as the reverse complement.
GGGCTTGGGCGGGGGCGGCAAGGAGTGTCCGGCAGCGGTCAGGCGTTTCTCGACGTCGCTCATCGATGGCCGCACCCGGAGCAGCCGGGATGAAGGCTTCGCCGCCCCGCTAGGCGGACTCGTCGGCAAGGCAGACCGCGGCCTTCACGTCATTGCGGACACTGCGTGGCAGCAGCATTGCGTACCTGCACGCTTCGGTTGCCATTGATGATCCCCTCGCGGTGGCCAATCTGCCCGGGCGCTTCGTCATCGAGCAGGGCCAGAGGCAGGAGGTCAGCAGCGACCACAAGCCGGAGGTGGCGGCCCAGCTTTCGGTGTCGTACTCCCTCGGGATGTGGTCGTCGCCCCTGCCCACCGATGTGCATCAGATCGCGTACGGGCAAACCTGACCTGTCGCCTCGTGCCTTGTCCCCGCACCATTTTCAACCCCCCTCCCGTCGCCGCGCCCACGCATGACCAAGATTGCCGTTCTGGTCAAGATGGCTCCTGACGTGAGCCAGCTCAAGATCGACCCCGCCACACAGGCCCCACGCATGGACGGCTTGCCCTGGAAGGTGTCCGACTTCGACAAGAACGCCATCGAGGCCGCAGTCAAGCTGAAGGAGAAGGGCCAGGCCACCAAGGTCACCGCCTACACCTTCAACGGCGGCCCCAACGCCCTCAACCTCATCAAGGAGCCCCTCGCCATGGGCTGCGACGAAGCCGTCGTCATCACGGGCCCTGACACGGATGGCATCGGCATCGCGCGCGTGCTCGCGGAAGCCATCAAGAAGGACGGCGCCGACCTCGTCTTCGCCGGAGAAGTCTCCATCGACCGCGTCGCCGGCGAAGTCGGCCCCCGCGTGGCTGCCCTCCTCGGCATGCCCAGCCTCGTCAACACGCAGGAAATCCACGGCATCGAAGGCGGCGCCCTCAAGGCGACCCGCGACGGCGACCCGGGCGAGACCGTGCTCGTTCCCCTTCCGTGCGCGGCCACGTTCAACGACGAAGCCAACAAGCCCCGCCTCCCCGCCCTCATGCAGATCCTGTCCGCCGGCAAGAAGCCCATCCGCCAAGTCAAGACCACGGACCTCGGCATCGCGGACGCGATGCTCGCTCGCCGCATGGCGATGACCGGCAACAAGGCGCCGAAGCAGGACCGCAAGAACATCGTCTTCGCCGGCGCCGACGCCGTGGAGCAATTGGTCGCCGCCTTGCGCAAGGAGGGCGTTGCACAATGACGACCGTCCTCGTCTGGTCCGACGACGCCAAGCTCCAGGCGGAACTTGCCGGCAAGGCCGCAACCCTCGGTACCGCGAATCTCTTCGACGCCAAGGGCCTGCCGGACCAGGACTCCGCCACCATCGCCCTCGGGTTGGCCGCGGCCGCCAAGCAGGCGAACGCCGCCCTCGTCCTCCTTGGGCACACCAAGAAAGGCAAGGACATCGGCCCCCGGCTCGCCGCCCACCTCGACTGGCCCTTCGCCTCGGAAGTGCAGGCCATCTCGAACGCCGGCGGCTGGGTCGTGGAGCGCATGGTGCTCTCCGGCAACAGCAAGGCCACGTACACGATGGGCGCGAACGCCGTCGCCAGCGCGAACCCGAAAACCTTCGAGGCTGGCGGCGCCCCCGCAGGCAGCGTCGCCGCGTCGGGAATCCCCGCCTCCAAGGTGAAGGTCGTCGGAAAGAAGGAGGACAAGCACGGCGACTTCGACCTCGGCGCAGCACCCGTCGTCGTCGGCGTCGGCCGCGGCTTCAAGCAACAGGCGGACCTCAAACTCGCGGACGACCTCGCCAAGGCCTTCCCCGGCGGAGCCGTCGGATGCAGCCGCCCCATCGCGGCAGACCTGAAGTGGCTCGGCGAGGAACACTGGATTGGCCTGTCCGGTCACCAAATCAAGCCCAAGGCGTACATCGCCTGCGGCGTATCCGGCCAGATTCAGCACATCGCCGGCATCCGCGGCTCGAAGCTCATCGTGGTCATCAACACGAACAAGGACGCCCCCATCTTCCAAGTGGCGGACTACGGCATCGTCGGCGACCTGTACCAGGTCCTGCCCAAGTTGACGCAGCTGCTCAAGATGTAGAATCGTCCCCAGTGCGGCCTCCAGTGAGGTTGTTCGGGTTTGCCGGGGTGTGGGAGGCCTGGGATGCTCGGGATGCTCGGGATGCCATCCTCGTCCCCCGTCATCCCAGGTCTCCCACACTGGCGGCCCCAGGACTTCAACGCCCCGCTCAGAAACCTTTAGCCCGTGACCCCAGGTCGCTTGTTGTGCGCGTTGCTGCCGTCGCCTTGGCCTGCTTGGCCCTCGTCCTGCCCGGTTGCCTCAAGGGCGTCGGCCTCGGCGGCAGCGACGAACCGGGCCCTGCCGACTACGTCTCTGGCGCCAAGTACACCAAGTGGGTCATCGAGATGGACGTCACGCAAGGCGCCGACCCGCCGTCGGCCGCCTTGACGCTGCTCAAGTCCCGCCTGGAAGGCGTCGTGAACAAGCCGGGCGGAATCGAGATCCGTCGCGACGAGACCCTGCCGGCCCGAGGCGGGACCTGGACGCAGGACGACGTGCTCACCACGGCCGAGCGCACGAAGGACATCCTCACGGGCGGCGACACCGTGACGCTGCACCTCCTGTTCCTCGACGGCCAGTACGCGACGAACAACGTGCTCGGCGTGACGTACTTCCAGAAGACCGAGAGCGGCCGCGTCGTGTCCTCTGGCCCAATCGCCATTTTCTCCGACGTCATCCAGGAAACTGCGTGCCCACCCCCCTTAGGCCTCTGCGTCAACGAAGACGCCATCTGGCAGGCGGTCCTGGTGCACGAATTCGGCCACGCCATGGGACTCGTCGACACGGGCGCCCCCATGCAGCGCGACCACGAGGACGACGCCCACGCGGGCCACAGCTCGAACCGCAACTCGGTGATGTACTACGCCGTGGAGACCATCGACATCGTCAACGTCTTCCAAGGTGGACCCCCGACGACGTACGACGCCGACGACAAGGCCGACTTGTGCGCCCTCGGCGGCAAATGCTGATGCACCGGATTTCCCCCTGATTCGCCGGATTTCTGCCGGCCCTGGCTCGGAATCCGGCAAATCGAGTTGAAATCCACCCAATCGTTCGCCACCGCGTGGCGAACCAGTGCCCGGCCTACCCTGACGAACCGTGCCGGGTCAACCTCGACCTGATGCCGCATGACACGGCGCTGTGGATGTACTTCCTCACCGCCGTCGCCGTGGGCATCTTCCTGTACGGCTTCTATGAGATGGTCAAGGTGTGGCGCCTCGGCAAGGCGTGGAAGCCGGGCGACTGGAAGATTGGACTCCGACGTCTCGCGGTGGGTCTCGCGACCCACCGCAAGTTCATGCAGGACCGCGCCCCCGGCTCCATGCACGCCTGGATCTTCTCCGGCTTCGTCGTGCTCTTCATCGGCACCGCCATCGTTGCCATCGACGCGGACTTCTTCGAGCACCTGCTCAAAGAGAAACTGCTCTTCGGCAAGCCATACCTGGCCTACGAATTCATCCTGGACGCCTTCGGCGTCGTCTTCCTCGTCGGCGTCGGCTACGCGATGTGGCGCCGCTACGGCGACCGCCCGCCCCACTTGCACGTGACGCGCCTGCCGGAGCGGCCGCGCTGGCTTCCCTTCGGCGGCGACTTCTACGCCTTGGCGTTCCTGTTTGGCATCGGCGTCACCGGATTCCTCATGGAAGGCATCCGCCTGCAGCACCAGATCCAGACGGACGGCATCACGTACGCCTCGTGGTCGTTCGTCGGAAACGTGGTCGGTCTTGCGTTCGCCGGCTTGGCGCCGGACCAAATGCTCGCCATCTACCCGGTGCTGTGGTGGACGCATTTCACGCTGTGGTCGTCCGTGCTGGCCGTCCTGCCGTGGACGAAGTTCAAGCACATCGCCACGAGCAGCTTGAACCTTTACTTCCATGACCCGAAGCGCCAGAGCCGCCCGGAGTTGCCGACGCCGTTCAACCTGCAGAAGGTCATGGAGTCGGGCACCACCGACATCCCGCCCGTGGGCTACGCCACCATCCGCGACCTGACGTGGAAGGACCGCCTCAGCCTGGACGCCTGCACGAACTGCGGTCGCTGCGAGGCGCAATGCCCCGCAACCGCCGCGGGCCGGCCGCTGTCGCCGCGCAAACTCATCCAGGACCTCAAGGCCGAAATGTGGCGCGACTACCGCGACGGCGGCAAGCCGGAGTCGCCCCAACTCGCAAGCGTGGACGGCGTCGGATCCGCCCTCAAGGAGGCCACCCTGTGGAGCTGCACGAGTTGCCGGGCCTGCGTCACTGCCTGCCCCGTCGACATCGAGCACGTGGACCTCATCATGGAGATGCGCCGCGGCCTCGTCATGCAGAGCCGCCTCGACGAGCACCAGCAAAAACTCCTCGTCAACATCACCAACGCGGGCAACCCGTACGGCTTCCCCGCCTCGGACCGCCCGAATTGGACGGCGCAACTGCCGCCCGGCGTGATCGTCCCCACCATGGCGGATCTGAAGGCTGCCGGCAAGCAGCCCGAGTACCTGTGGTGGGTCGGCTGCTCCGGCTCGTTCGACCCCCGCAACCAGAAGGTCACGACCTCCATTGCGACCATCCTGAACGCAGCAGGAGTCGACTTCGCCATCCTGGGCGCCGAGGAGCGCTGCAACGGCGACCCCGCCCGCCGACTCGGCGAGGAGGGCCGCTTCCAGCAGTCCGCATTGGAGAACATCGCCGTGATGCAATCCTACGGCATCACGAAGGTCATTGCGCAGTGCCCGCACTGCTTCAACACGCTGCGCAACGAGTACCCGGAGTTCGGCGCCAAGCTCGACGTCGTGCACCACACGCAGCTCATCGAGCGCCTCATCGCGGACGACAAGCTTCCCCTCAAGGACGGCAAGGCCGTGGCCATCACCTACCACGACTCGTGCTACCTGATGCGGCACAACGGCGTCGCCGATGCGCCGCGCAACGTGCTGCGCCGCGCCAACAACGGGTTGCCCGTGCTCGAGATGGCGCAGAACCGCGAGCAGGGCCTGTGCTGCGGCGCCGGCGGCGCCAACATGTGGTACGAAGTGAAGGACGAGAAGGAACGCATCAACGTCATCCGCGCCAAACAGGCCGCAGACACGGGGGCGGACACCGTCGCGACCGCGTGCCCGTTCTGCCTCACCATGATGTCCGATGGCCTGAGCCTCACCGGGCAAGAGGGGAAGATGCAGGCCCGCGACCTCGCCGAAATCGTGGCGGACCACCTCGACTGGACTCCCCCCGCCCCGCCGACTCCGGTCGCCGCGGAAGTCGCCGCGGGCGGCGGAGGCGGCGGCTGGAGCGGGTAAGCCAGTTTGGAGCCCAAAGTCGACACGAATTCAAACCGTGGTCGTCCCTCGCTGGAACCCATGCCACGAACGTCGCCGACGCCTCCGACCGCCGAAGTTCGCGCCGCACTCGAGGAGGCAGGTCGGTACGAGACCGGCCAGCGGCTCCTTGGTTGGGGACTCTACGATTTTCTGAAGGCGCTTTGTCTACTCTTCCTGGCGGTGCCCCGTTACGTAGCGGACCATGCCGGTGGACGCGCGGCAGCTGCGGCGATTGGAGTCATTGTCGGACTCGCAGCAATCGGGTTCCTGGTCGCCGCCATGCGCGCCCCCAGGTGGCAACCCCTGCAACTGGCGCCAGGCCGCCGGCAGCTAACTTGGGCGCAGATGTGGGCTCTTGTGGTCGCCTTGGTCCTCTTCGAGTTCGTGCTTGTTGCCATCCTGCGTGCGACCGATGTCGAACCCGACCGCCTCGGCGCTTCGTTGGCGGTTTTCACGTTCGGTGCCATCCTGGCCGGGACCTATGTTCGTCGCGGTGATTGGGTTGGGCTCGTGGTCGTTATTGCGGGCGCCCTGGTCGCATTGGGTCTGGCCTTGCTCCCGTTCCTGCCGACCGAGTTCGCGTCCCTGGTCGCGTTGAGCGCGCTGGCGGCGGCCATCCTGGGCATTGGCCTCCACCATGTCATGGCCCCCCATCGGGAGGCCGGCAAGTGACCCTCCCCTCCCCCGCGGACTTCGATCCCGTCCTGCATTCCGGACCTCGCATCACCATCATGTCGCGCATGGTCATCCGCCAACGGATGCGCTTCGCGGCCCTCGCGGCGAGCACGACGTTGACCCCAGGCAACCTCTCAACGCACCTGGACGTCCTCGTGCGTGCCGGCTACCTGACCCTTGACGTGAACGAGAAGAAGGTCCAGCGCCGCAAGGTCGTCCTCATCACGCCCGCGGGTGACGCAGCCTTCCGCAGCTACGTACGCGACGTGCGCGCCCTCCTCGGGGAGATGCACACGTCCTTCGGATCGAGCCCGTTCGCGAGCGACTCCGACGACCTCGCCCTGTGACGGCTCCGACCATGGCAATGAGGCATGGATGCATTCGGCGCGGGGCGCGCTTACCTTTGACTGGGCGGACGTCGGAGTCGCCGTCGGAAGATGTTGACCTCGTGGTGGTTCACCGAACGCGCGCCGTCGAGCCGCTGCCCAGAACCTTGCAATGCCGCGGACTGAATCGGCTGAATTGCAACGTGCTGCGCCCGTTCAGGCGAAGTGTGCGCCAGGTTGATTGCGCCTGGTTCTGCTGAATCCAAGGTCCCCCGTACCTATGACCGGGCCAGCAACCACGGGGCGCTGGAACGGCCCACACCGGAAGCGGGGTTTTCCCCTTCAAATTCGGGACTTTGCCTACGTGACCGCAAGGGATAAGCCGACGGGGGTGCACGATGGGGGTTGATGAAGCGCATCGCGCTCCCCTTGCTCGCTCTGTTCCTGCTGGCGGCAACCCCCGTCCAAGGCCAATTGTCCAACCCGGATGAGGCCACGCCGACGACCCTGTATTTCCACATTTTCGACACGTTCAACCCGTTCCCCATCAACACGCAGCCGATGGACGTCGCCTTCTTCGACGTCGGCGGCACGAGCTTCCCCACCGTGAGCAACACCATTGTTTCGCAGCAGGTCGGCGACTACGACTTCAACACGATGTACGGCTTCCTGACCTCGGGGCCCGTCGAGTACGACTTCATCGAGAACGGCCGCCCCCGCTTCCACCCGGAGCGCGGCATCGCCTCGGACGTCATCCTCGACGACTCCACGGCGCCGACCGTGTACCTCTACATGGACGTCCGCGACCTGTTCAGCACGGACGCCAGCGACGACCTGCAGGACCTCGGCTGGTCCGGCCTGCCCAGCGCCCTGCCGTCCTTCACGTTCCGCTTCGAGATGCGCGCCGGCAACTCGCTGGGCGCCGACGACCTCCAGTCGGGCACGCTTCTCATGTCGGGTGCCAAGACCGCCCACGTCATCGACGGCCACCTCGTGCCCAACGACGCCTTCGTCGGGCAATCCGTCGGCGACACGCCAATCCTCACCCCGGACGAGTTCGGCATCGTCGAGTGGGCCATCCCGCTCGACGTCAAGGAAACCGTCATCCCCAAGGCGGACGCGTTCCACGTGCGCCTCGACTGGTACCAGAACCCGTCCGGCGACCCGGCCAACGACGACGCCTTCGCGCAGGGCCAGATGCGCCTCGTCTCCGGCGCCGGGCACCTGCCCCGCCTCGACCTGGCCATCCGCAACCCCGTGTACATCGAGTACATCCACCCCGAAGTGGCGGCCGGCATCCTCCTCATCCACTCCTGCGTCAACTCGCCGTGGGGCACGTACGACGTCGACGTCGCCAACATCACGCTCGCCGTGACGGGCCCGACGGCGCCCGAGCAGTTGACGAAGATCACGACGCAGAATGCGCACGTGCACGGCCTGCACGACAAGTGCGCCGAGATCACGTACCTGTGGCGCTTCCGCGCCGAAGACGCCGCGAACGGCGACTACGCCATCAAACTCGCCGTCCCGAACCTCGACGCAAGCGCCGTGGCGACCGGCCAGGCCGGCTTCACCGTCGAGGGCAAGAAGGCCTTCGGCGTCGATGAGCAAGGCAACGAAGTGCCGACCGCCGATTCCGGCGGCGGCAAGAAGTCGCCGCTGCCCGCCGGCGCCCTGCTGGCCGTCGGACTCGTCGCCCTCGCCGCCTTGCGGAGGCGTTCGGCATGAAGGTCGTCCTCGTCGTGCTCCTCGTTGCCAGCCTCGCGCTGGCCGGATGCAACGATGGCAAGAAGGGCGGAACCGGCGGCGGAACCACGCAGCCGCCCCTGGCCGCAGGCAAGGGCGCCATCGCCGGCCTCGTCGTGGATGACGTCTACCGCCCCGTGCCCGACGCCCTCGTGCTGGCCTCGAACGGCTTCACGGCGACGACCGACCCGTCCGGTCAATTCACGCTCGTGGACCTCGACCCTGGGGCCTACATCCTGCGCGTCCAAGCGGACGGCTACGAGGCCGCGCCACAATCGTTCGAGGTCGTCGCCGGCGAGTACACGGAGGCCGAGGTCCTGACGCGCCGCATCGTCAACGAAGGCAGTCGCATCATCACGACGGAGTACAACGTCTTCGTGTCGTGCAACGTCAACGCCGTCGTCATCGGCTTGCCGTACGACTGCACCTTCGACCAGTCGGGCGACTCGGACCGCCCGGGCTTCATCGCCAACTACACCGGCATCCAGAACATCACGTACATGGTGACGGAGATGAAGGCCAACAAAGTCGGCAACTACGAAGTGCGCATCCGCCCCGAGGACCATGACCAAGGCCCGGACGGCAACTACGCCGTCATGGAAATCGTGGACTCCGACTACATGCGCATCGTGCACAAGATCGGGGAGGTCGCCCACGACCCGTTCGAACTCACCGGCGGCAACGTGGCCTGGAACAACACGGAACCCTTCCTGACCGTCCTGTACGTGGACTCCATCGGCAAGGATGCCGGCGGGACGGGCACGTTCGGAGTCGGCGTGGACGTCGGCGTGCGCGCCAAGTTCGTGCAGAGCATCTTCGTCGGCGAACCCCCGGTCAACATCGACAGCTACGGCGTCCTGGACTGAATCGGCCGGACGGCCGGCGCCGAACCGGGTTCTCCCGGGGGTCGCCGAGGCGACCCGGATGGCCACTGGGCCGGCCCTGTGTCAGGGGGCCGTAGGCCCCCTTGTGCAGTCCAACGTGATCGACCTTCGTTCGAAGGTCGGCCGTCACCCAACGTTGTGC
>JBBSVQ010000006.1:0-59321 GCA_038046725.1 Thermoplasmatota archaeon | reverse complement strand
TCTTCTGCCGCTTCGGATGCTCCAGAGCTTCCTGCTTGGAGAGACGGGTGAAGAGCGGGAGGAGAAGCTTTGCTAGAACGAAAACAGTCGCCAAACCGACGGCGGTGGCCGTCACAATACGCTTGCGTTCAAGAGCCGGAATAGCAAGTGATGATTCGTCGGCGTATGCTTGGACCGCCTCCCCACGAACTGACGAAGTCATTCGTCCATTGCCGTTGGGGGTTAGGGTCGCGAGTTGGAAAAATCCGGCGAGTGATAACGTCGCATTTTCGTCCAGTTGGCAGTCACAGTCACCCGAAATTTCGGCTTTGGGAAAACGCATGGCGCCAGCAAGGTCCAAACCTAGCGAAGGACCACCGAACCGCAGTCGCAATGGATTGGCGCTAAGTTCGCCTTGGCCAGAAACGTCGGTGATTCGTTCGAAATTGAAGCGCTCAATCGTCGTTGTTGCAACCGTGTCGTGAGAAATGTGGCCTCCAGTTGGGCAGAAGCTTGCCGAACAGGAAACTTGCGCGCCCAAGAATTCCATTCCAGAAATTCCCCGGATTTGGAGCCGAACTGCGTGGGCGTTCGTGATTTCCCCCGTAACTTGGGGACCGTCTGGTTCAGCGGCCCAAACCGATACGGCGTCGTCCAGTCCCTTGCCACTGTTTGGGAGAGGGCCGCGCGTCCAAGGGCTAAACTCACCAGTTTGTGATGCGACATCGATTGTGATGTCGTCAGCGCGTATGCCAACAAACCCCAGGGAGTTCCAAGTCGCGCTAAACGGAAGTAGCTGGCCTTTGCGAACGCCCGTGCCATCGGGGAGCGGCATTTCGGCGCCGCCAATGGCGTCATGATAGTTTGTTACCCAGGTTTTGTTGACGTAGTTGAATGTTGCTTGTGAGGACGTGTCGATGGACAGGGTTGCCTGCGGGGAGTCCCGAAATTCGAGAATTGCCCAGGTTGCGTGTACGGTCATGTTGCCCTCGGCGACAGCGGGCGAGGCGAAATCTACAATGACGACCTCGTCCGATGTCTCGGCATGCACACTTGTAAACACGGGCAGAATTGTGAGGGCGAAAATTACAGCGGTTGCTCGCAAAGTGAATCACCGAATTGGTGCAGTTCGGCAGTCATATTCGTTCTTGGATTGAGGTCTGCAGTTCCGACGTAAGACTTAGTGGTGCTGCCGCTATACAACATGCCGGGTCCGATTTTGCCGGATGCGAATTGGACGTCAACATCTGGCGGGCTGTCCAACCAACTGGCGTCGAGAAGGCTAAGCGTTGTCCCATTCCAAATGACGAAGCGATCGGTCCAAATTGGCGCATCGCGCGTGGAATCTGAAAGCGCTTGGATGTTGAGCGCCGACCACTCAGTGCCTAACTGCCATTCCCATAGATGGGCGGGGGCCGGGTCATTATTGGTTTGGATTCGGATTTCGGAGTAAAGAACCGGAAGTCCGGCAAGAGTTAGATTTTCGGCAATGGCCACATCATTTGTTAGGAAGGTTGCAACGACTCCTATGGAGTCCATGGATCCTTCTTCACATTTGTCGGGTGGCGAAGAGTTCGAGTGAATTTCCAGGATGAACGATGCCGGGCCACGCTCAAGTCCAAAGAGGGAGACTTTTCCACAGCGGAGCCCCAGGATTGATAACGCAGTTAGATAGCGGCCGTCGGCCAACGGATCGAAAGTCCAGCCGGGCGGGGCAGTTCCAACGGCGTCAATAAACGTATATTCTTTTGAAATTGCAAAACTGAAACAATCCTCAAAACTCCAAGTTTTGAAGACCGGATTTTCAGGCAGAACGGGGTCGATTGTAGGCTCAACCAGAGCTGCGGTTGTTGAACCACTTGAAGACTCGAAATGGGATTCCCCCTCCTCGGGGGAAGGAGGGGCCCCAACACATCCAGCAATCAGGGTGATAAGAACAACGGGTGAAACCCTTGCTGCAAACGCGTCACGGGCCATTGTGTTCCTCTGTTTCGCAGTAGGTGGGTTTTTCGAGGCCGCCGATGTTTACGGCGACATCATAGTATCCAAGTAGCCCTTTGTGGCCAGCCTCATTGCCGACGCCAAAGAAGCTCCATGAAATTTCTTTTTGCCGGTCCCGTACAACTGGCGTTTCAAGGACTTCTGGAAATCCAGGTCCAGGGAGCCACTCGTCAAAATCCACACATGTTGGCGACTCTGTGCACGGAAGTTCGAGCAGGGGGTCGGACACGCAAATCTTTCTCCCAGCGTTTACACAGTCGACGATTTCCAGCGTGTGCCCCTGGATTCCCTGAAGCGGGAAGATGCACGGAGGACTCGTTGGATCGGCGCTTGCCGGAACAGAAAGTGCCATCGTGCATAGAAAAACAGCAAGCAAGAACATGACTTTCATCGAGACCACCTTGGCCATTGGCCAACCCCCGGACAGGGGGGTCCAGTATTAACCAGACTAGCACACCCCTTGGCTTCCGCGCGCCCTTCTTCATAAACAAACCCCCGGCGTATCCCATCTGTCGAACCGAAATTCGCTCGTTTCACTCCCCCCGTCCGCTCCCTTACCTGAGCCTGCGTGACAGGGGAGAACGTGCCGGACGCGTACATTCCGGGCTTCACCCTCGCCGACGCGCCGGATGCCATCCACGGTGACCTCGTCCAGGAGCTCATCCATGATGCCTTGCGCCGCCATCCCGGGAAGGTCTTGGTGTACGACTCGGCGCATGCGTTCCACCCGGACTCCTTCGCTGCCCTGAACCGCCGCCGCGGTCGCCCCGAGGCCGAGCACGCGGATCGCTGCCTCATCCAGCGCTGCATCACGCCGTTCCAGTGGGATGCGTTGCTCTCCAAGCACCTCGACAAGTTCCTGGCCGCGAACTTGGGCAACGTTGCCCTCGTCGTGGCGTTCCCCTACGGCCGCCTCTTCGCCACGGATGAATTGGCGGACTGGGAGCGCGTCGATCACCTCGACTTCAGTCTCGACCACCTCGCCAAGCGCGGCGCGACCGTGCCCATTGTCGCCGTGACCTCGCTCGACGCGATCGCGGACCAACCAGAGCTGCACCGCCGCCTCGCCGGAGTCCAGGACCTGGTGCGCGTCCGCCGTGACAAGGGCGGCTGGAAACTGCACCCGGGGCATGGGTCAACACAGAGCCCGCAGAGCCACTCAGAGCGGGCCGACTCTGAGGTCTCTGTGGGCTCTGTGCCGGCCTTGGCTCAACAGCCCACCGCGACCGGGAACATTCACCTTGCCCTGTCGAAGCCCCAAGTGCCCGGCTGGGATGGACTGACTCCCATGGGAATGAGCCAGCCGACGGTGAGCAACCAGATCGACGCCTTCCAGTCGTCCTTCTCCGCCTTCCGCGCCAACCTCCCTAAACGCGAACAGGCCCGCTTCGACGACATCGTCGCCTGGGCGCGCCGCCATGGCAACGCCCTGAACGTCAGTGAGGACCTCGACGTGACGCGCCGCATCCTCCTCGTCGCCGCCATCGCGCTCGCCGACCGCCACGTCATCCTTAGCGACCGCCACGCCGAACTCGAGGCCCGCCACGCCCACCTCGCTCAACAGGTGGAGGCCCGTCTGCGCGCCCTCGAGGCTCGCGCCGGCATCCCCGTCCCGGAGACCGACCATGCCCAACCGCCAGCCAAGCAAGACGGGGGACTCGTTCCTCTTCGACGTCTATCCCAGCGCCAATTCGAGCAGCATGGTGGCGTGGGTGAAGGCGCCGGCGGGCACGTTTCCCCTGAAGGTCCCGTACCAGCCTAGTTTCTGCATCCAGTCCGACGGCCGCGACCTCGACTGGGCCGAGCGCGAATTGTCCGCGGACCGCCGCGTCGGTTGGCTGCGCCGCATCCTGGCCCGCCCCGCCCCCGGCGAGGCCTTCACGGAACTGTTGGAGGTGCGTCCCTACAGTCTGCATGACTTGATTTCCGTCGCAACGCGGTTGCGGCGCGCCATCCGTTGCCACGGCTACCAGTTCTACGACGTCGACCACGTCGTCGAGGCGCGCTGGATGCACGAGAACCGCCTCTACCCGCTCGCTCGTCTCAAGGACGGCCTTCTCGCGCCCGCCGACGCCGCGGAACGCGAGGCCTTCGACCCGGCCCTCCCCGACCTGGATTGCGTCCGCCTCAAAGTCGATGCGCGCATCACGGGCGCCGCGCAGAGCTTCGACGACCCGCTTGAGGCCATCCATCTCGATGGCACGGCACTCAAGTGCGCCGGTCCCGACGACGAGTCGCGCGTGCTGCGCGCCCTCGGCCGCCTCATCCGTGGCCGTGACCCCGACGTTCTCGTGACGCACGGCGGCGACGCCTTCGACATTCCCTACTTGTTGCACCGCATCCGCGCCCATCGGTTGCAGCACGAGGTGCAACTCGGCCGCCATCCCGACCCGGACCCGGGGCAGCCCGACATCGGCGAGTCGAGCCACATGACGTACGGCCGCATCGTGTACCGCGGCAACGCCCACTACCTGCGCGGCCGCTGGCACATCGACCTCTCGAAGAAATCCCTCGCCGACCTGCCCGCCCGCGAAACCCTCGATGGCATCCTGTACCTCGCCCGGTTGTGCAACCGCCGCCCGCAGGAAGTGGCACGCAACGGACCGGGTGCCAGTCTGCAGCAGCGCCAGATTGACAAGGCCCGCGAGGACGGTGTCGTGCTGCCGTGGAAGCGCAACCTCGCCGAACGCGAGAAGGACGTCCTGACCCTCGCCAAACTCGACCGCGGCGGCCAGATCTTCTTCCCCCAGCCGGGAATCGTCGAGGACGCGTGGTCGTGCGACTTCAGCGCCTACTACCCGTCCATCGTGGTGGCGCGCAACCTGTCCAGCGACACCCTCGACCGGCCCTGCTGCCGCGACACGGGTGCGCCCATCCCCGACCTGGGCCTGCGCGCGTGCGACCCCGACCACTACGTCGGCCACCAACGCAAGGTGCTCGAACCCGTCGTCATGCACCGCCGCCACATCAAGGAACTCCTGCGCCGCAAGGACCTCCCGGAGCGCAAGCGCATCTGGGCCGAGGCCGTCAAAGGCGAACTCAAGGGCGTCGGCGTCGTGTGCTTTGGTTACTTCCGCTACCGCAACGCGCGTTACGGCTGCGCCGAGGTGCACCAGGGCATCCAAGCGTACGGCCGGGACGGCATGACGCGCGCCATGACCCTCGCCCAGGAACACGGCTTCGAGGCGGTCCACGCCCTCACGGACTGCCTCATCCTGCGCCGCCCGGGGGCAACGGAGCAACAGGTGCGTCCGCTCCTCGACGACGTGCAACGCGAACTCAGGGTACCCATGGACATCGAGGGCCACTACGATTGGGTCGTGCTCCTGCCGCGCAACCACGAACCCGACGTCGGCGTGCCGAACCGCTACTACGGCCGCTTCGACACGGGCGAAGTGAAGCTGCGCGGCATCGAGTTGCGGCAGCACCGCACGCCGCCCTTCATTGCGTCGGCGCAGCAGGCGATGCTCGACGTGCTCGCATCAGCGAGGACGGCGGAAGGGTTCCACGCGAGAATCCCGCAAGCCATCGCAGTCGCGGAGCAGGCCGCGCAACAGCTCAAGGCCCGCCGCGTCCGCCCCGAGGATCTCTTCGTCGCCGTGCGCGCCTCGCGGTCGGCGGCGGAGTACCGTTCGCCCACGGCGCCCGCCGTCGCCCTCGCGCAACTCGAGGCCGCCGGCATGGCGGTGCAGCCAGGGCAGACGTTCAAGATGCTGCTGACGCGAAGCGGCAGCAACATCTCTGGGCGTTCACGAGCCGTAGCCGCCCCGTTCGCCGTGGATGCGCAGTACGACGTCCGCGCCTACCTCAAGCTCCTCGCCCGCAGCGCGCAAGGGTTGCTTGCGCCCTTCGGCGTGCGCGAGGCAGACCTCGTGCGTCGCTGGACGTGACGAACGATCCGCCGATCTCGCCGATGACCGGTCACCGCATCGGCGAGTTCGGCGTCATCGGCGGTTCGGTCCGCCCCTTGGCGCTTGCCCATCCACCGATGACACCGATGTCCACCGATGACGAACCGCATCGGTGCCATCGGTGAACATCGGTGGATCGGTTGGTTGCGGCGCGCAGCGGCGCCACCTCATTCGGGCAGGAAATACCTTCGCAACAGCAGCAACCGCCGCCCCACAATCGGCGGCGCCATCGTGCGGCCGCTCGACGAGCGCACCACGAGCACGTTGCCGGCCACGCGGTCGGAGATCTCCTGCGTGCGCGGCCCGAGCAGGCCCTTGCTCCACATGCGCGGTGAACTCGCTCCCAGGATGACGAGGTCGTGTCCCTTCGCTTTGTCCGCGACGGCCTTCACGGCGTCGGCCGCCTCAATGACTTCGAGGGTGGCCTGCGCGTCGGCGACCTTGTTGTGGTCCAGCACCGACTGCGCCCAGCTTTCCCGCGCCGCCAGGGTCTCCTCGACGTCGGGCGTGCGCACGTGGAACATGGTCGCGCCGCCGCCGTGCGCCTTGGCGAGGGCGGTGCCGAGCCGGATTGCGAGCGGAACGTGCGGCCCCTGGTGGGCTGGGATGAGCACGCGCTCCGAGCCGGTTTCCTGGCGGTAGCGCAGCAACCCCAGGTCGCAAGGCGGGTACGCGACCAGTTCCGACGTGGCTTGGCCGACGGTGACCTTGCTGACGCCGGACATGAGCATCAGGCCGACGCCCTCCTCGCGCACGACTTGCCGGACGGTGGCGTCGAGGTTGTGGCCGATGCGCACCAGCGTGTGCACCGGGACCGATTGTGGAACGGCGCGGCGGGCCTCCGTGATGAGGCCGGACCCCTTGAACAGGCCCTTGCCTTCCGCAAGCGGCGTCACGTCCGGCACAGTCACAGGGTAGAGGACAAGGACCTCGCCGTCGAGGCTCTTGGCGATGGCTCCGGCCACGCGGGCCAGGTTGCGCGCCGTGCTGGGGGCCGGGCTGGAGAGCAGGACGAGGATGCGGTACGCTTTGCGCACGCGGTCGGCGGGGCGCGCGACGAAGGCGGGACGGGCCTCCACGACGGGTTCATGCGTCTCGCGCGGCCGGATGTATGCGTAGTACAGCACCAGGCCGACGCCAATCCACAGCAGCGTGACGTACCAGGCGAGGTGCGAATACCGCCACAGGTAGACTGCAAGGAACGCCTGCCCCGCGATTCCCGCCAGGGGCAGGTAGGGGAAGAATGGCGCCCGGAACCCGAAACGCTCCTGCGGAATCGTCTTGCGCAGCTTGATGTAGGACAGGTTGACGAGGAGGAACAGCAGCAGGAACATGACGTCGGCGGAGACGGCGACGTGCTCGATGGGCAGAAGGGCCATCAGCAGCACGAGGACGCCCGAGCCCAGGACGGCGAAGTGCGGCGTGCGGCGCTGCGGGTGGATCTTGCCAAAGAAGCGCGGCAGGTTCCCGTCACGCCCCATCGCGAAGGACACCCGACTCGACGAGTAGATGGTCGCGTTCAGCGCCGTCAGTTGCAGCAGGAGCGCCGACCCCGCGATGATGAGGGAGCCATAGGGGAGGATCTGCCCTGCTGCGACGATGAGGGCGTGCTCCCTCTCCGCCGCCAACAGCGTCCATCCCTGCCCTCCGCCGATGCCTTCCGTCACCCCGAGACCGATGAAGGCCACGAGCAGCATGATGGCCCACACGATGAGGAAGGCAGCCCAGATCGCGCGCGGGATGTTGCGGCGGGGGTCCTGGATCTCCTCGGAGGTCTGCGAGATGATCTCGTAGCCCTCGAAGGCGATGAACGTGATGCCCATGGCGAGGAACACGTTCGACAGGTGCGACAGCGTCGTGCCGGGCCCGAAGAACGGGTCCAGGTTGTAGCGCACCGTCTCCGGGTGCAGCCACACTTCGTACAGGCCGATGCCGATGAACAGGACCACGACGACCAGGACGATGGAGTTGATCGTGTTCTCGGCCTTGATGCCGACCTTGACGCCGACGTAGTTCAGGCCAATGAACAAGGCGCCAAGGGACAGGGCGAGCATGCGCGTCATCTGCGGGTCCGGCTCGACCCAGCCGGCGGAGCGGGCGATGAAGAGGACGAAGGCGGCGCTGGCGATGCTGTACAGCGAGCAGGCGATGACGTGGCTGAACCACCCCAGCCATCCACCGAGGAATCCGAAGGGCTGGCCAAGGCCGTCCTTGACCCACAAGTACCCGCCTCCTGCGTCATCGGAGGCCGAGCCCAGTTCGGCGTACACCATGAGCGTCGGCATCGTGATGAAGCCGTTGAGAAAGAGGGCGATGAGGAGGCCGTTGCCAGCGACGCCGGCCGCCAGCCCGAGGAGCACGAAGACGCCGCCTCCCATCAAGGCGCCAACGCCCAGCATCGTGGCGTCGAAGAAGGTGATTTCGCGCGCCAGGCTGACCTCGCCGTCGTCGCCGTCGACCGGCGCCGCAGGGTCTGGTGCCATCGGGCGGACCAATGTCACTACCCTGCGGCGACGAAGGGGGTGCCCTAAAGGTTAGCCGTGAACCGGCGGGACGGTTCCCCTCCTGGGCGGGACGCAGTCGTTAAATGGCACACCCAAGTCGGCCGCGACACTGCGAGGATCGCATAACCCGGTATTGCGCGGCCCTGCTAAGGCCGTGCCCTCATGGGCATGAGAGTTCAAATCTCTCTCCTCGCGTTCGCCGGCAGCGCAGTGCTGCCGGCGCGGCGCGCGTCAAGGGACGCGCGTCGAGTCCCCAGGGCATCCGTTCCGCTTATCAGGCGGGCCGGGTCCCCTGGACCAGCGGACGGGGTCGTCCGCACGGCGTCCGACCTGAAGGTCGAACGCCGGCCATCCGCACGAGTTGCCAAGCTTGGCCAACGGCGCTAGCTTGAGGGGCTAGTCCTTCGTGGTTCATCGGTTCAAATCCGATCTCGTGCACTCCACTCGCTTCGCTCGTTCGTGCGGCGGAGCTCGGACCGCGCGCCTTCGGCGCGGCGGACCTTCGGTCAAATCCAATCTCCTGCGACCGCCAAACGGCGGTCGATCACGTTCAGCGGTCGGGGTTTGGCTCACGACGCAAGCCTTAGGAAAGGCATGATTCTAATGCCTTTCATGCCTTCGGCCGCTTTCACTTCCCTGTCCCTCAAGCCTTCGACCCTGCGCCGCCTGCGTGCCTACAAGGTGGCCGGCATGAGCTACGACGACGTCCTCAACGACCTGATGGATGAGCAACCCACGGCGGCGTTCTGGAAGGAGCACGAGCGCCGGCTGCGCGAGGAGGACAGCATTCCGTGGGAAGAAGTCAAGGAGCGCCTGAGGAAGCGCCGCGCCGCCGAATCGAGATCAGACGCAGCGCACTGAAGGAACTCGAAAGCCTGCCATCGCATGTCCAGGATCGCTTCGAGGTTGCAATGGAGCGATTGGCAAGCGGCTCTCTTCGGCCACGGCCAGGCGTCGACATCAGTCCAATGCAGGGCGACCCTGGAACGTGGCGCTTGCGGATCGGGGACTATCGTGCCGTTTTCAAGGCGAGGCCGGATGCATTCCTGTTCACGAGATTCGGCCACCGCTCCGTAGTCTATCGGTAGGACCCTCCAGCTCGTGGCCCACTTGCTGCTCAGTGTGCCACGAGGTCGTGCGGCGCCAGGGGCGCGCGCAGTGACCCGTCGCGCAGGTTGGTCACGACGCGGCCGATGGCTTCGGCGTCGATGCCGTAGTAGCGGTACAGGTCCTTCGGGTCGCCGGACTGTGTGAATCCGTCTTGGACGCCGACGCGCCACAGCTTGGCCGCCACGCCTTCGCCGGCGAGGCATTCCGCGGTGGCGGAGCCGAGGCCGTTGTGGATGAAGTGGTCCTCCGCCGTCACGACGTAGCCGGTCTCGCGGCCGGCCTTGGCAATCAGGGTTCGGTCGATTGGTTTGACGGAGGCCATGGCGATGACGCGGACGCTTAGGCCCTTGGCCTTGAGGTCCTTGGCGGCCAGCATCGATTCGTGCACTTGCGGGCCGTTGGCGACGATGGTGGCATCGGAGCCGTCCATCATGACGGTGCCCTTGCCCCAGACGAATTCGTAGTCGTCGTCGAAGAGGATGGGCACGGCGGCGCGCGTCGAGCGCATGTAGGCGGGGCCCGGGCGCAGGTACATGGCCAGCACGGCGCGGCGGGCCTCGCGCGCGTCGCACGGAGCCACGACGCCCATGTGCGGCAGGCCGCGCATGACGCCGATGTCCTCGAGTGCGTGAGCGCTGGAGCCATCTTGTCCAGTCATCAATCCGCCGTGCGAGCCGCAGAACTTGACGTTCAGCTTCTGGCGGGCGACGCAGTTGCGGATCTGCTCCCAGCCGCGCTGCATGAAGATGGCGAACGAGGACGCGAAGGGGACCTTGCCCATGTGCGCCAGGCCGGCCGCGGTGACGACCATGTCCTGCTCGGAGATGCCCATCTGGAAGAAGCGCTCGGGGAACTGCTTGGCGAACCAGTGGCTGCGCGTGGATTCGGCGAGGTCGGCGTCGAGGGCGACGACGTCGGCGCGCTCCTCGCCCAGCGAAAGGAGGCCTTTGCCGTAGCCGTCGCGGATGCTGATCTTGTCGCCGATCTTCCATTGCGGCGGGAGCGGGCTGACGGGGGGTGCGCCCATTTAGGCCACCTCCGGGCGAAGCACGTTGGCTAGGCCGAACGTCATGGCGCCCCCGAAGAGGGCCGCCGCTGCTGCAATCTGGAGGTAGAACAAGGAGAGCGCCCACCCGGCCGCCGGGTCGGTGAGCCTGGCTGCGAAAACGAACAGGAGGTTAAGGATGGCCACCGTGACGAAGGCCACCTTGATTCGCGCGGCGTTCATGCGGCACCGTCCGTCCACGCCTCGCCGAGTTCGGCCATCGCCTTCGTCATCTCGTCCTTGGTGAGGGCGCGGCCGTGGAACTCGGGTTTCTTGGCCATGAAGGAGACGCCGTGGCCTTTCTGTGTGTCCATGATGAGGCACTGCGGCTTGCCCTTGACGGCGCGGGCTTCCTTGTAGCCTGCCTCGATGGATGGGAAGTCGTGGCCGTCCACGACCTTGGTCCAGAAGCCGAAGGCGCGGAACTTGTCGTCGATGGGGTCGACGTTCTTGACGTCCTTGACCTGGCCGTCGATCTGGATCTTGTTCCAGTCGACGATGACGCAGACGTTGTCGAGGTTGCGGTGGCTCGACGTGAGGGCGGACTCCCAGATGTTTCCCTCCTGGAGCTCGCCGTCGCCGAGCACGACGAAGACGCGGCCCCTGCGGCCGTCCATGCGCTTGGCGAGCGCGATGCCGTTGCCGTAGCCCAGGCCCATGCCGAGGCTGCCGGTGCTCATCTCGATGCCGGGAATCTTGCGGTCGGCGTGGCCCTGCAGCAGGCCGCCGAACTTGCGCAGCTTGGTGAACTCGGACTTGGGGAAGTAGCCGAGGTCGCCGAGGACGGCGTACAGGCCGGGAGCGCAGTGGCCCTTCGACAGCACGAAGACGTCGCGGTCGGGGTCCTTGGGGTCCGTCGGGCGCGTCGCCATCTCGTTGTGGTAGAGGGCGACGAGGAATTCCGCCATGGAGAACGAGCCGCCGGGGTGCCCGGAGCCGGCCTGGTACGTCATCTTCAGGACGTCGATGCGCAGGCGGCGCGCCTTCTCCTGCAATTCGGGGACGGACAAGGGGGCGCGGGTCTGCGCTACGGCGGCCACGAGGCGCGCCAGCCATGCGTTCGAGATAAGGGTTCAGACCCCCGGCAGGCGACCTTCGTCGCCGGCCGCGGCACGCCCAGGCCCAAGCCGGGGGGGTCCAGGTCCACGAGGCAACGGTCGTCCCAACGCTAGACGAGGCGTCCTTCCAGAAAGCCCATAAGGCGGCAGGGCTGGCTTCGGGACATGCACAAGGCCCTCCTGGGCGCCATGCTCGCCTGGGCCCTCGCCCTGGCCGGCTGCTCCGGCGGAAACGACAGCCACGGCTCGGCCGACGTCACCTGCCCGAACGGCACGGTCCTTACCGCGGAGGAGATTGAGGCGCACGCCGACCACCACGCGGACGGCTTCGACGCTGCCTCGCTGTGCCCCGTCGCCCCCAAGGTTGTCCTGAGCGGCCTGCCCGCGACCATCCCGGTGTACCGCAGCGCCCCATTCACCTGGGTCGTCGACCCAGGCTCCGTCGCGCACGGCCACTCCATGCTCACCTCGATTCGCTACGCAAGCGTCAGCGTGCCGGACGCCGACCTCGTCGAGGGCCAGATGACGAAGTACCCCACGGAGATCACCAACACCAAGAAGGAGCACCAGAGCCTCCCGGTCACCTTCAAGGGCAACATGACCTTCAACCAGGCCGGCAAGGTGTACCTGCGGGCCTACGCGCAAGTGCAGGGCGATGGGTTCCCGCGCATTGACGTGTGGAGCGCGGAAGTCGTCCTCGACGTCCTGCCCGTCGTGCCGACGGACGTCGTGCACGAAGTCACGCACGCCACCGGCCCCCTCGGGGAGCTGGACCCCGAGGCCCTCGACGCCGACCTGGGCGACGCCGTCAAGTTCGTCAACAGCGACCTCATCGAGCACAAACTCACCCTCCTCTCCGGCCCGCCCGGCTCCGAAGCATGCGAGCTGACGGCAGCCGGAGGCGGCGAATCGGCCACGACCTGCGTCTTCCTGGTTCCCGGGCCCTACACGTTCGAGACCGACGACGTGCAGGCCAAATCCATGACGATTAACGTCAGGCTGCCTTAGGCCGCCGCGGCGACCGGTTGCGCGCAGCTTAAGCCGCCCCGCCGCCGTCGGCGCGCCGTGGCCCAACGCCCCATCGTCTCCTGCGAGGAGGCGGCCGAGCACCTGGAGGACGCCAGCTGGCTCTTCGTCGACTGCCGCTACGACCTGATGGACAAGGACAAGGGCGTGCGCGAGTACGCCAACAACCACGTCCCCGGGGCCCTGTTCGCGCACATCGACCGCGACTTGTCCGGTCCCGTCGGCGACGGCCACCGCGGCCGGCACCCGTTGCCCCTGCAGCCGAGTTTCCAACGCTGGTGCGGCCTGCACGGCATCGGCCCCGACACCATGGTCGTCGCGTACGACGACCAGGCCGGCCAATGGGCAAGCCGACTGTGGTGGCTGCTGCGCCACTACGGCCACGCCAAAGTCGCCGTCCTCGACGGCGGGCTCACGCGCTGGAAGGCACTCAAGCTGCCACTCAAGCCGGGCCACGAGTCGGCGCGCAAGGAGACGAAATTCACGGGCACCGCGGGCTCCATGCCCATGGTCGACTCGGCCATCCTGGAGACCGGCCTTGGCAAGCCCGCCGCCTACCAGCTCGTCGATGCCCGCGCCGGGGAACGCTTCCGCGGCGAAGTCGAGCCCGTCGACAAGAAGGCCGGCCACATCCCGGGCGCCATCAGCATGCCGTTCGGCGGCAACGTCGGCGACCAGATGCGCTTCCTTCCCGCCGAGAAGCTCCTTGAGCGCTACGAGAAGACCCTGGGCGTGCAGGAGGTCGGCCGGGTGGCCTGCTACTGTGGCTCCGGCGTGACGGGGCCGCACAACATCCTCGCCATGGAACTCGCCGGCATGGGCACGCCCGCGCTCTACCCCGGTTCGTGGTCGGAATGGTCGTGGCCCGAGGCGGCCCGCCCAATCGAGACGGGCGAGACGAAGAAGCCGACAGCCTGATCGACGCTGGGTGCCGGTCGAGCGTCAGTACGGGGGCCCCGGGGGCTCGCCGTGCTCGGTCAAGCGCCAATCCGGTTGCCCGACGTCAGCCGGCGTGTAGCCGTGGAACTCGTGGCTGTAGATTTCGATTTGCTGCTGCAACGTGACGCCGAGGGGCAGGCCGGACACGTCGCCGGAGAAGAAACTGAACCAGATGCCGCAGGTGCCGCCGATGGTGCCTTCCTGGATCTCCGTCTCGTTGGCGACGATGTAGATGGGGGACGGCCCGGTCGCGTACTCCACGTAGGAGTCGCTGTCGGCCTCGCAGCCTTCGATGTTCTCCATCGACATGGTGATCTCGGGGCTGAGCGGCTGCGTCGAGTCCCACACCATCTCGGCCTGGATCATCGTCGCGTTGGGCTCGTAGTAGAGGTAGAACCCGGATCGGTCCGGCGTCAAGTGGCCCGGGCACACCCCGAAGACGCCGCACAAGATCAGGTCGTTGACGAGGTCGGGCGCGGCACACACCAGCACGACGCTCGTGGTGCACAGGATGAAGCCCGAGGCCGTCTGCGCCGATACGTAGGCGACTTGCGACGGGTCGCGCAACAACTGGATGCGGACGGCGGGAGGGTCGGCGTCGCCAGCGATGACGTCGGCGTTGCTGCGGACCGCCGCGTACCCCTTCTTCGTCGTCTCGATGAAGTACGTGCCCGGTTCGAGGTTGGAGAAGCCGAATGACCCCGCTTCGGTGGTGTTGGCGTACAGGGCCCCCGCGGTTCGCAGCAGCTTGACCTGCGCATTGGCGATGGGGCGCACCGCCTCATCGAAGACCGCGCCGCGCAGGGCGCCCGTCGTCTTCGATACCTGGACTTCGACATCGTCCCCGGGACCGGTTTCGTCATCCGCCGCAGCGGGCGGCGACGAGCAACCGGACAGGACGAGCACAGCGACGGCGGCCAGGGCGATTTTCCACACGCCCCATCCGTCCGCAGGCCCCCCTATAAGCGTTCTGTCGTTTCAGCAAGCCACGAAGCCCCTGGAGCCAGAGACCAAAACCCTGAAGGCGACGGGGCGGTGGCCGCAGCGATGGCAGCGCGCAAGGCCGCCAAGGCCGCGAAGACGTCCCCGCCTGCGAAGCACAGGCGTGCCCCTGCCGTCGAAGCGGCCGGCGCCCGCGGCGCCATGAGTGCCATGGTGCACCCGGCCACGCACAATGTCGTCAAGGTCGGCCTCGTGCAGACGCACGCTTCCGACGATCCGGCCGACAACCTGGCGCGCACGCTTGCCCTCATCGACAAGGCCGCCAAGAAGGGCGCCAACATCGTGTGCACCCAGGAGCTCTTCCTCGGCCCGTACTTCTGCCAGGAGGAGGACGCCCACTTCTTCGACCTCGCGGAACCCATCCCGGGCCCGACGACGGATGCGCTGGCGAAGAAGGCCAAGCAGCACGGCATCGTCATCGTCGGTTCCCTGTTCGAGAAGCGCGCCAAGGGCCTGTACCACAACACCGCCGTCGTCCTCGACGTCGACGGCACGCTGCTGGGCAAGTACCGCAAGATGCACATCCCGGACGATCCCCGCTTCTACGAGAAGTTCTACTTCGCCCCCGGCGACTTGGGCTTCAAGGTCTTCGACACCAAGTTCGGGAGGATTGGGACTTTGGTTTGTTGGGACCAATGGTACCCGGAGGCGGCGCGCCTTGCATGCCTGCAAGGCGCGGACATCCTGTTCTATCCCACCGCCATCGGCACCTGGACCGGCGAAATGGAGTACAAGGACATCCAGCACCAGGCCTGGCACACCATCCAGCGCAGCCACGCCGTGGCCAACGGCTGCTTCGTCGTCGCCGCCAACCGCATCGGCCTCGAAGGCGAGTTGCAGTTCTGGGGACGCAGCTTCATCTCACGCCCCATGGGCATCATCGCCGCCGAAGCCGGAGAGAAGGAGGAGGTCCTCGTCGTGGACTGCGACCTCAAGGAGATCGAGGCGGCGCGGCGGGGTTGGCCGTTCCTGCGCGACCGCCGCATCGATGCGTATCAGGGGCTCGTGCAGCGCTACTTGGACGATTGAAGCCGCGCACTTTTTTCCGTGCGGGGCGTGATGGCGTCGTATGCGTTGGTGGACGCCGCTCATTGTCGTGGCTCTCCTGTCGGGGTGTTTCGGCCCGGAGCCCGTTCCCACCGTGACGTGGTTGGACGTCCCGGAGCAAGTCAAGGCAGGTGAGCAGTCCTTCATGCTCGCTCCCTTCTTGCCAGCCGTGAATGGTTTCACGCCCCGCTCCTTGAGTGCAGCAGCCGTGTCGGCCGGCGGCACGCGCGCGATGAGGTCGTCCTGCCAGACGCCCACCACGAGGTGGCCGCGTTCCATCCAGCCCACGCTGCCGAAGATGCGCTTCTCCGTGGCCGCGGGCAGGAGGTCGCGCAATCGTTCGGCCAGGCCTTCGTCGTAGGTCACGGGGCCCCCGCCTGCGCCCGCCTCGCCAAGGCGAGGTCGAACGCCATGCCTCGAAAACCCGCCCTCAGAGCTTAAGGGATGCGCGCGGCTGCTGTCACCCATGCGACGCGCCGTCGCCGTCTTGTGCCTGCTTGCCGCCGCCGGATGCATCGAATCCGCGCCTCCGGGCGATGCGACCGTCAATGACGTCGCGCCGTCGGCAACCATTCTTCCGGACGCCGCCACCGCCCACCTCGCCCCGGACTCAGGCGCAAGCGAACCGGGATCTCCCGTTGCGCCCGCAGCGTCCGCCCCCGCCGCGGCGCCGGTGCCGGTCCTGGCCGCCGGCCGCATGCTGCGCTGGGAAGGCACCTGCCCGTGCGACCCACTGCAGTTCGACCTCGACGTCGAAGGCGAGTGGGACGGCTGGCTCGAAGTGCGCGTGCAATGGGACGGGACCCAGGTCCCCGACGTTGGCCTCCGCCTCGACGGTCCTTTCAAGAGCATCGTGGGCGACCGCGGCTTCGACGACCGCCTGGCGCGCCTGTTCGGCCCCGAAGCTGGCCGGCACCAAGTCGCACTCGACGGCTCCGGAAGCTACACGGCCGTCGCCCGCCTGGGCAGCACACGCGTGCCCGACGCGGGCGCGCTGCTGCCGAACCTCGTCGAACTCGTCGTGGAGGGCCCGCACGTGGACTCCTGCGACGAAGTCGAGCAGACCGAGCAGGGCGCCGTCACGTGCATGCGCTTCGGCAACGGCGTCGGCAACCCCGGCCACGGGCCGGTGCAGATCCGGCTCACGGTGGACCAAGCCATCCTTGCCCTGGCGCCCCTCGATGGCCGCTTCAGCCAGGAAATCCGCAACGCGGACGGCAGCGTCGACTCGCACGTCGTCGGCCCCGCCGAGTTCCACCTCACGCATGGCCACTGGCACTACGATGGCCTCGCCCACTTCGACCTGTTCGCCTTCGATGAAGCGACGGGCCTGCGCGGCGCCCTGGCGTCGTCGCACGGCAAGTCGGGGTTCTGCTTCCTCGACTGGGACCAGATGCCGGAGCCCGTCACGGAGCCTGCCGCGCAGGAGCGCGCCGAAACCGACTGCCTTGTGCCGGGGACGGCGGGGTCGTGGACGAACGGCATCAGCCGCGGCTGGTACGACTTCTACTACTACGGCCTGACCGACCAGTACGTCGACATCGCCGAGGTGCCCGACGGAACGTACGAGCTCGTCGCCAGCGCCGACCCGCTGCAGACGCTGGATGAACTCGACGAGACCGACAACCAGTCGAGCCTCCTCTTGAGCATCGCCGGGACCAACGTCGAGGTCCTCGAGGAGCGCGGCCACTACCGCGTGCAGGACGCCGACGACGCCTGAGAACCTGGTTCGGTGCCAATTGCTAGCTTGAGCGTCGCGGTCGGCGCATTGAAGAGCCGGACCCGTTGCGACACGCGATGACGTTGCGCGGCCCGAGCCCGACGCCCCGTGAATTGGGATTCCGCATGCCGGCCGAGTGGGAGCCGCAGGAAGCCGTGTGGTTCGTTTGGCCCCGCGACCCCCTGACGTGGCCCGACCGCGTCGACCAGGCGCGCGGCACGTTCCTCAATGCCATGAAGCACGTCACGCCGAACCAGCGCGTGGACCTCGTCGTGCACCACGACCTCGCCGCGGAGGCCAAGGCCGCCGTTTCCGCTGCCGGCATCAAGAACGTCGCCTTCCACGCCGTCGACCACCAGGACTCGTGGATCCGCGACTACGGCCCGATTTACTTGGTGCGCCGCGGCGCCGACGGGCAACGGGAACGCATGGCCGTGAAGTGGGGCTTCAACGCCTGGGGCAACAAGTACGAGTCGCTGCTCAAGGACACCAACGTGGTCGGCCAGCTCGGGGACGCCGTGGCGGCGCCCCTGCAGACCGTCAAGATGATTCTCGAGGGCGGCTCCATCGACGTCGACGGCCAAGGGTCGCTGTTGACGACGGAGCAATGCCTGCTCAACAAGAACCGCAACCCGGACCTCAAGCGCGAGGACATTGAACGCCATCTCCGGGAATACGTCGGCGTCGAGAAGGTCCTGTGGCTCGGCGACGGCATCGAGGGCGACGACACCGACGGCCACGTCGACGACATCACGCGCTTCGTGGCTCCCGGCCTAGTCGCGACCTGCGTCGAGGACGACCGCAACCACCCCAACCACACGCCTCTCGACGAGAATGTGCACCGCCTCCGGAACATGACGGACGCCCATGGCCGTCCCCTGCGCATCGTGGAACTCCCCATGCCCAAGGACATCGCCAGCGACGACGGCAAGCCCCTGCCCGCAAGCCACGGCAACTTCCTCATCACCAACGGCGCCGTCCTTCTCCCGACGTTCGGCGGCCCCTCGGACCTCGTGGCCCAGCGGCGCCTGCAGCAGTGCTTCAAGGACCGCCCCGTCGTCCCCCTGGACTGCGCCGACCTCGTGTGGGGCATGGGTGCAATCCACTGCTTGAGTCAGCAGATGCCAGCCGCAAGGCCAGCAAAGCTTGCGTGAGCCGCGCGACACGACTTCAAGGAAGCGGCCACAACCGTTTCAAGGGAGGAAGCGAACCAGCCTGCCGTTGCTTCGCGTCATCGCCCTTGGGCTCCTGGCCATGTTCCCTCTTGCCGGGGCGCAGGCAATCGAGGTCTCGCCCGCGGAAGTTGACACGACGCTGTACTTCCACCCAATCAACTTTCAGGACATGCCCTTGAACACGCAGGAGCCGACCTACGACCCGGCCCTGATGTCGAGCGAATTCGGCCCCACGTCGATGACCTTGACCTGCCTCCATCCAATCACGGGCGACATCGCCGGCACCGGTCAAGGCACCGGGGGCCTGACGAGCCAAGAGATGCACACGTTCCGCTCGTACTCGAGCGCGTCGTACGTCGAGTACGACTCCCCCTCGCCTGATGGAACCCCGCGCACGCATCCTGAGCGCACCCTCGGCTACGATGTTCCGTTCAATGCCTCCGTGCAACCGGTCTTGCACTGGTTCATGCGGGAATCCAGCGGCGAACCGGATGCGCCGCAGCGTTCCGCTTTGGCCAACGTCGTGGTGCGCGTCGCCATCCGTGAAGGTCTTCCCGTCTCGGTCGACGACAAGTCCTACGACCAAGGGGCGATCATCATGGAAGGCGTCACGAGGCCCGTGACGGCCATCGCGGGACAAGTGACCGGAGAGGGCGCGGACCAAGTGACCGCGAGCGAGGTCGACGGCACCTGGGTGTACGGTTTCGCGGTCCCCCTGGCCTTGCAGGCCGACCACTTCTCACGCGCGACGGGCTTCACGGTGCGCATCGACATCCTCGTGGACGTCGAGCAATGCGAGGAGGGCAGCATCATGCCGGGCGGCGTCGAAGTGTTGGCGGACGCGCAGCACCAGCCACGCATCGAATTGCGCAATGGCAAGCCCTTGGAGGTCGGGTACGCCGCAGCCCTCGACGCAGGGAACCGCTCAATCCACCTCGCGTGGGCCGTCAACAGTGGCTGGGGCAACTACGACGTCGCCGTTGCGGACTCCAAGCTGCAGGTGTACGGCCCCGTCGACGTCGAACCGATGCCAGCCTACACAATCCAACGCTACCACGAGCACTACCACATGATGGACCCGGTCGAGCAGGCCTGGACCGTGGAAGCGGGCGAGCTACCCGACGGCCGCTACACGGCCATCTTCACCGTGCCGAACCTGCAGCACACGGCCATCGCCAAGGCGACGGTCACGTTCAACGTCCAGGACGGGCGCCTGATTGAGGGGGCCCCCCAGGAAGCCCCGGCCTTGGCTCCGATGGCCCTTCTGTTCCTGCTTGGCGCCCTGGTCGCCGTTCGTCGCCGGTGAACTTCGCCCAATCGGCCAGCACCTTGAAATGGCGGCTGCAGGACTTGCCGGCGTGCGCGTGTGGCTGGCGTTGCCCCTGCTTCTCCTGCTCCCTCTTGCCGAGGCCCAGGACCTCGCCGCCGCGGAGCCCAAGACGCTGTACCTGCACGTCATCAACGTCCAGGACATGCCCATCAACACACAGGTGCCAGACCCGGCGTACGAGGATGATGTCTCCTGGGGAACCGCCGCTGTGGACGCGCCCTGCCTCGGGTCTGCGATGCCCGGTTTTGACCAGGGGTTCAACACCTGGCGCGCGTACGGGACGCCATCGCTCGTCGAATACGGCTTGCTGTCCGCGGATGGCACGCCTCGCACGCACCCCGAACGCGGCATTGCCATCGACGTGAGCATCGACGATTCGCAGCCCTTCACGCTCTACTGGTATGTCCTCGCCGCCACACCGGTTGGAGGAGTCACCGGCACGACTTGGGCCCCGGCCGTCGCGCCCCAAGTCCAAATCTCCGCCACTCTGCGCACCGGGGACAGCATCAGCTCCGACGACTCCGCCTACGACTCTGGAGCCATGCTTGCACAAGGCGCCGTGACGGCTACACTTGCCGGGAACCAGGTCCTCGGCGCAGGCGACAACCAAGTGCGCGTCGTGGGCCAGCGCCACGATGCCTGGCTCTACGAGTTCGCCATCCCCATGACGGTGACGGACCCCGTAATCCCGATGGCGACGGGCTACAACCTGCGCATCGACATGGCGACCGCCAACGACGCCTGCACGGGCCTCATGCCGCCGACTTTGGCCGTCCACACCTCGGCCGAGGCGCGCCCGCGCATGGTGTTTGCCGCGGACACTGGCCTTGCCTTCCAAGACGTCACGCCCCAGTGGCTCGGCGACGACCTCGTCGTCGAAGCAGGCGCGATGACGGCCTGGGGAAGCTACGACGTGGACGCCGCCAGCCTTCGTGCCAGCGTTTCCGGCACCATGTCCTTCGACCTGCCGATCGAGCGCGTGGTGCGGGAGTACCACTCGCACACGTTGTCGGCCAACCCCCTCGTCGCCACTTGGCGCTGGGGCAATGCAAGCGTCGCGCCCCCGGGCCACTACGAGGTCACCATCACCGCCGCCGACTTGCAGGGGACGACGCTTGCGACGACGACGCTCGGAATCGACGTCGCGCCCACCCAAGCGAGCCCCGCCGTGCCCGCCCCCATCTTCCTGGCGGCGCTTGCTGCCCTGGCCATCGCGCTGCGCCGCCGTTGAGCGCAAACCCCTTCAATCCGAGGCGGAATGCCTCGCCATGCGCGCCCGCACCATCGTGCTCGTGCTCCTCGCCATCCTGCTCGTCGCCGGCGCCGTGACGGCCGCCGTCTCCCTGCGCGAAGCCCGCTCCGACTCCTGCAACGAGGAGACCGGCCGCGGCTGCGCCACGACGGCTGCCAACTGCAACCCGGAGCGCCCGGCCTGCCAGGAGGCTCAGCGCGCCGCCCGCCTGCGCGCCTTCTGCGCCGAGAACCCGCGCGACGAAAAGTGCCGCACGTCGTAGGTTTGTTGAGTGGACCAACAGGCTAAAAACCACGCCGCATCAGGTCTGCGGTGTGCGTGGCTGGAGCTTCCGGGTCCTCTTGGGCGCGGTAGTCCTGGTCGCCGCGCCTTGTTCAGCCCAGGATCCGGCTCCGGGCCTGTCCGTCGAAGTGGGGGGGCCTACGACGTTGTTTTTCCATCTCGACCCGAACAGCAACGAATTCGGCATCACGACACAGGCGCCGCCGACCCACGCCGCCTTCGATGACGAACGGGAAGCCACCCTGACTTGCTTGGCATCCGACTCCGACTTGACCACCTTCAAGTCGTCGACGCATCTCAAAGGGTTCGTCTCGCACAAACCAATCCGGTACGATGACCTTGGGGCACCGCAGGCCAACATCAATTTCCACGGTTTGTACCGCGATGCCCATTTCGACGACAGCGTCCCGATGATTCTGTATTGGTACCTGACTGCGGCTCCGCCTGCCGCTGGGCTTCCCGCGGACGCTCCAATCCTCCCCAACGTGCAGGTCCTGGCACAGTGGTATGCCGGGCTGCCGCTGGGCATCGCTCCCCCGGAAGGCCCGGCCCTCATCGAGGGCTCGAGCGTCCCTGCCACACTCGCCAACGACCAGGTCATCGGCGGCGAAGGCCAAGTCCGGGCCGTGGGACAGATCGGCGGGCGTTGGGTGTACGAGGTCGGGGTCCCGATGGTGGCGCAAGCGGACGCCTTCAGCCCGACGGGCGCCAACGTCCTCATCGACGTCCGCATGGACAACCCCGCTTGCCCCGATCGCCAGGCACCGCTCATGTCGGCGTATGCCCTGCATACCTCCGCCGCCTTCCGGCCACGCATGGTGCTGGGGGTCACCGACCCCATCCGTGGTGAGTACGCCCATCCCCAGTTCGTCGGCGACGACCTTGTACTCTACACCTCGGTCTCATCTCCGTGGGGCGAGTACGACATCGACGCCGGCAATGCCAGCATCACGGTCCAAGGTCCCGACTTGTCAGCCGACGCGCAGTTGTTCACGGCGAACGGGTCTTCGGTTTGGGGGCCCCAGGCCACGGACTTCGGGTTCGTGTTGGCCAACGCCACGTCGGGCGCCTACCACGTCGCGATCAGGGTGCCGACCCACGGGTCGCCTCCCGCCGTGCTCACCGCGACAGTGTCGTTCGAGAGACCCGAGGCGGCAAGAGAATCGCCAGCTGCCCCCGCCTGCCTTGGTGTGCTTGGCCTGGTCGCCTTGGCCGCCTTCCGCCGACGCTAGTCGCTGACGGACGCCTTCAAGACCAGACGCCGCGTGCCAGCGGTCCATGCCCCACCTGAGCGCCTCGTACAGCATCACGATGCGGTTGGCCATCGACAACCAGCCCGGCATGCTCGGCAAGATTGCCACCCGCATCGGCGAGGCCGGCGGGTCCATCGGCGCCATCGACATGGTGCGCACGGAGAAGGGTGGAGCCATCCTGATTCGCGACATCAGCATCGACTGCTCCTCGGAGGAGCACGTGCAGCGCGTGCGCTCGGCGCTCGACGCCCTCGACGGCGTCACCGTCACCGCCGTGTCCGACCGCGTCTTCCTGGCGCACCTCGGCGGTAAGATCACCGTCCACTCCAAGATTCCGCTCAAGACGCGCGACGACCTGTCCATCGCGTACACCCCTGGCGTAGCGCGCATCTGCTGGGCCATTGCCAAGGACAAGGCCGCGTCATTCAACCTCACCATCCGCAAGAACACCGTCGCCGTCGTCTCCGACGGGTCCGCCATCCTGGGCATCGGCAACCTCGGCCCCGAAGCTGCCATGCCGGTCATGGAGGGCAAGGCGCAACTGTTCAAGGAGTTCGGCGGCGTGGATGCCTTCCCCATCTGCATCGATGTGCACACGGCCGACGAGATCGTCGCATTCGTGAAGGCCATCGCGCCCACGTTCGGCGGCATCAACCTGGAGGACATCGCGGCGCCCAAGTGTTTCGAAGTCGAGCGCCGCCTGAAGAAGGAACTCGACATCCCGGTCTTCCACGACGACCAGCACGGCACCGCCATCGTGATGCTCGCCGCCATGACCAACGCACTCAAGATCGTCAAGAAGGACCTCGCCAAGGTGAAGATCGTCGTCTCCGGCGTCGGCGCATCCGGCACCGCCTGCACGAAGATCCTCCTCGCCGCCGGCGCCAAGGACATCGTCGGCTGCGACTCCAAGGGCGTGGTGTACAAAGGTCGCCCGGACCTCAACGACGAGAAGAAGGAGTACGCGGCCATCACCAATCCACGCAACATCAAGGGCACCTTGCAGGACGCCCTGAGGGGAGCCGACGTCTTCCTTGGGCTGTCCGCCAAGGGCCTGCTCAAGCGCGCCGACATCGTCACCATGGCCAAGGGCCCCATCGTCTTCGCCATGGCCAACCCCGACCCCGAGATTACGCCGGAGGAAGCCGGCGACTCCGTGGCCGTCATGGCGACGGGGCGCTCCGACTACCCGAACCAAATCAACAACGTGCTGGCCTTCCCCGGCGTGTTCCGCGGCGCCCTCGACGCGCAGGCCACCGACATCAACGAGGAGATGAAGGTCGCAGCCGCGCACGCCATCGCCAGCCTCGTCGAGCCGCACGAGTTGAGCCCGGACTACATCATCCCGAGCACGTTCCATCCCCGCGTCGGCCGCGTCGTGGCCCGCGCCGTCAAGGAAGCCGCCATCAAGACGGGCGTGTGCCGCAAGGGAAGCCGCGACCTGCACGTGGCCGAGGCGCACGTCCACCACGACCCCGAAGGCCCAAGCGACCTGCCCAACTAGCCCCGTTTCCCGTCGAACCAGGCCTGGTGCTGGGCCGCCCTCTCGTGGACACGGCACCGGAAAGGCCCTGATTCGGGTTCCAGTTGACCTGTTCGGCACAGGCTAAAAGGGGACCCCGGAATCGGACTGCGCCGTTGCCCAGAAACGGGCATCGACGGTGGTCTGCAATGCAACGCGTGTCTTCGATGTCCCTAGTGGCTGCTTTCCTGCTGATTCTGACGTGCTTCGCCCCCACGTCAATCGCGATTGGACCCGGGCTTCCCGAGGCCTTGGCCGTCCCGACGGATGCTCCGGCCCACGAGAACGTCCTCCTCAAGGCAATCATGGCGGACGCCGACAAGGACGGCATCGAAGACGGCGTGGATGCGAAGGCCGCGGCGACGCCCGGCGCCGTCGTCACCATCCACCTTCTCTATGACCGCCGGCCCACCGACGCCGACGCTTCCTGGCTTGGCGACCACTTGCCTGTCCAGCGCAGCTACCTCTTCCACAACGTCGACCGCGTGAAGGTCGAGACCACGGCCGCCAGCGTGCCGCTCTTCCTGTCGGCGCCCGGCGTGGTGGCAATCCAGGAGTTCGTCGCCCCCGTGCTGGCCAATGACATCGGCAGCAAGGCCATCCGCGCCGTCGCGGCCGGCACGAGCGCCGACGGTCTTGACCACGCCCAGGCTGCGCACGCGGCCGGCTACAAGGGACAAGGCATGGTCGTCGCCGTGCTCGACACCGGCGTCGACGAGCGCCACCCCTACGTCAACGACATGGACTTCCACGACGGAACGGATGCCCCCAAGCAGGTGCTGGGTGTCACCCTGCAAGACGGCTTCACCATCCAATGCCTCAACCCGGTCGACGACAACGGGCACGGCTCGCACGTGGCCGGGACCGCAGTCGGCACGGGTGGCGCCGTGGGCGAGACAAACGGCTTCCCCGGCCTCTCCGGCGCCTTGACGGCGGCCACGGCCGGCGTGAACATGGGCGCGGCTCCGGGCGCCAAGTACGTCGACGTCGACATCGCCATGAACGCCGTCGCCACGGCCGTCGGCACCGGCGAGGATCTCGCGTTCGACTGGATCATGGACTACAACAACGGCGTGGCAACCTGCGCCGAGGGCATCGACACCGCCGCCAACCGCATCGACGTCGCCACCATGAGCTTCGGGGCCGGCGGCGACGCCCCGTCCTCGGCGCGCTCCGTCCTCATCACGGCCGCGGTCCGCAGCGGCATCACGACCACCATCGCTGCAGGCAATGACGGATGCGACGCCCAATGCACCAACCCAGGCGCCCAGACGCAGACGCTGGGAACGGGCGCAGAAGGCGCCATCGTCGTCGCCGCCTCAGACGACCGCAACACGGTGGGCCGAGGCGACGACCGCATCGCCGGCTTCAGCAGCCGCGGCAAGCGCGCCTCGGACGCCGACGCGGACACGCTCGATGAGCTTCGCCCCGACATCGCCGCGCCGGGCTCCAACATTGTCTCCACCAACCACCTCTACACCAAGGAGCCGCTGGCCCCGCCCTCGGCGTCGATGTCCGGCACGAGCATGGCCACGCCCTTCGTCGCCGGGGTCGCGGCCCTGATTCTGCAGGCCAACCCCGATCTGCGCCCCGTGGATTCCGGCTCGTGGCAGACCATGGGCAACGTCGACGCCGTGCCCGTGCGCGACATCCTGCAGCAGACGGCCACCTCCAAGACCGCCACGGAAGGCGCCGCCCCGCAATCCGCGCAGGTGGGCAAGTTCGGCAAGACTTGGAACAACGCCTGGGGCTACGGGCTCATCGATGCCTACGCCGCCATCCGGCTTGCTGAAGACCTTGGCAACGCCTTGGATAGCGACGGCGACGGCGTGTCCGACGCTCAGGACCGCTGCCCCGGCTTCGACGACCTCCTTGACGCCGACGGCGATGGCGCCCCCGACGGCTGCGACGGCAACTCCAACGACGGCCCACTCGGCGACCTCGACGGCGACGGAGTCACCAACGCCGCGGACCAATGCCCCGGCCTCGACGACGCGAGCCCCGAATGTGTCGCAAGCCCAGCCTCGAGCACATTCTACCTGGGTCGCGGAGCCCTGGCCTCGTCCAGCGGCAACCTGGATGTCCTGTCCGGCGGACTCAGCCTCGTCATGGACGAGACTGCCCCAGAGTACACCGACCCAGCCGTCATCCTGGCGCCCGGCTTGGACGGCGTCGACCCGCACAACTCCTTTTACGAGCCGGCCGAGTGGCGCGCCGACCGCGAGCTCAGCGTCAACGGCGCCGAGGTCGAAGTCGTCTGGTGGGCCATGGCCCCGGTCTCCGGCGCCGGCTACTATCCGGCCTGGGACGTCGTGCTCTACTTCGACGGCGTGGAAACCGCTCGGACCGTCCTGAATTCGGACATCCTGTTGGCCAGCGTGCCCTCGGAGTACCGCGTCACCTTGCCCGCAGTCGTCGGCGACGGCGTGGCCAGCGTGCTCATCGACCCAACCAACTTCATCGCATCGCAGGACTTCCTCATCCTGTACGACGGCATCGACTACCCGAGCCGCGTCCTCTTCGGTCCCAACCCGGTTCAGGACTCCGACGGCGACGGCGTCGCGGACGACGTGGACAACTGCCCCACGATGGCCAACGACCAAGCCGACCTGGACGGCGACGGCGCGGGCGATGCCTGCGACGGCGACCGCGACGGTGACGGTGTGGACAACGCCAGTGACGCCTTCCCGGACGACGCCAGCGAATCGGCCGACTCGGACGGCGACGGCGTCGGCGACAACGCGGACGCCTGCCCCGGCCATGACGATGCGGCAGACTGGGACCTCGACGGCATCCCGGACGGCTGCGACGACCGCCCCGGCGTCGAGATTACGTCCCCCGCCGCTGGCGCGACCACGCCCAGCACCTTGACGATCACGGGCACCACCCCCGGCACGGCGGACTTCGCCTCCTCGTCGATTCGCATCCCGGCGCTGACGACCTTTGCGACCAGCGGCCTCGTCCCGGTCGAACCCTGGATGCACGACCTCGATGCGCGGATGCGCACGGTGCCCGGGTACCGCGGCCTCATCCCGGTCGGCTCCCAGGCGGGCGGCGTCCTGCACCTCGTCGTGGACGGCGGCCTCACCGCTGGTGCCACTCCCGTAGTGCCCGCCGGCTGGACCGTCGAAGTCCACGCCGGCCTTGCGGCCAAGCCCCTGAGCCTGCGCATTGATGGCGCCGAAGCGAGGTCCGCAGCCGTCGCGGAGCTGCCGCGAGGGGGCGCCGTGTCGCAGGGCCTGGGTCCGGGCACGCCGCTCTACACCCAGCTCGACGGCAACACCAACAGCGTCGGCATCTGCACGGCCAACTTCGTCTGGAAGGACCAGGACGGCCGTCTGTGGCTGGGCGCCGCGGGCCACTGCTTCATGCCGGAATCGGTCACGAACAACAACGGCGCGTACGACTATGCGCGCACCAAGATGTTCGCCTGCCTGAGCGAGTGCCCGCTCGGCGGCCTCGCCGGCGCCCAGGCCTTCTTCGAATGGCAGGCTGGAGCGCCCCTCGACTTCGTGGAACTCGGCGAGGTCGGCTACGCGCGCCAGAATGGCGTCGGCCAGGACTTCGGCATCGTGGCCATCCCCGTCGCCCTTGCGGGCGACATTGAGCCTGAGATGCCGGTCTGGGGCGGCCCCTACGGCGTCGATCCCAACGGGTTCGTCGGCGACCTCGACTTCCTCTACGGCAACGGCGTGGCTGTGGCCGAGACGGTCGCGACCAAGGCCCGCGTCGGCGTCGGCGACGGTGACGGCGGCGACAAGACCAGTTGGACGATGATTGGGCTGTCCAACGGCGGCGACTCCGGCTCCGGCGTCAACTCGTTGAGCACTTGGGCCGAGAATGGCGACCTTCCTCTGGGACCGCAAGTCCCCGATGCACGCGGCATCCTGACGCATGGCTACGCGGATCCCGTGACGGGCCTGCTGCCGAGCATCCCGATTGTGTTCGGCACCACCGTGGCCCAGGCGCAGGCCATGGCGGGCGAAGGCGGCTTCTGCCTCGACCTCGTGTTCGCGGACGAAGACCCCATCACGCGCCCTGCAGCCCCCCTTGGTCCCGCTTGCCAATCGAGCGACCTCCCCGGCCAGGTGACCGGCCTCACGGCCGCGGCGGGCGACGGCCAGGTCTCCTTGGCCTGGAGCCCCCCCAGTGATGGCGGGGCTGTGACCGGCTACGCCGTCCACTACGGCGCCGGCGACACGCGTGACCAAAGCCTCGTCATGGGCGCGACGGCGACGTCGGCCACCGTGACCGGGCTCGACAACGGCGTGCTCTACACCTTCGCCGTCAGCGCCAGCAACGACGCTGGCGAGGGCCTGTCTTCGGCACCTGTGGCCGCGACGCCGGCGGAGCCTGTGCGTTTCAGCGTCGAAGTGCGCGTCGATGGCGGCGCCTGGTCCGCAGTGGCCGACTACGATGCCGCCGCCGAGTCCTGGCAGGTGGCCTTGGCCAGCCTGTCCGGCGGACCGCACACGGTCGCTGCACGCCTGATGGACTTCGGCGTCGAGCGCGACCAGGCTGAGGTCGCCTTCAACGTCGTGACCGACGCAGACGGCGACGGCGTCGCGGACGACTCGGACAACTGCCCCACGGTGGCCAACGATCAGGCCGACCTGGATGGCGACGGCGCGGGCGACGCCTGCGACGGCGACCGCGACGGTGACGGTGTGGACAACGCCACTGATGCCTTCCCGGACGATGCCAACGAGTCGGCCGACTCGGACGGCGACGGCGTGGGTGACAACGCCGACGCCTTCCCCAACGACGCCACCGAGACCGTGGACAGCGACGGCGACGGCGTTGGCGACCATGCTGATGCCTTCCCCAACGATCCAGCCGAGACCAGTGACTCGGATGGTGACGGCGTTGGCGACAACGCCGACGCCTGCGCCGGCCACGACGACGCGGCCGACCTGGATGGCGACGGCACGCCGGACGGCTGTGACGCCGACCGCGACGGCGACGGCTACTCCAATGACCAGGAGACCGAGCAGGGCTCCGACCCAGACGACGCCAACTCGACTCCGGACAACCCCTGGACGACGTCGCGCTGCGACGACTGGCAGGCAAACCACCCGGGGCACCCCGGGGGACCTCCGGCCTGCCGCATCGACTGAAAGGACGTTCCCACGGTGCGTCGTTCGCTCACCCCAGCGCAAGCTGGGCCACCATGCCAGCCCCAGGGCGCGAAAGGGGGCCCAAGTGGAAACCGTTCAAACGGTGTACGAAGTCCCTTAAATAGACTTGAGCCGCAGTCAGCGGTTGTCCCTGGAGGACATGCCATGACCACCCGCAACACCATCTTGGCCGTCCTGGCCGCTGGCCTGCTCACCCTGACCGCCCTCGCGGTCCC
Organism: Thermoplasmatota archaeon; assembly: GCA_038046725.1. Taxonomy (GTDB): domain Archaea; phylum Thermoplasmatota; class E2; order JACPAO01; family JAHFTW01; genus JAHFTW01. The sequence continues at coordinate 29,812 of JBBSVQ010000006.1, read as the reverse complement.
CGTGCTGGCAAAGGACAGCGACGAGAACGAGACCCGTGACCATTCGGACGACCGCCGTGACAAGGCACAGGATCGCCGCGAAGCCGCCCAGGAGAAAGCGGAACACCGCGGCGAGCAAGCCGAGGAACGCTGCCTGGAGCGCCACGCCAACGAAAGCCTGAACGACTCCGCCGAACGCGACTGCATGAAGGTCGGCGACTTCGCCGAGAAGGCCTTCAAGGCGCGCCGCGCCGCCCACGCCCTGTTGGGCGCCATCAACGCCACGGAGCGTCAGATGGCCCGCCTCAACGCCACCGAGGACCGCCTCGAGGACCGCCTCGCCGCCGGCAACCTGTCGGCCAACGAGACGGAGCGCATCGAGCACCGCCTCGAGAAGATTGACGCCAAGCAGGAGCGCCTGGAGCACCGCCTCGAGGCCCTGAAGGAGCGCCTGGCCAAACTGCACGAGAAGTGGCAGGCCGTGCGCGAGCACGTCGAGGAGCGCCGCCGCGGCCACGACGACGATGAACACGAGGATGACGACGAGCACAGCTCATCCAGCTCGTCCTCGAGCTCGGAATCGCTCAGCTCCAGCTCCTCGAGCTCGAGCGCAGCCGCCTAAGGGTGGCGAAAGCGCCTTCTCCCCTTCTTTCCATTCGTTTCTCATGGTCCGCTCCCCGAACCTCTTGGCCCTTGGCTTGTGCCTGGCCGCCTTCCTGCTTGCCCCGTCCGGGATGGCGCAACCCGCCGACGAGGGCTGCGACAGCAGCACGCCTTGCCCCTTGACGGTCGAAGTCGACGAGAACGGCCTGTACGCCGTCGACTCCGTGGTGTACGGCAGTGCGGGCGCAGCGACGCACCTGGATTTCACGGCGGGCGAGTGGTACACGCTCGTCGTCGACAGCATGGACGCGGGCGCCGCGCACGCGGTCACCTTGTCCGGCCACCCGGTCAGTGTCACCGTGCAACCGGACGACTCCGCGGAAAGCAACGCGTTCCAGTTCTCGTCGGCCGGCACCTACAAGCTGCGCGATGCGCCCAGCGGGGACGAGTTCGAGATTCGCGTCGTCAGCGGCGACAGTTTGGCCTCACCATCCACGACGGAAGGAGCCGGCGCCCCCGGACTTGCCCCGGGGCTCGCCTTGGTTGCCCTGGTGGCCGTGGCAATCCTGCGCCGCCGCTAGCGCACCGGTTCCAGTGGTTCCACCCACCCCAGGCCCCAGGCTTCAAGGGGATGGGGCGCTTGGGTGAATTGGGACGCACCCTGGCCTGAGCGAGCTCCATTACGCCAGACCCCGGCTTCCCTGCACTTGCGGCCCCGCACCTCACAACCTGGCCGCTGGAGAACAACCAACATGCAAACGCACGACCTGGCGCCTCACCTCGCCAACCTGAAGCGCCAACTTGGCACGAAGATCGGAACCGACGTCACGGAGGAGGACCTGCGCGACGAGCTCGCGAAGTACCTCGAGTACGGCGTCCCCATCGACCAGGCGGTCCGCACCGTGCTGCGCCACCACGGCGTCGCCACCACGCCCGCCAACCGCCCCCAATCCGCACCCACCACGAACGAGCGCCTGCCCGTCGGCCAGGTGCCCGCCAACAGCGCCTACGTCAACCTCAAAGTGCGCGTCCTGAGCATCAACACGAAGAAGGTCAACGCGCGCGGCGAAGAGAAGGACATCGTCTTCGGCTTCCTCGGCGACGAGTCCGGCAGCCTGCCCTACACCGCTTGGCGTGCGCTCGAAGGCATCGCCAAGGGTGACGTCGTCGCCATCGAGGGCGCGTACACGAAGGAGTACCAGGGCAAGGCCCAGATCAACTTCGGCGACCGCACCAAGATCGTCAAGGTCGACGATGACCTGCCCCGCACGGCGACTGCTACCGCAATCGAGGACCAGACGGTCGCCGACCTGCGCGACGGCCTGCGCGGCATCCGCCTCAACGTGCGCATCCTGTCCGTGGCCCCGCGCCAGGTCCAGGTGCAGGGCGTGCCCAAGACCGTGTGGGGCGGCACCCTCGCCGACGCCACCGGCCAATGCGAGTTCAGCGCCTGGCACGACCACGGCCTGAAGGACGGCCAGGCGGTCACCATCGAGGGCGGCTACGTGCGCGCCTACCGCGGCATGCCGCAGTTCACCTTCGATGCCGACGCCAAGGTCACGCCGTATTCCGGCGACCTGCCCGACGCCGGCCGCCTCGCCGTGCGTGCCCCCGTCACGCTCTCGGCCATCCTGGAAAAGGGCGCAGCAAACGACGTGCAGGTCGCCGCGACCCTGCTCGAGGTGCGCCCCGGCTCCGGCCTCGTCTTCCGCTGCTCCACGGCGGGCTGCAGCCGCGTCCTCACCGCCGGCATGTGCCGCTTGCACAACCGCGTCGAGGGCACGCCCGACCTGCGCATCAAGGCCATCTTTGACGACGGCACTGGCGCGCTCTCGGCCATCATTGGCCGCGAGTTGACGGAGAAGCTCCTGGGCAAGACCCTCGACCAGGCCGTCGCCGAAGCCAAAGCCGCGTTCCGGCCCGAGGTCGTCATGGACCAACTCAAGGAGAAGCTCACGGCCCGCGTGTACCTCGCGCGCGGCAACGTCATGAGCGACGACTACGGGCCGACGATGATCGTGCGCGGCCTCACGCCGTACGCCGAACCCAAGGAAGAGGCCGCGAAGCTGCTGCTCGCCAGCCTGGAGGTGGCCTAGATGGCCTACCAGCGCGAGACGGCGCACCGCGCCTTCGCCCAGGAGTTCAACGCTTCCAAGCACGAGATCAAGGGCCAGGGCGAGAAGGACCCGTCCTTCCTCGTCACTCCGCTCGGCGCCAAGGTCAACCGCATCCACGTCGTCGGCGTCTGCACCGATGTCGAACCCGTCGGCGAGTCCGGCGAGACGTGGCGCGCCCGCATCAGCGACCCCACCGGCGTCTTCACCGTGTACGCCGGCCAGTACCAGCCTGAGGCCGCGCAGGCGCTCAGCCAGATCCAGCCGCCCCAATTCGTCTCCGTGACCGGCAAGGCGCGCACGTACGAACCCGAGCCCGGCTCGATGTTCGTCTCCATCCGCCCCGAGGCCATCTCGGTCGTCGACGAATCGACGCGCGACCAATGGATCCTCGACACGGCGCGCCGCACCCGCGACCGCCTCAAGGCCGTCAACGCCGTGCGCAGCGACCCGAAGGTCAATGCCGAGGCGCTGCAAGGCCAGGGCCTGTCGAAGTCCGTCGCCGAAGGCGCCCTGCTCGCGCAACAGAGCTACGGCCTGACGGACGTCACGCGCTACCAGCTCATGCTCAAGCAGGCGCTCGAGCACTTGCTGCCCGGCGGAACGGTTCCCGTGCACCGCGTGGAGAAGCGCGACGTGGCCGCCCCCATGCCGGCCACCAGCGACGGCCCCGCCCCCGCTTGGACGCCCCCGGTGGTGCCGGCGAAGGACGAACCCGATGCCGCCGCCGACGCCCTGGACAACACCGTCCTCGCCGCGGTCGGCAAGCTCGACGCCGGCAAGGGCGCGCGCTGGGACGACGTACTCGCCCAGACCGCCGTCGGCGGCCTCACCGCCGAGCAGGTGGAGGAGTCCCTCAACCGCCTCATGGACAAGGGACTCGTCTACGAGCCCACGTTGGGCATCCTGAAGGCAACGTAGACCCGGTGGTCCCGTTCCTTTTCCCCTTCCCCCTCAATCCGTTTGGTGTCCGTCGACGCCTGCTGCGCCTGGGCCGGCCTGCAGGCCGCGTACGACGCTGCGTGATTGGACCACGCCTAGCGCAAGGCCAGCCAAGCCACGAGCGCGATGATTGCCAACAGCACGACCCAGCACACCCGGTAGGCGGCCTCCAACCACTTCGGCTGCCTCGTTGCCGTGGCCTTGGCGGCGCCGGTGCAAGTGCACCATGCCGAGGGCGTGCAGGACGATGCCGCCAAGCAAGATGGGCCAGCCGAACCTGGCCGACTTGATGCCAAGCACGAGTCCGACGCCAAGTCCGACGAAGCCGGCGCCGAAGGCCGAAATCGTCGTCTCGATGGTCTCACGCCGCGACCAAGCTGGGCCCGTTTCCATGTGCGGGAATCCCGCTTTGACCAGAAAGCCGTGCCGAGGCCCACTGGGCGCCTTCGCTGTTCTTACTTGCGCCGGACAACAACGGCGGCCACCAAGGCCACCAAGAGGAGGGCGATTGCTGGCCCGGGCGTGTCGATGGCAGCCGGGTCGGCCGGGGCCTCCTCGGTCGCGTTGGCGTCCACCAAGAGGGCCACGCGATCCGAGTCCAGCAACGCACCCTGCGCGTCGAGCCAACTGGCGGAAACCACGACGACCTGCTCATGGGCGACGCTGGAGAGGTTGACGGCGCCCGACCACTTGCCGTCCACGACTGTGACCGTGACGTTGGCGATGCCAAGGTCCTCCGCGGTTCCGTTCAGGCCCGGCGCGGCCGCGACGTTGATGACGACCTGATTGCTGTCACTGGCGCCGTTCACCTCACCGCGCAAGTTGACGAGGCCTTGGCCCACGACTTGCAGGTCCAGCAGGCCCTGGATGGCCAGCTGGGGCCGCAGGGGGCTGAGGGGCGTGAAGTTCACGACCTCGCTGAGCGGGACAGGCCCCATGTCCGGTTGCGGGCAGTCGATGGCCTTGCGCGTCGGCGAGGCGTAGTGGTGGTTGTCCGGGTGCTGGATCTGGAACGGGCGATCGCCTTGCCCGACGGCATCGTTGGCGTGCACGTAGTCGTCACTGTTGACGACGCCGTCGCCATTGACGTCCAGGTAGCGGCTCATGGCGACGGCCAGGCCCTCCACGTCGAGGGTGCTCACGCACTTGCTCAGGCCGGGGGGATCCGCGCTGTAGGCCATGATGTCGTTGGTCGGGACGGAGCTCCACGCGCCCTCGGCGCCGTCGCCGACGTGGCCCAGCGTCAAGCAGTGGCCCGTCTCATGGCTGACCAGGTCGTACAATTGGAAGAAGTCGATGACGGAGGTGGCCGGGTCGACGGCGCCGTTGACGGAGAAGCAAATGTTGCCGCCCGCCCCGCCGCAGTCCTCGGTGTACGTTCCGCCGCGGCCGCCGTGGTGGCTGTCGAAGCCGGGCAGGTTCTCCCACAAGGCCATGTCGAAGGGGTTCGCCACACCGTGGCAGGGGCCCTGGCCTGCGCCTTCGCCAAAAATGATTCCGGCGAAGTCCAGGGGATCGATGCCGATGCCGATGCCGCCCACCGGATTGGTGGCGACGACCACGATTTCCGGGTCCACGATGGGGTAGGTGGTGAACTCCGATTCCCCTTGGCCCGTCGCACTTGGCATCTCCATGAAGATGTGGAACTCCACGCCGTCGGCCATCCACTGGAGTCCCATGTCGCCGGCCAGGAAGGTGACGCCGTCCGCCCACATCTCCACGGATTGGCGCATGATGCGCATGTCGCGCTCGGCGAAGGGACCCGCGGGAACGAGGATCAGGACGTCGATCTTCGGCGAGTCGAGGCCGTTCATCATCGTGGCAATCTGGTGGCAGGGGTTGTCTTCCACGTCAAAGGTCGTGCACCCAGGCTGGACCCAGTCCATGCCTTCCTCGGGAGCAAAGCGCAGGGCGACGTCGACCGTGGATTCAGCGCCCGCCGGCGTTGCCAACAGAGGGAGGAAAGCCAGCATTGCGACGGCGACGATGGAACGGTGAGAGAGCATGGGACCACCTGGAGGGATGCGACCGCACCCCACATCGCCCCTCGCGTGCCTTGACCCAACATAAGGGTAGTGGCAGACCTGGCGCTGCTGCGGGCCAGGTTCGAGGCCGAGGCGGCTCACCCTTAGTGCATGGGATTAGCGTGCTTTTGCCATGACGACGGCAACATCGGGCTTCTGCTTGGCGAATGCGCCCATGACCTCGTCGGTCTCTTTCTTGGGAATCTTGAAGTGCGCCAAGGTGCGCGCCAATTCGGCGGCGACCTCGTCGAATTCGGCGGATGTGATGTTGAGGTCCTTGTGGGCGTTGCCCAAGGGCTTGCCGGCACCGTCGTACTTGAACGGGCCGCCTGCCACGGAGCACACCCAAAGCGTCCGCATGAACTTCAAGCCAGGCATGCGCGCCTCCGTCTGCTTCGTGCTCCACTCGCGCAGGGCAGCATTCTTGGATTTCTTGCCGACGACGGGGTTGGCGAGGACGTTGTCACTGAAGTGGTCGACGACGGCGGCGATGGCGAAGGCGCCGCCGAGACGGTCGTAGAGGGATTTCTCGGCCATGGGAATCAGCCCGCGATTGCAGGCGGCGCTATTCGGCGTTTGCAGAACCACACATGTTCGGCGCCTCGACCCCCCGGCTTCTCCTGCACCCGACCGCGAAGTTGAGGTCCTGGGTCGAAGGCCCGAACGGAGGGATGCCGACGACCCTACGGCTTCTTGGTCGACGCCTTGCCGGATTCTTGCCGGGCTGCAAAGGGCCATGCCAGCAGCTCGACGTAGTAGGAGACCGCGTGGATGAGGCCGCGGATGCCTGCCACGGAGGACATTTGGTTGACTTCGCGCCGCATGGCGCGGGCGACGTCCACGGTTCGCCCACCGTCTTCGGCGGGCATTCGCCGCAACGGGACCGACGTTGCTGCGCACAGCACCACGGCTACTGCGCAGAGCACTTGGAAGCCGCGAAATTCCCAGATGCCAAGCCACGGCAGTTCGGTGGTCCACAAGGGTCCGCGTCCAAGCGCCTGCCAGAGGACGCCAGAGGCAAGGACTCCGAAGCCCCCGGCCACGGCTCGCACAAGGGAGAGGCCCGCCAGGTGCGCAGCCGCCGGACCCTGGCCAGCGGAGCGCAAGAGGAGGTTCGTGTGGGCCAGCTCGATGCCGCCCATGGTGAATCCAGCCAGGAAGTGCAGGGCGGTCAGCCAAATCGTCAGCAAGGCGCCGGGGCCCCATCCGGCCAGGCCCCATCCGGCCATCACGAGGGCAAGCAGGCTTGTTGTGACGGCTAGGAGGCTGCGGTCGCCGTAGCGGTCCGATACGTAGGCCCAGCCGCGCAGGCCAAACAGGTAGGCAATCTGGCTGACGACCGCCATCACGGTCACGACGAGGAACGAGTAACCAAGGCTGCGCAGGAGGAAGATTGCGGCAAAGGGCAGCGCGAAGCTTGCGGACAACGTTGACAGGGACAACGCCAACATCAAGGGTCGCGGCGCCTGCAGGATGGCTTTCGGAACCAGGAGCAAGGATCGCTTGGCATCTGGGCTCGGTGGCGGACGCGAATGCGGCGTCCGACTCAGGGCATACACGCCGCCAAGACCGGCCGCAGCGCCAACAAGGAAGAGGATGGCGTAACCCGTGGCGGACTCCCCCCGCGCGGAGAGCCGGTCGAGAAGGGCGCCGCCGACCAGCATGGCTGCCAAGGAGACGAGGGTTGCGCCCCGCAGCCGTTGCCCGAAGAACGCGCCCAATTCCGCCGATGGAACCAGGTCGCGCATCCACCAGTTCCATGCCGCAGTGGCCGCCACGGTCAGCAGGGCAATCGTTGCCATGACAAGGATGAGGAGGCCGGGGCGGACCCACTCGGGGCGCATGAGCAGGAGCAAGGCAATCAGGATGAGGAGGCCGCGCGCCAAGGCCGCGCTCCACACGGTGATGCGCCGGCGATCTTGCCACTTGAGCAGGAGAGCGACGGCGGGAAGTTGCGCCACTTGAGCCAGGAAGGGCAGGGCTGCCAGGACGGCCAAATCGAAGTTGTCGGCTCCAGCAAAGACGCCGAGGCCCGCGAGGAAGGCGCCGCCCGTAACGGAGTCCATCAGGCGTGAGAGGACCGCATCGGCCAACAGGGGGCGGCGAATCTCAGGAGCAATCATGGGTCGGGCGTCTCTGGGCGCAGTAGGGTGGGGACATGATAGTGCGTTCCTACGTGCTGGCGGAATGATCACGCCCAGCTGCAAAGAACACCGACGATGGTCGTTGTCAATGTCGGCAATCGTGGGGACTGTGAATATGTCAATGGAAAAGGGTCTTGACGGATGTCGGTCTGGGTCTCGGTATGCCGTCCACGCCGACTTGGCGTTGCACAAGGTTCGAGCCCGCTGTCCGACCAATGCCGGTTCGCCTCGGCCTTGAACCGCACCTGCGCCGTCGCGCCTGAGCCCGGCCTCATGACGGTTGCATACGCCCTGGTCCAGACCGAACCAGGACGCGAACAGGAGGTCCACGACGCCCTGCTCGGCGTCCCCGACGTTGTCGAGTTGATGCCGCTCTTCGGCGAATCCGACTTGATTGCCAAGGTCTCCGGCGCTGACCCGCAAGCAATCCAAGGCTTGGTTCTCGGAAACTTCCGCACCACCCCGGGTGTGCGATCCACCAAGACGTTGGTCGGTGCAACGTGACCATCCGAACGAGCAACGATGGCCGGCCCTTGGCTTTCGCCGTCGACTACGACCGCACCTTGACCGGCCCCAGCCTCGAACCGGATGCCGACGCCTTGCGGGCAATTGCGGAGCTGCGGGCCGCGGGAATCCGGTGCTTCCTGCTGACGGGGCGATCCATGGCCGACCTCGCCGTCCACCCAGCAATTGCTGCCGCCTTCGATGGCTATTGCCTGGAAGGTGGCGCTCAATGGGGTCCCTGGGGAAACCTGCTCGGTCCAAGCAACGCAAACGTGGCGTTGGAGGCGGCCACCCGCCTCGAAGCCGAAGGCATTCCCGTTCAGCGTCGAGTCGCTTCGTTCGGATGTGCACGGGCCGATTGGGAGGCCGTGCAGCGGCTCGCGTCGAATTGCTCCATCCAACTCAACCACGACCGCATCGATGTCCTTCCCCCCGGATTGGACAAAGCCATCGGCCTCGACGCCGTCCTCGGCGCCCAGGGCATGCGGAACGCACACGTCATCGCCCTCGGCGACGGAGAGAACGACCTCCCGATGCTGCGGGGCGCCGAGGTCGGCCTGGCCACGGCGAACGCGGTGCCCGCCCTCAAAGCCGTCGCGGATGAGGTCCTCCAAGGCGAGGGCCCGGCCGCCGTCGTCGAAGCGGCACAGCGTCTGCTCAAGGGGGATTGGCGCGCCGTCGGCCGCGACCCCCCCACCGGGCCCATCGGGGCATAATCGTTCACCAGAGTGGTCTCATGAATTCCCTCAGCATTGGCATCAGCACCCAGACTCCTCCCGTCAAATTCCAGGCCGAGGCCTACCAACCACGACCGGGCGGGTCCCGCACCAGCCTCGTGGAGGTTCCGCGCACCACCCAACCAACGCCAGGCGGGGTCTGCCGCATGCTTCTCCCGACGCTGCAGGAATGGCACCACTCCTCCTTCATGCGCGAGGGCCATTGGCTTTCCCTGCAACCAGGCGCGCCCAGCATTCCCAACTATGGCGACATGCCGCTGCATCTGCACCACCTGAGTCTCCCACCACAGGAATTGGCCGCCTACGCACGCACCAAAGAGAAGCTGTGGGCCGACATCCACGGCCTCCCCTCGCCGCCCTGGGGCGTCGACGACTTCCGCTTCTACGGCCACTTCAATTGGATCAACTCCGACGCCCTCCTCGAAAGCACACGCAAGCTCGACATCGCCTACATCCACGACTTCCAATTGATGCAGCTTGGAGCACTCATCGGCTTGGCGGCCCCGTCGGTGCTGCGGTGGCACGTCCCGTTCGACCCAACCCGCATCCCGGCCTACACGCGGAGATACCTAGTCAAGGCAATGGAGGATTTCGATGCCGTCATCGTCAGCACGCGCCGCGACTTGGAAGGCCTCGTCAAGGCCGGCTACCACGGTGAGGCCCGGCAAATCTACCCGCACATCGACTCGCACTCGATGCCCGACCCGAAGGCCTCGGACATCCGTGCCTTGGAAGATCGTTGGCGATTGTCACCTGACAGTCCCCTGATCCTCTGCGTCGCGCGCATGGACCCGATGAAGCGCCAAGACATCGCGATCGAAGCCTTTGCAAGATTGCGCCACAAGCACCCCAAGGCCCGCTTGGCCCTCATTGGCAACGGCACCTTCTCGGCAGCCAAGCAAGGCGGTCTCGGATTGAGCAAGGCACACGAATGGCGCCGTGGCCTCGAAGGCATGGCCAAACGTCTCGGCGTCGCACCCGAAGTCATCTTCGCCGGCCACGTCCAAGATGATCTGTTGAACGCGGCCTACGCACGATCGGATGTCGTCGTCTTGCCGTCGGACATCGAAGGCTTCGGCTTGACAACCCTTGAAGGCTGGCGGTACGGCAAGCCCTCCATTGTCTCGCGGGGAGCCGGGTCCGCCGAAATCGTCCACGACGGCCTGAACGGCCTGGTCTTCCCCGCGGGGGACGTGGCCACGCTTTCGGACCAATTGGACCGCCTGCTAACCGACTCGGAAACTCGGTTGCGCATGGGCGAAGCTGGACGAGCGACCCTGCGCAGCTACGACGTCAAGGAGGCCGCTGGCAAGGAACGCGAGGTCTTGACATCGGCTCTGGAAGGCTTCAGAACCTAGCCTTCGGCGCAAGCCGAAGCCGATTCGAAGGCGCGACGGAAGAATTGGCAAGTGCATCTCCCAGGCCAACCCTGAAGTCCCTGGGCCAAGTCTTCCAGCCGTGAAATTGGGCATCGTCATCCACTCCAACGAACCCGAGACCGCATGGAATGCCGTCCGCCTCGGCAATTACGCCCGCAAGGCCGGCGACGAGGTCAAGGTGTTCCTGGTCGGCCCCGGCGTTGAGATTGAAGGAAAGAGCAACGACAAATTTCCCATCCAGCGCGACTTGCAGGCCTTCGCCGACGCCGGTGGCCACGTGTTGGCGTGCGGGACCTGCCTCAAGTCCCGGGGCTCGAACGGCACCGAACTCTGCCCACTCTCAACCCTGAAAGACCTCTACGAAATCGTCCGCGACTCGGACAAGGTCATCTCGTTCTGATTGCGTCCTCAGGTGCGCCGCTCCACGTCATCACGCATGCGTTGGTACTCTTCGCGCGAGAGTTCGCCGGCCGCGTAGCGGCGGTCCAAGACGTCAAGGGCATTGTGTCCGCCATGGCCGTGTCCGTGCCCATGGTGTCCGCCCCGGGACATCATGAAGACCATCATCACGACCATGACCAACACGAGGGGCATCCACATCCAGCCGCCCATCATGCCGTAGCCGGTCGTGCCCCAGCCCCACATGCCGCCGCCAATCCAGGCAACGGCCATGGCCAGCGCCATGACGCCAATGACGACCCAGAAAACGATGCGTCGGTCCTTGTGTTCAAGCATCGCTTTGCGATGCATGGCGGGCCTATTTGGCTTGGGGGATTGGCGCAAGGCTCCGGGGTTGAGCGCGAATTGGGTTTGCTCCGAGCCCTTGCAAATTCATATGCCATCGTGGCGGTGGCTGCCCAACGCCCTCTGGTGCCCCATGCGACTGCTTCCAACCCTTGCGCTCGTCTCCGCCTTCGTTCTTGCGGGGTGCTCCGGCGCGACCGATCCGGACTCGGCTGACCATGAGCTGGGAGACATGCCTGCCGGCCACAACCACACGGAAGGAATGGATCACTCCAGCATGACGGGGTCCAACGAAGCCAGGCCAGTCCAAGCCGGACAAGACGCCTTTGCAGCCATCCAGGAACTTGTAGAGATTCTCGAAGCCGACCCGGACACCAACTGGAGCCAAGTCGATCTGCAGGCCGTCCGCGAGCACCTCGTCGACATGTCCCGCGTCGTCCTCGATGTGAGCGTCACGCAATCGGACAGCCCTGCGGGATTCACTGCAATGCTGACCGGTGACAGCAACGACGTGGCGTCATTGCGGCGCATGGTTCCCGAGCACGTGGCCATGACGCAAGGCCACCTCGGCTGGACCATCACCTGGCAGGAAACCACCGCGGGCGGCGCCCTGTCGATTGCGGCGCCCAGCTCCGAGGTCGCCCACGTCCAGGCGCTCGGATTCTTCGGATGGCTGGCCACGGGGGCCCATCACCAAGAACACCACTTGGCCTTGGCCACCGGTCAACCGATGCATTGAGCCGGGCAGAGCAACCGCCGCCAAGCCACAATCTCGATGATCAGGAACAGGACGACCTGGAACACCGAGCAGGCGGCCTAGTGCCCACTGCCGTCGCCTGGATCCCCTGGGGCGAAGACCGCGGGATTGGCGGATCCTGTGACGTGCAAAATGCCGGCGGCTCCCTTGTGCACGCGGTACAGGCTGTGGTCGACGAGCAGATAGTCACCAGGGACCTCCAAGCGGAAGTCCACAATCGTCGCCCCACCGGCGGGCACCAAGGTGGTCTGCACGGACTGCGCAGGATTCGTGATGACGTCGCCCTGCTGGTAGACGCGGTCGAAGATCTCCCCGATGACGTGGAAGCTGGAGACGAGATTCGGGCCTCCCACGCCGAAGTAGATGCGCACGGTCTCGTTGACCTGCGCGTGCAACTGTCGGCCAGGGTCGCGCAGGGAACCGACGCGGCCGTTGAAGACGACGAAGGACGGGTCCTCCGAATCCGCCGCCGCCTCGGAGTGGTCATGGTGGCCCTTCTGCGAGCCGCCGAAGTCGCTGTAGAAGTCGCCTTGCACGACGTAGTACTCCCGGTCGACCGGCGGAAGCCCAGCAGCCGGGTCCACGAGGATGAGGCCATACATGCCGTGTGCAACATGCAAGGGCGGGTCCTGGTAGGCGCAGTGGTACACGAAGAGGCCGGCTTTGAGAGCCCGGAACGTGAGTTCCTTGGACTCGCCCGGCAGGGCGCTCAGGGCGGCGGCTCCCCCGCCCGGACCTGTAACGGCGTGGAAGTCGATGTTGTGGCCCATCGTGCTGTCGGGCGCATTCGTGAAGTTCACCGTGACGAGTGCGCCCTGCTTGACGCGCAGCATCTTTCCGGGGACCTGGCCGTCGAAGGTCCAATACGAGTAGGTCACGCCGTCAGCCATGGTGGCGACGACCTCGCGGCTGGTGATGTTGACAAAGACGTGGTCGGCCCCGTTGGGCGGAGGCACCTGGCTGGCGTTGGCGCCGATTTCCGGCACCTGCACCGCCTTGGCGACACCTGGCCCGGACTTGCCGTCGCCTTCGGGGCCTTCGACCTCCTGCTCGGTCACAATGACCTTGCCCACCATGCCTTGGAAGACGCCGGCGGCGTCCTTGGCGGCGTGCGGGATGCAGTAGTAATCGTAGGTGCCCACCTTGGCGAACGTGAAGCTCCAGGAATCGCCCAGCATCAGCCAGGACGTCGCAGCATCTCCCGAACCCACGGTGCCCCAAGCATCCTTGTCGGTCGGCGTGACCGTGTGGCCAACGGCATCCCCATTGATCCAACGCACCGTGTCGCCCACCTGGATGGTCAGGTCCACTGGCGCGAACTTGATGCTGCGCATCTGGACTTCGAAGGTCCGCGGCCCACGAGTTGGTTCCTGCAGACCGTCGTGGTCATGTGTCTGCACCATGACGAACGAAAGAATCGCGGACACAACGACCGCGAAAACGGTCCCGAAAACTGCGATTCCCTTGGCCGATTCGTTCGCCATGCCTCGTCAATGCAGCAGCCTCCCTTGAACCTGCGCGTCTCACCGAACGCGGTAGCTCCACACGGAATACACGAGGACCGCGAAGCCCGCCAGGGTGAACAGACCCTCAATGATGTGCGCCTGATCGAGGGAGAAGCCGAGCGCCTGGAACGCCAACCCCTCCGCGACCGCGGCGACGGTCATCAGGGCGACTGCGAAGAACAGGACCAGCATTCCGCGGTTGGGTTGGCGGCGGTAGGCGCGCCACGTGATCCCGAGGAAGACGGCGCCGAGGACCACGGTCAGAATCTTGATGATGCTTAGGAGCAGGATGGGGTCAGCCACGTCGTTCGCCTCGCAGGGATTGCCACATGTGTTGGAGTCTTTGGTCCGCTGAGGAGTTGAGTTCCCACGTCACGCGCACGCCGTCTGCGTCCATTTCGATGCGGCACGACTTGAGCGTGGAGCGGTAGAGGTCGTACGGTTTTCCGTCCGCAGTCATGGCACTGCGCTCCACATAGAGCAAGCCATCCTCGACCAAGCCATTGACGTGGCGGTAGGCCGACGGCAAGGGGATGGCGGTCTTCTCGCTCAAGTCCTTGACGGCCATGGCCTTGTGGATGCAGCGCGACATGATTCGGCGGGCGGTCTCGGAGTTGAGGGCTGCAACGACCGTCTCCTCCTTGACGTGGACCACCCGCGGCATCATGAGTTGGAGCGCTGAACCTCTGACGTGAGAATAACCCATCCCCGGCCCCCGGTCCATTCTCGCGCCTGAGAATCACGACCGAAAACTGGCCTCCCCTTCTATGGCGCAAGCCTGCCTCATCGGGAACCATGCCCCGACTCCGCGGCATCACGACTCTGGCCCTAGGACTGTCCTTCCTCCTCCTCGCCGGATGCTCATCGGCACCGGTTGAAGCAGGCGATGATTCCCAGGGCGACGCCGACGACGCAAGCAACCAGATTGCCATGAAGAACATGGCCTTCAGCCCGAAATCCATGACCGTCCACGTTGGCGAATCCGTCACCTGGGTCAACCAGGACTCCACGGGCCACACCGTCAGTGCCGACGACCCCGACCAGTGGGGCACGCCCGGCTCTGGCGACAACTCCGCGGATTGGATGATGAAGGGCGACTCGTGGAGCCACACCTTCACCGAGCCCGGCACTTACCACTACTACTGCAAGCCGCACGCCTCCGGTTCGATGGGCAACCGCGTGGGCATGGTCGGCACCATCATCGTGGAGGCCTAGACGATGGCTGAAGGCGCAAGCCAAGCTGGACCCCCGGGTCGCCGCATGATGTCCGTCGTGGCCGCCATCGCCTTCGCCGTCGGTGCCTTCGCGCCCGGCATCATCAAGGGCGTCATCGAGGACGACTCCTGGAGCGCGCAAGCGGCCAACGGCCCGCGGCTGCGCGAATTCAACCTCGACATCAAGGCCGCAGACATCGACATGGGCGCGGGGACCGTCTGGCACGCTTGGACCTTCAATGGCACCGTCCCGGGCCCAACTCTGACCGCCAACGTGGGCGACATCATTCGTGTCACCGTCAAGAACAAGATGGACCTGATGCACAGCTTCCACACCCACCTCTCGCCCTACGGATTGGAGAGCGATGGGTCGCAGCTCAACATCATTACCGGCACTGGCTACATGGCCATGATTCACCCCGGCGACTCCTACACGTATGAGTTCCAGGCCACAATCCCCGGCCTGTTCTACTACCACTGCCACAGCGCCGACGGGGACCACACGATCTCGGAACACATGGCCCAGGGTCTCTACGGCGCCATCATCATCAAGGGCCCCGAAGAGGTCCCGGTTCGTGATGTTCCGCTCTTCATGGCGGAACGCGGCTTCGACGCCAGCGACGGCGCCCCGTACTACATCATGAACGGCCACGGCCTGCCCGGCGGCGAGCACAAGCTCGAGGAGATCTTCGCCGAAGGCGGAGTCGAAGCAGTCGTCGAGCAGTTCGGCACGACCCTTCCCGTCATCACCGGCAAAGTCGGCGAGCCCGTCCGGCTCAGCGTCGTCAACATTGGCGACATGATCCACTCGTTCCACATGCACGCCATGACGGCGTACTACGTGGACCACGACAAGGGCGACCCGGTCCCTGCCCAAGTCCTCGGCTTGATTCCGGGTGAGGCGGACCGCATCCTCATCACGCCCACGGAGCCCGGCGTCTGGCTGTTCCACTGCCACGTCGTCAGCCACGCCGACGCCGGCATGATTGGCGTCTTCGTCGTGGAGGAATGACCCTGGCCGAGAACGTCGCCATCCGCGAGAGCCACGTTCGCATCGCGCTAGGCGTCCTGGCCATGTTCGGCACGGGCATTCTCGTGGCGTACACCCAGGCTGCCTGGTGGGCCATCGCGGCCCTTCTCGCCGCCATCGTGCTGCTCGTCTCCGGAACACTCCGGGTTTGTCCACTGTACTCGCTGTTTGGCTTCAGCACGAGCCAATCATAGCGGGCACAAGCCTCTCCCTTCTCGGCCGCTCTCCCGCGGGGAACAGGAGCCCCTATTCGATGATCAGGGTCGCCTTCATGCCCTCTTCGAAATGGCCAGGAACAAAGCAGCCAATCTCCCATGTGCCTTTCATCTCAGCCGGGAACATGGCGCGGATCCAAACTTGGCCGCCCGCCCCGACTTCGATTTCAGCCAGGCCATGTTCGGTGGCGACTTCGGTCTTGGCCGGCTGGTAAACGAACACGTCAGCGCCCACGTTTTCGAAGAGCGATTCGCCATAGCCATGGGCCATGCCGTCCTCGGTTTCGACGTTTCGGCCGAACATGACTTCGTGCACGACGGCCCCCTCATTTTGGACGTGGAGGCCAACGGTCTTCCCGGCCGTTACATGAAATGTGGGCCCTTTCGCGCCCGAGGAATCAGCCATGAAGTCATCGTCGAGCGTGAGGAACACGCGCTCCTCCACGCGGCTCGGCTCAGGGGCCAGCGCCGCAGAAGCATCGGGGGAATCTGAACATCCGGCAAGCGTGACGACCGCAAAAAGAACGGCCGCCCACGGGAGTTTCGCGTTCATGCCTCGAGATGCTTTGACACGTAGTTATAGGCCGGTGCGACCGAACATGTCACCAAGACGAGGTTTGGAAAGCGCAAACGAGATGGCCGAGGGCTACCGCTCGTCGGAATCCTTGACCCGGACCAGGGATCGGCTCGTCCGCCCCGTAATCTTCCGGGGCTTCATCATCCACAGGTACATCTTGTCCGAGCTGCGCCTGGGGTTGCCTTTCGCATCGACGCCGAATTCGGGAGGGAACGGGTTCTCCGCCATTGCGTTTAGGGCCTGGGTGGCGTCGTCCGAAAGGGTGATTTTTTCGACGACCCCCGTGGCCTGGACGCTCGTCCAGTCATCGTCGCCATGCAATTCCACAACCACGAAGCAACCCTCGTGGGTCTCAGCCAGGAAACTGTCCTTCTGCCCCGGATGCGAATGGAAGTAGAGCACCTGCCCGTCATACGCGAAGAACAGGGGCACTGCGTACGCATCCCCGCCTTTGGCCAAGGCCATGACGCCGACCCGGTGCTCCGCGAGGAACTCCTTGCAGGCCGACTCTGGTAGCTCCTTCATGCCGTCATGAACGGCGTCCGACGTCATACAACTTGCGACCCGCTGCAGGTCGTGCTGAAGGAGCCAATGTGCAGCGGCCCGCCCCGCGGCTCGCCTTCGAAATTCTAGGCAATCTCGTGGTCGCGGCCGATGCGTGGGCCGAGTCCCGTCACTTGACTTGGTCCATCGCGTTGCCGCAGCAGGTGGGAGTCATTGCCGGGCGTTGCGGGAACTCCTTCACCGCGCCGCAATCCGCGCAGCGGTACCGGAACGCGCCTTTGGTTTTGGCAGCCATGGAGGGAACCGCGGCAGGGGCCCCTTAAGCGTAGCGGGCGCGACCCTCAAGACGGGGAGCCGTCCTCACAGGGACGTTGGACGCGAACGACCTGAAGATCCTCCGGTTGATGGGTGTGCAGCCGTTCGCCGACTGGCCTCGCGACCAGGACCACCTCAAGCCGTCGTACCTGGCCAAGCAGCTTGGCATGAGCGTGGTGTCCGCCAAGGCACGCATTCGCCGCCTGGAGAAAGCAGGCATCATCTCGGGCTACGAGATTTACCCCAACTTCAGCCTCCTGGCCTACATGTGCACCGGGTTCCTGTTCCACTTGCCCGGCCCCGCCAGTTCCCAAACCATCAGCGACCTGCAGGCCGTCGACGGCGTTGGCGTCGTGGAACGCTACCTGGGTCCAGCCATCCGCGTCGACCTCTTCGAGAAAAGCCAACCTGCCCTCGACCGCCGTGTCCAACTCGTGTCCCGCATCCTGGGTGCAACACGGCACTCGCGGTACGCCGCCTACCCATCGAGTCCGGTCGCCCGCCCGCCGACCCGCCTTGATTGGCGCATCATCCACGCCCTGCGGGGCCGAGCCCTGCGCCCTCTCGCCGATGTCGCGTCGGAACTCGGCGTCAGCACGCGTACGGTAACCCGCCATTACGACCGTCTGTGGGCGGAGGGCAGCATCGACACCGTGGCCCGCCTCAACACGGGCAACATCCCTGGCCTCATCTTCGCCAACGTCGCCATCCGCTTCAAGCAAGTGCCCCCGGCGCCGGTCACGCAGCGCCTCCACAAGGAATTGGACTCCCAGTGGGCCTTCTGCTGGAGCCCGCCGGACCACCAGGTGGCCGACCTCGTCATGGGCCTCGTTTTCCGTTCCCCCAGCCACTTGCAGGAGACCCTCGACCGCATCCGGAGCATGCCCGACGTCGCAGACGCAGAAGGTCTGCTGGCCGCCCAATCCACGAGCAACGAGGCATGGCTCACCGAGGAGATGCAACGCGCAGCACTGGCTGCCCGCGAAGAGGCCCCTGCGCCCCTGGTGTCAAGAGTGTAACGTCGCACTTGCGGTTTTGGACAAAGCCTGCGGCGGGATGGCGCGAAAAGCACCGCTCACCGCAGGCAGGTCCTTGACAGGGACACCGATGGTACGGCTGGTGAGCCCCCATGGCGACCCAAACCACCCAAACCCATCAGACCAGCCAGATGACCAAGCACAGCAGCTTCCAGAAACCCGATGAACGCCGCGAGTTCCCCAAAGGCCACGCCGAGATCCTCAAGGTCGGGAACGGGGAGGTTGGCCGCCTCGTCTTCAAGCCCGGATGGCGCTGGTCCAAGGACGTCAAGGCCATCGCGCGCACCGCCAGCTGCGAGGCCCCGCACTTCCAGTACCACGTCTCCGGCCTCCTGGCCATCCGCATGGATGACGGCACCGAGTTCATCGCCGGCCCCGGCGACGTCACGTCCCTGCCCAAGGGGCATGACGCATGGGTCGTTGGCGACGAACCAGCCGTCGTTGTGGACTGGTTCGGGGCGAGCCACTACGCCCTTCCGCCCGGCCCCGACCTCCACGACAAGGACGGCCACGCCGCTGGGCTGCGCGCCCTCGCCGCCGACCTGCAAAGCATGGCCGACGACTCCCCGCAGGCCATGTACATCTTCCTCGACGACCGCAACAAGTGGTGCAACCAACGGTTCGCCAGCTTGCTCGGCTACGCCAGCCCGCAGGAATGGGGCAAGGTGAACGACTCCTTCACGAGCGCTTTCGTGGACCCCAAGAGCCAATCGACAATCGTGTCGACGTACCAGGAAGCCATGGAGCAAGGCGTGGGCGCGCAGGTGCCCGTCACCTGGAAGCGCAAGGACGGCAAGATGGTGAAGTCGCGCGTCATCCTCGTTCCTCTCGAACGCGAGGGTCACCGCATGGCGCTCCACTTCATCACGCCCGAGTGAACGGGCCACCCTCGATCGTCTCGTCCCCGCTGGGTTCCGCCGTGCCGGGGGACTCGGTCGCAAGCGTGACCGTCGTCGCGCTAGCTCGCCATTTGCTGGACTTTGGCGCGCATGTGGTCGATGACATGGGTATGCTCCACTTGCGGGCTGAACATGACGATGTCTGCGTCCTCCTCGACCTTGACATTGTGGCCCGGAGGCCAATAGAACAGGTCATTGGCGGCGACAGTCTCCCGCTTGCCCTTGGCGTCGGTCGTCGTCAGCTTGCCTCGCACAACGAACCCCCAATGCGGGCACTGGCACAGGTCGCCCTCCAAGCCCTGGAACAGAGGCGTCGTGTCGACCCCCGCAGCCAAACTGAAGTATTCGCCGCTGATGTTGCCGAACGCGCCGGCTTTGCCGAAATCCGTGCGTTGCCGGAGAATCGCACCGGGAATCTGCATCTTCACGTCGACGTTGTCCTTGGCGATGCGCATAACAAACCCGCGGACCATCCCGGGCACCTCGCAAAGACCTTTCGACGGCGGGGACGACGCTAGCCCCTGCGATGGAGAAGACCCGCAGTCGCTTGGGCGCCCGCTTCTGTCCAACTTCGTCAGCCGGGCCGGCGGGCCTTTGGTATTGGGGAGGACATTATTGCGGTTGGGTCAACCGCATGACTGCCCAAACAACCGTAAAAGACCTCATCGCAGAAGCCCGCACCAAGATTGACAGCCTTCCTGCGGCCGAGATGGCGCGGGCCCTGGAAGCGCCCAACGTCCTCCTGGTCGACTTGCGCGAGCCTGGCGAGCGCGCCGAGCACGGCACCATCCCTGGCGCCCTCGCCGCACCTCGCGGGATGCTCGAGTTCTACGCCGACCCCGCAACGCCGTACCACAAGAAGGACTTCGATCCCGCCCGCCGCGTCCTGCTCTACTGCGCCTCCGGCGGCCGGTCAGCACTGGCCGGGGCCACGCTGCGCCGTCTCGGCTATGACCGCGTCGCCCACCTCGACGGCGGGTTCAAGGCCTGGAAGGAAGCGGGGCAAGAAATCGTCCCCATCCAAACGTGACCACCCGTCGTGACGCGGGAGCGCAAACACTTTCGGACGACCCCGGATGACAACGCGATGGACGCGCTCGACGTGGGCATCATCCGAGCCATGGGAATCCGCCCCTACGAGCGCGTCCCGAAACCCCTCGACGTCCTGCAGCCAGCGCGCATCGCGCGCGTAACGGGCGCCAGCATGAACACGGTCAAGGACCGCATCGCCCGGATGACGGAACGGGGGATCATCGCGGGTTACTACGCCGTGCCCAACCTACGCCACATGGGGTTGCGGGGCGAAGCCTACCACTTCCGGTTCCCCAGCGACGAAGCCAAAGACGCGGCGCTCCCGCGCCTGCTGGAGCTTGAGGGCCTCCTCGAATTCCACGACTTTCTTGGCCGAGGCGCCTGCGCCGACTTCGCCTTCCGCGACGACGGCGAGATGCAACGCAAACTTGCGTTCCTGGGGAAGGTCTCCGGAGACGGGAAATCGCGCCCCTTCTATTCCCGCGAGATGCCGCCGGTCGAGCGTGCCCTCACGCCGCTGGATTGGCGCATCCTGCAGGCCTTGCGGGCCGATCCACGGGCCTTGCCCGCGGCACTTGCCCCGGCAATTGGCGTGAGTGCGCGGACGGTGAAACGCCACCTCGAGCAAATGGCTTCCGAGGGGAGCGTCTTCCTTGTGCCCATCGTGGACCCCAGCAAGGCGGACGGACTCTTCCTCTTCGAACTGCTCGTCTATCTGCGGGACGGCTCCGGCCCGCGCCCAATGGCGGCCCTGCGAGCGGCATTCCATGACGAACACGTCTACGCCTACGTGCCCGCCTCGGCCGAACTCGGGCACTTCGACATGCTCCTCTTCGCACGCACGACGGCGGACGTGGAGGCCATGCGCCGGCGAGCCGAGACGGTGGACGGCGTCGTGCGGGCGGAAGCCTGGTTGTTCCGCGCTTTCATTGGATTCCCCCAGTGGCTGGACGCAGCGATTGAACGCGCCGCGGAGGCCGCAAAGAACGGGAAGGCGGACCCGCCCCGTGGTCGGCTTCACTGAATCCTTGGGTGCGGCGCGGCGCGGTCGAGGGCATGGAGCCCACCTTCGTGCGCCTCGACGCGTTCCTCGTGGAAGCCGCCGTCCAGGAACATGGGCGTGCTACTTCGAGCCAGCCACGATGACGAGCTCGCGTTCGTCTGTTGATCCGACCAAGGGCAACGCGGCGTAGCCCAGGCGGTACCGCGCTTTGGGCGGGCCCAAACCGGACGCCGAAGTCGACCCGTTGGGAATGGATAGCGGAGAGTCGAGGGACCCCCATTCGGTCGAAATGGACGTCCAAATGGCGTTCGAGATGGACTGCGAAATCGATGCCGGGGTGCGTCCGGCCGGCCCGTGGTCGATGTCGGGCTTGCGCATACTCTTTCCTGACGAAATCGATTGAAATCTTCCCGTGCCCCCGCGGTTCAACGTCATGGGTTCCGATTGGGGTCGGCGGGCTCGCCCTCGCGCGAACCTACCGCCCATACAGGTTCGGCCAGGCGAATGGATTTTGGCGGACTTGGCCTAGTAAGGTCGTGTCGTCCGAAGTCGACAAGGCTACACCCCTTGTGCCTGCCAGTCTCGCCAAGCAGCTGGAGGCCGCGGAGTTCCGTTTCCGCAACCTCATCGATCACGCTCCCATCGCCGTCCTTCGAATCACGTTGGAAGGCAAGGTCATGATGGCAAATCCGGCCCTGGCAGAACTCCTTGGCTATGCCTCCGTCCCAGAATTCCTGGCCCAGTCGGGTCCTGAACTGAAACGCCACATTGAACCCGCGGACCTTGAACGCCTTGAGAGTTTGGTCCGCTCGGGTCGCCCTTACGCACCCGTCGAGGTGCGGCTTCGCAAGGTGGACGACAGTTACGTCTGGGTCGACGTGCTGGCGCAACTGGAAATTGGGGTTGGCGAACGCATTGTCGAGGCCTTCGTACGCGACCTCACGCAGGTCCGGGCCATCCAACTCGCCAGCTCCAAACTGGCCGCCGTCATGAACTCGGTCGACGACGCCATCATCGGGATTGACCGCCATGGAATCGTCGGAAGCTGGAACCGCGGCGCGACCAAGCTGTACGGCTACAAGGAAACCGAATCCATCGGCCGCCCCCTCGCCGACATCTACGTTCCTGAGGCGATGCGGCCGGAATGGGATGGCATGCTGGCGAAACTCATGGCCGGACAACGGGTCAGCAAGTTCGATACAAAGCGCCGCCACAAGGATGGCAGCCTGAAGGAGGTCGCCGTGGCGGCCAACCGCGTCCTCGATGCCAAGGGCCAGTCCCTGGGGGCCTCGTTCATCGAGAACGACGTCACGGAACGCGACAGGTCCCAGCGTGCCCTCATCGCCAATGAGCGCCAGCAGCAGGAAGTGCTGCATCTCCAATCCTTGACCCGCATGCGAGCCGAGTTCATGGGAAAGGCGTCCCACGAATTGAACACGCCCTTGACACCCGTTCTCCTGGGCGTCCAGTCCCTGAAGGAGATCCCGGACCTCGACGCCAAGCAAGCCCTGAGCCTAGCCTCCATCGAGCGCAACGTCATCCGACTCGCCGGTGTCGTCAAGGACCTCGTGACGGCAGCAGACCTCAACCTGAACCGATTGGACCTGAACCCGACTGAAATCGACCTCCATGAACTGGTGGCAGACGTCATGGCTTCCTTCCAACCGCAGGCTGCGAAACGGCAAGTCCAATTGCTCACCACATCGACCGAAACCGTGCCGGCATTCGCCGACCGGGAACGCGTCCTGCAAGTCATGTTCAATCTCATGGGCAACGCCATCAAGTTCACGCCCAACGGTGGAAACGTGACCATCGATGCGACCGCCCTTGCCGACGGCGCCACGGTGACCATCACGGATACGGGTCTCGGCTTCTCCGCGGAAGGCCAATCCGGGCTGTTCCTGCCGTTTGGGCGCCTGCATGAGGACAAACCCGGCGCCCCACCAGGCAGCGGCTTGGGTCTGTTTATCTCGAAAGGCATCATCG
This sequence comes from Thermoplasmatota archaeon, assembly GCA_038046725.1. GTDB lineage: Archaea > Thermoplasmatota > E2 > JACPAO01 > JAHFTW01 > JAHFTW01. Next base: position 6,568 of record JBBSVQ010000006.1, on the reverse strand, counting down.
AACAATCCGGCGGCGAGATCTGGGCCACGAGCCCAGGCCCCGACAAGGGCTGCACGTTCGGCATCAAGCTGCCGTTGCCGGTGAGGCTGCCCCGACCCGGGCGCGGAATCCTGGCAGCCCAAGGGTTTGGATCCGAACGCAAGGAAGCCCTGGCCACAGCGGCGGAACCGCCCGTGAAGACCAGCGCCCCGCGCCCATAGGCAGTTGCCAAGACTGGCACGATCGTCGCCCAATTCTCTCCTGTTGGGCTCCGGATGGCGGGGAGTCGTTGGTCCCGTGTTTCCCCCGAAATCAAGCGTGAATTCAAGGTTGAATTCAATCCTCTTCCCTCTCCTTCGGCCTTCAACGTGCGGCCCGAGTCGACGAACCCAGCGTGGCGCGGGCGCCCTTCGGCATCGACGAATGCTTAAACGTCAGAGACTCCACCTGGCGAGGCGTGGACGCGCTCGACATCCGCATCCTCCGAACGATGGCAATCCGGCCGTTCGGGGCGGAGGCCAAGGATCCACGCATGCTGCAGCCACCGCGTCTCGCGCGGGCCCTGGGCGTGACCGTCGACACGGTGAAGGCGCGGCTGCGGCGGATGCAGGAGGCCGGTCTGCTCGCGGGGTTTCAGATTCTCCCGAACCTGCGCCACCTTCAGCGCACCGGCTCCGCCTGGCTGTTTCAGGTCCCCGAGGGCTCCGACAAGGAGGCGGCCGTCCAATCGGCACGTGAAGTGGATGGCCTGCTGGGGCTGCATGACTACCTGGGCCGCGCAATCTGTCTCGACTTCGCCTACCGGGACACCGACGACCTGCGCCAGGTGCTGGACCAATGCATCAGCGCGACCGGCGACATCCGCCCCCGTCGCTTCTATGATTGGGACATGCCGAAGGTCGATCGCTCCCTGACTGCCATTGATTGGCGCATCATTCAGGCCTTGCGAGGCCGAGCCATGCGCCCTTTGTCCGAGGTCGCAACGGAACTCGGGCTTGCGCTGCGCACCGTCAAGCGCCGCCACGATCAGATGGCCCACGAAGGCAGTTTCTTCATCGGCCCCCTCTTGGACCCCGGCCGGGCCCGCGGGATTCTCCTCTTCGAACTCGTGTTCCGGTTGCGTGGCGAGGCCACGCGAGCTACCTTGCACGGGATCCGCGAAGCCTTCGCCAACGAGCTCGTCTTCGCCCACGTACCACACACAGGCCAACCGTGGAACTTCAACGTCTTGCTGCATGCCGAATCGGCAGCCGACGTGGACGGACTCGCGCGAAGAGGTGCCGCGCTGCCAGGCGTCGAGGCCGTCGAGCCCTGGTTAATCCGGCAACGCATCGAAGGCGGCCGCTGGATCGACCACGACATCCCCACGCGCGTCCCACCTGTCGAGGCATGAACTGTCCATTTTGACGAGTTTGCCTCGCGACTACGTTATCATGCCCAGCACGATGGTCGGGTGAGCCACATGCCCCTCTACATGGATGTGCACAGCAATGTCGCAGGAATGACGGCCGCCATGGTTGCCGAGGCGCACCAACGCGACCTGGCCCACCAAGGCAAGCACGGAGTCGAATTCGTCAAGTACTGGTATGACCAGAAGAAGGGCAAAATCTTCTGTCTCTCCAAGGCCCCCAACGCCGAGGCCGCCAAGGCAGTCCACCAAGACGCCGGCCACCCCTCCGACGAGATCTACCAGGTTTCGGAAGGCCACTGAGGCCACCGTCGATGGGACTGATGATCGATTACGCGCGCCCCGACGGCCGGGCCGCCCGGGGCTACTACGTGGCGGGTGCCCGCGGGGCCAACCAGCCCGGAATCGTCGTGGTGCAGGAATGGTGGGGCGTCAACTCGCAAATCAAAGGGAGCGCCGACCGGTTGGCCGAAAGCGGCTACCGCGTCTTGGTGCCGGACCTGTTCCGCGGCAAAGCAACCCTCGACGAGGCCGAAGCCGAGCACATGATGCACAATCTCGACTTTGAAGAAGCGGCCACGCAGGACATCCGCGGCGCCGTGCAACACCTCAAGCCCAAGGGCAAGGTCGGCGTCGTCGGATTCTGCATGGGCGGCGCCTTGGCGGTGCTGACGGCGGCGACCACTCCGGAAGCCGATGCCGTAGTCTCCTGGTACGGCGTTCCACCCGAGGAAGCCCTTGATGTGGCGAAGGTAACGGCTCCCCTGCAAGGTCACTTTGCCCTGCAGGACACCTTCTTTCCAATCGCAAGTGTCGATGCCCTCGACCGGCGGTTGCAACAGCGGGGCGTCGCGCACGAGTTCCACCGCTATGACGCCGGACACGCGTTCGGCAACGAAACGGGTGCCAACCACGATCCCGACGCCACGGAGCAGGCGTGGGACCGCACCTTGCGGTTCTTCGGGCGCCATATTGGATGAGCGGGCCCGAAGCCACCCGCGAAGGTGTCCCCGAGGCGGGAATGCGTCAACGAGCCGATTCCCTCCTGGAGGAATTCCAGGGATTCGAATCCGTCGGGGGAGTAGCGGGGAGTCGGTGCTCCCGTGGTTTCCCCGCATTTGCGCCTGAATTCTCGGCTGAATTCTCATCCCTCTTCGTCCACAACCCAGCGCGCCGCTTATATGGCCGGGACGACCATGGAATGTCGTGGCCGAACGCCCTGACCAGCGCCGGGTTGCGACACCGCCGTCGCCCCCAGCGGACGCTGCGCGGGCCGTCGCCGAATTCCGGCGCGAATACGAGCGCCAATTCCCCGGCCTCTTGGACGCGATGGGCTAGGTGCGCATGGCGCACTCGTTCCGCGTCGGCGACTCCCTTTCGCCTGCAGTCGTCCGCGAGTTCAACTTGGGCGAGTGGCGCAAAGGGCCCGCCTACTACTTCGGGACCACTCCTGAGTGGCACCGACCTGCGGCCGAGGTCTTGCGCGGCATCGACCACCCGACGTACGACGTGCAGGCAATGATCGACGCCGTGCCGGCCTACCCGGCGACCGATGCCGGGCTGCGTGCATCGTGGGCGCACCACATGGCAATCCACGCCGGCTGCCACGCATGGCCCAACGCCAATCACCGCACGGCCATGCTCGCGTTCAACTTCGCATCAGCCGCGGCCTTGACCAAGGTCGTCGGATTCACCCAGCCATCCCGCGGCGAGGCCCTCGTCGACGAAAGCCATGCCCAGCGCGACAAGGATGGCGGAGAATACGCGGTCCGCGAGCTGAGCAACCCGGCCCACGCCTACCGACGACTCTTCGACCGCTACGCAAAAGAATTGACGATTGTGGGCGACAAAGAAGCCGGCAAACTCGCGAGGTTTGGCCCTCGCTAGCCGGGACCGATTTGCTCCGTTGTTCTCGCCGAAGTCAGCGCTTCTAGGCCCGATAGCGGGGAGTCAAGGTTGACCCCTAAGCCTTGATTTGCGGTCTGAAATGGCCTTCAGATGGGCGCCGAAATCGGGCTCACTTGTACCCGAAGAGCCGGTCGTACTCCTTGTGGTCCCCAGCCCATTCGATCCGGACGATGTGCCCCTCACCTTGGATGAAGAGCACGGCGTACAAAGCGCGGAAGGCCCCTGGCAGTTCAAGTCGGTACAAGTTTGGCAAGCTGGCGTAGGATTTGGGCCAGAGGTGGCGTTGAATCGCGTCGCCGAGGGTTGTGTCCGCCTCGAGGGACGCCCGCTTGCCAACGAGGGCTTTCCAGGCGGTTTTCGCTCGCGCAAGGTCCTTGCGGTGGCGGTGGAAGAAATCCTCTTTCGCACCGGCGAGGACCCGCACCTGGGCCCGCGTCGGTTTCACAACGCCTCGGTCGCCTCACCAGCAACGTGCTGCGGGGTGCGCGTGTAGAGCACGCCCTTCGAGCCAACCGCCGCAACGCCGAAGTGGACCAGGAGTTGCACGCTGGCCTTCACCGTCTCGGGGCGGGTCTTCTTTGCCTTCATGCGACGCTCAATCTCGGCCATGGAAAGCGGCTGCGCTTCGCCCCGGCTTTCCTTCTCAAGGATGGATTCGACCTCGAGCATGGTCTCCGCCGTCGGATTGGCGGGAAGGGTTTGCGCCAGGTTTGCCACACCCACGTATGGGTGTTACCACCTATATGTGGATTCCTCACTGGGGCGGCTGGGTTCGATTTGAACGAACCAAATCGTAGCGGGGAGTCGTCCTAACAGGGAAAGTCGTCGAAATCGGGCTCGAAATCGGGGGCTTTTCTCGGCTACTTCTTGGCGTAGCCGTGCATCTTGTCGTAAGTGGCGTGGTCCCACAAATAGAGGATGACGGCGCGTACGCCGCCGGGTTCGCCGATGAGGGCGTAGAGGCCTCGCCAGCGGTCGGCGAGTTCGAAGCGAAACAGGTTCGGAACGGCGCCATAGTCCTTTGCAAGACAAGCAGGCCAGTGGTTGTGCTGCACCGTGTCGCCTGCGGTCAGGACGTTGGTCGTGATTCTGGCTTCAAGCGTCTTGAGGCTCTTGAGCTTGGCCAGGGCAGCCTTCTTGACGTCGGGGTCGGCACCTTTTGCCTCGACTTCCCACGTATCCTTGACGGGCTGCGCCAGGCGGGCGTAGCGGATGCCGAGGAGCTTGGGTTTGCCCACGATTGGACCTAGTAGAGCTTGGCGTGGACGTTCGCCGGGGCGTGGATCCAGAGGACTTGTCCGCCAGAACCCTCGTCATAGACCAAGTCATGGTCGGCAAGGTAATCGAGTGCCTCGTCGAGCGTGGTCTGGCCGATGCTGTTGCCAAGCGCCTTGCGAATTTGGTACCGCGTCATTGGCACGGCGGCCTTGCGCAGGACCCCCTCGACGGTGCGGAGGGTCATGACGGTTGGCCCCTTTCGGACGGTGACGGCAGACATGGGCACACCAGAGTATGGGCGCCGTAGTATATGACTTCATTGCCTAACGAAGTCATTACTGTTCATAGCGTAGCGGGGAGTCAAGGTTCCGTAGGAAACGCCCGAAATGGACTGCCAAATGGGCGCCCAATTGGCGCTCGAATCGGCGGACGGGCGGTCTTGGATTCCTTATGGAGCCAGCCGCATACGAGGGATCCGTCGCGGTGGACGTGGCCGTAGGGGCAATGGCGTAGGGTCTTGGTCAGGGTCATCAGCTGCGCGTCGCGGCGCGACGCACTATTGGATGATGACGGGCCGATTCGTCGCAGACAGTTTCTTGTTCTTGCCAAACGGCGTGGCCAGGACTAGACCGACGTCAATGAGGGGCTTGATGTCACGACCGACACGCGTCGCGTCGCGACCGAGGCAATCCGCCAGGGCACCGATGCTCTTGTGGGTGCCGTGCGTCTTGAGCTCCAAGAGGAGTCGGCGTCGTTCTGGTGTGAAGAGGCTCGATGCCAGGGGCGATGTGACGGGGATTGCGATGAATTCGTCGGGGAACTGGTCCCAGTTTTCGACGACCTGCTTGGCGAGGTCGAAGGCGCTCTTGATGGATTTCTTGGAGGTCATGGATTCACTTCTTGGGTTTCTTCATGCGTTCGCGGTAGTCGTCCCAGTTGTCTTCCAGGTCTTGAGCGGCGGCTGCGAAGGCTTCGACGTAAGAGGGAAAGCGATGCTTGGGGTCTTCGAGGTCCTTGGTCTGTTGGTCGAGGGGGAGCCAGAAGCGGTGGACGTGGAGATGCCCATGGCAAGTGTCGTAGCGGCAGACCTCGATGATCTCGTCATGGAGGGTTGCGCTGAGGTTGATCTTGAAGAAGACAATGTCAGAACCGTCACGGTGCACCTCCCAGTCTTGGAACGTGTCCAGGTCGTCGTGGTAGGTTCGCCACTTCTTGACCTGGACCACATGCCATTGGATGTCATCTGACATTTAAGGTCAGTGGAACAGGCTTCGGCCTGTGCAAATCAGGAGTAGAGAGCGCAGCCATGAGCAAGCCAATGTTGGTGCTGCGGAGCAACATGCCGGGTTCGATTTGAACCAGGCAAATAGTAGCGGGGAGTCAACATTCCGTGGTCAAGGCCTGAAATGGGCTTCGAATTGGCGCTCGAAATGGGCCTCGAAATCGGCTCCCAGATCGGGCTCGATTTCCAGGGGGGTCGGCCGTTCCCGGAAAGTCTTATACCACGCGGATACCAATAGGATACCTATGGCAGCGACGACCATCAAGGTCAGCGCGAAGACGCGGGACGCCTTGCAGGCCCTCAAGGGGAAGCACAGCTACGACGAGCTCATGGAGATGTTCCTCAAGCTCGTGCCGGAAGGCGACGACGAAGGCCCGTTCAAGCCTGAGTTCCGCCTAAGCCTACTCGAAGGCGTCCTCTACGACGGGCCGCGCCTCACGCATGAGCAGATGAAGCGTGAATTCGGCTTGGCATGACGTGGAACTACACGTTCCAGCCAACCTTCGTGGCCGATCTCAAAGGCCTTGACCTGGCCGTCGCGCAGCGCATCCTGGCGAAACTGGACGAGGTCAAGGCGGACCCTCTGCGGACGATGAAGCGGCTCAAAGGCAGCGACATCTTTTCGTTGCGCGTCGGCGACTATCGGGTCTATGCCCGTGCCTTCACCGCGCAGAAGCTGCTCGATTTCACTCGCGCCGGACACCGCCGGAACATCCACGACCAATGATTGCGGAGCCGGGTTCGATTTGAACCAGGCAAATAGTAGCGGGGAG
>JBBSVQ010000005.1:0-5754 GCA_038046725.1 Thermoplasmatota archaeon | reverse complement strand
TGGACAGAGGACCGACTAACCCTACTTGGCCCTGTCGTTTTATTACAAGCCCGCACTCTCGGGGGTTGCAAGACAAGTGTCCAGCTTGGGAGGCCTGGGATGACGGGATGCCCCCCGGCATCGGGTGCCCCACAAGACCCAACCGACTGACCACCCGCCCCGGCCCCGGAAAGCAATGGCCCGCAAGGCCCAAGAGGGGTCCTACAGCATGACGGGCATGGCCCGGTGGCTTGCCCTAGTCGCGCTTTCCCTCGTCGTTGCCGGCTGTTCCGGCGACCCATCGACCTCGTCGCAGCCCCCCGAGGAAGACATCGACTACGGCGTCGAAGCCACCGCGACCACGGGCGTCATTCGCGGCCTCGTCATCGATGAAGCCATCCGACCACTGGCCGGCGTCAACGTCACCATCGCCGCGCTCGAGCGCCTTGCGACCACAGGCAACGACGGCGAATTCGGGTTTGACGGACTTGAGCCCGGCACTTACTTCCTTTCGGCCTCCAAGAAAGGCTTCGCCCCTATCCAGACGAGCGCCGAGGTCGTGGCTGGCGACTCCACACCGCCCATCACGAAGATTAGCCTCGTCGCGGTCCCGACCGAGCAGCCATACGTCGAATCGCATGCTCTGGCGGGATACCTGAGCTTCGGCGCCGCCATCTTCGCCACCAGCATCGGCACCACCATCAACGATGACCTTGCGGACACCATGGGCGACCGCTCCATCTGGACCCTGACGTTCACCCAGCTCCCGATGTGGGCGCAGGGCGAACTGGTGTGGGACCAGACGCAGCCCGCCGGTGGCGAGTTCATCTGGGAGATGACGGACACCAGCAACACGCACTACGGCTACCGCGAGACCACGACGAGTCCCGCCCTGGCCTATTGGAACACGACGGTCCTCATCGACCACAACGAGACCACGCTTGACCCGGACGACGGCATCGCGTACCGGTTCTTCGGCGGCCCGCACCCGCTGTGCAAAGACCCCTTCGGCGCGACCTTCGGTTGCGGCGTCACCGTGCAACAGAAGGCCGACGCCTACATCCACAATTTCTTCAACTTCGCTCCGCCCGAAGGCTGGCGCTTCACGGTGGACGGCGCACCCGTCGTGCCGCCAGCCTAGCCGGACGCGGCTCAGTCGTTCCGGCAAGCCTTGAAGGGGCGCCCCCATGGGGCGACATGGCCAAGCGCGCCGCCCCCCGCGGCCCCTCGACGACCGCAGTGCACGCCGGCGAGGAACCCGACGCGCGCACGGGCGCCGTCAACGTCCCCGTCCACCAGTCGACGACGTTCTGGTTCCCGCAGTTGCCCGACGGCGGCAAGGCCCCGTACATCTACAGCCGCTACGAGAACCCGAGCCTGGAGTCCGTCGAGCGCAAATTCGCCGCCCTCGAAGGGGCGGACGCGTCCCTGGTCTTCTCCAGCGGCATGGCCGCCATCCAGGCCGCGTGCACGACGTTCCTCAAGCCCAAGGACACGCTGCTCGTGCAGCGCGGCGTGTACGGCGGCACCACGGCTTACCTCACGGACGAGCTCGCGCCGACCGGCGTCAAGGTCGTTCAGGGCCCCGCCGTGGATCCCCCGAAGGTCCCCAAGGGAACGAAACTCGTTTGGATGGAGTCCATCACCAACCCCCTGCTGCGTGTCGCGGACGTGCCCGCTTGGGCGGACGCCGCGCATGACGCCGGCGCCCTTCTTGCCGTTGACGCCACCTTCGCCACCCCGCTGCTGCAGCGCCCGCTCGCGTTGGGCGCCGACGTCGCCATGCACTCCGCAACGAAGTACCTCAACGGCCACGCCGACGTCACGGCAGGCGCTCTGTCGTGCCGCAAAGACTTGCGCACCGGCCTGTGGACCCGCCGCCGCAACGTGGGCGCAATCCTCGACCCGCACGCCGCGTACCTCGTTGGCCGCGGCATGAAGACGCTCGCGTTGCGCATGCATCGCCATTGCGCCAACGCTCTGGCGCTCGCGCAGGCGTGCGAGGACGCGACCGGCATCAAGGCCGTGCACTACCCCGGCCTGGCCTCGCACCCCGACCACGCCACCGCGCGGCGCCTGCTGACCGGTGGCTTCGGCGGCATGCTGACCTTGGACCTCGGATCCAAGGCCAACGCCGTCCGCTTCCGGCGCAAGGTCAAGGTCATCACGCCGGCGGCAAGCCTCGGCGGCGTCGAGAGCCTGTGCAGCCTGCCGCTGGAGACGAGCCACGCGTATGCGCCCGAGGCGCAGCGCCGCGCGGACGGCATCACGGACGGCCTCGTGCGCGTCTCGGTCGGCATCGAGGACATCGACGACCTCGTCAGCGACGTGGACCAAGCGGTTCGCCGCTAACCTGCCGGCGCGCTGCTCGAGCCGCGAACCAACCCGCTGGAGCCGACCCGCCGGGTTCAAAGCCTGGGACGCAAGTCGGTCGGCATGGCCGCAGCCAAGAAGTCCGCGACAAAGTCCGCCCCCAAGTCCACTCCGAAGGTCGCAAAGGCCGAGCCGTCGTGGTCGGAGGCCCCGGCCCCCACCGCGAACGCCCCCGCGTCCTCGCAGTCCGACGACAAGACCCTGGCCCTTCTTGCCCACCTGCTGGGCATCTTCACGGGCTTCATCGGCGCCCTCGTCATCTACCTCGTCAAGAAGGACAGCTCCCCCTTCGTCGAGCGCCACTCCCGCGAGGCCCTCAACTTCCAGATTACGGTCCTCATCGCCTCCGTCGCCGCGGCCATCCTGTGGATCATCATCATCGGCATCTTCCTCAGCGTCGCCGTCTGGGTCGTAAACATCATCTTCTGCATCATGGCCACCATGGCGGCCAGCAAGGGCCAGGAATACCGCTACCCCTTCACCCTGCGCCTGATCAAGGGCCCCAACGGCAGCCCCTAGCGCCCCCCTCCCAAGGCCTTCGCCGTCTCCAGGAGGGCTCTCCTGGGGACGGTTGGGCGGTTCCCCGACGTGCCGCGCCGGTTGATATGGGCGAGGGCGATGTCAGGGCATGCTCCGCCAGACCCTCCTGACGCTGACCCTTCTCCTGCCCCTCTCCGGCTGCATGGGCGGGGGCCCCGCCGCAACGGTGACCCTGTTCGACCTGCGCGGCACCATCCCCGACGACCCGTCGCCCCTGCCGGTGCCGTCCTGCGGCGTCCTCCTCGACGCCCTCAACCAGCGCGCCCTCGACGAGGCCCGGGCGGCCCTGCAGCAATCCATCGAGCACGGCGGCTGGTACGGCTCCCACGGCGACGTTGCCGTGGACTTCGCGATGGCGGACTCCGAGACGTCGGCCATGGCGGCGACCAGTTCAGGCGCCCCCGGCGGCTCCGCCGCGCCAGGCCTTGGCCGGCAAGTGACGGGAACCAACAACCAGGAAGGCGCCGCGGACGAGGGCGACCTGCTCAAGACGGATGGGACGTGGACGTACGTCCTCACCACGGACGGCGCCCTGCACATCCTGCGCCACGACGCCATCGGGGACGTGGAGCGCGTCGCGCGCGTCGTCCTTGGCGAAAGCCCGAGCTGGGGCGCCGGCCACCTGCTTCTCGAGCCGCGCGACTCCAGCGACCCGACCGACGACCGCCTCGTCATCGTCCTGCCCAACGCCGCCCCGGACGCGTACGGCCTGTCCATCCTCGCCCCCGCCATGCGCGACCGCGCCAGCTACGGCATGACGCGCATCCTCGTGCTCGGCCTCGCCGGCCGCACCGCCCCCGTCGTGGAATCGGACACCTTCATCGAAGGCCAAGCGACGGGCGTGCGCCTCGTCGGCGGCGTCGCCCACGTCGTCGTGCAGCGCTGGTCCGGCGACCTCGGGTTGCAGACGTGGGCCGAGCCGGACGAGGCCGACATGCTCGTGCACGGCATGGTGCAGTCCCGCATCGGCACCGTGTCGGAGTCTGCGATGAAGGACCTGCGGCGCCAGGCGGCTCTCAAAGCCGACGCAGCCAACCAGCAGCGCGCCGACGAGCTGACGCTGCGCGACCACCTGCCGCTCGTGCTCACCTCAACGGAGGGCACCGCGTCCCCCGAACCCCTCGGGGAGGCGCAATGCCAAGACGTGCTTGCGACGCCCGGCCCGACCGGTCGCAGCGTGAGCACCATCTTCTCCATCGACGTCGTCGGCGACCTCGCGACCTCCACCGTCCAGGTGCTCGGCGCGAGCGCCACCGTGTACGCCTCCGGTGAGGCCCTCGTGCTTGCGGCCCCAACGGCGGACGCCTGGTGGGCCACGGCGCAGACGGGCCTGCAGGAGACCACGGACCTGCACTGGTTCGACCTCGACGGCCTCGACGTCACCCACCGCGCCTCGGGCCGCGTGGTCGGCAGCGTCCTCGACTCCTTCGCGCTCGACGTGCGCGGCGACAACCTGCGCGTGGCCTCCACGCTCAACACCTGGCGCTGGATTGCCGACGAACCCATGGTCAGCCAAGTCACCGTGTTCCAGCCGTTGATGGGACTCCTGGTGCCGACCGGCTCCGTCGGGGGCATTGCGCCGACGGAGCGCATCTGGAGCGTGCGCTTCACCGATGAGCGCGCCTACGTCGTCACCTACCGCAACATGGACCCGCTCTGGGTCATCGATTTGTCGTCGGACATGCCCGCCATCCTCGGCGAACTCGAGATTCCCGGCGTGTCCACGTACCTGCACCCCCTCGACGACGGCGCCCTCCTGGCCATCGGCTACGGGCCCGCTGGCGAGGATGGCTTCGGCATCGACCGCAGCAGCGTGCAGGTGTCGCTCTTCGATTTGTCCGACTTGTCCAACCCCCGGCGGGCGGACGTGGTGGACCTCGTGCCCCCGGATGCCAACGGCGGCAGCGCCGCCATCAACGAGCACAAGGCGTTCACGTACTGGCCGGAGATCGGCCGGCTCGCGGTGCCCATCTCGTCGTGGAGCGGCTACAACCGGGCCCCTGAGTCAGCCCTGCAGTTCGTGTCCGTCGACCGCGCCAAGATGACCCTGGACCTTTCCGGCCAAGTCAACCAGACGCAGCTGCCCGTGACCGACGCCTGGTACGACGAAGGCATCCAGCGCAGCTTCTTCCTCGGATACCCGCCCCTCGGGCCGGTCAGCGTGTACTCCGTCAGCCCGCGCGGCGTGACGGCGCACGACCTGGCCACGCTGGAGCCGCAAGGCAGCGTCGCCTTCGAGACCACGCAGCCGCGCTACTACGCCATCGACTGAAGGCGACTCATCGACTGAGCATGTTTTCGTTGGCTGCCGTGGACCGACAGGCTTGAAGGCCGACGTCCGGCTTGTCCCCGCGTGGCTCCAGCCAAAGGCGCCCCGAGGACCTCCGCGCAATCGCGCCGCACGGCAAACCCGCCTGGCGCCAGCCAGGAATGGATCGAGGCGCCAGCACCCACTTGGGCCCCGGCCCCACCGCCCCCGGCGCCGATGGACGAACGCCAGTACGGCCTCTTGTTGCATTTGTCGGCGCTGGCTGGCCTCATCATCGGATTCTTCTTCGTTGGGCCGCTCGTGATGTGGCTCATCAAGAAGGACCAGTCGGCCTTCATCGACCGCCACGGCCGCGCCGCCATGGACTTCCAGCTGAGCATGCTCATCTACATGGTTGCGGGCGCCCTCCTCATTGGATTGATTACCATCGCGACCTTGGGTTTCGGACTGCTGCTGCTCATCCCAGTCATCATCCTAGCCGCCATCGCCGCCGGCCTCGTCCTCATCATCTTCCCCATCATTGCGGGCACCAAGGCAAACCAGGGGCTGGAGTACGACTATCCCCTGTCCATCCGCATGCTGCGCCGCCGGCC
>JBBSVQ010000004.1:0-22433 GCA_038046725.1 Thermoplasmatota archaeon | reverse complement strand
CATTGGACAGAGGACCGACTAACCCTACTTGGCCCTGTCGTTTTATTACAAGCCCAAAACGTGCCTTCACCGCCCCCTGCGATACGCTTACGGCACCCCGCGGCCTCTGCAGTCTTGCAGAAGCCCCGTCGAAGCCAAGCGGCGACCTCGGTCGCGCCCGTTCAAGTCGGGCATTCGGCGCTTCATGCAAACCATGAACGAGTGCTGCATGTGCGAGCGCTCCCTTCCCGTCCTCCCGGACGGCAGCGAGCCCCGCCACATCTGCGCCTAAGACAACGGTCCTTGCGCCACTGGCGCTGGACTTGAACCCGCCTTGAGCGGGACCTCACCCCAACGAGCGCAGGCGGACCGGTCCGAGCGATCCGTCTGCGCCCAACCCCTTCCATTTCCTCCTGTGGGCCGCGCGCGTTCGGTGCTTCCGTGGCAAGACTTCGTCTTCCGCCGCCGACGTGGGCTGCACAGACTTGCAAGGGCGAGACCTGGCCAAGCCACGCGCCGTGTTGGATTGTCGCCACCTGAGTCGGATGGCCGCGCTCAGTGTGGGGGACCTTGGATTGAGCCGATTCCAGCCAATTTGCCGCAATCTGTTCAATCCGAGGCCCCCCAAACTGGGCGCACGGCGCCGGGCAGGGCCAGGACCTGCATTCACGGCTTGAGGCCGTGGCTGGAGTCGGCGTCACAAGACGTTGACCGGGCGCGATCGGAACCGCGCGGGCGCGGGCTTCAGCCGAACGTTCGGCGCAAGTGCTCAACGAGTCCGCTGACCGCCACGCGTTCCTGCGCCCCGGTGTCGCGGTCGCGCACGGTGACCTTGCCATCCGAAGCCGTTTCGTTGTCCACCGTAAGGCAGATCGGTGTTCCAACCTCGTCCTGGCGGGCGTAGCGGCGGCCGATGGAGCCGGACTCGTCCACGTCCGTGAGGAATCCCGAAGAGCGCAGGGCCCAGTCGATCTCCGCCGCTTTCTCGGGGAGTCCGTCCTTGCCGGTGAGGGGCAGGATGGCCACCTGGACCGGGGCCACCTTGGGGCTCAGGCGCAGGCGCGTGTACGCCTCGCCGTTCTTCTCGCCGGATTCGTGGGCGTGCTCCCACAGGGCGTACAGGATGCGGTCGACGCCGAAGGACGGTTCGATGACGCAGGGCAGGATGCGCGTGCCCTGCACCGTGGCCTCGATGCGGACAACGTCGTAGCATTCGGCGGGCACGGTGACGGCCTGGCCATTGACGGTGACCGTCAGCGGCTGCGTCGCCGGGGTGCGCGACAACTCCTTCTCCGTGATGAGGAACCGTTCGGCACGCTCAGCCCACTCGCCGACGTCGAGGCCCTTGGCCTTGGCATCCGCGGCGTATGGCGACGCGTTGGCCATGGCCCACTCGGCGGCACGGGCCTGCTGCTTGAGCGTCGGGAAGAATTTCTTCGACGGCGCATGCAGCGTCGTCTCGAACACGAGGGCGGGCTCGAACGGGGCCAGGGCTCGGAGGAATTCGCTGTTCATGCGGCGAACCGTGGCGCCCGTGACCGGGTGCTTCTCGTCCTTGCCGGAGTGCTTGGCGTGCTGCGTCAAGTCGTAGGAGCCGCGGTCCGCGATGCCGACGCATTCCACCCAGCCGTAGCGGTCGGAGAGGAATTCGGCGTCCCAGCAGTCGGCGGCGTAATGCGCCATCTCGTCCTTGAGGTGCTGGCGGAAATGCAGCCGGGCCGGGTCCATGCCGGCGGCCAGGAGGAACTCCTGCGTGCGCGCCAGCCAGTAGGCCAGGGCCTCGTTGGCGACCATCTTCGTGGCGACGGCTTGGCCGAACGTGGTGACGTGGTCCTTCTCGTCCGTTTGCGGCACGAAGGTGGCGGTGCGGTCCTTGACTTCGTGGAAGCGGGGGTGGGTCTTGCGGCCAGGGTCGTAGAAGACCTCGGCCTCCATCATGCTGAACTCGCGCAGGCGCAGCATGCCCTGGCGCGGCGAAATCTCGTTGCGGTTGGAGCCGCCGAGTTGCACGACGCCGAACGGAAGCTTCTCGCGGAAGTGCCGGAACAGGAGCGGGTAGTCGACGAAGATGCCTTGCGCGGTCTCCGGGCGCAGGTAGCCGACGCGGCCGGAGCCGGGTCCAATCTCCGTCGCATTCATCAGGTTCTGCTTCACGGCGGGCGTGAATCCTGCGGCCTTGGCGCACGATGGGCACTTCGGCTTGAGCGCGGCGAGCTGCGCGTCGATCTCGGGAGCCTTGAGTGCCCCGGCGTTGCCCTTGTAGCCCGCGGCGGTGACCAGGTGGTCGGCGCGGGTGGGGGCCTTGCAGGCGAGGCAAGTGACGAGGAGGTCGGTGAATTCGCCGACGTGGCCCGAGGCGACGAGGACGGCTTCGGGGGTGACACGAGGGCAGAAGATTTCCGCCATCGGGGTGGACTCGGTGCGGACGAAGACGTGGCGCCACAGGTCCTCGAAGCGCTTCTTCATGGTGGCGCCCAGCGGCCCGTAGTCGTAGAAGCCGGCGGCCCCGCCGTACACTTCGTAGGCAGGCCACAGGAAGCCGCGGCGCTTAGCGAGCTCCATCACGGCGTCAGTCTTGTCGGCCACGACGCGGCCAAGAGGGCCGGACTTAAAGCGGTGGGCTCGCGGCGGAGCCAACGAACGCCAGGGGATGGCCCACAAAGATGATGAGCCGACTACGGCCGTCGGGTTCTGTGCGTTGGGCGCGATTGTCCTTGGCCTTGCTCTTGGTTGCGGGCTGCAGTTCCCCTGTGGACCCGCTGGCCGGCTTTTCGGATTGCAATTACGTCTACCCCGATGGTTCGCCCGTCGACTGTGCACGGGAAGACGGAACGTCCCTCTTGGATGCCGTGCCTGCCGGAGCCGCCTGCATCGACCAGACCGTCGGCTGGGCGGACAGCGACAATGGCGCGCGACTCTGGCGGGCCGACGATGGCCACGTCTGGGTCGAGGTCAAGGTGCATCGCGTGGAGGCCGTCACCCTGGGAGTGGTGACGGCTTCGTCCGGTGGGGTCAGCAAGACCGTCGTGGCCCGGGGCCTGGATGGTGGATTCGTGGACGTCGGCGTGCTCGGGGAGGACGACAGCATCGAATGGGAAGCGGAATTCTACCAGATGCAGGGCGTTGGAAGCGGTCGACTCGCGCAGGCCGACTTCGCGCCCCACCTCACGGCGTTTCGCGGCGACGCATGGGTCGTGGTGGGCATGACGCTGGGGCCGGAGGCCTACTGGTTCAATCCGATGGGAGCAACCGTGGCTGGGGACCAGGTTTGGTACGCGCCAGTGAACCTGGTTGGCCCCAGCGTCAACATCACGGTGGAGAAAGGGGTCTCGGCGGCTGGCGATTCCGTTGTGCCCGCCAGCCCGTTGCTGGACCTGTCGCCCACGGGACCCTGCGACTAATCCTATTCGGCTTCGAATGCGAAGGCCAGCTCGACTTCGACCAAGTCGAACGCCTCATGCAACCGTTCGAGAAGGTCCTGGCAGGCCGCCCGGTACTTCTCGCGCTGCCGGTTCACCGTTGGCGCCGAGCGGTCGCCTTCCAGGAACTCCGGCCCCTGGATGTGGGCATGCGTCGGCACGCCCGGCGTCCATTGCACGAGGCGTCCGCGTCCGCCGCGCGCACGACCGCGCCCATCCAGCTTGACGAGGTGCGTGTACAAGGGATGCGACAGAAGAAGGTCGTCGAGGCGGGCGTTGGCCAGATGCAGCGACATCCAGCGCGCCACGATGCCTTCCGGCACGAGCCAGCCCGGCGCGTCCGGACAGTCCGGCATCACGGCGAGTTCGTCGCGGTTGGCGGCGAGCAACTGCTTGTGGAACGCCTCGCTGGGCTCGATGCGCAGCACGCCAGAGCCGTGCAACCGGAACGGCAAATCCGCTTCGTCCCAGAACGGCTCGCGCGCCACCAGCGACATGCTGGCGAGGCCGAGGCAGTCGGGATTGTCGAGGGCCGTGAGGCTCACGCCGGCACCGTGAAGCCCGGCCGCCCGGACGCCCGCTTCCCCCAGGGCTGGTCGGGCAAGACCACGAGGTCCACTGCGGCGCCCTTGCGCGACGGCAGGCCGCGCAAGCCGACCAGGGCGCGGCCGTGAATCGTTGCCATGCGCAGAAGCTGCTCCACGGGAACCGCGGGGAACCAGTCATGCAGTTGCCCCAACTCCGCCAACAGGTTGCCGTCGTTGAGCATGCCGTTGTCCGTCCCGACGGCGACCGTGACACCCGCCTCCCGCATGCGGTCCAGTGGCGTCTTCATGCCGTAGTGGGCGTTGCTGCGCGGACAAACCACGACCGTGGCTCCCTCGTCGCCGATGGCGTCGAAGTCGTCATCGGTTGCCTGGGTGCAGTGCACGAGGAATTCGGGCTCGAGCGCGAGCACATCCTCGATGTCCTCGTGTTTTGCTTCACTGGCATGCAAAGCCAGCGGCTTGCCCGCCTTGTGCGCAGCCTCCGCCCAGGCCTCCGCGTCCTCGCGGCGCGGGAAGTCGCGCAGCGCCGACAAGCCGATGCCGTCGACCTCGCGCATCAACCCGATGGCCTCCGTGTCATGGAAGGTGAATCCCGTCGGGCGTCCCATGATGAAGGGCTGCACGGCGAGGTCCTGGCTCAAGCTGCGCAGGAACGTGACTCCGGCGAGGCCGGTTTCGCGGAAGTCAAGGAACCGCGCCGTCCCAATGGCCGCCATCTCGTCGACGTACTGGATGACGCCCTGCCGCAATTGGTCGTGGGCCGCCGAGGCGAGTTCGCGCTGCTTCCAGCCGCCTGGGCCAACGAGTTCCGGCACGGTCGTCGGCTTGTTGGGGCGACTGCGCAGGCAGGCGTCGGCGACGTGCGTGTGCGCATTGACGGGCGCCGGGACGACCCAACCCGTGGCATCCGGTTTGGCGGGCGGCTTGCCGTCGCCCAGGTCGACGACTTTTCCGTCCGCGACTTCGATCCAGCCTTCGCGCACGTCGTCGTCGTACAGGAGCTTGCCAGCGACGAGGGGCACGACTTCGCCACCCTCGAACATGACAAAACCTTGCGCCCTCGGGACCGCGCTGACCGACGACTCCCAAACAGGGAGTCTGGTGATGACGGTGATGCTGAACGGAAGGCCAGGAAACCGCATCGGTGACCTCGGTGTCATCGGTGGATCGTAGGCGCACTTGCAAGCCCATCCACCGATGTCACCGATGCCCACCGATGATGTCGCCATCAAGGTCTTGAGACGACATCCGTTTCCGGAGTCGATGCCCGAGCCCGTTGTCCTGGCCGTGGACGAAGGCACCACCGGCGTCACCGTCCTCGTCCTCGACGGGCGACGCAAAGTCGTCGGACGCGCCTACCGCGAGATTGCGCAGTCCTACCCGCGCTCCGGGTGGGTTGAGCAGGACGCCGAGCGAATCTGGGACGCCACGCGCTTGACGATGGTGGCCGCCCTGCGGGCAGCCAAGGTCCCCGCGACCCGGGTTGCCGCCATCGGCATCGCCAACCAACGCGAGACGACGGTTCTGTGGGACCGCAAGACCGGCCGCCCGGTCGCGCCCGCCATCGTTTGGCAGGACCGCCGCACCGCTGCGCGCTGCGCCGAACTCAAACCCGAATGGGAGGCCACGGTCCGGCAGCGCACCGGCCTCGTCATCGATCCCTACTTCTGCGCCACAAAATTGGAATGGCTGCTGCGCGACAAACGGCTGCGCGAGCGTGCTGCCGCCGGACGCCTGGCCTTCGGCACCATCGATTCCTGGCTCGCCTTCAAGCTCACCGGAAAGCACGTCACGGACCCGACCAACGCCAGCCGCACGCTGCTGTGGGACATCCACCTCGGCGCCTGGGACGCGGAACTTCTCGGCCTCTTCGGCGTGCCGCATGCGGTGCTCCCCGAAGTCGTGCCCTCCAGCCACGTGCTGGGCAACACGGACCTCCTCGGAGCCCCGGTCCCGGTGGCGGCGCTCGTCGGCGACCAACAGGCCGCCCTGGCCGGACAACTCTGCCTCAAGGCAGGGGACGCCAAGACCACGTACGGCACGGGGGCGTTCCTGCTGCAGCACACGGGTGGCAAGGCGGTCGCCAGCCGGCATGGCCTGCTCACAACGCGGGCCGCCAGCCCCGACGGCAGACCGCAGTTCGCACTCGAGGGCTCCGTCTTCACGGCGGGCGCCGCCATCCAGTGGCTGCGCGACCAACTGGGCCTCATCACGAAGGCGTCGGACGTGGATGGCCTCGCGGCCCGTGTTCCGGACTCGGGCGGCGTGCACGTCGTGCCCGCCTTCACCGGGCTGGGCGCGCCGCACTGGGACCCCGAAGCGCGCGGGGCCATCCTCGGCATCACGCGGGGCACCGACAAGCGGCACCTCGCCCGAGCCGTCCTCGAGTCCATCGCGTTCCAGTCCACGGAAGTGGTGCAGGCCATGGAGAAGGACTCGGGCCTGCGCATTCCGAGCCTGCGCGTGGACGGGGGGGCGGCGCGCTCGGCCATTCTGCTGCAGATGCAGGCCGACCTGTTGCAGCGGCCCGTCGTCCGCCCGAAGGAGTTGGACACGACGGCGATGGGCGCAGGACTGCTGGCCGGGCGCGCCGTCGACTTGTGGCGGCTGCGCGACCTGACTGCGGGTGCGCACGTGCAGGCCGAGTTCACGCCGGCCATCGGCAAGGCCGAAGCCGACCGGCGCATGACGGGTTGGCGGGCGGCGGTGGCGGCTACGCGTTCTTATCGGGTGCCCTGAGCGTCCCGCCGGTTCAGTGGGCTCAGTGCGCTTCGTGGACGGCTAGGGCTAGGCCTTGCTTGCCTTCAGAGCCTCGGCGAGGACGTCCATGCCGCCTTCGATCTGGCGGGCGTTGACGTTCAGGGCGGGGATGAAGCGCAGGCTCGACTTGCCGCAGGCCAGAGTCACGAGGCCGCGCTTCCAGCACGCCTCTTCGACTTGGTCGCGGCGCTTGGCGTCCGCGGCCCCCGTTGCATCGACGAATTCCAGGGCGCGCATCAGGCCCAGGCCGCGGTGGTCGCCGATGGACTTGTGGTTGGCCTTGAATTCGTCCAGGCGTTTGCCGAGGAGTTTGCCCATGCGGGCGGAGTTTGCCACGAGCGCCTCATCCTCGAGGACGTCGAGCGTCGCGAGGCTGGCGGCGCAGCCGAGGACGTTGCCGCCGTAGGTGTTGGAGTGCTTGCCTTGCTCCTTGAAGTCCAGGGCCTTGCGCAGGACGCAGGCACCGATGGGGTACCCCGAGCCCATGGCCTTGGCGACGCTCACGGTGTCGGCCTTCACGCCGAAGTGCTCGCTGGCGAACCACTTGCCCGTGCGGCCGAAGCCCGTTTGCACTTCGTCGGCGGCCAACAGGATGCCGTGCTCGTCGAGCAGGGAGCGCAGCATCTTGGGGAACATGGGTGGGGGCACGACGTAGCCGCCTTCGCCTTGGACGGGTTCCCAGAAGCACGCCGCGACGTCGGCGGGGGGGAGGGCCGTGTCGAAGAGGCGCTCGATGAAGTCGATGGCCCGGTTGGCGAGGTCCTGCGGGTTGGCGTAGCCGTCGATGCCCCACACGTTGCGGTACGGGTTGGGGAACGGCGCGTGCACGACGCCCGGCATGGCGGGGAAGAAGCCCTGCTTGTGCTTCGCCTTGGACGACGACAACGCCAGGCTTCCCTGCGTGCGGCCGTGGAATGCGCCGAGGAAGGCGAGGAAGGTCTGCCGGCCGGTGGCGTGCTTGGCGACCTTGATGGCGGCCTCGTTGGCCTCGGTGCCGGACTGCGTGTAGAAGACCTTCGTCGGACCCTGGATGGGGACCAGACGGCCCAGGCGCTCCGCGAGGGTGACCTGGTGCTCGTAGTAGAAGTCGGTTCCCGCGAAGTGAATGAGCTTCGCAGCCTGTTCCTGAATCGCGGCAACGACGCGCGGGTGGCTGTGGCCGGTGTTCAGCACGCCAATTCCGCTGGCGAAGTCGAGCAACACGTTCCCGTCCGCGTCCTCGACGATGACGCCCTTGCCGGCGACGGCGGTGACCGGGGCCGTCTTCGTGGTCGTGGCCAGGGCCGCGGTGTCGCGGCGCACGATGGCGCGCGTCTTGGGGCCCGGCAGGGTGCCGTGCAGCACGGGTCGGGTCTCGTCGCCGGTGATGGCCATGGTCTCAGCAGACTCCCCCGGCCGCGAATCGGCTCGGGCTACGAAATCCGCAACAAGGCATCGCCAGGATTGGGGATAGCCTTGCCGGTTGCTGATGCGTCCAGGATTGCGATTTTCGCGACGCCCTGGGTATTTGAATGAAGGCGCAGTCGCGCGGCCATGGCCGGCACCGAGATTCTCCTCGCCCTCGTGCCGCTCTTCGTCGTCGTCGACCCCTTCGCCTCCATCGGCCTGTACCTGGGCCTCACGCAGCGCCACACGGCCGGCGAGCGCCAGGCCATTGCCGTCAAGGCCGCGCTGTTCGCCACGTGCGTCCTCCTCGTCTTCGCCTTCGTCGGCAAGCAGTTGCTGGACTACCTCGCCATCGAGCTGTACTCGCTGCAGGTCGCGGGCGGCATCCTGCTCACCATCATCGGCCTCAACATGCTCAAGGAAGGCGAGGAACCCGGCCACCACGACGTCGCCGCAGTGCACACCGGCGGCGCCCATCCCATCAACGGCAAGACGCGGCATGACCCGAGCTTTGTCCCCCTTGGTCTGCCCATGCTGGCCGGCCCCGGCGCCATCTCGCTCGTCATCGTCCAGACCACGAGTTTCGGCTTCCCCGCAATCGGCGTCGCCATCGCTCTAACCATGCTCGCGGCCCTCGCCGTCCTGATGATCGCCAGCAAAGCCCAGCGCCTGATTGGCGAGAACGGCGCCCGCGTCATCACGCGCATCATGGGCCTCCTCACCGTGGCCTTCGCCGTGCAGTACATCTTCGACGGCGTCAACGCCTGGCTTGCTGCTCGCTGACGCCCCCTCGGGCCACCGAGAGCACAGAGCATCGCCGAGGGATGCGTTGTCTGTGCGGCTCTGTGCTCTCTGTGGCTTCGTCGTCGGCAACGGCGCCGTCACAGGCCAAGTTCGACGAACCGCGCCCGCAGCCCGGCTGCCTTCAGCTCGACCAAGCCGCGCGCGGAGTTCTCGGGGCGCAATGGGCACAACGCGCACAGCGGCTCGGCGTCGCAGCACACGGCGCGGCGCAGTTGCGGGTCGTCGGTGTGGCAGCCTCGAGTCATGGGGCGCTCAGCGTGAGGGGGGTGGAGCGCCGCTCAACCATGCTCTTTCAAGATGAGTCGGCTGCGCGTGGCCTGCGTGCCGGGCACTTCGCGGATCTTGTCGATGATGGCGTTGAGGTCGGACGTGTTCGGACAGTCGGCCACGACGACGATGTCGTTCTCGCCGGTGACCTCCCAGACGGACTCGACGCCATCCCAGGCACGAATCTTGGCTGCGACCTCGGCGGTGTTGACGTTGTTCGTCACGGACACCTCGATGAGGGCCTTGACGTTGGAGCCGGCGGTGCGGATGGTGAACTTGCGGATGATGCCCTCGTCCATGAGGCGCTTGACGCGGGCACGGACCGTTCCCTCGGACGTGCCAACGGCCTCCGCCATGTTGGTGAAGGACTCGCGGGCATTGTCGCGCAGGATGGCCATAATCTTCCGGTCGACGTCGTCCATGGCTGCAATGTCCCCGAGAGCCGCTGCCATATTGCGCTTTTCGTAGCGCGAAGGGTCCCCCAGGAGGTCCTTGGAGGCGGTTCTCCATTGCCGGTGTTGAGAAATCGCCTAGCACGGCTATCTAGGGGCCGAGCGCATTTGCCGGCGAATGGCCCGTCTGTTCCTGGCCTTGGGGCTTCTTGCCCTGTCGGGATGCGCAGGACCGGCAAGTCCGCAGTCTCTCGGGCTCATGGATCCACTGGCGGCTTCGGACGCCGACGGAGTGCTGCGCACCGTCAGCCTGGACATGGTGCTGGAGCAGGGGGCGACGCTGCAGTTGCCGGGCATCGGCCCACACGCCTGGGTCGAGGCGGGCGCATCCGGGCGCGTCTCCCTCGAGTTGCCACCTCGCGCCCAAGCCTTGCTGGTCGAACTGCAGGTGCACGACGGCGACGGAACCTTGCTGCTGCAGGCCATCCCGCCCTCCGCCCGCGACCAAAGTCCACTCTTGGCGGACAGCGCGACGCTGTACGCCCGCCAACAACTGGACGGCACGGCACACCTGATCATCGACGGGCCGGAACCCGGCACCTGGAGCGCCGACGCGCACGCCGACGGATTCGCCCAACGAATGCGCTTCACCGTCTACGCGACGTCGTTCGACGGCCCCGTCCCCGACGGCTTCACCGCCATCCCGCAGTGAGCGCAGGTTGGATTCGGCAACCCTCTTGAGTGCGACCCGGCCTCGCTCGCGCATGCGCACCTTCCCGGCCGGCCTCCTCGCCCTCGCGTTGCTTGCTGGCTGCCTGTCCGGCGACGACGGGGCCAACGCCGCAGACGACTGCCCCGCCTCGCCCTGGGACCAGCCCGGTCTGCGCCTCGTGGCCCCGACCGTCGACCCCATCGACGACAACCGCGACAACGCCACCCTGTTCGAGACCACGAACGTGCGCACCTGCACCCTGCCCGCCATCGGCTGGGACCCGCTGCATCCCTCCGGCACGCCGCACAAGTACCTCGGCGAACTCGACATGCGCGGCGACCTCAACCTCGGCGTCGTGGCCGTCCCCGGCAACACGGAAGCGGGCGGCGCCTACCTCGTGGACATCACGAACCGCTCCGACCCCGTCGTCGTGTCCTTCATCGACCAACCGGGCGCCTACGTCGTCGACGCCAAACTCAGCGACGACGGCAACGTCCTCTACCTCGCCAGCCAAAGCACGCCGGGCACGGAGTTCGTCGGGACCTTCCCGGAGCCCGTCTCCCCCACGGGATTCACGGTGTACGACATCCGCGACCCGGCCAACCCGCAATACCTCGGAGCCGTCGTGGACGAGAACGGCTGCCACATGCTCGACCCCGTCCAACTGCCCCTCAACAACGGCCTGCAGCAGGACGCCGTCATGTGCATCTCGACGTCGCTGAAGTCCTACCTCATCCAGCGCACGCCGTCCCCGTTTGCCAACCTCGGCTTCGTCGCTTACCTGCCCAACAACGCCCAGGGCATCCCGACGCCGACGCTGCCCAACCTCGGCTTGCCAATCGACCTCCCCGTCGGCGTCGCCGAGGGCCCGCACGACATGACGGCCTTCCACACCGGCGGCACCTTCGGTGCCGGCGACTCCTACCTCGTCGTCTCCCACTGGGGCGAAGGCGTCAAAGTCCTCGACATCACGGAAGCCCCCGCCCTCACCGAGATTGGCTCGTGGGACGGCGAAGGAGCCACCCATTACGCGGGCAACGTGCACACCGCCATGATGGTCGTCGTCGGCAGCGACCGCTACATCATCGCCAGCCCCGAGTACACCTTCGCCGGCGTCGTTCCCGGACTGTGGGTCCTCGACGCCAACGACCTGACGAACCTCAAGCTCGTCGCCGAATGGTACCACCCCGGCAACCACACGTCGCAAGGCCTGTACCTCACGACGCACCAGTGGCAAGTCGCCCCCACCGGCCCCAACGTCACCGCCGACGACGTGCGCATCTACCTGAGCTACAACCACGCCGGCGTCTGGGTCCTCGACCTCGGCCACATCCTCAAGGGCCACGACGAGGCCGCCATCCTCGGCTTCAACCTCGCCCGCACCCCCATCCCCGAGGAGCACGTCGGCAACGCCGTCCTGAGCACGTGGGACATCAACGTCGTGGACGGCTACATCTACGGCACCGACCGCGCGACGGGCCTGTGGGTGTTCCACTACACAGGCGACGAATTGGGTGACGAACGGCTGCGCGGCTTCTCATAGCCGGCCTGGCCCGCGCACGTCGCTGCGCTCGTGCCGAGGCCAATCCGCGCCCGTTCGGTGCCCCACTCGAGTCAACCTCCTTCCGACGACTCCGACGACGACGTCAAGCCGATGATGACGAACCTTGGCGGCGCCAGGCGCCGCCTCGGCGCGCTTCGCGCGCCGCTTCGGCAATCGCTGCATGAGCAGGCCCCGGTCGTCGTCGGAGGAAGGCGTCGTCTGGGCGCAGCAGCCCAGACCGGCGCCCGTTTCGAAGGGAACGACGGCAAGATCAACGGCAAGCCCAACGAGGAAAGCGGGGCGTTCGTCCACATCCCCCTACGGGGGATGACGCTTCGCGACCCCCGGCGCAACACTTTTCCCCGTGACCCGTCGTGGGCGCGACGCCCCGATGGCGACCAAGTCCAATGCAGGCAGTGGCCAGGCCGCGACGGGCGGCGGCAAGAAACTCGTCATCGTCGAGTCGCCCACGAAGTCGAAGAAGATCGCCGGATACCTGCCCAAGGGCTACGTCGTCGACTCCTGCGTCGGCCACATCCGCGACCTGCCCAGCTCGAAGAAGGACATGCCCGCGGAGATCAAGGGCAAGCCCTGGGCGGACTTCGGCGTGGACGTCGAGCACGACTTCGCACCTTACTACGTCACTATCCCGGGCAAGCAGAAGGTCATCACCGGCCTCAAGGCGAAACTGAAGGCCGCCGACGAGTTGTTCCTGGCAACCGATGAAGACCGGGAAGGCGAGAGCATCAGCTGGCACCTCGTCGAGGCGCTCAAGCCCAAGGTGCCCGTCCGCCGCATGGTCTTCAACGAGATCACGAAGGACGCCATCCTCAAGGCGCTGGCCTCGCCGCGTGACGTCGACATGAATCTCGTGCAGGCGCAGGAGACGCGCCGCATCCTCGACCGCCTGTACGGCTACGCGCTCTCCCCGCTGCTGTGGAAGAAGGTCGGAGGCGGTTTGTCCGCCGGCCGCGTGCAGTCGCCCGCCATCCGCCTCGTCGTCCTGCGCGAACGCGAACGCCGCGCCTTCGTCCCCGCCTCCTACTGGGGCCTCACCGCCCTGCTCAACAAGTCCGCCGACTTCGAAGCCAAACTCGTCGCCGTCGCCGGCAAGAAGGTCGCCACCGGCAAGGACTTCGACAAGGACACCGGCAAGCTCGCCGCGGGCAAGGACGTCGTGCAACTCGGCGAGGTTCAGGCCAAAGACCTGCAAGCCCGCCTCGAGAAGGCCGCGTGGGTCGTCACCGACGTCACGGAACAGCAGCGCCAAAGCAGCCCCGAGCCCCCCTTCGTCACGTCCACGTTGCAACAGGAAGCCAACAACCGCCTCAACCTGTCCGCACGCCAGGCCATGCAGGCCGCCCAACGCCTGTTCGAGAACGGGTTCATCACGTACATGCGCACCGACTCGACCAACCTCAGCGAGGAAGGCATCGCAGGGGCCCAGGACGCCGTCAAGGCCGTCTTCGGCGCGCAATACCTGCACTCGTCCAAGCGCACGTACGAAGGCAAGCAACAGAAGGGTGCGCAGGAAGCGCACGAAGCCATCCGCCCAGCCGGACGCGACTTCGCCCACCCCGACAAGACCGGACTCTCTGGCGTGGACCTCAACCTGTACCGCCTCATCTGGATGCGCACCTTGGCGTGCCAGATGGCCAACGAACGCTACACGTCCACCACGGTCACCGTCACCGCACTGGAGGCCACCTTCACGGCATCCGGCAAACGCGTCGACTTCGCCGGCTACCGCGCCGCCTACGGAGCCACCGAGGACGAGGAAGGGTCGTTGCCTCCGCTCAAGACCGGTGACAAACCGGCGCTGCGCAAGCTCACCGCCGAGGGACACGAGACCAAGCCGCCGGCGCGTTACACGGAAGCCACCCTCGTCAAGGCCCTCGTCGACGAACGCATCGGCCGCCCGTCCACCTACGCCGCCATTCTGCAGACGATTCAGGACCGCGGCTACGTCGTGCCCAAAGGCAAAGCGCTCGTGCCCTCGTTCACCGCCTTCGCCGTCGTGGGCCTGCTCGAGAAGCACTTCCCGAAACTCATCGACTTGCAGTTCACGGCGGAGATGGAGGAGAAACTCGACCTCATTGCCGCCGGTGAGACGCAGTGGGTGCCGTTCCTGAGCGAGTTCTTCCTGGGCCCGAATGGGTTGCAGGCGCAAATCGCCAGCCGCATGAAGAGCATCGACCCAGGCGAGGGCCGCCAAGTCGACCTCGGCCCCGGCATGCCCTGCAAGGTCATGATTGGCCGCTTCGGCCCGTACATCGAAGTCGAGCAGGACGGCCAGCGCCTCTCCGCCAGCATCCCGGAATCCGTGACGCCGGACGAACTCGACGTCGCCACCGTCGAACGCCTGCTCAAGCAGAAGGCGGAGGGCCCCAAGAGTCTCGGCGAGGACCCCGCCACCGGCCTGGCGGTGTACGTCCTCGACGGCCGCTTCGGCCCGTACTACCAACTCGGCGAGGCCGAGGAAGGCTCCAAGGTCAAGCCCAAGCGGGCCAGCCTGCCCAAGGGCAAGACCCCTGACACCGCCGACCTCGAAGAGGCGCTGTTCCTGTTGTCGTTGCCCAAGGAACTCGGCCCGCACGCCGACGGCGGCAAGGTCCTCGTCGGCCTCGGCCGCTTCGGCCCGTACGTCCTCTGGGAGAACGGCGCCGCGAAGGAGTACCGCTCCATCAAGCCGGACCGGCTTCGCGAAATCGACCTCCCCGAGGCCCTCGGATTGCTTGCGCAACCCAAGCAAGGACGCGGCGGGCGTGGCGCGGCCACCGTGCTGCGGGAACTCGGCCCGCACCCCGACGACGGCAAGCCCGTGAACATCCTCGACGGCCGCTACGGGCCGTACATCAAGCACGGCGACGTCAACGCCAACGTCCCCAAGGGCACGGCCACCGAGGCCGTCACGATGCAGCAAGCCGTCGACGCCATCGCGGAACGCGCGGCGCGCGGCCCGCCCGCCAAGAAGGCACGCCGCCGCAGGGCGTAGCAAGCTCCAAGCCTTCGAGCCGGATTGCCCTGCATGCGTGGCCCCCTTGCGTTGGCCGTCGCTGTGCTGGTCTCGGGTTGCCTGTTCGGCGACGGATTCGAACCCACGCCGTGCAAGCCGGCGGGCAAGGCGACCTACGGGACCCTGCGCGTGCAATTGCCCACCTTGGCCGACGCCTTCGACCACGCCATCCCGACGGAGGGGAAGTGCGTCGCGCTGCAGCAAGGCGACCGCGTCCTGGCCACCGCGCGCATCGGCGCGGACGGCAACGCCACGCTGAACCTGCCCGTCGATGGCGAGGTCTACATCACGTGGACGCACCCGCGTGCTTCGGACACGGCGTGTGCCTACCACGGGTACGCGTTCGTCACGATTCCGGGGCCCGCCAACGTCACCCTGGACGTCGGCGGGCTCTGCCACTGACGGTTGCAAGATGGCACGCATAAGGCCAAGAGCCTGAGAGTGCTCGACCTCGTGACGTGACGCTGTCCAAGCGCCGGGTCAGCCCCTGGTTCCTGCTCGCGCTGCTGCTCTTCATCGGGCTTGCGGCCTTCCGCATCGTCGGCGTCTTCCTGAGCTACGTCCTCTTCGGCCTCTTCCTCGCCTACCTGACCTATCCGGTGTACGCGTGGATCCTGCGCCGCGTGCGTCGCCCATCGGTGGCGGCGACGTTGATGCTCGTGCTCATGGTCATCGCGGTCCTCGTCCCGCTGGCCTTCCTCCTCGCCCAACTCGTCACGCAGGTGCAGAACGTCGTGGCCAGCGCAGGCGTCGCCGACCCCCAAGCCATTCTTGACCAGATGGCGCACCGCATCAACGCCCTGCTTGGCCTGCCCCCGCAGGAAGGCGACAGCCCGGGCTCCAGCCTCGTCAACGACGTGTACGACAACGTCCAGGACACGCTGACGCATTGGGTGCGCGCCCTGCCGCGGCAACTCGCCGAAGGCGTCATCGGCGTCTTCCTGCTCGCCTACGTCTTGTTCTACGCCTACACCGACGGCGCCCGTTGGATCCAGGCCCTGCGGGAAATCCTGCCCATGCAGGCCGACCACCGCGAGACCCTGTTTCGCGAAGTGGGGCACGTCATCCGCGGCGTCATGTATGGCACCATCCTGATGAGCGCCCTGCAGGCGGCCCTGGCGGCCATCGGGTTCTACATCTTCGGCGTCCCGAACGTGGCCTTGTGGAGCGTCCTCGTCTTCATCCTCGCCCTTCTGCCCATCGTGGGCGCGCCCATGATTTGGTTGCCGTGGGGCCTGTACCTCATCTACGTCGGGGAGACGTTCAATGGGGCAGGCCTCTTGCTCTACAGCGCCCTGCTGGTCAACGGCCTCGAGCACGTCATCCGCCCGAAACTCATCGGCAGCGTCGCCGACATCCATCCCCTGCTGGTCCTGCTCGGCGTCGTCGGCGGCCTCGCGGTCTTCGGGTTCATCGGCTTCATCCTCGGCCCGCTCATCCTCTCGGTCTTCATGACGGTCCTGAACCTGTACCGCAAGGAATTCGCCAAGCGCTTGGATGCGGAAGCCCTCGTCAGCGGACCGACGTAGTCCCGCCGACGCCGGGCCACCGATTGGCACCGATTCGCGCCGACGCTTCACGGGGCCGGTAGCACAGAGACCACGAAGCCCGCAGCGACCACGGAGACCACGGAGTCTCTGTGCTGCTCTGTGGGCTCTGTGCTTACCTGGCGGGCGGCCCCGAATGGCCTTCGGTGCAAATCGGTGCAATCTGTGGCCCGTCGAGATCAGCAACATTCGCACTGCAACGCGGCAGCATCTCCGGACAGTCGCGCTTATCTCGGCGGCATTTGTCGGCGCCCTTAGGCACCGTTGGTCTAGGGGTATGACTTCAGCCTTCCAAGCTGTCA
Source organism: Thermoplasmatota archaeon (assembly GCA_038046725.1). Classification (GTDB taxonomy): domain Archaea; phylum Thermoplasmatota; class E2; order JACPAO01; family JAHFTW01; genus JAHFTW01. Next base: position 5,758 of record JBBSVQ010000004.1, on the reverse strand, counting down.
GCTCGGGTTCAAATCCCGAACGGTGCACTCCGACCTTCGAACGAAGGTCGATCACGTTGGGTGACGGCGGGGGCGCTCGCATCGCTCGGCCCCCGGGAGAACCTGGTCGGCGCGGCCCGCTGCGCGAGGCCGCGGCCAATCCATTCGGGTCGCCTGTGGCCTTCACGCGCGACGCGTCAAGCGCGCGACCTTGAATGCCGCCCCAAACCCAGTCGGAATCAACAATTGCCTCAGGCGCAAGTAGGCGGATGCGCCTTCGCGCGTCGTGCGGTCGATCTTGTTGAGCACGTCGAAGACGTTGTGCCGCAAGAGGAAGGCCTCTTGGGTTTCGAGCTTCGTCGCGAAGCCGTGCCGCTGCGCCTGTTCGGCAAGTTCTGCGAAGTCCACATCGGCGGTCAGGTCGACGGAGCCGGGCTCGGACAACGGGTCGACGAAGTCGTGCCCCTTGAACGCGCGGACGTCCTTGGCCGGGTGCGACTCGCCGTAATCGATGACGATGGCGGCCTTCACTTGTGCCTTGGCCAACGACGCGAGCCACGGCTCGTTGGATGGCATGGAGACGCAGCGGTCGCCCTCTTCCGTGCGCGCCGTCGGGTCCGCCACAACGTCGTCGGCTCCCAACAGCTGCCACACGAAGTGCTCGCCCTCGAGGCCGACGCCAAGCATCTGCCATGTCCCGTCGCGCCACTCGAAGAGATCGAAGGGCAAGGCGTCGAGGAATTCGTTGGCCACCACGGCGTCGTACACCGCGGGCGGCTTGTCCAGCCAGCGCCCGCCCTTGATGGCCGGGCCGGGGCGCACATCGATGGCGTTCCAGCGCGCCGGGACGCCAAGGCGGCGCAGTTCGGCCATGGCGTCGCGGGCCAAAGCGCCCGTGCCCGCTCCGAATTCGACGACCTCCCACGCCGTGGGTCGTCCTGCGGCCCGCCACGCCTCGGCCACTTCGCGCGCTACGCACGCGGAGAAGAACGGGTGGAGCGTCGGGCTGGTGGCGAAGTGCGTGCCCGTGCCGATGCCCGCCGGGTGCTTGCCGGCCGCGTAGAAGCCGCCGCCCGCGTCATACAGGGCGGCGTCCATGAAGTCGCGCCACGGCAACGGGCCATCGCGCCGGATGCGCGCGCGCAGGCGATCGCCAAGACCTGACGCCACGGTCGCGGCCACGCCGACGCGCGTGAAAACCCATCGACCGCGGTTCCAGTGGAAGACGTCGCGTTTTCATGGGAGGGGCTATAAGTGGCCCTCCTGTCGGCGCCGTCCAAGGGGGCTTTCGTATCGCGACCGAGGCGCTCAGCTACCTGCCGATGGCCATTCTGGGCTTCGTCGCGTTCCTCCTGGTCTTCGTGACCCTGCTCGGGAACAAGACGTTGGGCCCGAAGCGCGGATCGGTCAACAAACTCACGACGTACGAGTGCGGCGAGAAGGCGACGCCCGGCGCTCGCGGTCCCATCGACGTCCAGTACTACATGTACGTCCTGACCTTCCTCATCTTCGACGTCGAGGCGATGTTCCTCATCCCCTTCGCCCTCGAGTTCAAGCGCATCGGCACCGGCCCCATCGTGGCCATCACCCTCTTCGTTGGCCTCATTCTGGTTGGGTACGCCTACGAACTCAGGAAGAAGCTTCTCGTCTGGAGGACCCTCGAATGAGCCCGAAGCGAAGCGGAGGGCTCGTTCGAGCCTCGCCCCTTGAGGTGGCCTGAATGTCGGATGCCGCTAGCGTCACCGCCCCCGCCCCCGTCCCGTCCTACGACCCTGCGTCCGCTCGCATTCCCCTCGTCATCGAGGAGCAGCGCGAAGGCATCCTCGTCACCGTCGCCTCCAAGATCTTCAACTGGGGCCGCTCGAACTCGCTGTGGCCGTTCACGTTCGGCCTGGCGTGCTGCGCCATCGAGATGATCACCGCGCAGGCCTCGACGTACGACATGAGCCGCTTCGGCTCCGAAGTCAGCCGCGCATCTCCCCGCCAATGCGACCTCATGATCGTGCCCGGCACGGTCACCAAGAAGATGGCGCCGCGCATCAAGAACCTGTACGACCAGATGGCGGACCCGAAGTACGTCATCGCCATGGGCGCCTGCGCCACCAACGGCGGCCCCTACCAGGACTCCTACTTCGTCGTCAAGGGCGTGGACAAGATCATCCCCGTCGACGTCTACATCCCAGGCTGCCCGCCGCGCCCCGAGGCCCTCCTCGACGGCCTGCAGAAGCTGCAGCAGAAAATCCGCGACCAGAACGACTCCCTGGAGTTGGGCTTCTAATGGTCGACAGCAACCCCATGGTCGCCGCCAAGCGCCCGAAGGTTCCGCACGACGCGAGCCCCGCGGCCCCGTCTGCCGCGAGCACCGCCACCCCGCCCGCCGCGAAGGCGGCCGCTACCGCGGCCCCCGCCACGCCGCCGACGGGCAAGCACATCGAACTGGCCGCCGCCTTCCAAGGCACCTCCTTCGCCGTCCTGGAGGATGGCTGCGGAGTTACCACCGTCGCCACCGACGACCTGTTCACGGCCGCATCGTGGGCCCGCGACCAGGGCTTCACCGTCCTCTCGTTGCTGTCCGCCTACGACCGCACCGACCACTTCGGCGTCCTGTACTCGTTCCTGCGCCTCGCCAGCAACCCCGCCGAGTTCGGCGAGTTGCGCCTGCGCGTCACCATGCCCAAGACCGCCGGCGAGCCGTCCTGCCCGTCGCTTGAGGACCTGTTCCCCGCCGCCGGCTGGCACGAGCGCGAGATGTTCGACATGTACGGCATCCGCTTCGAGGGCAACTCCGACCTGCGCCGCATGTTCCTCCCCGACAGCTGGACGGGCCATCCCATGAGGAAGGACTACAAGGAAGCCGAGCAGTTCGTCGCCCTTCGCGAAGGCGAGGACGTCGTCGTCAAGACCAACGAGGAGGGCTCCTGGTGAGCTCGACTCGCATGCGTCCCCTGGAAGCCCGCATGGCCGCGCTGCGCGGCGCCAAGTCCGGTTGCGGCTGCGGCCACGCGCACGGTCCGGCCCATGGCCACGGCGAAGCCCCCAACCATCCACCGATGACACCGATGTCACCGATGGACGGCCCGAAAACCGCATCGGTGTCATCGGTGACATCGGTGGATGGGGTCGTGGCGAAGGAGGCCGCTTAGCATGGCCTACGTCGACTTCGCCAACCCCAAGCTGCCCGGCGGCCGCGCCCCGACGCAGCAATTGATGACGCTCAACATGGGCCCGCAGCACCCGTCCACGCACGGCGTGTTGCGCCTGAAACTCCTGCTCGACGGCGAAATCGTCGTCGACGTCGAACCCGTCCTGGGCTACCTGCACCGCGGCTCCGAGAAGCTCGCGGAAGGCATGCATTGGATCAAGTTCATTCCGCTCACCGACCGCATGGACTACATCTCCGCCATGCACAACAACCACGGCTACGTCCTGGCCGTGGAGAAGCTCCTCGGCGGCCCCGACCAGCAAATCGTGTCGGAACGCGCGGAACACATCCGCGTCTTCGCCGCCGAATTGAGCCGCCTGTGCAACCACCTCTTCTGGATGGGCACCTTCATGCTCGACCTGGGCGCCATCACGCCCCTGTTCTACGCCCTGCGTGAACGCGAAGAGATCCTCACCTTCCTCGAGGAACTCTCGGGCGCCCGCCTCACGTTCAATTACTTCCGCTTCGGCGGCGTCAAGTACGACCTCCCCGAGGACCCGACGTACCTGCCGCGCGTCAAGGCCTTCCTCGACGGCATGCCGAAGCAGATCGCCGAGTACCAGACGCTGCTGAAGAAGAACGACATCCTGGTCGCACGCCTCACCGGCACCGGCCCCCTGTCGCGCCAGCAAGCCCTGGACTGGGGCATCACCGGACCCATGCTGCGCGCCACAGGCGTCGCCCACGACCTGCGCAAGTCCGCGCCCTACTCCATCTACAAGTCGCTCAACTTCGACGTCCCCACGACGACGCAGTCCGACTGCTACGGTCGCCTGCAACTGCGCTGGGCCGAGATGTTCGAGTCCGTGCGCATCCTGCAGCAAGTCGTCGCCCGCCTGCAGAACAAGAACCTCGACGGCCTGCACCTCAACCCCGACTACGCGGGCGGCAAGATCCTGCGCATCAAGGCCAAGGGCGAGGCCTACGCCCGCATCGAGCACCCCAAGGGCGAGTACGGCTGCCACGTCATCGGCGACGGCAAGCAGAACCCCCTCCGGGTGCACGTCAAGGCCCCCTCCTTCGCCAACCTGCAGGTGCTTCCCGTCATGGCGCGTGGCCAGAAGATTGCCGACATGATTGCCAGCCTCGGCAGCATTGACATCGTCCTCGGCGACGTGGACCGGTGATGTGACATGGCTTCCATGACCGCCTTCATCGACACCGTGACCAACGGCATCGGCTTCGACATGCCGCGCTGGGCCGACCTCGTCGTCGGGAGCCTCATCGGCTCCGTCATCATGTTCACCGTCGTGCTCGCCACGGGCGGCGTCTTCACGTTCGCGTTCCGCCGCATCTTCGCCCGCATGGGCCAACGCATCGGCCCCAACCGCGTCGGCCCGCAAGGCATCCTGCAGTTCCTCGCCGACGGCGCCAAGCTGATCTCCAAGGAGGACGTGCGCCCAGCGAAGGTCGACCGCCTCGCCTGGACGTCCGCCCTCTACGTCGCCGTCATCTTCACCGTCATGGCATGGGCCCCCCTGCCCTGGTCGGGCGACGTCGCCTTCACCAACGTCGGCACCGGAGTCCTCCTCCTGCTCGCCATGGGCGCCATCGCGCCCCTTGCTGAAATCATGGCCGGCTGGGGCTCGAACAACAAGTACAGCCTGTACGGCGGCGTCCGTGCGGCGGCCCTCGACGTCAGCTACGAGATCCCCATGGTGTTCTCCGTCGCGGCCATCGTGCTCGCCGTCGGCAGCCTCGCCACCAACGACATCGTCCTCGAGCAGCACGCGGTCTGGTTCTTCCTGCCGCAGATCCTGGGCTTCGTCATCTTCTTCATCACCGCGCTCGCCAAGGCCGGCCTCGTCCCCACCGACTTGGCCGAATCCGAGTCCGAATTGGTTGCCGGCTTCACGACGGAGTACTCCGGCATGCGCTTCGGCATGTTCTTCGTCGTCATCTTCTCGAACGTCTTCTTCGTCGGCGCCATGACGACGATGCTGTACCTCGGCGGCTGGCAGGCCCCCTTCGGTGACGACCTCCCGATCCTCAACGGCTTCCTCGGACCGCTCACCGGCATCTTCTGGTTCGCGGCCAAGGCCCTGTTCATGTCGTTCGTGGTGTTCTGGGTGTGGAGCACCTTGCCCCGCGTGCGTGTCGACCAGTACCTCGCCATGGCGTGGAAGGTCCTGCTCCCGCTCAGCATCCTCAACTTCGTTGTCACCGCCGTCCTCGTCAAGATGGGGGTCTTCTACTCATGAGCAAGATTCCGCTGGTCCCAATCCTGCAAGGCATGGGCGTCACGCTGCAGAACTTCTTCGGCAAGCCCGTCACCATCCAGTACCCCGAGGAGAAGAAGCCGGTCGCCGACCGGTTCCGCGGCCGCATCTACCTCAAGCTCGAGACCTGCATCGGATGCACGTTGTGCGCCCAGGCGTGCCCGAACGGTTCGTGCTACATGGTCGACTACGACCCCGGCTTCGACACGCCGCAGAACAAGCGGCGTAAGTTCCCCGCCGTCGAGATCTCGAAGTGCATGTACTGCAGCCTCTGTGAGGAGGCCTGCCCGACGGACTCCATCCGCATGGGCAAGGAATACGAGACCGCCGCCTACGTGCGCGACTTCGACTACAAGCC
>JBBSVQ010000003.1:0-24698 GCA_038046725.1 Thermoplasmatota archaeon | reverse complement strand
CCCCCGCGCCGCTTCTAGGCCAACCGCCTAGAGACTGCCCTCCTCCTCTTTTTCCAAACCTCGTTTTTTCGTTTCGCGCCGCGCTTACCGGCTGGGGTCGACATTCCCCTGGATCCATGCCAGGGTCCCTTTCGGTTCGTAGACGTTGGCCGCCTTGATGCTCATGATGCAGATGCCGCCGCCGCATTCTACGCCCCCGTGACCAATGTCGCCTTTCGCAAAGTCCCCCGTGGCGTGAATCTGGTAGCCGGCGTAGTCGGGCCTCGAACCCGTTGCTTCGGAATACATTGCGCTCAACAGCACCGGGTCGGTGACAGTGAACGTTGTCCAATCCGGGGCATGCCGCGGCTCTGTCGCCGTCGTCGCGGCTTCGCTGCACCGGAAGCCAAGCGGGGCCGGCAATTCCCGTTGCTCACAAACGACGCGAGTGCCGTCCGGCGTCCCATCATTCTGGAACTCAAAGGTCCACTCGTAGTAGTCTTGGCCGGGGACGTCCGTAACACTGGTGGCCGTCGCGCGCCACATGCCCTGCCAGGAGCCTAGGAAGGCGTCCGGCTTCGTGAGGAGCGCCGCCGTTAGTGGCAGGCCGGAATCGCCGCGGACGGCCGTTTGGGCCGCTTGGAAACTGCGCGGGAGGTCCGGTTCGAACCCTACCCAATCTGGACCAAGGGCCATGCGGGGTCGCTGTCCTGCGACTGGTTCGCAGCGGTGAATCGGGATTCCGGAGCCAGAGAACGCAGTTCTGCTGATGGTCTGCGTGTAGGCGCCGTCGAGGTATTCGGTGAAGGCCGGCATGGGGCCGGCATCGAGCGTGACGTCCATGCTTTCGACGCCGTAGCCTTCCGGGTCCGTGAAGTTCTTCGGGGCAGTGCCTGCGTAGCTCGAGACCCGGAGTCCGCCGCTTTCCGTGACAATCGCCGTGTAATACGTTCCCGAGATCGGCTGGGTGTAGAGGACTTCCGCTGGGCCGTACGAGCCCGACCCCGTGGGCGAAATCGTGGTCGTTGGATCGTCAAAGACGGTTAGGCCAGCCAAAGCCAAGGACCAGGGGGGGATGTCCTGTGCGCCGAATTGCTCGAAGTGAAGCGTCGCGCCGCCGCGGTCGTCGGGGTCGAGGCTCCAAATGGGGTTCCCGCACTTGTCCAGGCCGTAGATCCGAGGAAAAACGCGGCCCATTGGCGAGTTGGATTTCAGGTCTTGGCCCTGGGGTTCGTTGTCGGCCCAGCATTCAGTCCACGCATTCTCTTCGCAGGGTGGGTCTTGGGTGAATTCCGCGGTGTAGCCGGGCCGCCAGATGCCGTCAGGGTGGACGATTTCTGCCGGGGCCAAGTCCATGGTCACGGTCGCCTGGCGGCCGCTGCTGACCTTGACGAGCCACTCGACGTGCATTTCAGTTTCCAGTGCAGGCAACTGGACTCTGCGCAGCTCGCCGCCTTCGTCGCCGAAGCAGCCGCTCAAAGCCAAGAATCCAATGATGCCTGCAACGGCAGCCCGCGCCGATTCGGCCACGGCGCTCGCCCAAGATTGGCCTCCCATAAGGGTTGGCGAACACACCGGAGCCTCGTCCAAGCCCTTTTTATCCGCGCCCCAGTGCCACGGCTGTCAAGAACCCTTGAAGCGGGCCGCCTTTGGATGGGGGCCCAACAGCCTCTCCGCCGCGGCAACTTGTCGCCACGGCCCTGAGCGGCCTTGCTTCTCGGGTCACCACGTGGTGACTCAATGCAGCCCCAGAACATGGCCTACGACCGCGCCATCACGGTCTTCTCTCCGGACGGACGTCTGTTCCAAGTCGAGTACGCCCGCGAGGCCGTCAAGCGCGGCACGACCGCCATCGGCGTCCGCGGAAAATCCGGCGTCGTCCTGCTCGTCGACAAGCGCGTGAGCAGCAAACTCGTCGTGCCCGCTTCCATCGAGAAGATCTTCGCCATCGACACGCACGTCGGTTGCGCGACGTCCGGCCTCGTCGCCGACGCCCGCGCCCTCGTCGACCGCGCCCGCGTCGAGGCCCAACTCAACCGCGTCACCTACGACGAGCCCATCCCCATCGACGTCCTCGTCAAGAAAATCTGCGACTTCAAGCAGTCCTACACGCAATTCGGCGGCGGCCGCCCCTTCGGCACCGCCCTCCTCATCGCGGGCGTCGACTCCTCCGGACCGCGCCTGTTCGAGACCGACCCGTCCGGTGCCCTCATCGAGTACAAGGCCAGCGCCGTCGGCTCCGGCCGCACGCAGGCCCTCGAAGTCCTCGAGAAGGAGTACAAGGACGGCCTCAGCGACGACGCCGCCATCCAGCTCGGTCTCAAGGCGCTCAGCGCCGGCACGGAGGGCAAGTTCAACGCGGAAGCCCTCGAGATCGCCGTCGTTGTCGCCAGCGACCGGCACGGGCACGGCGGCTTCCGCCTGCTCGCCGACGCGGACGTCAAGGACGCCGTCAAGCAGTTCCAAGGAGCGAAGGCGTAGATGGTCCAGCTCGAGAAGGCCGTCGTCGCCCGCATGAAGCGCGGCGAGCACCACTTCGAAGTCCTCGTGGACCCCGAAGCCGCCGAGAAGCTCATCGCCAAGTGGCGCGACAACCAAGTCGTCCCCGCCGAGGAACTGCGCGCCATCCTCGCCACCGACTACGTCTTCACGCACTGGTCGGACGGCAAGAAGGCCAGCGACGACCACCTGCTGAAGTCCTTCCAGACGACGGACCTCCTCGCCATCGCGAAGACCATCCTCGTCGAGGGCGAGATCCAACTCACCGCCGAGCAGCGCAAGAAGATGATCGACGCCAAGCACAAGCGCGTCGTCGAGAGCCTCGTGCGCAACGCCTGGAACCCGCAGGCCAAGGCGCCGCACCCGCGCGACCGCATTGAACGCGCGCTGGCGGAAGCCAAATTCCACATCGACCCCTTCAAGGGCGTCGAGGAGCAAGTCCAGTCGGCGCTCAAGGCGCTGCGGCCGCTCATGCCCATCGCCATCGAGCAGGTGCAGGTGGCCGTCTCGGTCCCAGCGCAACACACCGGCCCCTCCTACGGCGTGCTGAAGGCACTCGGCGAGATCAAGAAGGAAGAGTGGCAGAAGGACGGCACCCTCGTCGTCGTCCTGCAAATCCCCGCCGGCATCCAGGCCGACGTGTACGAGCGCATGGGCAAGCTCACGCACGGCCAGGCCCAAGTCAAACTCATGGGGGCCGTCCAATGACGCGCGCCCATTCCCCCAAGCAATCCGGCGAATCCCGGCAATCCGGTGAATCCGACTCCAAAGGTCACAACATGAACAAGCAAAAGGAAGAACGACAACTGGTCCTGCCCGGCGACGCCGTGGGGGACAAGCGCTCCATCCCAGGCCCAGGCACGAAGAAAGTCGGCGACCGCGTCGTCGCCACCAGCGCCGGCCTCCTGCAGCAGATGGGAGAAAAAGTCAGCGTCCTGGCCATCAACGGCGCCTACGACCCCCGCCCCGGCGACCAGGTCATCGGCATCATCACCGAGGCCAACACGGGCAACTGGATCGTCGACATCAAGGCCCCCTGGCTGGCCCCGCTGCACGTCAGCGAGGTCCCGTGGCGCGTCGACTTCGGCGAGACCACGGCCTACCTCAAGGGCGGCGACGCCATCCTGTGCAAGGTCCTCTTCGTCGACGAGCAGAAGAAGGTGCAGGTCACCCTCAAAGACCGCAACCTGATGAAGCTCGAAGGCGGCGAACTGATGGAGGTCGGGCCCGTGAAGGTCGCCCGCGTCATCGGCAAGAACGGCTCGATGTTGAACCTCATCAAGGGCTACGTCGAGTGCTGGCTGCACGTCGGCCAGAACGGCCGCATCTGGCTCAACGGCGAACCGAAGGAGGTCCTCATGGCGAAGAAGGTCATCCAGACCATCGCCGATGAAGCCCACCTGCCCGGCGTGACCGAGCGAGTCACGGCCATGCTCGAGGCCATGCGCCCGGGCGGCCTGGACGCCGGCTTGGCGACTGACCGCAAGGGCCGCAGCGAAGCCAGCAACAAGAACGAAGCCCCCGCCGGGGCCGAAGCCGGCGAAATCAAGGAGAACTGACAATCATGGGAGTCCCCGACCCGACCAAGGAACTGGTCAACAAGAAAGGCATCCGCAACGACGGCCGCAAGGTCGACGAAATCCGCCCAATGAGCATCGAAGCCGGTGTCCTGCACCGCGCCGACGGCTCCGCCTACCTCGAGTGGGGCGGCAACAAGGTCATCTGCGCCGTCTACGGGCCGCGCGAACTGAACCCCCGCCGCTTCCAGGAGGCCGACAAGGCCGTCGTGCAGTGCCGCTACTCGATGGCGGCCTTCAGCACGTCCGACCGCAAGCGCCCCGGCCCCGACCGCCGCAGCCAGGAAATCTCCAAGGTCATCTCGGATGCCTTCGAGAACGTCATCCTCACGGAGAAGTACCCCCGCGGAGCCATCGACATCCACGTCGAGATCCTCGAGGCCAACGCCGGCACGCGCTGCGCCGCCGTCGTGTGCGCCGCCGTGGCGCTGGCCGACGCGGGCATCCCGATGAAGGGCCTCGTGTCCGCCGTCGCCGCGGGCAAGGCCAACGAACGCGTCATCCTCGACCTCATGGGCCTCGAAGACAACTACGGCAACGCCGACCTGCCCGTGGGCATCAACCACACCACCGGCGAGATCGTCCTGCTGCAGATGGACGGCCACCTGACCCCAGACCAGTTCGAGGAAGCCCTCGACATGGCCGTGAAGGGCAACGAGCAAGTCGTCAAGTTCCAGCGCGAGGCGCTGCTGCGCCGCTTCAACGCCAAGCTCGATGCGGAAGAGAAGCACGCCAAGAACGGAGGCAACTGACATGGAAGACAACCCGATGTCCCTCATCAAGAAGGACTTCATCCGCAACCTCCTGAAGGACGGCAAGCGCGAGGACGGCCGCGGCCTCCTCGAGTTCCGCCCCCTGAGCATCCACACGGGCTACGTCGGCAACGCGCAGGGCTCCGCCCGCGTCAAGCTCGGCAACACCCAGGTCGTGGCCGGCGTCAAGATCCAACTTGACAAGCCGTACCCCGACACGCCCAACCGTGGCAACTTCATGACAAGCGCCGAGCTCAACCCGATTGCCAGCCCGTACTTCGAGCCCGGCCCGCCGCGCATTGACGCCATCGAGCTCGCCCGCGTCACCGACCGCAGCCTGCGCGAGTCCGGCATCATGGACTTCGAGAAGCTGTGCATCAAGGAAGGCGAGAAGGTGTGGGGCGTCTTCGTTGACCTGCACATCCTCGACTACGACGGCAACCTGTTCGACGCCTGCAGCATCGCCGGCGTCGCCGCCATCTTGTCGGCCAAGATTCCCGCCATCGACCCCAAGTCGAAGGAGCAGGTCTACGCCGACGGCAAGGCTCGCCCGATGCCCATCACGGAGGAGAACGCGGCCTTCAGCACGACGTTCGCCAAGATCGGCGACACCGTCGTCGCCGACCCGCACCTCTACGAGGAACTGATCTGCAACACGCGGCTGACCATCGGCCTCGACCAGAACGGCAACGTGCGCGCCATGCAGAAGGGCGGCTACGGGTCGTGGAAGGTCGAGGAAGTCAAGGAAATGCGCCGCGTCAGCCACAAGCTGGGCAAGGACATCATGGCCAAGATCAAGAAGGCCGTGAACGCGAAAGACGGCAAGTACGCCGACAAGTAGGCCCCGACGCCCGACGAGCCACGGATTGGCACGGATTCGCACGGAAAGACCGAACGGTCTCCGTGAAAATCCGTGCAATCCGTGGCTACGGCGGGGGCAAGTGACCGCCGTGCTTGTCGCGGTCGGCAGCGATGCGCCGGTACCACGCGTCACGCCAGGGCTTGGGCAGGAACCGCATCCCTGCGTACATGCGCCACGGCCAGCGTAGCCCCTGCGCCGAGCGCACGACCGCGTCCGAGTGCAGGTAGGCCTGGTCGCCATCGAGGACGATGAGCGTTTCTTCCTCCTTTCCGGACAGTCCGTGTTCGGCCAGCAGGGCCTTGGCCCGGGGTGAGCCGTTGTCGAGCCACTCGAGGGCGCCCGCCCGCTGGTACTGCCGGCCCTTGTCGGCGTTGTCGCTGCAGAAGCCGCAGTCGCCGTCATACAGGACGATTGCTGGGGATTCCGCCATGGCCCAGCTCAGCGTCCCCGGGACATGGCGTTTGTCGTCACGGGTCCGGTGTCCCGGGTTGCAAGCGGGCCACGGCAATCCGGCGAATCCCAGGAGAAAATCCAGTCCCTCCGCGTGCCAAACGCTTAAATCGGGCCCGTCTTGGCCCGGCCTACCCACCGGCAGGGCGCGCCCTGCTGGACCTCTGGAGACTCCACATGGCCACCAAGAAGGTCGGATCCTCGGGCCGCTTCGGCCCCCGCTACGGCGGCGTCATGCGCAAGCAAGTCGCCACCATCGAGAAGGTGCAGAAGGCCGCCCACGCGTGCATCAAGTGCGGCGCCGTCTCCGTCTACCGCATCCACACCGCCATCTGGGAGTGCCAGAAGTGCGGCGACTCCTTTGCTGGCGGCGCCTACGCGCCCCAGACCGGCGCCGGCCTCGGCGCTGCCCAGGCCCTGCGCGCCGTCCAGGAGAAGCTCTCCACGCCGGCCACTGAGAAAGCCCAGGAGTGAGGCGCCCGTGGCCTACAAGTGCGGTGTGTGCAAGAAGCGCGTCGAGTTCAACGCGCAGAACATCGGCATCCGCTGCCCCTACTGCGGTTCGAAGCTCTTCTACAAGGAGCGCCCGACCGTGGCCAAGGCCCTGAAGGCCGAGTAGGCCGACCGTGGCCCAGCATCGGGCCGAGCTGACCTTCGATTGCGGTAGCGCAAGCACCGCCGCCCTCCTGTTGCGCACCCTGGGCGCGGAGGCCACGGAAGGGCCCGAGGGGTCCAGCGTCCGGCTGCGAGTCCAAGCCGGCGTCGTCCACGCCGACGTGGAGGGGGAGGACATTGCCACCCTACGGGCCGCCATCAACTCCGTTGCCAGGCTGGCGGACACCGCCCTGCGCACCCTAGGCGTGTCCACGAAACGTTAACTGCCCCCGGTCGGATGGGCGCCCATGCGTGGTGTGGTTGTCGTAGCCGGTGCTTTGCTGTTCGCCCTTGCGTCGTCCGGGTGTTTTGTCCCGGCGGATGATCCGGAAACACAGGGGGCGGACGTTGGGGGCGCAGTCGCGTCGTCGACGGCGTCCGGCTCCACGGCGGGGTCGACGTCGAAGTCCGGCACGGCAACAAGCGCGACGAGCACGACGGGGTCCGCCGCCGCGAGCAATGCGGCTCCCACGGCGTCCCTTGTGGCGACTCCCCTCAACGGCACGGCTCCCCTCGAAGTCACCTTCGAGGTCAACGGCACCGACGCCGACGGCGAGAACCTCACCTGGATCCTGTCGTTCGAGGGCACGACAATCGCCAATGGCACAAGTCTCCCGGCCGAGGCAACGCACACGTTCACGGAGGTGGGCAACCACACGGTGAGCCTGCGCGTCAGCGACGCATCGGCGAATGCGACGACCAACGTGACCGTGGCCGTTGAGGCCGCCGCGGCGCCGGCGCCGACGGGTCCAAACATTTGCGAGGCCCCCAGCGAGACCTCGATTGGCGGCCAGATGTACATCGACCGCGTCTCGTGGATCTTCCGCGAATCCAACGGCCTGCCTGGCCTGCAGTACACGGCCGAACCCAGCCTCATTGGCGAAGTCGATGACGCAGGCACCGGCTGCGAGAATGGGGACACGCTACTTTTCTGAGGAGGACTTGACCATGCACCCACGCCCGACGTCTGCCCGCCCCTGGCTCCTTGCCCTTGTGCTCGTGGCCGCAATCCTGTCCGGATGCACATCCAACGAGGACGACAAGGGAACCGACTCCACAACGGACAGCGCCTCGTCCGGCTCCTCCGCATCCAGCAGCAAGGCGGGGTCCGCAACAAAGGGCGCCGGCACGAACCAGTCCGGCACGTCCACCGGGACCCCCGGCTCCAACAAGGCCCCCACGGCGTCCCTCAATGCTTCCGTTCTGGCGGGGGCCGCGCCCCTGGCCGTCTCGTTTGCGCTGAACGGAACGGATCCCGAGGGCGCGGCGTTGGCGTGGGTCCTGTCTTTTGGCGACAACTCGACGAACGCAACGGGAACGTCCCTGCCGGCCAACGCAACCCACACGTTCAACGCAGCCGGAACCTACGCGGCCACGCTGCATGCAACGGACGCGGGCAACCTTTCGGCCACGGTCACCTTGAACATCACCGTGTCCGCGGGCGGCCCCGTGCCGGCGCCTGAGCACTTCGAGGACTCCGTCACCGGGATTCCCTACATCCCTCTGGTCGGCTCACCAAACTCATTCTATCCCGGCGCCAGCGTGACGCACACCTTCACAACGGCGACTCCGGCCACGAGCATGACGATTACCTTGGCCTACGAGGAGGGGCTGTTCTTCACGGACCTCGACCTGTTCATCACGGGCCCTGGCGTAGACACTTCCGGCGAGGCGGCCGGCCCTGAGCCCCCAGTCGTCATCGCGTCGCCGCAGGCCGGCGAGTGGAGCATCGAGGTCTTCGCGTACGGTGGGGAAGGCGAGGTCGCCTACACCCTCGATGTCACCTTCGCCTGATGGCGGCAACGCCCGCGGTGGCAACCAGGCTGGCGACCCGGCGACCACATCGCTTATCTAGGCAGGCCGTCCCCCTAAAAACATGCGTGCTATCCTGGCCGTCCTGGTCCTGGTCGTCGTCGCCTTCGCGGGCTGCGCAGCGGACCCAAAGAACGACAAAGAAGCCGATCCCACGGCTTCCGGCACGGAAACCGGCTCGGGCACGAAGTCCGGCACCTCCTCGTCGACGAAGTCCTCGTCGGGGAGCACGTCCCAGTCTGGCACGGGGTTCCCTAGCGCCAACCACGCGCCGGCGGCCACGCTCACGGCGAACCGGACGGCGGGGACGGCACCGCTCTCGGTCAACTTCACCCTGGGGGGCACGGATGCCGACAATGACTCGCTGAGCTGGACCCTATCCTTTGGCGACGGGTCGGCCAACGCGACGGGGTCGACGCTGCCCAGCACGGTCGTCCACGCTTTCGCAGCCGCCGGCAACTACACGGTGCTCCTGACCGTGCGCGACGCCCGCTCGAACGACACCGCGAACGTGACCGTGCGGGCCACGGCAGCCAGCGGCAGTGGCGGCGGCGAACCCATCCACCGCGAAGGCTCCGTAACAGCCCTCTGCGTCCATTGCGCAGGCATCGGCCCCTCCGGCTGCATCTCGATGGCCATCGGGGAAAGCGGCCTTGACTGCTACATGGCGGATCTTCCCGCCGAGGCGGTCGGGCGCGTGGCCACGCTCGCCTCGTCGAACGGCTTCATCAACTACGGATTCTACGACGAGTGCTCGGCAAGCGGCACCCTTCTGGAAGGCTCGGCAGACAACGATTCGCCGTTCGTGACGACCGTGCCCGCAGGTGCCACCTGTGTGGCGTTCTTTGAGTACCTCGACTTCCCGTTCATCGACTACACGGTCGACATCGCCTAGCCCGACCGAACGCGTTGACATCGCCGGCGAAGGCGGCGTTTTCACGGCCCATCCAAGTTGCTTAACTAGCGTCGCGGCGACCGCCCTCCCATGCGCGCCATCCTGGCCGTTCTCCTGCTGCTGACCTTGGCCTTCGCTGGCTGCGCCTCAAAGGGGGGCGGCGACGATGACCCCGCCAGCACCGGGTCCGGCACGTCCACGGCCTCAGGCTCGGCGACCGGTACGACTTCAGGGTCTTCGACAGCAACGTCGTCGACGAGCGCGACCGGGACGGGCGCGCCCGAGAACGGCGTGCCGACCGGAGCCATCGCCGCCGTCACGAACGGCACCCAAGCGGCCTTCAACCTGACCGGGACCGACCCGGACGGCGACGCCCTGAACTGGACGCTGGACTTCGGCGACGGTGCCAAGACCGAGGGTGCCGCCCTGCCGGCCTTGGTCAACCACACCTTCGCGGTCGGGAACCACACCGTCGTCTACAACCTCACGGACGGGAAAGCGAGCGCCACCTACAATGTCACGCTGCAAGTGGCCTCGGGCGGGACTGGCACGACGACGCAAGACGTCGATGCCGAGTGGGAGCTGGCGACCAACCCCGCCTGCACCGACGACGCCGCGCCCTACGACTCCGTCCCCGGCTCGTTCTACGAGTTCACCGTGGAGGCCGGGACGCACGGCAAGCCGTTCATCGCGACGTTCGACTCAGGCGCGGCGCAGGACCACCTCCTGTTCCTTGATGTCGCCGGGGCAATCTTGCTGCACGTGACCACGGGCCTTCCCGCGGACGCCGACTGGGAAGTGTCGGGCACCGTCCCGGCTGCTAGCGTCACAGGCGTCTTCTACGGCTGCCTGGGGCTGCCGAGCGAACACGTCGTCTACCATGCCGGCTAGGGGCGCAGCGCGGGCGCGCGGCCTCGAGCCACACAGCTTTTAGCCCTGAAGGGGGAGCGCCGGCCATACGTGCCCTGCTGGCCGTCCTCGTGCTCCTGACCTTGGCCTTCGCGGGCTGTGCCTCGAAGGGAGGAGGCGACGACGACGCGAGCGCGACCGGGACGTCGACCGCGACCCCCACGGCTCGTCGTCCGCGACGACGACGACCGCCGCGCCGGCGCAGACCAGGCCCCGACGGCGACGCTGTCGGCCGTCGTCAACGGCACCCTGGTCGCCCTTGAACTCAAGGGCACCGACCCCGATGGCGACGCCTTGAGCTGGAACCTCACGTTCGGTGACGGGAACTCGACGAATGGCACGCAGTTCCCCGCCCAAGTCAACCACACGTATGCGCCCGGCTCGTTCCTGGCGAACCTCACCGTGTCGGACGGCCAGGCCAGCACCGTGCACAACGTGACGTTCAACGTCACCGCGCCTACCGCGGCCACGACGGAGCAGGTCGCTTCCGGCGAATGGGTCACCGGGAACCTGGTCACGGTTGCTTCGGCGACATCTTCGCCCCGGTCTATCCGGGGCAGGGAGACGGCGTGTTCTACGCCAGCTTCACTGTCGACGCCGCCACCATCGGCCAGACCTTCGTCGCGACGGTGAGCAGCGACGGCGCCGCGGATTCGCCGGGCTTCACGGTCCTGAACGAGGCCGGCGACGTCCTGTCCTCGACCTTCGGAGGCATGGTCGAAGGCAACGTGCCCGAAGGCGCGGCCACGGGCATCTGGTGGGTCTGCGCCGGCGGGCCGATGTCCGGCACGTACCAGACCCCCGCCTGAGCACGTCCAGAGGAGCGGAACCCCTCCTTTTTCAAGGCCAACCCTGTCGGCCACCCCGTGCCGAGCATTGCGCAGGCGCTCCTGGACTGCGGGGCCGTCAAGTTCGGCGACTTCACGCTCACGTCGGGGGCCAAGTCGACGTACTACATCGACGTCAAGGCCGCCTCGACGGACCCGGCGACGCTGCGCGTCATCGCGCACGGCATGGCGCAACTTGCCGCGAAGCACGGTCCCTTCCACGCCGTGGCCGGCATGGAGCTTGGCGCGGTCCCCCTCGCGACGGCGGTCAGCCTTGAGGCCAACCTGCCGCTGCTCATCATCCGCAAGGCCGAACGCAAGCACGGCACCGGCAAGCGCATCGAGGGCCGCGAGACGCGCGGCAAGCGAGTCCTCGTCGTCGAGGACGTCACGACCTCCGGTGGCTCCACCGTGGAGGCCGTCAAGGTCCTGCGCGAAGCGGGGGCCAAGGTGGACTTCGCCTGCGTCGTCGTCGACCGGGAAGCCGGCGCCATCGCCGCCCTGAAGGCCGTGGACGTCACACTCCATCCCCTGGCCAGCGTCTCGCAACTCGTCAAATCGAAGGAGGCCTGAGCATGGCCAAGAGCGGCATCGACGACGGCGAGATCTGGGTCAACCCCAAGAAGAAGGCCGCCCAAGAGGCCGCCAAGGCTGCCGCGTCCAAGCCCGCCGGTGGCGCCGAAGAGCTTCCCGGAAGCCCCCGCCCCGCCAAGCCGGGCCGCTCATCCATCCCCGAGGAATCGGACGCCGACCACCGGCGCCAGCGCCCCGGTCGCGTCGAGGAAGACGCCGAGATCTGGGATGGCGAGAAGTGGGTGTTGCCCAGCGGCAGGGTCGTCGACGAATCGGCCGGCCCGAAGGGGTCCAAGGGCAACCCGACGGACGGCCCCACGGTGGAAGCCGACGACGACACCGAAGTCATCTCCACTCCGCGCAAGGCCGTCAAAGAGCAAGCCAGCGGTCCCCTGTTCGGCGGCCCCACCAGCCGCGACATCATGCGCTCGGGCGGCAAGGCCGCACAGGGCCGTGACGGTGAGCACTTCGACGAATACGTTCGCCCCGCCATGCCGGATGCCAATGCCAAGCCGACCTTCGGCCTGGGCGGCTTCGTCCCATACGGGGCGTCCGTCACGCCGGGTCCGCCGCGCGAGCCGCTGCAACCCGCGCCCAAGGGCTACGTCCCCCTCGTTCCCACGGCCCCCGGCCAGCCCGTCGCGCCCAAGGGCGCGACGATGATCTGGCCCCCGCCGGCGGGCGGCCACCCCATGGTTGCGAATCCAGGCGCGCCCGCCGCCGACCTTCCGCGCGCGTCTCCCAAGGACGTGCACGCCAACGCCCTGCCCCGCGGACAACTCAACGTCCTGCTCATCGGCTCCGGCGCCCGCGAGCACGCCATGGCGGCCGCGATTCGCCGCAGCCAGCGCGCCCACCTCTTCGTCGTCACGAAGCACCGCAACCCCGGCCTCGTGAAGTCGGCGACGGGCTTCAAGATCCTCGACGACCGCGACGTGGCCGGCATCGTGGCGTGGGCCAAGATGCAGAAGATCCAACTCGCCGTCACCGGGCCGGAGTCCGCCCTCGAGGCCGGCGTCACGGATGCCCTTCGTGCAGCAGGCATCGCCGTCGCAAGCCCCAGCCAGGCCGCGGCGCGCATCGAGACGTCGAAGACGTTCATGCGCGAACTGATGCGCAAGCACAAGCTGCCGGGCCAGCTCGGCTTCCACGCCTTCACCAACCAAGGCGAGGCACTGCGCTTCCTCGAATCCAAGGGCCCCGTCTGGGCCATCAAGCCGGTCGGCCTCACGGGCGGCAAGGGCGTCCAGGTCTACGGCGACCACTTCACGGACCTCGAGGGCGCGAAGCTGTACGTGCACTCCGTCTTCCAGGGCAACGTCGGCGGCGGAGCCGTCCAGTTCGAGGAGCTGGCGCGCGGTGAGGAGTTCACGGTCATGGCCTTCACGGACGGCACCACGGTGCTGCCGATGCCGGCTGTGCAGGACCACAAGCGCCTCCTCGAGGGCGACAAGGGGCCGAACACCGGTGGCATGGGGTCATACTCGTGCCCGGACGGCCTCCTGCCGTTCCTCTCCCAGCCGGAGTACGACGAATCCGTGCGCATCCTGCAGTCCATCGTCGATGCGCTGCGCACGGAGGGCACGCCCTACGTCGGCACCATCTACGGCCAGTTCATGCTCACGGCGCAGGGTCCCAAGGTCATCGAGGTCAACGCCCGCTTCGGGGACCCCGAGGCCATGAACGTCCTGCACACCCTCGAATCCGACTACCTCGCCCTGCTCGAAGGCATGGCAACCGGGACGCTCGCTGGGCAGCAGGCTCGCTTCCGCCCGA
Organism: Thermoplasmatota archaeon; assembly: GCA_038046725.1. Classification (GTDB taxonomy): domain Archaea; phylum Thermoplasmatota; class E2; order JACPAO01; family JAHFTW01; genus JAHFTW01. The sequence goes on along the minus strand of JBBSVQ010000003.1, from coordinate 11,133 downwards.
CGGCGACCGTCGTGAAGTACGTCGTTCCCCGCGGGTACGGCGACGGCACGCCTGCGGCAGGCAAGTTCGTGGAGATCGACAACTTCGGCGTCAAGCGCGTCGGCGGCGCCGTGTACTTCGGCAGCATCGAACAGATTCCCTCGGGGACGCTGGCGACGATGGCGAGCCGCACGGTCGGCGTCCTGGGGGAGGGCCCGAGCCTGGCGGAAGCCAACGCGGTCTGCGACGCCAGCCTGCGCCACATCCACGGCGAGTCCCTCTTCGTGCGTCGCGACATCGGGTCCCAGGCCCTGGTCGAGCAGCGCGTGCGCCACATGAACGCGGTCCGCCAGGAAGCGGCCAAGCAGGCGATGCCCAAAGCTCAGTAGGCCTCGCCACGGGCGTACCCGGGAAACTCGGGAACCCGGGGAAAGGTCACGGGAGCCGGTCGACCTCAGGTTCCCGGGTTTCCCGTGTTTCCCGGAGAAGCCGGCGATTGCGCCAAGGCAAAACCCTTCATGCAGGGCCTTGTCGGCCCACCCGTCCATGTCCGACCAGGAAGTCACCATCTACTTCGTCGGCACCGCCGGCGCAGGCAAGTCCACCCTCGTGGCCGCGTACGACCGCTGGGCCAAGCAGCACGGCATCTCGACAATCCTCGTCAACCTCGACCCGGGCGCGGAGAAGCTGCCGTACACCCCGGACGTGGACATCCGCGACTGGGTGAAGATCTCGGAAATCATGGAGGAGAACGGCCTCGGCCCCAACGGTGCCCAGATTGCAGCAGCCGACATGATTGCCCTCAACCTCGACGAGGTCAAAGCCGAAATCTCCGGCTTCCGCGCCGACCAGGTCCTCGTGGACACGCCGGGGCAACTGGAGCTGTTCGTCTTCCGCCAGTCCGGCAAGCACATCGTCGAGTCCCTCAACCCGGGGCGCTCCGTGGTGGCGTACCTGCTCGACCCGTTCCTGGCGCGCACGGCGTCCGGCTTCGCCAGCCAGCTCATGTTGGGCGCGACGACGCACTTCCGCTTCCAGGAACCCATGCTCTTCCTGCTGTCCAAGGCGGACCGCATCGACCCGACGAGCATCGAAACCATCCGCGACTGGGCCGCCAACGCCGACGCCCTCGAACACGACGTCTTGGCGGAGTCCCCCAGCATGGCGGCCGAGTTCGCAGCCAACGTCAGCCGCCTCTTGGGCACGATGGCCGTCGAGCGCACCCTCGTGGCCGTCAGCAGCCCAGACGCGACCGGCCTCGATGACCTGTACACGCTCGTGCAGGGCGCTGTCGGCGAATCGGAGGACGTCACGCCGGAGTACGACACGTTCCTGCAGGGCGACCGCGAGGAGCCCGGCGACGAGCAGGGCGCATCCGACTTGCACTGATTGCCGTCGATGCGATGCCATCCAGGATGGCGGGTCGTCAGTGGAAGCGCCCTTGCGGCGTCAGGTAGGGTTTTGCGGCCGGGGACGAGCGCATCCGGGCAATGAGTTCGCGGGCACGACCTTGGGGGCCGGTCGCGCGAATTCGGATGTGCCCCTGTTCGGGATACGAGCCGAGCACAACGTCGGGGAACTCCTTCTCCAGCAAGGCCAGGGTCGGAAAAAAGCGGCTTTCCTCCGCGTACAGGACCAGTTCCTCGCTGTGGATGGCCTCGCCACGAACAAGGCGTGGTCGGACGCCTTCGTCGAACATGCGGTAGAATTCGCGCGGCACGCCGGGCAGTGTGAACAGCGTCGCCGGTTTCGGTCCCGAGGTCACGATGGCGCCTAGGGCCGTGCCGTACTCGTTCGGGATGCTGTCAGCGCCCTCGGGCAGCCAGCACATCTTGAGCATGCCCTGGTTGGGCTCGGGGGTCTGGAAGTAGCCCAACTCGAAGCCTGTGCGGCAGCGCTCCTCCATCCAGGCTTTGTGCTCGGGCCGCAGCACGAGGGGAAGTCCGAGGGCCTGCGCGACGCCCTGCATGGTCCGGTCGTCAGGGGTTGGCCCGAGGCCCCCGGAGGTGATGACGTAGTCCAGGTCGAGGTCGTGCATGAAGCGGCGCACCGAGGGCACGATGTCGCCGAGGTCGTCGCTGCACACCTCGACGCGGGCGAGCTTCACGCCCAGGGGCTTGACCTGCTGGGCGACCCAGTGCGAGTTCGACTCGTGCACGTGGCCGCCGAGGATCTCGTCGGCGATGACGAGGACACCGAGCCGCTTCACGAGAGGCGATGGCATCATGCCGCTTTCAAGCCAACGCACAACAAGTCCTTGCCACGAATCCCCCGATGACACCGAGGTCACCGATGTGGGACCGTTCATCGGTGCGCATCGGTGTCATCGGTGGATCGGCCGTCGTCGTTTGGCGTCACGCCTCGCGCAGGTAGCGCCTGAGGGCGCCCGCCTGCCAGATGAGCAGGCCCGCCACGGCGAGGATGGCGATCAGGCCGCCGATGATCTCGCCGACGTCGAAGGCGAAGACGACCGAGTCGATGGCAATCACGAGGGCGGAGGCCAGAACGAGTCCTTTCTCGCGCAGAACGAGTCCACCGGCCAGCGTCGCGCCCATCAGGACGGCCAAGTACACTTCGACGTCGCCGTCGAAGCCCTGCACGAGTTCGTCCACCGCGTCGAAGTACCATCCGAGGAACGACCCTGCAAGAAGCAGGGTGGCGGCGGCCAGGCTGAACGTCGGCCAGGGCCACTTCGCCAGCCGGGCCGCGGCCACGAGGGCGGGCATCTGCACGACTGCGTACGCGAACCAGATTGTGAAGGCAATCTCCTCGTCAGCCACGCGGGCCACACGGCCGAAGAGAATCGACGCGAGGGCGACGTTCACGGCCACCAGGGCAAGGAAGGGAACCAGGAAGCGGCTGCGCCGGTACCACAGGATCGCGCCAGCGTACGCCATGGCCAGGAACCCGAGCGGAAGCTCGTCGGGTCGAGGGAATCCGGATGCCGTGATGGCCACGAGGGCGGCGATGTGCAGGGCGTCGCCAAGGCGGGGCTTGCGGGCCACGAGGTCGAGCGCGAAGGCACCGCCGGCACAGGCAAGGCCCCAGGCGAGGAGGAGCCAGGGCGCCGTCTGCGTCACGTCCGCGATGATGCCGTTGTCGTCCAGCAGGACGAGAAGCGCGAAGGCGGCGGCACCGAGGAGGATGCCCCCGAGGCCGTACAGGACGCCGGAGCCGAAGGATTCGCGGTCGGGGTCGTCGCGGGCGTCCGCGGCGTAGCGCGATTCCAGGACGGCAAGGCTGGCGGGCGGCATCAGCTTCTCGCTGGCCCATTGCCGCGCAAGCTCGACGGCCAGCTTGGCCTCTCGTCGGTCCATGCCAGCAAAGCGGCGGTTCGTTGGTTAGCCGTTCCGCTCCGACGGACATCCACCGGTGACACCGATGGCCGGGCACCGCATCGGTGTCATCGGTGGGCATCGGTGGATCGTCCCTTGGGTTAGGCGTAGTCGAGCAACGCTGCCGTCGCCGCGCCTTTGGGCAGCGGCTTGCCCGCGAGCTTGAACGCCGCCTCGACTGCGGCCCAGCACGCCGCGAGCTCGGCCCACGAGACCGTGCCCATGTGGCCGATGCGGAACACCTTGCCCTTCCAGGATTCCTGTCCGCCTCCCACGACGACGCTGAAGCGGTCCTTGAGGGCGCCGCGGACCTGCTTGTCGTCGATGCCCGTCGGGTAGCGGATGGCGGTGACGGTGTCGCTGCGGTGGCCCTTTGCGGCAGCGAGCTCCAACCCGGCGGCCTCGGCGGCGGCGCGGCATCCATCCGCCAGGCGCTTCGTTCGCGCAAAGCGGTTGTCGAGCCCTTCCTTTTGCAGCAGGTCGAGGCCCTCGAGGCTGGCGGCGAACAGCGGCACGGCGGGCGTGAAGGGCGTCTGGGCCTCCTTCTCCTGCTTCTCGATGTGCTTCTTCACGTCGAGGTAGAGGCTGGGGCTGTCGAGCATTCCGTACGCCTTCTCGGAAACGCCAACGAAGACGAGGCCGCTGGGCCCGCCGAGGCATTTCTGCGAACCGACGATGGACACGTCGAGTCCCCAGTCACCCATCGGGACGGGGACGGCGCCGGTGGCGGTGATGGTGTCGGCGATGCACAGCGCGTCGTGCTTGCGGCACAGGGCGGCGATGGCCTTGCCTTGGTTCATGACGCCCGTGGAGGTCTCGTTGAGGGTGAAGGCGACGGCTTTCGTGCCGCCCTTCTCGAGTTCGGCGGCGAGGGCGTCGAGGTCGACAGGTTGGCCCCAGTCCGCCTTGAGCGTGACGGCTTTGTCGACGGCGTAGCGCGCCACGAGTTTGGCCATGCGTCCGCCGAAGTTGCCGTTGTCGAGGCCGATGGCGCGGTCGCCCCAGTGCACGAGGTTCGAGATGGCGCCCTCCATCCCCGCCGTTCCGGAGCCGGTCATGATGGCGACGTGCGGGGCGCCGATCACCTGCTTCAGGCCTGCCTCGAGTCGTCGAACGGTGTCGCTGAACTCGGGTCCGCGGTGCGATGCGGCGGGGCGCGCCATGGCGGCCAGGACACGGGGATGCATCTTCACGGGGCCGGGCAGGAGGAAGAGGTTGTCCTCCGGGTCGAAGGGCACACGCGTCCAATCCGCGCCGCTCGATAAACACCAATGGGTCGTCGAGGGTGTTAGAGAATCGGCTCAGGCTCCTTATGGCCGCGATCGCCGGGTCTCCGGGGAGGGCTGGCACAAGGGTCAAGCGCCGCCGATTGATGGCCTGGCGATGCCGGCCAAGGTGTCCAGGAAGTCGCCCGTCGTCAACAAAGGAGCCAAGGTCCAGGCGAAGGCCCACCCGTCGCGCATGGGACGTCCCAAGCCGAAGGACGTGGACGAGTACCTCGCCCGATTGGACGCCGGGCAACGCAAGGCGTTCTTCAAGCTCAATGGCAAAGGCCTGGTCTCCCTGGGTGCGGCCAAGACGCACTGCGCCCTCTACGTGATGAGCACGCGCTTCATGGCTGAGAACAAACCCCTGTTCGCCGGTTATGACGTTGAAGGCGTCACGGTTCGATTCCCGTCCGACAAGCCCCTGCCGGCAGCGTTCGTGAAGGCCCTCGTGCGCGCCCGCGCTGAGGAAACCCGGTAGACGGCAGGCGGCGACACCAGCCACGAAATCCCCGGAATCGGGGGAAGGCACGGTTCCGTGGTTCCCGTGGCTTCCATGGCCCGTCCGTCCCGTCGCGGTGGCTCCAGGAGAAGGGGCCACCCAACCCTTATGTCGGCGCCCCAAGTCGGCGCGACTGCGATGAGCGACACCCTGGTCTTCGACGCCGCCGAGTTCGTGGCCGAGCAGGTGGCCGAGGTGCGCAAGAAGGTCGGCGACCGCCACGCCGTCATCGCGCTTTCCGGCGGCGTGGATTCCACCGTTGCGGCCGCCATCGTCAACACCGCCATCGGCAAGCGGCTGCACGCCGTCTACGTCGACACGGGCTTGATGCGCAAGGGCGAGACGGAGTACGTCGAGTCCATGATGAAGCGCATGGGCCTCAACTACACCGTTGTCCACGCCGGCGAGGAGTACTTCGCGGCCCTCAAGGGAGTCACCGACCCCGAACGCAAGCGCAAGATCATCGGCGAGAAATTCATCCGCATCTTCGAGCGCGAAGCCAAGCACACCAACGCCGCCGTCCTCGTGCAAGGCACCATCGCCCCCGACTGGATCGAGTCCGGCGGCGGCAACCGCGACACCATCAAGTCGCACCACAACGTCGGCGGGCTTCCCAAGGACATGAAGCTCGAATTGTGCGAGCCGCTCTACCACCTCTACAAGGACGAGGTGCGCGCCGTCGCCCGCCACCTCAAGGTCGAAGTGGCCGAGCGCCAACCGTTCCCCGGCCCCGGCCTCGCCGTGCGCGTCATCGGTGAACTCCTGCCGCACCGCGTCGCCATCGCCCGCGAGGCCTGCGACGTCGTCGAACGCGAAATCGACGCCGCCGTCAAGGCCGGCAAGATGACGCACCCGTGGCAGTACTTCGCCGTCCTCACCAACACGCCCACGGTGGGCGTGCAGGGCGACATCCGTGCCTACGGCGAGACCGTCGCAGTCCGCGCCGTCGCAAGCCTGGACGCCATGAGCGCCACCGCCAGCACGATTCCCTACGAGGTCCTGCAGCGCATCGCGCGCGGCATCACGAACCACCCGGAGATCAAGCAGAAGGTCAACCGCGTCGTGTATGACATTACCGACAAGCCCCCGGCGACCGTCGAGTGGGAGTAGCGAGCGCAGCGAAGCTAGACCACGATGAGCGTGGACGGGGGAGCGTCTGGCGACGGCCGGACGCAGACGCCGGCGACCGTCGAGTGGGAGTAGGCGAGCGAAGGGCAACCGTTCGCGGACGGTTGAGGCACGCGCCAAGCAGACCTGTCGGGGTCCCGAAATTCTCGGGGGGGATTGCAGGGGTTGCGGCCAAGACAAGTTGCGCGTCCGCCCCGGAATCGGTGCAACGTTGGCGGCCGCCTTAAGGCGGTGCGCGGGGCGAGACGACGGCTGTGTTGGCAGCATGGTCGGTCCCAATCCCCGCCTCGAACGCAGAGCCTTTGCGCCGCTGGCGCAACGTCTTGGCCTGCCTCGGCCTGGGCGCCATCGCGGCGTTCGTCTTCGCCCTCGTTGCCCTGCACATCGCTGACGGCCGCGACACGCCCTCGCACATGAGCGAATTCGCCAACAGCCGCTTCGGCTTGCTGTGGGCCCTTGCCGTGTACACCGTCGTCGTCGGCGGCGCCATGGTTGTGTGGGCCCTCAAGCCGTTCCTGCAGGGGTGCCCTTCGAAGTGGATTGGCATGGGCATGCTGGCGATGGCGGGTGTTGCGGGAATCCTGATTGCCGCCTTCCCCACAGATGAGACGTACGTGAGTTCCTTCTCCGGGCGGGTGCACAACGACGCCGCCCTCAGCACCTTCGCCCTCCTCGGCGCCGCCATGGTCGTCCTCTACCCGGCGCTGCGGGCCAGCCCCGGCATGCGCTCGTTCGCGCGCGTGTCGGTTCTGCTGGGCGTCCTCGTCACCGCATCGTGGGTGACGTACCTGGTCACGACCCTTGCCCGCATCCACGTCTACGGCCCGACGCAGAGGATCCTCGTCGCCCTCATCGTGACGTGGTTCATCCTCCTCGGCCTGCGCGTCCGTGCCGCAGCGCGTCCACCGGGTCGCCTGCGCACCATCGTCCTCAGCACCCCCGCACCCCCCATCATCGCCGTGGCGATGCCGAGGCGTGCCCCGCGGACAAGCGGTGCCGCAGTGCGGGGCAAGCGCCTGAAGCCCCGGGCCGTGAAGCGGCCGGTCTCAGGCTGATTTGCGAACGACGGCGCGGGGCTTGGCCTTCACGTCGACGCGAACGACGGGTCGGCGCTGCAGGGCGCCGAAGACGTCGGCCATGAGAGCATCGGGGGGCTCGATGCCGAGGCTGATGCGCACGAGGCCTGGCGTGATGCCGGCCTTGCGGCGCAGCGCTTCAGGTATGCCGCTGTGCGTCGTGCTCCACGGGTGGCTGGCCAGCGATTCGTAGCCGCCGAGGCTGACCGCGCGCGTGATGAGGGTGAGGCGGTCGAGGAAGGCCATGGCGGCCTTCTCCGAGTCGAGGTCCAGCGTCAAGACGCAGCAGCCGGCCGGCATCTGCGCCGTTGCGATGGCGTGGTCCGGGTGGCTGGCGAGCAGCGGGTGGCGCACGCGCAGCCCCTCGGTTTCCAGGGCTTGCGCGACGGCGAGGGCGTTGGCGTTGGCGGCGGCGACGCGCAGGCGCAGGGTCTGCGCGCCGCGCAGCACGTGCCAGGCCGTGTCGGGGTCGAGGACCGGGCCGGCGTCCTTGCGCCAGCTCCACACCTTGCGCATCAGGTCCGTGCGTCCCATGACGGCGCCGGCCAACAGGTCGCTGTGCCCGTTGATGCCCTTCGTGAGGCTGTGCACGACGAGGTCGGCGCCCAGCTTGAGGGGCTGTTGGGCGACGGGGGTGCAGAAGGTGTTGTCCACGACGAGCAGCCCGCCGGCGGCGTGCGTGCGCTTGGCCGCATCCGCGAGGTCGACGAGGCGCAGCGTCGGGTTCATCGGCGTCTCGATGAAGACGACATCCACCTTCTTGCCGATGGCCTTGGCGAGCGCCTTCGGGTCGCTGGTGTCGCAGCGTACGACGTCGACGCCCCAGTCGGCGAGCTTGTCGAGGAGGGTGTGCGTGCAGCCGTACACGCAGGGGTCGGCCACGATGCGGGAGCCGGGCTTCAGAAGCGCCATCAGCGCGCAGTGGATGGCTCCCATGCCGCTGGCCATGGCGAGGCAGGATTCGGCGCCCTCGAGTTGGGCCAGGTGGGATTCCAAGGCCGCGACGGTGGGGTTGTCCATGCGGCTGTAGAACAGCCCGGGTTCCCCGGGGCAGGCACCTCCGGCGACGGCGAAGCGGCGCGCTCCCTCGGCGGCGTCGGGGTACGCGAACGTGCTCGAGCGCACGATGGGCGGGTTGACGGCGCCGTAGGGATTGGAGGGCATCACGGGCCGGACCCCGGGCATTGACAAGAAGATTCCTTCCAGAATGTGGTGGACCGGTGTGCCTGACACAGGGACTAGAACGGCTCGGCTTCCCATGGGAGTTCGTCCCACGCCAGGCGCGTTGCTGCCTCCGCCCCGAGGTACGAGGCCTCGAGGTCCTTGATGCGGCCGTACACGGATTCGCTGCGCGGCATCGACACGAGCAGGCGCTCCGCCAAGCGCACCATGCGGCCCGTGATTTGCTCCACTTCGGTTGCACGTTTGGCGTCGACGTCCTGCAGCATGGACACGCGGTTGGCGGCCGTGCGCCGCAGGGTGGCGTCGAGAAGGTCCTGCAAGTCGCCGGGCGGCAGGGGCACGCGTCCACGCTCTGCCAGAGCTACGGCTTCCTTGAGCAGGCCGGACGAGAGCGAATGCAGGGTCGGCTGGGCGAGGACCTCGCCGTTGGGGACCCCGTGCAGGGCGGCGACGGGGTTGACGGCGTGGTTGATCATCGCTTTGCGCCACACGAAGCCGCGCATCGCCGCATGCCACTCCGGGGCCAGCGCGGCGTCGGCGAGCAGGCCTTCGGCCGTCCGCGCCGAGGCTTCGGCGTCGGGCACGAAGGGGCCGACCTGCGTGGCGCCGACGCCCGCGTGGCGCAATTGGCCCGGCGCCTCCACCCAGATGCCATGACTCGTGAGGGCAACGGCGACCTGGGCAGGCGGCAGGAAGTGCGCCACTTTCTGCGCGTTGCCGAAGCCGTTCTGCAGCGTCGCCAGGACGGCGCCGGGCGCGAGGCGGGGGGCGACGAGCGGGGCGAGGAGCTGCGTCTGGTGCGCCTTGCACACCAGGAAGGCGGCGTCGAAGCGCGTGCCGAGCGCGTTCGGGTCTGCCGTCGCATCGAGGGCACCCGACCACGTGGACAAGCCGTCGATGCGCAGCGCGCGCAGCGCAGCCACGTGGCGCTGCGTCGTCAGGAGCTGCACGGCGTGGCCGGCGTCCTGCAGGCGGGCCCCGAGCCATTGCCCGATGGCGCCGGCGCCGGCGACGAGGACCTTCAAGGCGAGACCGTCCGACGCATCGACAGCATCGACTCCAAGGTCTCCGAGGAGCCGGCGTCGAGGATGGAGTCGGCGTCGATGGGGGGCAACTTGGCACGAACGCGAACGCGCTGCACTTCGCCCTTGTCGAGACCGCACACTGGGCGCAGGACCGGCAGCGAGGCGCCGACGAGGGCGGAGTCGATGGTGTCCCCCGTGACGAGCGCTTGCGCCTTGCGCGACTTGGCCACGGCGGCCGCCGCTTCGAGCAGGACGGGCTTGGCAACGGTCCCCGTGCACACCGGCAGCAACTCGACTTCGGGGTCGAGGCCCCAACGCGCAAGTTCCGCGACGGCATCAACGGGGATGCTACCCGTGGTGCCGGCGTGCAATCCGATGATGGCGCAGCCGCGGCGCATCATGAGCCACGCCGCCAGGAAACTGCTCTCGTCGGACAACAGGGCAAGGGCGACGCCTTGGCTGCCGACGGGGATGCCGCCGGGGCCATCCACGGTCAGCCGGAACACGAAGGCGTGGCCCTTGCGGACGTCCACGAAAATTTCCAAGTCGGGCTTCGTCAAGTCGACTTTCGGCTTGCCGCCGGCGGCCTCGACGGCCTTCCAGATGAGCGACCCGACTTGCACGCCGACGTCCTGGCTCGTGAACGGGTGTTCGCCGTCGCGCGTCGTGCGCAACGCGAACGTCTTCCACCCCGTGCGCTCCATCGCCATCGGAACCGCGGCGGCACCGATGGCCTCGATCGTGGGCGCGACCTTGCGGACGGGACTGGCTGAGACGACGCCGAAGGTGCGCTGCGCGACGTCGAGCAGGCGCATCGGGTCGGGGCCGACCATCCACAGCCGTGCGCCGATGAGCGACACGTCTCCCTCGACTTTCTCGCGCTCCATGCCAGCGAGCAAGTTGTCGCGCAGGCGCTCGAGCATGAGGCGCCGCACGGGCGCGGACTTGATGCCGATCTCGCCGAAGCGGACCAGGACACCATCGCTGTGCACGTCGCGCCCACCGGCTCCCTCCATACGGCCCTTTCGGACCCGGAGCAGGGGCCTCGCATGCGTTCAGCGCAGGACGGCGTACTCGCTTTGCACGAAGCCGGGTCCAAACGCCCGCGTCGAGACGTGCCGGAGCTTGACGTCCTTCTTGAGCGGCCCGAACAACGGGATGCCCTGGCCAATGAGCACGGGAACCTTGGTGACGATGATGCGGTCGACGAGGCCGGCGCGCAGGAACTGCTGGATGAGCAGGCCACCGTCGACGTACAGGTTGCGCAACCCACGGGCAGCCAGGCGGGCCACGACGTCGGCAGGCTCACCAGCCATCCCCTCCACTTGCCCCGGCGGAGCGCGCGACAAATCCAGGGGCCGATGCGTCAGGACCACGACGGGCGTCTTGCCGTACGGCCACGGCGACATGCCGGACACGACGTCGAAGGTGTTGCGCCCCATGACCAGGACATCGATGCCGGCGATGAATTGCTCGAAGCCCCCGGACTCGCCGCCGCCGTCAGAGGGCAGGAAGTCGAACGACCCGTCCGGCCGGGCCAGGAACCCGTCCAGGCTGATTCCGACGAAGACGCTGACGACCATGAGTGCACGCGACAGGATTCGAACCTGTGAAGCACGAAGCAACCGATCTTGAGCCGGT
>JBBSVQ010000002.1:0-14357 GCA_038046725.1 Thermoplasmatota archaeon | reverse complement strand
CCTGGTGCCCGAGGCGCTGAACTAGGCTGCCATGAACCCGGCTGGGAGGCCTGCGTGGCCTTCATATATACCCTGTTTGTCGCAAGGCTTGGCCACGTCTGCTGCCGGTCTTCGGACGGCACTGGGCGCGACCAGATTCCAAGAGGAACTTCCATGAGCAAGCACGCCAGCAGCAAGCCCGTCCGCGAGTCCGCCCCGTCGTGGGTCCCCATGCTCCCCCGCGAAGTGGAGAGCAAGGTCATCGAACTCGCCAAGGAGGGCAAGCAGCCCGCCGTCATCGGCCTCATCCTGCGCGACTCCTTCGGCATCCCCTCGGTCCACGAGGTCACCGGCAAGAAGATCCAGCAGATCCTCGCCGACAACAACCTGTCCGGCAAGCTGCCGCAGGACCTGCAGAACCTCGTGCAGCGCTCCATTGCCCTGCAGGAGCACCTCTCGGCCAACCCCCGCGACCTGCACAACCTGCGCGGCCTCGAACTCATGGAGAGCCGCATCCGCGCCCTCGCCAAGTACCACGTCGCCCGCAGCGACCTGCCCGAGGGCTGGGCCTACACCCGCGAAGGCGCCCGCCTCCTGGTCGACTAAAGCCAGTGGCCGGGGAGAACCCGCACGTCGTCGAGCGGTAGCGCTGCTCATCGCCTTCTCTCGGCAACGGGAAGCACAGAGCGCACGGAGACCACAGAGACAAGTTGGGTTCTGCGCGGCTCCGTGGGCTCTGTGCTGGCCCTCCCTGACCGCCCGGCCACCGATTTTCACGGATTTCCAACGAAACCAGGTTCGGTGACAATCGGTGGCTAGGCGTTCAGCGGTGGCTTCGCACGGCTAACGTTCTTGCCCAGGGGCCCCTTCGTTGACGCGTTGAGCTTCGAGGCGTTCCAGTCCGCCGCGCTGCGCGCCGCCGCCGTTGTGCGCGCCAAGCCGCCGGGGACGCGCTGGTTCCTCGACTGCGATACGGACGCCGACGGCTTGTGCGCCGCCGCCGTGTGCGCCAACGCCCTGCGCGCCGTCGGCCACCGGTTCACCATCCGTGCGAGCCGCGACAAGCACGACGCCGCGTACCGCGCACTCTTCGACACGGACGCCGACGGCCACATCCTCCTCGACAAGGGCAGCAGCCACCTGCTCACGCTCGCGCAAGGGGCCCAACGGACGGGCCGGCCAGTCATCGTGCTCGACCACCACAATCTGCCCGAGCCGACGCCGCCCGGCGTGACGATGCTCAACCCCCGCGATGCCGGCCTCGACGGGTCCCGTGACGCGAGCGCGGCCACGACGACGGTCGCCTTCGCCCTCGCGCTCGCCGGCGACGCGGCCAAGGCCTGGGCCCCCGTCGGCCTGTCGGGCGCCATCGGCGACTTCCAGCACGTCCCGGACTGGAAAGGATGGAACCTGCACCTGCTCGAGCAGTCGCGCGCGGCCGGGCACGTCCGCGACCTGCCGCAGCCGTTGCTCATCGGCGTCACGCTGGCGCAGGCCATCGCGCAGCGTCAACCGGACATCCCGCAACTGCACGACGACCTCGCCGCCTGCGAGGCCCTTCTGGACGCCCTCGGCATCGACCCGGAATCGGAGGTCGAGGACCTCAACCACGAGGAACGGACCCGACTCGTGTCCGCACTGACCCTGCGCATCCTTGCCGCCGGTCGCAGCCCGGACGAGGCAGCAGCCCTCGTGCAACCGGTGGAGCTCAACGTGCGGCTGGGCACGAGCCTGCGCCACGCCTTCCGCATCGTCGACGCGTGCGGCCGCGAGGGGCAGGCCGCCACCGGCATCGCCTACCTCCTTGGCGACCGCACGGCCAAGAGCGAGGCCCTCGCCATCTTCTCGCGCTACAAGTCCACGCTGCACGACGGCCTCAAGGCGCTCGCGGCGCAGGGCACGGCGCTGCACGCCGCCGTCCAGTCGGCCTGGACGCAGGACCCCTCCTACACGGGCATGGTCGCGGGCCTCGGCATGGTTCACGTCGTGCGCGACCGCGCGCGGCCCCTCGCCATCCTCGCCGTGCGACCCGACGGCCAGGTGCAGGTCTCGACGCGCGGCCTGGAACGCATGGTGCGCAAGGGCCTCGACCTCGGCAAGGCGTGCTCCATTGCAGCCAAGGCGGTGGGCAGCGAAGGCGGCGGCCACCCCGTGGCGGCGGGCGCCGTCATCGCCAAGGACCGCGCCGACGCGTTCCTCGACGTCCTCGACCACGCGTTGTCGCAGCAGGGCTTCCTGGAGGCGGCGGCATGACGGGACAACGGCCTGACCCGATTCCGGTGGCGCCTCCAGTGCATACGGCGAGCTTGCGGATCCGCTTCCCCTCCCGAACGGAGGCCGACCGCGCCGGCCGCGCCCTGGAACCCGACAACGCCGGACACGTCGCCTGGATGGTCGAAGGCAGCGACCTCGTGCTCGAAGCGAGCGCGGACTCCGTTCTCGGGCTCGTGCGCACCGTCGACGACGTGCTCGGATGCCTGCGCGTCCTCGAAGGGGCAGCCCCGCCACAAAAGCCATGAGCCCTGCCGTGCGGGCCCCGATGGGTTAAACCCCGTCCATTCCTGGCGGCGTTCGCCAAGCATGCTCGACATCAAGCTCCTGCGCGAAACCCCCGACGTCGTCCGGGCCGACCTGCGCAAGCGCGGCCGCGATGCCGCCGTCGTGGACCAGGTGCTCGAGCAGGACAAGGCCTGGCGCGAGGGCCAGTCGCGGCTCAACGACCTGCGTGCCGAGCGCAACCGCAGCGGCCAAGCCATCGCGGCGGCCAAGAAGGCGGGGCAGGACGCCAAGCCCATCCTGGAACGCATGGCGACGCTCGGCGCGGAGCAGGCGGGCCTGGAGAAGGCCGTGCCCGCGGCCGAGGCGGAACGCGACCGGCTCCTGCGATCCATTCCCAACGTCATGCACCCCTCGGTGCCCGTCGGCAAGGACGACTCGGAGAACCGCGAGGTGCGTGCCTGGGGCGGAAAACCCGTCCACAAGTTCGCCGCAGCAAGCCACGTCGACCTGCTCGACTCCCTCGACCTTGCCGACCTCGAGCGCGCCGCTCGCGCCGCCGGGTCCCGCTTCGTCTACCTCAAAGGCGACCTCGTCCTGCTCGGCCGCGCACTGGAGTTCTTCGCCCTCAAGCACCTGGCCGCGAAGGGCTTCACCGCCATCGAGCCGCCCTACATGCTGCGCCGGGAGGCCCTCGAGGGAGCCATCGACCTCGCCGACTTCGAGTCCGTCATCTACCGCGTCGAGGCTGGCAAGGCCGCCGAGAAGGGCGAGCCCGCCGAGCTCTTCCTCATCGCGACGTCGGAGCATCCCATCGCGGCGCTGCACATGGGCGAGATCCTCGAAAGCAAGACCCTCCCGCTCCTCTACGCCGGCGTGAGCCCCTGTTTCCGCAAGGAGGCCGGCGCGCACGGCAAGGACACGAAGGGCATCTTCCGCGTGCACCAGTTCAGCAAGGTCGAGCAATTCGTCTTCTGCGCGCCCGCGGATTCGTGGCGCATCCACGAGGATCTGATCCGCAACGCCGAGGAACTCTACCAGGCGCTGAAGATCCCCTACCGCGTCGTGGACATCTGCACCGGCGACCTCGGCTCCATCGCCGCCAAGAAGTACGACATCGAGGCCTGGATGCCCGTGCAGGGCGCCTACCGCGAAGTCGTCTCCTGCTCCAACTGCACGGATTTCCAGGCGCGCCGCTACAACACGCGCCACCGCGCCAACCCCGGCGACCCCACCGAGGTCGTGCACACCCTCAACTCGACCGCGATCGCCGTGCAGCGCACGCTGGTGGCCATCCTGGAGAACTTCCAGCAAGCCGACGGCTCCGTGTTGGTGCCTGAGGTCCTGCGCCCGTACGTGGGCAAGGACCGCCTCGCGGCGCCGACCACGCCTTGACTCTGGACGAGCCACCGATTTTCACCGATGATCACCGAACCACGTTTCGGCGCAAATCCGTGAAAATCGGTGGCCGGGCGGCCGGGGAGGGCCAGCACAGAGCCCACGGAGCCGCGCAGAGCCCAACTTGTCTCTGTGGTCTCCGTGCGCTCTGTGCTTCCCGTCGCCGGCGCCGGTTGCAACTTGCCGAAGGTCAGGCCAGCAGGCGGTCGCCGTCGTCGCGTGGCGAACGGCCAGCCAACTCGGCTTTGGTCGACAGGGCCGCTCCGAAGTCGCGCTCGCTGGTGCTGAACCCCGCCGCCGCACGTACGGCCTCGCGCAGCCCGGCGCGCTCCAAGTCCGCGGCCGTGCGAACCAGGACGTGGGCGACTTCGGTGGCAACGTGGTCGAAGACCCCGCGGAACTCCAGCATCTGCGCACCGGCCACGAAGCCGAGCACGACGTGGTCGCCCTTCGGGTTGAGGTAGAACACGTTGCGCTCCATCATGAACGTGGGGACACCCCACTTGAGAGCCTCCGACACCCCGGGCGCCGTCCGGTGCAAGTAGTCGCGACACAGGCCGAGAAGGAACCGGGCCGACTCCGGTTGGCTCGCGATGAACCCCTCGACTGGGGTGGGCCCGCCGCGGGGGGATGCCGGGACCGTGTTGACCATCGGGACGCTGGCATCCCGGGGTGGCTTTGAAAGGCCTCCCCCGTGGACCCCCAGATTTGACCCAGCGTTGACCGAGTGCCTCCTGGCAATCGTGGGGACTCACCAAACACCTTATATTGTCGGGACGGGGGATTTCGTCTGCCATGCGGACCCTGGTCCTCAGCCTGTTCGCCGCCCTGCTGCTCTTGGGAACCGCCCAGGCGCAGCCCACGGGCGACCCCGGCGCGGCCGTCAATGGCACCGTCGAGGACACGCAGTCCGTCCTCGACAAGACCCTCAACGGCGTCGAGGACGCAGCCCAGGGCGTCGGCAACGCGGCCGAGAAGACCGGAGACGGCGTCGGCAAAGGCGCCTCCGCCGTCGGCCGCGCCATCGTCGCCGCCGCCAAGGCCATCGGGCACGCCGCCCAGGCCGTCGGCAAGGCCGTCGGCAGCGCCGCGGCGGCCACAGGCCAGTTCCTGGCCGACTCCTCCTCAGCAGGTGCCAAGGGCCTGGCCGCCATCGGCCTCGCCTCCAGCCTCGGCATCTCCGGGGCCCTGCTGTCCGCCGGCCGCCTCGGCGCCGACGGCCTCACGGTCCTGGGTGCCACCGCCTCCTCCAGCCTCGCCTTCGCCGGCATCGCCGTCGCCGGCGCCGGGCAGTTCGTGGGCGCCCTCGTGCGCGACGGAGCCCTGGCGTACGTCGGCCTCATCGGCCACTTGCGCCCCGACGCTGTTCCCGTCGCCGTTTTCGGCTCCGTCGCCGTCACGGGCGCGGCGGCCTCCACCGGTGTCGGTGGCTGGGCCGGCTGGGCCGCCCTGAAGAAGTGGGGCATGCTTGGCTCCTCGGCGGGCATCGCGGGCTTCAGCCGCATCGCCGACGACGAGTTGCTGCAGCACCCCCTGCGCACGCAGATCTTCCAGGTCATCCAGACCAACCCCGGCATCCACGCCTCCGGCCTGGCTCGCCAAGTCGGCGTCGGCTGGGGCACCATCACGCACCACCTCGAGAAACTCGAGAAGGGCCACCTCGTCGCCACGCGCAAGATCAACAACCAGAAGTGCTTCTTCGAGAACGGCGGCTCGGTCAGCCGGCTCGACATGTCCGTCGCAGGCGCCGTCAAGGGCGACACCGCGAGCGACATCGCGGGCTTCGTCATGGGCCACCCAATGACCTCGCAGAAGGACATGGCCGCCGCGCTGGACATCAGCCCCGCCCTCGTGTCCTTCCACGTCAAGAAGCTCGTCAACCTCGGCGTCCTCGACAAGGTTCGCCACGGCAAGGAAACCCTCCTCACGACGAGCGAGGCCCTGCGCCGCGTGTTGGCCGCGGAGAAGTCACCGGTCGTGCACGCGGAACTGAAGGACGAATCCTTCCAATACACGAGCTAGGTGGCCCTCGCGCGGCGCGCGAACGACCCCTTGGCATGGACTGGGCCGCCGCCACGCGCAGCGGAGCGGCGCCGATCGCATTCTCACGGGGGTCGAGCGCGAAGCGAGTGCCCCCGCCGTCATGCAACGTGATCGACCTTCGTTTGAAGGTCGCACGAAGGCTGAAGGCCGAGAGGGCCTGCGCGACCTGTGCGTGGACCTGCAGTCAAGCCAGCAACGGCCCAGGCCGTACTGCTGTCTGGCGAGCACCCCACGCTTCCCCTGGCTGAGCTGCGGGCCTTGCTCGCCGTGCACGACCCGCGGGCGACGGCGCACGCCGATGGCCCCGTCGCCACCGTGCAGCCCGGGGACCTCGCCGCCACGCGCACTGCCCTCGCCCGCATGGCGCTCGCGCACGAGTGGGGCGACCTGTGGGCGACTGAGCCCGAGACCGAGGCGGGCCTGCATCGGCTCGCCGTCCTCGTCCCCGCCGTTGCGCCGCACGCCGGGACGGCCGCCGTCGCCACCGAGCGCCGCGGGACCGGCAAGGCCGTCGAGCGCTCCCACGTCGAACGCGAATTGGGCGCCGTGCTGAAGGCCAGTGGACTCGCCATCGACCTGCGAGCCCCCGAACACGTGGTCTTCGCGTGGCTCGCCGACGGACGCATCACGCTCGGCGAACGCGGTGGCCGAAACGACCGCTCCAGCCACGAGGACCGCATCTCGGACGAACGCGCCCACTTCAGCCCGGTCTCACTTCATCCGCGCCGGGCCGCCAGCCTGCTTCACCTCGCGCGCGTGCCCCCCGGCGGCCGCGTGCTCGACCCCTTCTGCGGCACCGGAGGGCTGGTCCTCGAAGCCGCCCTTGAGGGGTACGACGCGTGGGGCTCGGACCTGGATTCCGTCATGGTGCAGGGGACGCTGCAGACCTTGGCCGACCACGGCGATGCGGCGCTTGCGGGAACCGTGTTGCAGGCGGACATCGCGCAGGTTCCTGATCTCGTCGAAGGGGTTGACGGCATCGTGACGGACTTCCCGTACGGCCGCGCTTCGTCGAGCCACGACGAGGGCTTGGCGGACCTCTACGACCGGGCCTTTGCGGCCTTCGCCCGACTGCTTTCCGAGGGCTGCCATGCCGTCGTCGGCTGCGCGCAGCCGGACTTGCTGCCGGACTTGTCGAAGCATGGGTTCGTCGAAGTGGAGCGGCACGTGGAGCGTGTGCACAAGTCGCTGACGCGGCACTACGTCGTGGCGCGCCGCCTTTGATGCAGTGCATCGGCGTCATCGGCGGTAAGGGCGGGCCCCTGGCCCCAGCCATCCACCGATGTCACCGATGGCACCGATGGGGTCTCCTGGCACGGCCCGCTCAACGTCATCGGGGTCATCGGTGGGCATCGGTGGATCGGTCGGCGCGGTGCCGAGGCCGAACCGCCGGTGACGCCGATGTGGTCTGCCTGCGCCCTGGGACGCGCAAACGGCAATCCTGCATCATTGAATGCGAAGGTCGCTGGCGCCCGTTCTGGGGTGCCGACAAGTCCAACGCCTTCCTCCGGCGACGCCTGCGCCGACGTCAAGCCGTTGTTGCGGTACCTAGGGCGCGGGGCGCCGCCTCGGCGCGCTTCGCGCACCGCTTCGACTGGTTGACTTCTATGGCATTGAACGCGCGCCAAGGCGACTCATTAAGAAGGTCGGGAGTCCTGGACCGCTTGGTGAGCGCCAACCTCTCAGTGACCTTCCTGGGCACTGGCGCCAGTTGGCCAACCGCCGAACGCGGCCTTGCCGCCATCGCCGTCAAGCGCGGCGGCGAAATCCTCCTCTGGGACTGCGGCGAGGGAACGCAGCGCCAGATCCAGAAGTCCGGCCTGTCGTACCAGCAGATCACGCAGATCTGGCTCACCCACTACCACGGCGACCACTGCTACGGCGTTCCCGGCCTGCTCAAGACCATGGCCCTCAACGAACGCACACAGCCGCTGTGGCTGTACGGCCCCCGCGGGCTTCCCCGCCTGGTCGCGGCCTGGCGCGAACTGCGCGGCTGGCCGAAGGAGTTCCCCATCCACGTCATCGAGGTCAAGGCGGGGGACGTCGTCGAGAAGGACGGCTACAAGGTGCAGGTGTACCAGGGCGATCACGGCATCGACAACCTCGCCTTCGCCCTGCAGGAGCCCGACCGCGCCGGCTTCTTCGACAAGCCCAAGGCCCTCGCCATCGGCATCCCGGAAGGGCCCCTGTTTGGCAAGCTGCAGCGCGGCGAGACGGTCACGACGAAGGATGGCCGCACGTTCACGCCGGAACAGGTCCTGGGCCCCGCCCGGCCAGGCCGGCGCATCACGTACTCCGGCGACACGCAGCCCTGCCTTGGCGTGATGGAGGCGGCCGTGGACGCGGACCTCTTCATCTGCGAGGCGACGTACCTGCAGGACGCCGTGGACAAGGCGCGCGAGAACCGCCACATGACCGCCCAGGAGGCCGGCGCCATCGCCGCCAAGTCCAAGGCCCGCAAGCTGGTCCTCACGCACATCAGCCCGCGCTACCGCGACACGAAACCCGTCGCCGACGAGGCCAAGGCGATCTTCCCCGACGTCCTCGTCGCCGACGACTTCACCACCGTCGAGGTGCCCGTACGAAGCTGAGGCTTGCGCAGCAAGACTCAGCCGGCGATGGCTTGCCGAGCGCGGCCCCTACGGGCGCTGGAAAGGCCAACGTTCGCCGGCGCCCCTTGGGCGGGCCGCTCGCCCTGCTTGCGCATTCCCTCGCGGACGCCGGCGCCGCTGACTCCGATGAGCGCTTGTCGCGGGCCCGCAAACTGCTGGAGGAAGCCATCTCGCGCAGCCGGGCCACGCCCGCCGGGACCCCCCTCAAGGCCTTCGGCGGCGTCCACGTGGACAAGTACTTCGGCGCCAAATTGCCGCCGGTGTGCGCCGCCCTCGGCTGCTACGTCACCGACGACGGCAAGCGCTTCTACTGCATCAACAGCGCCTGCCAAAAGCACCGGCTGCGCGAAACGAAGCACACGCGCAAGGGCAACCCGCGCAAGGCGTCCTTCGTGTACTTCAAGTGCCCACGCTGCGACTCACGCGATGTTGAAATGAAGCTCCTGTTCAACCGGTACGTTTGCCGGACGTGCAAGTACAACTGGGTCAAGTAAGCGGATTCCCCGGATTGCAGCATTGACCCGGAAAATCCTCGCGCAGCATGCGGCCGATTAAGGGAGGATTGGACCGACAATCTCGCCATCCCGGGTTTCCGGGCACAGCCACAACGCCAACGCATCGATGTCGATCCACGGGTCGCCGGCTTCCAGCTCGATGCCAACCTCGAGGTCGCCGAGGGCGTGCGGCGTCGGCGGGAAACTCACTTTGTCCGCGAGGGCCGCCTGCTTGGAGAGCCGGAACTTCGTGGAGCGTGCCGCGCCCGTGGGCGTGCCATGCAGGACCTGGCCGCGAACCGTATCGATGATGCGCAGCTCCCACACCCGCTTGCGCAGGGGCCGCAAGTCGCCCGTCGTCCCCGTGAAGCGGCCGGCTTCCTGGTGACCCACGAGGTCCGGAAACAGGCGGCGGGCGGCTTCCTCGACGCGGGCCGGGTCCTCGGTCGCCTTGACCGGGGTGGACACCGTCACGCGCATGCAGTGGCGACCTTCGGCGCAGGCATGAAGGTGCCGCCGACGCGTCCCAACAGGGATTGCTGCGCTGACCAGTGATGATCCAACAGGGCAACGCCATCGGCGTCATCGGCGTCATCGGCGGATTGGCCGCCATCGGCCCGGACCCATCCGCCGATGACGCCGAGCGCGCCGATGCGGTTTATCTTCGTTCGCCGCCAGGCGCACCGTCCCCAAGGCTCAAGTCGCCGCCCGGGTCGGCACCGTCGTGCCCCTGACCCTGGTCCCGTCGACCCTGGCGAAGAAGGGGTACCGCTTCACCTTCGCCGGCCCGAACAAGGACATCGAGTGCGCCGCGTGCCCGTTCACCAAATTGTGCTTCGGCCTCGAGCCGGGACGCACCTACGTCGTCGGCCAGGTGCGCGAAGTGCAGCACCCCTGCGAATTGCATGACGAGGGCAAGGTGCGCGCCGTCGTCGTCGAGGAAGTCTCGTTCCAGAGCACCATCGAGCGCCGCCACCTGCGGGGAACGGCTGCCCCGTGGACGCCAGTGGACTGCGGCCGGCCCGACTGCGCCAATTGGGCCCTCTGCCACCCCGTCGGCCACGCCGCGGGCGCCAAGCACGCAATCGTCAAGGAACAGGGCGCCGTTGAGTGCCCGGCGGGCTTCGACTTGGAACGCGTCGACCTGAAGAAGATGGCCTGAGCGCGCCCCGACGAAACCACGAATTGCACGAATACCCACGAAACGTGGATTCGTGCTGTTTCGTGCAATTCGTGGTTCCGACGCGCGCCGGCACGACCACCCTTGGTGCCTTGCTTCGGCTACGCGTCCGAGCGCAGCAACGGGTGCTCCGCGAGGAAGTCCGCGTCATCGAGCTTGCGCGCCAGGCGCTGCACCTTGCGGCGCACCTTCGCCAGGCGGCGCGCGTCGGCCTTCTCGAACTTGACTTCCAGATTGCCCTGCTCGCGCACGCGGCGGGCCCGGAAGCGGGCGGCCTTCTTCGACCACTTGTGCTCGGCCAGGATGAAGGCGCGGGATTCCGGCTCCTCCGGGTAGTCCGGCTCAGGCAGGACTGGGCGCTCCGGGGCGGCGAGCCCCTTCTTAGCGGCCTTCTTGACTTGCTTCTGCCACTTCTCGAGGGCTTTCTCGACTTGCTTGCCGTGCGCAGCAGACATCCGCTTGGTGATCTTACGCACCTTGCGGGCATCCTTGCGGTCAGCCTTGCGCGCCTTGCGGTCGAGCTTGCGTTGCAGCTTCGCCTCGAAGCGGTCAGCTTCCTTCAGGGGGCGCGCGATGGCCTTGTGCCACTTCGCCTTCCAGCGCTCGTAGCCCTTCTCCTGCCGCAACACGAGGGCCTCCTTCTGCCGGTTGCCCTTCGTGGCCTTCTTGTACGCCGCATACCAAAGCAGCGAGGAGCGGTACTCCTCCTCCATCAAGTGGTGCCGGACGACGTACCAGGCGCGCTCGTCCTTCTGGCGCAGGGCGCGCAGGTAGAGGGCCTCGACAGGGATGGTCCAGGGTTTCTGGGGTTTGCCGAGGAGCTCCTCCTCGATGCGCTCCTTGCGCCGGATGACGAGCACCATGAAAAGGATGAAGAGGACGATGATGGCAACGAGCCAGAACACCCAGACGGGGTTGACGTAGCCCCCGTTGACAATGACTGGCACACTCACGGTCCTTGCTGCCAGGGATTGGCCCGTCGGGTTGACTTGGATCGTGAGGCTGCAGATCTCCGAAAAATACCACGGCTTGTCCTCAGGGGCTCGCAGGGACACGGTGTAGACGCGCGTCTCCTTCCCCGGAACGAGGTTGCCCGTGGAGGATGCGACCGTGAGGCCGCAGACGTTCTCGATGACCTCGATGTCAAATTGCCGCGGGCTCAAGGCCGCGTTGGTGATGCGAAGACGGACATCCACGATTTGGCCGGGCTTGACCTCGCCGCCGATGTCTTCGGCCAGCGCGTTGAAGCTCGCCACGCCCAACGTGTAAGCGGTGAGGTTCACCGACGACCGGTACTCGTAACCGTTTGCTTCCGCAATCGCCGTGATGGTGATTGGCATGAACACTTGTTCGACCAGTGCAGAGGCGCCGACGGTGACCCGCACTTCCCGGACCTCGCCGCCCTGCGTGTACAGGATCCCAGGGGTCAGCACGAACCAGCCCCGCGTGTTGTTGGCCTGCAGGTCATACCTGAAGCGGACCTGGTGCTGTTGTGGCGAGACGTTTGGCCCGCCGTCGACGGGGATGATGCCCTGGGTGGAGTCCTTTGACAAGTCGCGGAACGTCAGGTCGAACGTATGCGTCTCGCCAGGCTGCAATTCGACGACCGTCTGATCGGCCGTGAGGATGAACCCGAACAGGTCCCGCCCGGGGTCCTGGGCGTGGACAGGTGGAGCCAACAGGAGCAGAAGCAAGACCGGTGGCGCGACGCGTTTCATGGCCTTGACTCCACGAGGGACGACAAAGGGGAAGGGAAGGAAAAGGGGACGGTTTCGATTAGATCTCGTCATCCTTGGTCAGGCGCAGGATCAGCGCCGAGCCGAGGATTGCGGCGACCATGACCATGGGCTCGATGCTGGGCACATAGACACCGCGCACGCGGGCGAGGACCGTGACCTGCTGCGGGGAGCCCTTCTTCTCGGAGTTGTACTGGTATTCCGGGGTCACAGTGATGGTGAAGCCGCCTTCGTCGTTGTTCCAGCCGTTCTTGTACGGCGTGGCCACGTTGAACACGACCTGCTTCGTCTGCTGGCTGCCGCCGGGGGCATCGAGGAGGGCCGGGTCCGGCAGGAGGCCCTGCCAGCTGCCCTTGGGGGACGATTCGATGCTGAAGACGACCTTCGTCGCGGCGTTGCCGAAGTTGGACACGTCGATGGCGAAGGGGATCTGCTTCTGCGGGCCGCCCTGGCGGAGCTTGCTCGAGGCGCTGGCCTCGATGTAGGGCAAGTAATCCGGCGTGAGGGCGAAGGACTTCGATTCAGGGTTGCTGGCGGGAACGGCCGTGGCAACGACCTGGCCAACGCCACCCGAGACGGTGCACTGGATCGGGGCAAGGCCGGGAGCCTCGCGCAAGACCTGCAGTTGGATCGTCACGGTGCCAGTGTAGTCGTTGCTGGTTCCGACCTCAACGGAGATGATCTGGGTCGTGCCGCCAGAGACGAGGATCTTGTCCTGGGGGCACTGGACATCAAAGGTGACCTGGGCGTTGCCGACCAAGCCGCCGGCGCCTTGCAATTGCATCTTCGTGGAATACTTGTAGTTGAATTCCACGTTGACCGTTTGCTCGATCGGGGTGACGGGCTGGGTTGGCAGGCCGTCAATCGAGAAGCTAAACGTCGGGGCCTGGGCCGCGGCGGCGGGGGCCAAGACGGCAAGGGCCAGGAAGGCAACGCCGGCCGTGCGCAGGAGGTTCATGGACATTGGTTGGACACCTTTGTTCGGGGATGGGGTTTAACCCACCCGAGACAAGGAGGAACGACTCCTAGGTTCTGTTTAAGAGTTATGGTTACGACCCTTGACGGAACCGCATTTCGGGCTCCAGGACAAGGCGGCCCTCCGCGCCCTCGAGGCTGATTGGGGTCTGGACCGTGACTTTCGTGCTTTCCCACCTGAATTCGCCTGTCAGGACGTTCCATTCGAGGACGGGGATGCTTCCTGCGGGAAAGCCATGGCTCGAAATGATGTCGATGTCCTGGGTGGCCCCCGCGTCGGGGTCTTCGGCATCGATCTGGATGCGTGCCCAGGGGTGCAGCGGGGTCAAGGGGCATTGCCGCGCGCGCATCGCCGGAGGGTCGAGATTGGAGATGTCGGTGACCACTTCGCGTTGGACAGCGATCGACCCTGAAGGGGGGAGCACGAATGATTGCCCGACGAGTTGACCCGACAGCAAGAGGTCCGACCCCGAGGCGTCCTTGTCCACCTTGAGAAGGAACGTGCGCAGCCCCAGCACGAACAGCTCAGTCTCAGAAGGGACGGGGTCCTGGCCGTCAAGGCAAGAATCCCCATCGGTGTCCTCGACCAAGGGATCCGATGAGTACAGCCATGCTTCCTCGCCGTCCTCAAGCCCGTCGCGGTCGGTGTCCCGGGCGCGGGGGTCCGTTGTGACCGTCCGGGTCCTCCCGGCAGCCAGCTCGACGACGTACCCGAGGACCTCGTCGCCATCCGAGACGCCATCTCCCCATTCGACGTGCCCCCCCGGCAAGGTCCCGGTTTCGTCCACGAACACACCTTCGCGGTTGTGGAATCGAACGGGTCCCGGGTCGGAATCTGCCCGCGTTGGGTTGGTGCCATACCCGCCATCGTAATCCCCGTCGTAGGCGAAGTCTTCGCAGACCAAAGCCACCGTGTGGACGCGTTCCTGGCAATCCGTCAGTCCGTCCCGATCCGTGTCTTTCGCGCGGGGATCCGTCCGTAGGAAGTACTCGTCGAAATCGCTGAGCCCGTCGCCGTCCGTGTCTTGCTTGGAAGAATCACTCGTGACACCTTCCAGCCGCACCCGCCGATCCATGTAGTCCACGATGAGGCCGGGCCAGTCCTTCTCGGTGGCGTCGCGCAGGCCGTCGCCGTCCTCGTCGGTGGCTCCGTCCGAGCATCCGGCCAGGAACGCCACGGCCAGGAGGGCGACGGGGGCAAGCGCGCGCATGCCGCTTCGACCGGCGCCAACCGCTTAGGGCTTTTGGATGGGACGCACCAGTGTGGCTTTGCGCTCGACGATGACCGGGCGCTTCGGCGTTGTGCCGCGCCAGCGCCGCCACATCCACACGCCCGCTGCCACGGCTGCGCAGGAGCCCAGGAAGACGGCGATTGCGCTATGCTCGTAGGTGAACCACGTGTACACCGGCGACAACTCGGGGGCGCCTTGCGACGTGCCGCCTT
>JBBSVQ010000001.1:75441-325400 GCA_038046725.1 Thermoplasmatota archaeon | reverse complement strand
CCGTGTACTCCGTCGTCTCGCACACGACTTCGCAGTCGTTGACGAAGTTCTTCGGGACGCCGCCGCCGAGGTAGATGACGCAAGACTTCTTGCTGTTGCCCTTGAGCTGGGTGATCTCCCAGTTGTCGGCGACGGGGTCATGGAAGAACGTCTTGCGGGTGCCGGCGCGGGTGTGGCGCCAGTGGTTGATGCACAGACCGATGCCCATCGAGCAGTCGGTGAGGGCGGGGATGAACAGGGGCACGTCGTTCTTGGCGCAGGCGGCGATGACGCCGTTGTTCTTCGGCGTGAGGTCGTTGTACGTCTTGCGCGAGAGGATCGAGTTGCCGACGTGCTGCATGAACTGGCGGCTCGTCTTGGGGCCGGCGAGCTTCGGGTCGTCGGCGAGGTACGAGATGTAGCCGTCGCAGGCGCGCAGGAAGTCCTCGTCGATGTAGGAGTCGTACAGGCGGTCGATCATGTGCTCGCGCAGGAGCAGGTTGTCGACGGAGGGACGGCCGATGCCGACGGGGCCGCCGAGCGAGATGTACAGGTCGTCGTCGATGCAGCCGCCGGTGGAGACCCAGCAGTCGATGAAGCCGACCTCGACGAGCTTGACGAAGAGGTCGCGCATGCCGGTGGAGATGAGGGTGCCGGCGGTGGCGAGAACGACGGTCGGGCGCTCGGGGTCCTCGAGGGCGCGGCGCAGGATGTCGCACACGAGGCCAATCTGGCGGCCCTGGGCGGACGTGTCGCGCATCATCTCGACGAGTTTGACGACGTCGCGCGTCGGTTGGACCTGCGTCACCGGGTTGGCGAAGAAGTCCGGCTTGGACCAGGAGTATTCCTCATCGGGAGTGTGCTTGGCGGGCATTGGGTTCACGATCCGGCCCGCCTGGCGTTGCCTCCATCCGCGCGGTTGCGGTGAGGGCGCTCGGAACCCAGGCCGATGGCTGCGCGAAGGCCTCGCGGCTTGAACGTTTTCCCCTGGAGGCCACGCGGCGCTCCCGGTTGCTCTCGTTTGACGCCTGCCGCAGTCGTCAACCTGGTGGACCTTGAACCGGTTGCCGAACAGTCCCTAGACCAGCATGATGTCGGCGACCTGGATGCCGCCGTCGCCGTCGCAGCGAATCTCGATTGCCGTCACGGCGGCGAGGTCCGCGTCGGCCGGGAACGAGAAGCGCACCTCGCTCAGGACGGTCTTGGCGCCGGGTTCGGAATCCGGGTCCCCTGGCCGGGGCGGGAAGGGAATGTCGCCAGGCGCGGCGTGCGAGGTCAGCGCGGGCAGGACGGCGCTTGAGCCCACGAGGGCTGGGGTGACATGCAGCGGGTTGCCCGGCTGCTGGTTTCCGACGCGCACGGACAGCGCCGTCCACCCTTCGATGCCGTCGGGCGTTGCGAAGGTGGCGGTGCCACTGCCATGGCAGTCCCAGCTTGCCTGCGCTGCCGTGCCGTACGTCGGTTGCGCGGGGCAGTCGGCGGGCTCGCAGGCGGCGGGCTTGAGGCGCTCCTGCACCGGCGGCACGCCGTTGGCGGCCAGGTCAAGGTGGGAAACGGGCATGTGGCTGGCGTACAGCCGGCCGTCGCACGAGTCGAACTCGGGGCACATCGTGTCCGGCCAGGCGACGGTTCCGTCCCACAGCGGCGCGAACTCCTGCTCGCCGCCGACGTAGAGGCGGAAGAAGGACGCCATCAGGCCGAGACCGTGGGCGCGCTGCTGCTCGGGCGTGTCGCGACCGCTGTCGTTGACTTCGGAGCCGCACCACGCTTCCGTCGTTCCCCAGTCGTCGCCCGTCCAGACGGTGTTGTAGAAGTTGTGGTTGGCCCCCATGGCGAGGACCTGGTGGCGCGGCGCAACGGGTTCGAGCCGTCGCGCATCGTCGTACATCCAGGCCCCTTGCAGGTTGTACACGTCGCCGTCGCAGTACGGCAAGAGCGTGGCGAAGGGGACGCCGGCGACGGGCCAACGCGCGAAGTCCGTCGGGGCGAGGGCGAAGATGGCGTCGAGGCCGTGCATGCCAGAGGCGCTGTCGATGTCCAGGCTGACGGCGCGGGCCACGCCTTCGCCGCCGCGGCTGTGCCCCATGAGGCCGACGCGGGAGACGTCGATGCGGTCCTGCGCCTGCGGGACTTCGCTGCGCGGCAGGAGGGTGGGCACGCCGGGGACGTCCGACGAGCTGGCGCCCGTGGCGTTGACCCGGGTGAACTCATCGAGCGTGCGCAGGAGCAGTTGGCCGCGCGCGTTGGCGCCAGCGTCGCCGACGAGGTCGCGGTCGTTGATGGTGTTCGCGTCCACGGATGCAACCGCGTAGCCGTGGCTCGCCAGGTTCTCGGCGATGTAGTCGTAGCCGGTGTAGCTGTTGACGGGCGTGACGACCATGGCGTTTGGGCACGTGCCGGGGCCGATGATCTCGGCGCCCAGGACGGCGCAGGTGCCATGCCGGCCATGCAGGAGGACGACGAGCGGCGCCGCTCCGGCTCCGTCGGGCAGGTGCAGGGACCCGTGCAGAGGGACGCTGTAGCGGTAGGGGACCAGGGTCGGGTCGTCCACGACCATGACGCCGAAGTCGTACTCGTAGCGCTGGAACGTGCGGTTGCCGGGCAGCGTCGGGTCGGGGACGACCACGGCGTCCTCGTCGGCTGCGGGCTCGCCGCCGTCGTCGAGGGGCCCGGCGCAGCCGGTGAGGAGGAGAACCAAGACGGCGAGGAGGGGACGCAAGACCACGAACCGCGAGGGTGGGCCGTCCTTCTTCAGCCTTCGCGGCCGCCCGTCAAAGAAAGCGCAGCAGCAGACGCACCATCAAGGCCACCGTGATGGCCACGAAGAGGGGCTTGAGGTAGCGGTCGCCGTGCTTCAACGTCGTGTGCGAGCCCACCCAGCCGCCTGCGGCCATCGACACGGCCATGGGGATGCCGACGGCCCACACGACGTGCCCGGACAGGATCCAGTAGCCGAGGGCGCTGACGTTGCTGGCGAGGTTGAGCACACGCCCCAACGCTGCGGCGCGGCGGAAGCCGTACCCCAGCAACGACACGAGGGCGAAGAGCAGGAACGACCCCGTCCCGGGCCCCATCAGTCCGTCATACGTCCCAATGTCGAGGGCGGCGAGACCCATGGCCACGAGCGGAAGGACGCCGAGCGCGCGGTGGTCGTCGGCGCCGAAGCGCGGCCGAAGCAGGACGTACAGCGCCATGGCTCCCATCACGGCGAGAACGGCGGGCACGAGCCAGGACGGGTCGGAGCGCAGGAACGCCCAAACGCCAATGGCACCACCCAGGAGTGACAGCGGCGCAAAGAGGAGCACCTCGCGACGGGGGACGAGCCCCGAGCGCAGGTAGTTCACCGAGGCAAACAGGGCAGACGAGGTTCCGCCGACTTTGTTCGTCGCCGAGGCCGCCGCGGGAGGCAAGCCGGCTGCAAGCAGGGCTGGGAGCGTGATGACCCCGCCGCCGCCCACCTGGGAATCAATGAAGGACGCAACGAACCCGGCCGCCACGAGGAAGGCCAGGGTCCACTCGTCCACGCCGCGCGCAGGTCCGTGCCGCCTGAAGAAGGGCGCGACTGGCAAGGTCGGGTGTGCGTTGCCCCGTTGGGGGACCTTGGATTGAGCAGATTCGCTGCCAATCCGACGAGATGGCCCCAACTCGGCTGACCGCGCCCGTTCCTGAGTCACGGCAATCCTTCGCCTTGTGACGACTCCGACAACGACATCGACACCTGGATGCATTGGGCGCGGGGCGCCGATTCTCTTGGGCGGGGCGGGCGTCGGAGTCGTCGTCGGAAGACGTTGACCTCTAGTGGCGCACCGAACGCGCGCCGTCGAATCAAGACGCGTCTACGGCAGACTGCGTGAGCCGTCGGGGAGGCCCCGGCAAGCTTCCGGGACTCCGCGCGCCGCGGCCTGAATCGGCTGAATTGCAAAGTGCTGCGCTAGTTCAGGCGAAGCGCGCACCAGTTCGATTTGCAGAGGTTCTGCTAAATCCAAGGTCCCCCAACGGGAACGCGCCCCGCTTGATTTGCAGTGTTCCTGCTAAAACCAAGTGCCCCCACGGCCGATACCTTCAAGCCAGGCCGGCCTGGGTGGGCGCCCGGTCCCCGCCCCCCGTGACCAGCGCGCCCCCGCCGGCCCCAAGCCCACCCCGCACTCCGCCCCCGGTCCTGCAACCGGTGCGGCGCCTGCCCCGACGGACGCCGCCGGCTCCCGTTGTGCGCACGCAGCCCCCGTGGGACGCCGCGTCCCCGCAGGCGGAACAGGCGCTGCGCCGCCGCCCGTTCATCAACCTGTGCGGCGACTACCGCTTCCTGCGCGCCGGATACTGGGCCCTCGTCGACGCGGAACTCAATGGCGTCGCGTCCTCCCCGTCGCCCATGCAGGCCGTCACGGCGCAGAACGCCGCCGCGTGCCTTCTCGTCGCCCGCCACGCCGGCATCGAGACCGTCGAATGGAAGGTCGCCAAGACGCCGAAGGACGTCGAGCCTCCGTCGCTCCTCGTGCCTTGCTCCGGAATGACGGACGCCACGTACGAAGTCAAGGCGACGCGCAGCCGCGCCGCGCAGTGGCGCTCGGCCACGCAGAACGGAACGCGCACCGCCCTCGCGGTCAAACTCAACGGCGACCTGCGCTCCATGCGCATGATTGTCGGCGTCACGAGCCACGAGAACTACCACCTCGCCTGGGACGTCTGGCGCACCTTCGGCGTCCCGCTCGCCACGATTTGGTACATCGAGTCCGGCGACCCCGACGGCCCCGCCGGAAGCAAGCCGCTCTTCCTCGGCCTCGACCCGCTGCCCCTGCACGAGCTCACGGAACGCGAGCTGCGGCTGTACGAGGAGATCAGCCAGCGCCCCCTCAACGTCTTCGAAGGCCAGGGCCCCGGGAGGGACGCCTGATGGCCAACGTCGCCATCGTCTCGGACGCCCTCAGCCGTGCTCGCGGCCCCGAGATGGACGCCATGAAGACGTACCTGGCACAGGCGCCGGACCACGGTCACACGGCGGAAATCATTGACGTCGCGGACTTCCATCGTCTGCCCGAATTCCAGGCCGCGCTCCTGCGCCTCGACACCAGCGTCCTCGGCCTCCCCTTCGCCGTCTCGCGCTACGCCTGGAAGCTCGGCCTGCGCGTCGTGGACGACCCGCGCTCGATGCTGACCTGCATGAACAAGGCGCACGTGCAGCAACTCCTCGAACACGGCGGCGTCCCCACCCCGGAGACCGTCCTCCTCACCAAGGATGGCCGCGAAACCCTCGACGCCGAAGCCATGTTCGCCGAGCTCGGCACCCCCATCGTCGTCAAGGCCCCCTCGGGCGCCTTCAGCAGCGCCGTCGAGAAGGCGCATGACGCCAAGGAACTCAAATCCCTGGTCCGCCGCTTCGCCGCCCAGAGCGACGTCATCCTTCTGCAACGGTACACGCCCAGCAGCTTCGACTGGCGCGTCGGGGTCCTGTGCGGCGACCCGCTGTACGCGGCCCGCTACCACATCCCCAAGGGAGCCTGGCGCATCCACGACACCCCCGTCGGCGAGACGCGCAAGCAGTGGGCCAAGATTGAACGCGTGCCCCTAGGCAAGGTCCCGTACGCCGTCATGGAGGCCGCCCTGGCCTCGTGCCGCCTCGTCGGCAACGGCCTGTACGGCGTCGACCTCAAACAGCGGGAGGACGGTTCCGTCGTCGTGATCGAGGTCAACGACAACCCGAACATCGACCCCGGCGGCGAACTGCCCGTCGACTCGCCGGTGTTCGGCCAGATCATCGACAAGCTCGCCCGCGAGGGACCCCGTGCGGGACACCACTGACCGCCGACCTGGGGCGAAACCACGAATTGCACGAAGTGCACGAATTCGTGGTCTTCGTGAAATTCGTGGTTCTTCGGGCGTGCGGCGAGCGACCTTGGCCGACTTCGAGGCCGTGCGCACGCTCGAACAAGCCGCGTTCCAACCTTACCGCCAGGCGAGCCTCAGGTCCCTGCGCCGCAGTCTCACCAGCAAGCGCCAGAGCGTCTGGGTCATCGACGGCGATGACGGGCTCGACGCCCTCCTCGTGCTGTGGCATCACCCGCACCGCCTCCGCGTCTACGACGTCGCCAGCCACCCAGACCGCCACGGCCAGGGCCTCGGCTACCGCATGATGCAGCACACGGAAGCCCTTGCCCGGACGGAGGGCTGCGACTGGGTCAGCCTGGAAGCCGACCCCAAGGAACCCGGACTCGTCCCCTGGTACAAACGCCAAGGCTACTCCATCGTCGGAAGGCCCCTGCCGCATTACTACCACAACGGCAACGCCGCGGTCCGCATGGTCAAACGGGTGCGCTAAGTGCCCTGGCGCGAGGGCGCCGCCGCGGCAGTCTTCGCGGTGACGTTCCTCCTGCTGGCCCTCGGCCGGTTGGGTCGATTCCCCCTTCCGCGCGGGGCCAGCGCCCTTGCCGGCGGCCTCGCCACAACCATCCTGCTCGGCGTCGGTTGGGGTGTCGTGGACCTCCAAGTCATCCTGCTCATCGTCGGGCTCATGGGCCTCGCCGCCCTCGCGGACGAAGCCGGCGCCCTCGCGGGTCTGCGCCGCCGGCTTGCCACGACCCCGCCGCGCCTGGCCCTGTGGCTTTGCCTCGCCGCCACCGCATTCGCCAGCGCCATCCTCCTCAACGACGCCGCCATCGTCGTGCTCGTTCCCTTCCTCCTTCCCCTGTTGCGAAGACTTGGCATCCCGCCCGTGCCGGCCGTCGTCCACCTCGCCGTCGCCGCCAACGTCGGGTCCCTCCTCACACCCTTCGGCAACCCGCAGAACGCCGTCCTCGCCAGCGCGGCCGGCCTCAACGTCTTGGACTTCCTCGCCGCCCAAGCATGGCCGGTGGCCTTCGGGCTCGCCCTGCTCGGCCTGGCGGCTTGGACGACGAAGGTCGGCACGCCCAGCGGCGAACCCGTCCCCCCGGCCGCCGCGCGTGGGCGTCCCTGGTTGTTGGCCTGCCTCGCCCTGTTCCTCGTCCTCGCGGCGTGGCGGCCCGCGGACGTGGGCCTCGGCTCCCTCGCCGTCGCGTGCGCGGCTCTGGCTTGGCTTGGTCTGCGCCCCAGTTTGGGCCGCGGCGCCGACCGCGCCGTCGCCCGCTCCTTGGACTGGAACGTCATCGCCTTCTTCGTCGGCCTCTACCTCCTCACGGGCGGGCTGCAGATCTGGGCGCCGGAACCGGACCTCGCAGCCACGCTCGTGGACCCCTGGCGAGCCACGGCGGCGGTCGCCATGCTCAGCAACACCATCGGAAACGTCCCCGCCGTCCTCACCCTCCTGCGCCTCGACCCGGCGTGGACCACGGGGCACGCCATGTTCCTCGTCAGCGCAAGCACGCTTGGCGGAGCCATGCTTCTCACCGGGTCCGCCGCAAGTCTTCTGGCAGCCGACCAAGCGCGCAGGCACGGCGTCGAGGTGCGTTTCCTTCCCTTCCTGCGCCACGCCGTGCCATGGACGCTGCCCGTCCTGGCCTTCGCGGCTTGGCTAACTTGGTGAGCGCCGGGGGGCGTCTGGCCGCGGACCCACCGTTGGCCGAAAACGAGGCCCGGAGTCGGTGCAACCGCTTTGTCGCCTAGGGCTGCGGCTGCGTCGCTTTGGGCGCGGCGCCGATGCGCACGCGGTCATGCGCCTCGATGCGCGTCGTCGCATGCACGAGCCAGGGGAAGCGGCTCGATGGGCGGGCGTGCAGCGTCAATTCGACCTGCTGGCCGTCGCCGGCCTCGCGCGGCACCTTGACGCACAACGGCACGGGCGAACGCTCGCCCGGCTGCAAGACGACGCGCGGGAAACTGAAGGCGCCGTACCACGTCGCCGGCAACCCCTCGACGCGCAACTCGACTTCGCGGCGCACCTTGCCGCGGTTCTCGACTTGCACGAGGAAGACGCCGTCGGTTCCGGTGGTGATGGGGCGCTGCTGCGGCTCGACGAACAGGGCGATGCGGCGGGCACGGGACAAGTAGATGGCGGCGACCGTGGCGATGGCAACGATGACGAGTCCACCAATGACGCCGGCCACGATTTCGGCCGTGTAGTCGCGCGGCGTGGGCGGCGGCAGCGGGGCGACGAAGGTCAAGGCGATGGGGGCGCTGGCGGCGGGACTGGCGCGGCCGGCCTGGTCGGTCATGGTGGCCGACAGCGTGATGTCGCCGTTCGCGGGGGTGGTCGTCCCCGGCGCCACGGCGACTTCGATGACGCGTTGGGCGCCCGCGGCCAGGGCGAAGGATTGGTCGGCCGAAGCGAGTTGCCCGGCCCAGCCCGTCGGGACCTGGAGCGTGACGCGGGCCGTGGCATCGAGGGGGCCGGCGTTGCGGACCGTCCACTGCGCCTTCTGGGCCGTGGCGTTCTCCTGCCAGGCGGGGGCGAAGGACAAGCCGTTGCCGGCGGTCACGCCAGCCTGCGGGTCAAGGACTTGGGCAAGGCCGGGCGAGGCCAGCAGGGCAACGAGGGCAACGGCGACGGCCGTGGACGACCAAAGGAGACGGAACGACATGGAGAACCCTCGCTGGAGGGAAGGAAGGGGGAGGGGAAAGGAAGAGGAACCTCGGCAAGGGCGCGTTCGCGTCCGCCGAGGCCGCTTCGCGTCCTCAGCGAACGCGGGGCTCGGCGCGGCCGAGGCGGTCCTTGATGATGTCCGTCAGGAGGGCCTTGATGACTTCCTGGTCGGCGCGCACGGCGGCGAACGAGACATCGCTCTGGTTGAAGCGCTTGTCAATGAGGCGGGTGGCGTCGTCGCGGAACTCGGAGATCTTGGCGTCGAGGTCACCGCGGACGTCGTTGAGCAGGGTCTCGACGGCCTTGCTGAACGAGTCGGTCTGGGCGCGGATGTTCTCTTCCGAGCCGGCGGTGGCGCGGGCGAGCTCCTGGAAGGCGCTCTTCATCGACTTGTGCACGGTCTCCAGGCGCTCGTTGACGCCGGTGTGGACCTTCTCGAGGTGGTCGCTGAGCTCCGTCGTGGTCTCGGTGACCTGCGTCGTGAGCGTCTCGTGGACCTCGGCGAGGGACTTGTCCAGGCTCGAGGTGCTCTCCTTGAGCTGGGCCTGCAGGCTCTTCTGGGCGTCCTTGACGGTCGAGGTCAGGCCCTTGTCGGTGGCCGAGACGGAGTCGAGCAGCGCCTTGCGGGCGGCGGTGACCCAGGAGCCGACGGTCTCCAGGTTGGAGGCCAGCGTCGCGTTGGTTTCCTTGTGGGTCTGGTTGGTCAGCTTGGAGAGGAGCTCGGTGGCGGCGTCGAGGTGGCCGTCGAGGTCGTTGAGGTGGGACTCGAGGCTGCCGACGTGGGCGCCGAGGTTCTGGTTCAGGCGGCTCACGGCGGAGAGCTGCGAGTGGACCTGCCAGGTGTCCTTGCCGCGGGCTTCCTTCAGCGGCCCGTTGTCGACTTTCTTGGCGTAGTTGTCGTCCTCGGCGAGCTTGACAATTTCCTGGATGCCCTCGTTGTAGAGGTTGCCAAGGGCGTTGCCGGTCTTGCCGTTGGAGGACTCCTCCTTGGTCGTCTGCTTGGTAGTAGCCATGATGGTTTGACTCCAGATGTCCTTCAAGGAGAAGTCCCCTCACCCACCCTGAAGAATTGGAGTGGATGACGAATGGCCAACCAAAACCCTTGTGGACCGCTGCGACCCGTGCTTCCATTGCAAAGATTAGGCCGCGTCCGCCAGAGGTGGGGATGACCCGTTGGACGCGAAATGACGGGCCCTGTCGACTTGCAGCGGGGAGCCGAGAAGGATGAGGTGGTCGTCCGCGTGCACGACCAAGTCGGGGCGGAAGGGTTCCGGGTGCGCGGCGCCGTGGTGCCAAAGACCGACGACGAGAGCCCCCGTTTGGCCGCGCAAATCGGATTGGCCGAGCGTCCGGCCCACGAGAGGGGAGCCGACCTCGACGGGGACCTCGACGATCTGGGCAAGGCGGCTCTGGGCCGAGGTGCGCAGGGCCTTGCCGTGTGCCACCAGGAGGGCTTCGGCCTTGGTGAGCTCCTCCGGCGTGCCCATCAACACCACGCTGTCGCCGGCGAGCAGCCGCGTTCCGGCTGGCGGGTTGACGGTCTCGCGGCCGCCGCGCTCCAGCACCGCAACCAATGCCCCGGTCAGTTCGGGGAGGCGGGATTCGGAGATGGTGCGCCCGGCGACGGGGCTTTCGGCGGCGACCGTGCCAGCGGCGAAGCGGACGCCCCACGGGTAGCGCTGCAGCACCTGGTCCAGGAGAAGCGCGGTCTTCGGGTCATGGCCCAAGACGCGAGTCACCGTTGACTCGAGGGCGCGCTGGAAGCGGCTCAGGCGGCGCCATGCCACGGCGATGATGGCGACGGCCACGAAGATTCCACCCAGGAGGACCGGAAGGGTCGAGGGTACGACCAAGGCGACGGGGACGAGCAGGAGGACGGTGGTTGCTGCGACCCAGGCGTCCACGAGGCGGGCGCGCACCCGGCCAGCCCCATCCAGGCTTGACTCGCCGGGGCGCAGGCCGACGAGCAGCCAAACCAGGTCGCGATAGGCGCGGTAGGCGCGTTGCACGAGGGGAGCGGCGGCGGCGATGGCGACGGCGAAGATCAGGATGGGGACGAGGATGCCGTAGTCCGGGGCGAAGCGGTCCACGATGCGCGGCCCCAACCCGGCGGACAGGGACGCCCAAGCCAAGAGGAGGATGAGGTTCGACGCCAGGAGGAAGCTGGCGTTGCGCCGCTCGACAGTTGAGCCGCTGCGGGCGGGCTTCTTGCGCTGCGTCTGCACCAGAAGTTGCATGGACTGCCGGATGCCGCGCGGCAGGCGGTGCCCCAGACGCACGAGGAGCGGGACGGCCTGCAGGAGAAGCGGGGTGACGGCCAGCAGCAGGACCATGGCCCCGATGACGACGCCGGCGAGGGCGGGGTGGCCGACGCCGTTGGCCTGGGCCGCCGCGACGAGGATGAGGCTGAACTCCCCTAGGGTGCCCAACCCGAGGGCCGTGCGCACGGCGTCGGCTGGCGACTGCCCCGCGGCGATGGACGTGGGCACGTTCACGACGACCATGCTGAAGAGGAACGTCCCCGCAACGAGCACGGCCAGGGCCCATTCGTCGGCGACGAGCGCTGCGTCCACGCCCATCCCCGAGCCCAGGAAGAAGATGGCGAGGCCGACGTCGCGCAGCGGGGCCAGGCTGCCGCGCAGGCTGAAGCGCGCCCCCGCCTCCGCCGCCGCGACACCGGCCACCAGGGCGCCCAATTCCGCGCTGCCGGCCCAGGCACCGAGGGCGCCGAAGGCGACGATGACGAGGGCCCCGGCCAGGACCAGGAGTTCCGGTACGCGCGTGCGGGCCACGGCGTCGAGCATGCGGGGCACCACGAGCAGGGCCCCCGCCGTCATGAGCACCAGGAGGAACACGAGGCGCCCCATGGTGGCAAGGGGGGCCAGCCAGCCGCCGCCGGCGGCACTGCCGCCAAGCAGGACGAGGATGGCCAGCAGGGCGCCGGCGCCCACGTCCTCGCCAAGGAGGATGCCGAGCATGCGGCGGCGCGAGTCCTGCGAGAAGCCCGGCATGGACGACAGGCGGTCGCCGAAGATCGTGGACGAGACGCTGACGGTGATGCCCAGGGCCAGGGCCTCGACCAGGCTCCAACCCAAGGCGGACGCCAGCCCCGTCACCAGCACTGCCGGCACCGCGATGTTGAGCAAGGTCGTCCCCGCCGTGCTGCGGATGACTTGCTGCAGGCGCTTCAGGTCCAGTTCCAGGCCGATGAAGAAGAGCAGGACGAGGACGGCGATGTGCGTCGAGTCCGTGATGGCGTCAAACGGGATGCCAATGCGCCCCGCAAGGGCAGGCGAGATGGCGATGCCGACCGCCAAGTACCCGAGGGACGGGGGCATGCCGAGCCGGTGGGCCAGCCATCCGGCCAAGGCGAGCGCGGCAGCCAGCGCTGCCACGATGACCAGGACCGGTGCCGCCACGCGCCGCCGCAGTCCATCGGCGGCAAAGGAGTTTTCATCTTGGCGCACGCGCGCGCACGGCCGCGCCGGCGGGCGCCGAGGGTCAGCCGCTTGCCAGCGACGCTTACGGAGGTTGGGTCAGGAAAGGTTGGTATTGAACGCCATCCGAGACGGCATCGCCAGTGGCCGGCGGAGGAGCCAGGAGGGGACCTCGGACAGTCGGGCCCGTCACGCTGTTCCACCAATTCCCTGAGGCATCGATCAATCGGATGTCTGGGGTGCTCAATCCGTAGGGAACGTTGCCGATGAACTGGCTGCCATGGACGACGTTGTTGACCATGAGGACCA
This sequence comes from Thermoplasmatota archaeon, assembly GCA_038046725.1. GTDB lineage: Archaea > Thermoplasmatota > E2 > JACPAO01 > JAHFTW01 > JAHFTW01. The sequence goes on along the minus strand of JBBSVQ010000001.1, from coordinate 313,184 downwards.
GCGGCGCCGGCACCGGCCATCCGTGGTCGACGCGGGCCACGAGACCGCCGTACCAATACGCTTCGTCGCGTAGCGCTTCTACGCGGTAGTCCGTGCGGCTCAGGTCCGGCCAACCCCGGCCGTTGTCCCGGAAGGTCACGCCATCCACCACCAGGTTCAGGGTCGTCGTCTCGGCTCCGACGAACGTCGCGTTGGCAATGACGCCATCCCGCAGGAGAATCGACCCGGGGGAATAGGGGATATGCGACCGGAGGCCGTACAGACCGCCTTCGATGCGGAAACCAGTGAGGGACAGGTCCCCGTCGAACGCGGCGTCGATGCCCACCGTCACGTTGCGCAACGTGATGTCGGTCAGTTCGGCCGCGACCTGTTCAAACAGGAGGCCCACCGGGGTGCACTGCCACCAGAGAAAATGGGGGCCTTCGGGTGTGATCGGTTCGGCGCAACCCACTGGGATTTCGGGCCGGCAGTCTTCGACGACAACGTGCGCCGCATGCAAGGTGTCGGGAGCGGATTCCTGCGGAAATCCTGAAGGTGTAGTTCCAGCCATGGTGCGCAAACCGACCGAGCAATCCGTGATGCGCATGCCGTCGATGGCTACGCGCGCCAAGCGGCCATCCACGCCAACGGCATAGCCGCTGATGTCAAGGCCTTGGAAGCTTCCTGGACGTCCCCCCGACTGGTAGGCCCAGTGGATTCCCGTAGTCCCGTTTCCGCCCTGGTAGGACAAGGTGTTCCGTCGGATGTCCACGACGCCTTCTCCTTCCTGCACGGAGACGGCGGGCCCCGAACACATGACGTCGTCTCCGCTGGCTTCGGGGCTGCCGTAGCTGATCGTGGCTGCCGTGAGCCCGTCGAGCAACACGGCGGCCTTTCCGGGTCCGACGATGATGGCGGTGCAGGATGAGTCACTCTCGACGTTCGTCAAGGTCACGCCGCATGCCGGGCAATCGCCTGGTAGAATGCCTAGCGGGATCCCATGGAACGCCGCGTCATGGAGATGGATAGGTCCTTTCGTCCCGTTCAAGACGACGACGCTCCAGATCGGGTTGGCGCCTTCGAAGACCAGGCCCTGCAATTCGAGGCCATCCTCCGTCAGTTGGCAAGAAGGGGGACGCAATCCGTGGCATCCCCAAGCCCCGCCGAACTCGAGCCGCTCGTCCAGGGCGACCGCGATCTGCTTTGGAGAACCTGCGTCGGAGCCGTGGCACCCCGCCAGCAAGGTCGCCACCAAGACGACACCCAGGGACACGGCAAGAGGCGAAGGCACGATCAGGACTCCAGATTTGGAACGGGAAATTGGAAAAGGGAAGGAGGAGGAGGATATCAGCGCTCAGATGATGGGGAGGCCGAGGCCATCCAAAGCGGCGAGGTCACCGGTCCACGTGATGGCCGATGTGATGCCACAAACGGCCTTTCGGACGTCCTCAATCTTTTGCGTTGGGACGTAGAGGTCGCGGCTAGCGCCTGTGACCAGGGTCGTAGCCTTCGCGCATGCGTTGATGCTCGCTGGGAGCGGGCTTCCCTTCTTTGTCGTGCCATTGTAGAACGTGTTGCCGACTGGCATGGAACCGTGGGTGGTTTCACACGTTCCCTCAATGGTATAATGACAGGACGTCCCGGCATGACCGGCGTCGGTGTCAATCACTGCGGTCACAAGACGATTCAGGCCACCGTTGCCCCGGGCATAGTATTCGACGTTTGTGCTGCAGTTGATGCTCCACTGGACGTCGAATTGGGCGGAACCTGAGGCTTGGGCATACCAGAAAACCAGGAGATTGACTCCCCAGGCGCTTGCTTCGGCCTTAACCTCCACCTTGACGCCACTGCCAGTGCAAATCGGAGCTTCGACGATTTCGAAGGCTTCGATTTGGCAGACCAAGCACGGGTCTGGGGTGCCGCCGCTGCATTCGACGTCCGTGGACGCCTCTTCGGCCGGTTCGGCTTGCTGGGCATTGGTCGTCCCCGGCAGTTCATCGAGGCAGGAAACGACGCCTTCGCATTCCGTGGTCTGCCCGGCATCCTGCTCCGAATTGCCTTCCAGGAGCTCTTGGCCCTTGGCGTACATGTCGAAGGCGCAGTCCTCTCCCGCTGCAACAAGAGTCTCTGCCGTCGCAGGTGCCGAAAAGCTAGAGGCCATTGCCACGACCGAGATGAGGGTCGCGATTCGCGTTGTCAATTTCATGGTTTTTCCTTCCCCAATTTGGGGTCCGGGGCGCGTACGGGGGGGGGGGGGGGGGGGGGTAATGAGGCTTGACGTCCATGCGCAAAGTGTGCGTGAGCGCCTTCAACCTCCGCACTCCACACGTGGAGAACCTCCTTTCCTTGCTGGGAAACGATGGTCAAAGGCAAATCCTGAAGGGTCCCTTCGGGTCGGCGGGCCGTGGCCCCGCGCCCCCACCCGACGTCGTGGCGCTGGAGCTACATCGCCTTCCGCTTCGGGGACGGCGCAACGCAGGCCCTCATCGCCTTGGCCGTGGTCCTGCACTACGACCTTCCCGTCTGGGTCCTGGCAGTGACGACGGCGTGCATGAATCTGGTCGGCGTCCCGGCCACGTTCCTGTGGGGCACCATCATGGACCGCGCCCACCACCGGCGCCGCGTGGTGGTCCTGGGATTCGCCGTCGCCGCGATGGCCATGGCCCTGCTGGCCAACTTCCCACCCTTCCCCCTCTACGTCGCCGGGGCCATGCTGTACACCATGTTCGGTGTCGCCACGTCGCCGGCCGCCTCGATCCTTGCCCTGCAAGGCGTCCCGCGCGAGGACTGGGCCAAGGCGACGACGACCCTGAGCCGCTCGACGGGGCTGGCGTTCCTGGCGGGAATGCTCGTGACGATTGGCCTCGGCTTCGCATTCCCCGAGCCGCCCTTCGTCGCCCTGTTCGCTGCCTCCGCCGGGACCGCGGCCCTTGCTGCCGTGGTGGCCTTCCGCACCATTCCCGCTGCCCTGGCCGGCCCGGACCACCGTTACGCCGCCGACGTGGTGGCCGCCGGCCAGCGCCTGTTCGAACGCCCGGTCTTCATGCCGGGGCGCCTGCGCGACAGCCCGACCTGGGCCGGCCTGCGCGAGGGGCTGCGCTCCCACCGCCTGTGGCCCCTCGGCACCCTCCTCACCTTCACGGGGTCGGTGGCGTTTTTCACCAGCTACCCTGGCGTGCTGCACAACGAACTCGGCCTGACGGCCGGCCTCGTCCTGTTGTGCCAGGCCCCAAGCCACATCGTGACGCCGTTCGCCTACCCCTGGGCCGGTCGGTACGGCAGCCGCATGGGCAAGTCGCGCACCGTCGCCGAGGGGGCCATCCTGCGCCTCGTCGGCATTCCCGGCTTGTGCTTGGCCATCCTGGTCTTCGGCGCCACGTCGGTGCCCCTCCTGCTCGTCTGCCACGCCCTCATGGGGGTCAGCTTCTCCATGATGCAAGTCAACGGCCCTCTCCTCCTGGCCGAGGTGCACCCCGGGGGGAAGGGCCAGGCGGTCGGCCTGCACCACGCCGCCCTCGGCGCCGGGACCCTTCTCGGATCGGTGGCGGCCTTCATCCTCCTGCGCACGTTCGACGGCTACTGGGTGAGCTACGTCTTCTCCATGGCGATGACCGTGGTCGGCGTGTCGTGCCTTGTGGCGGCGCACCGGCAGCATGAGCGGCAGACCCGGCCCGCCGGGGCCCCCGCGTCGTGAGACACATGACCACCGCAACCGCTAATGGGTCGCCGCCCGCCTCGGCCATCGTGCGCTCGGCGCTCCCTGTCCTCGGCGTCCTTGCCCTCGCCCTGTCCGGCTGCTTCGCCAGCAACGACCCGGCCGACCCCGTGGACCCGATGGCCGGCTACACCTCGCCCGACGACCCCATCCCCGCCGAGGGCGTCGGCGACCACGACCACCGCGACCCGGCCCAGCACCGCTTCGCCCGCAACGCGACGTTGCTGGGCCACGACGACTTGCGACGCTTCGGCTGGACGAACGAATCCGTGGTCGGCGCGCACGCCCTCGACCTGCATGGCGACCTCCTCGTCGTCGGCGTCAACGCCGGCGAGGTGGACGACGGCCAGCAGGGCTTCCACCTCTTCGACGTCAGCGAGCCGGGCCAGCCGCGCCACCTGTCCTACTACGCGGCGTTGTTCCCCGTCGCCGGCGACCGCACCGTCACCTTCAGCGGCGACGGCCGCTACGTCTTCCTGGGCTACGAGGGCGGCGGCGTGCGCCCCGGCGTCTCCGCCGTGGACGTGTCCGACCCGACGGCGCCCGTCGAGGTGGCCTTCTGGGCCGACCCGCAGGACTACGGCGCGCACACCGTGGCCGCCGGCGTCGTGGACGGCGTGCAGTACGTCTTCGTCCTCGCCATGGGCGTCAACATCCTGCGCTTCGACGGCACGACGTTCACCCTCGTCGGCAAGTACCTCACCGCCGACCAACTGGCCTTCGCGGACGCGGCCCGGCTTCTGGTCGGCGACGGCCAAGGCAGCCCGCAGACCTACGCGTTGCGCGCCCTGTACGGCCATGACATGACGTTCTTCGACGACCCCGTCTCCGGCAAGCCCCTGCTCCTGGTCGCGTACGCGTACGAGGGGCTGAAGGTGCTCGACCTGAGCCAGCCGTCGGCGCCCATCCTGCTCACGCGCTGGATGCCGCCCGCAGACACGCCGCACAAGCACTACACGCACAGCGTCGCGGCGTCACGGATGCCGGACGGCCAGCTCCTGCTCGTGGTCGGCTCCGAGACCTTCGAGCCGGAGAACCAGGCCATCGCCAGCCCCGTCTGGATCCTCGACGCCACGGCCGCAGTCCTCGCCCCGCCGCTGACGCAGGAACCCATCTACCGGTCCACCTGGCGCAACCCCGGAGGCGCCGCAGCCGGGAACCTCGGCCTGTCCGTGCACTTCTTCCGCATCGACGCCGGCATCCTCTACCTCAGCCACTACCACGGCGGCGTCTGGGCCATCGGCCTGCGCACCCCCGCGGAGCAGGCGGACCCGCCCGTGCTCGGCTACATCATGCCAATCCCCGAGGGAGCCGTGGAACCGCCCGAGGACTGCTGCATCGGCTTCGACCTCGACGGCGCACCCATGGTGTTCGACGTCGTGGCCCGCGATGGGGTCGCCTATGGGGCGGACATCATCCAGGGATTGACCGCGATCCAGTTCTCCGCAACGGGTCCGTAGCTTCGCTCCGGACCCCATTGCGGAGCAACCAATTTTTGCTCTGGGCGCTCGCCTTGCTCGCGCCCAATCGTGGAGGGGCTGCGCCCCTCCAGGCGCGCCGCGCTCGCTGCAGCGAGCTGGCGCGTAGAACCTCCGGGACGGGGAGCAGTCGTCCCACTCACAAAACGTAGTATTCCTGCTTCTTGCGCTCGACGACGGCGAGCACGACGCCGGTGTGCACGGAAACCTTGGCGGCGTCCTTGAGGATCTTGTTGCTAATGCCGCGCGACCCGGTGCGTGCGATTTCGATTTCCTTGCCGTCGAACGCCGTGCCCTCCACGGTGACTTTGGCCGGGTGGTCCACGGCGAGCAGGTTCAGAGTCGCGCCGGTGCGGCCGGCCCAGACGTGCTCGTGGCCGGCGCCGATGTAGCGCAGCGACTCGCCCTTGCCGACCATGCTGGCCTCGATGCCCTTGTCGTGGCAGATGCGCAGCAGCTTGAGGTTCGCCAGGAACATGGCCGAGCGGCCGCCATGTGCGCCGATGATGAGGATGGACGTGGCGCCCAGGGACATGGCCTTCTCCAGGGCCAATTCGCCGTCGGTCTGGTCCTTGTCGCCCTTGTGGCGCTCGATTGGGATGTCGAGTGCGTCGGCCCACTTGTAGGCGTCCGGCTTGAGGGAATCCAGGTCGCCCACGATGACGGTCGGCGGGTGATTGGTCTTAAGCAGGGCCTGGGCGGCGCCGTCGGCGCACACCGTCGCGTCGCACGCGTCGAGCAGCTTCAGCTCGTCCGGTCCCGGCTCGTCGCCGTTGAGGACCAAGGCGACCTTCACAAGCGGGCCCACGACCCCTGATATATCAAGGGCGCGGCGCGCCGGAGCTTAAAAGGGCAACAGGAGGGGAATGGAGAGATTCGCTCCACGCTGCATTTTGGCACGGCGCGAATCAAGGGGCCTGGCCAAGCAGGCCGGTGCGCGTTGGAAACGCGCACCGTCCGCATGGGGGTCCAGGGGGCCCGCAGGGCCCCCTAGCCCAGGTTTCGAACGAAATGTGGTCCGCGAGCGAAGCGAGCGGATCCCGTTTCGTTCCCCGCCACGCTTTTCCCCGCCGTCCTTGTCGGCCGCTTGGCATGAAACTGCTCCTCGTCCACTCGGACTTCATCGAGTACCGGGCCACCAAGAAGGCCCTGAAGTCGGCGCCGGAACTGGCCGAGGCCGAGCAGGCCGGCCGCATGGACGAGTGCCTGTGCGCCTTCGTCTCCGTCGAGAAGGCCGACGAGGACGGCTTGGCCTCTGCCGTGCGCAAGGCCGCCGCCGAGATCGTCAAGATCGCGGACCAAGTCAAGACCAAGCGCGTCATGCTCTACCCGTACGCGCACCTCTCCAACTCCCTCGCCTCCCCCGCAGTGGCCATGCAGGCCCTGCCCGCCCTCAAGGCGGCCCTGCCGGCGGACTACGAGGTCAAGCAGTCGCCCTTCGGCTGGTACAAGGCGTTCAGCATCTCGTGCAAAGGCCACCCCCTTTCCGAGCTCTCGCGCCACGTATTGCCCGACGAGCACGTGCACCACGACGGCTGCTGCGGCTCCGGGGCCGGCATCTCCGTCGTCGCGGCGCAGGCGCAGGCCCGCGACAGCGCCAAAGGCACTGGTGCGACCTTGGCCAAGCCCGGCGCCCCCGCGGGTCCCGTCGCGGCCGGTTCCGTGGCCAGTGACGAGCAGAACCTGGCGCTGAAGGCCGAGAAGGGCCTCAAGTCCTCCTGGTTCGTTCTGTCCCCGAATGGAGCCCTGACGCCGGCCGACCAGTTCGATTTCACGCCTTACCCCGGCCTCGCCAAGTTCTACGCGTACGAGCGCGGCGGCTCGCGCAAGGCCGAGCAGGAGCCGCTGCACATCCCGCTCATGCAGCAGATGGAGCTCGTCGACTACGAGCCCGGCTCCGACTCGGGCAACATGCGCTGGTTCCCTAAGGGCCAACTCATCAAGCGCCTGCTCGAGGAGAAGATCAACAACGTCTGCCGCGCAGCCGGCGGCTTGCAGATCGAGACGCCGATCATGTACGACGTCAACCACCCGGCGCTCAACAAGTACCTCAACAAGTTCCCGGCCCGGCAGTACCGCATCCAGTCCGATGAGAAGGAGCTCTTCCTCCGGTTCGCGGCGTGCTTCGGCATGTACCTCACCATGGGCCGCGCAACGCTGTCGTACAAGCACCTCCCGGCGCGCATCTACGAGCTCACCCACTACAGTTTCCGCCGCGAACAGTCGGGCGAGACGGCCGGCATCAAGCGCCTGCGCTGCTTCACCATGCCCGACATGCACACCCTCGTCGCGGACCTGCCTCAGGCGCGCGAGGAGTTCAAGCGCCAGTTCGACCGCTCCAAGGCCTGGATGGAGGCGCTCGACGTCCCCTTCGAGACGGCCGTGCGCTTCGTGAGGGGCTTCTACGAGGAGAACAAGGAGTTCGCCGTCAACCTCGCACGCACCGTCAACCAGCCCGTCCTGGTCGAGATGTGGGAGCAGCAGTCGTTCTACTTCGTCATGAAGTTCGAGTTCAACTTCAACGACTCCGTCAACAAGGCGTTCGCCCTGTCCACCGTGCAGATCGACACGCAGAACCCGGAGAACTTCGGCATCCAATACACCGCCACCGACGGCTCGCGCAAGCACCCCTACCTGCTGCACGCGTCCCTGTCGGGCGCCATCGACCGCAACCTGTGCGCCATGCTCGAGCACCAGGCCATGGAGTCCAAGCTCGGCAAGAAGCCCAGCCTGCCCTTCTGGCTGTCCCCGACGCAGGTGCGCTTCCTGCCGCTCAACGACGGCTTCACGGAGGAGTGCGTGCGCCTCGCCGGCCAGCTCAACGACGCCGGCTTCCGCGCCGACGTGGACGACTCCGGCTCCGGCGTGGGTCGCAAGATTGCCGAGGCGGAGAAAGAATGGGTTCCCCTCATCGTCGTGGTCGGCGAGAAGGAGAAGGCGTCCGGCAAGTACGTGCCGCGCTCGCGCAAGCCGGAGTGGCTGCAAGCCGGCGGACTCGCCGTCGACGTGGCCGGAACCCTCACGGACCTCGTGAAGGTGTGCGAGATGAACACGGGCGACGAGCCGCGCGCGCCCCTGCCGCTGCCTGTGTTGATGAGCCAGCGCCCGATCTTCCGCGGATGATGAACACGGCCAACACACGGCATCCCGGTCGACGCATGACGACGTTCATCGTGCTGCTGCGCGGCGTCAACGTCGGCGGCAACAACCGCGTGCCGATGGCAGACCTGCGCCAAGCGGTCGAGAACGCCGGCTTCGCCAATGCACGAACCTACGTCAATAGCGGGAACCTCGTCATGGACGGAAAGGGAACGCCCGCAGGGGTCGAGGAGGCAATCGAGGCGATCGTGGCCAAGCACTTCAAGGTCGACGTCCCCGTCGTCGTCCGCACGGCAGACCAGTGGCCAGCTTACGTCAAGGGAAACCCCTTCCCCACAGCCGAAGCCAAATTCGTCCAACTCGGCCTGAGCAAGTCCCCGCCCGCCTCTGCCTCCTGCGCCAACGCCATCCAGGAGCGAGCCGCCGAAGGCGAGCAGGTCAAGGTCGTTGGCGACGCCGTGTGGATCCACTTCGTGCAAGGCGTCGGCAAGAGCAAGCTCACGCCAGCCTTCCTCGACAAGGCCGCCGGATCTCCCTTGACGATGCGCAACTGGAACACCGTGCAGGAATTGGCCAAGCTGTCCACCTAGGCCGCCGGCCTTGCGCGGTCAGGCCGCCATGGCGTCGAGGACAACGTCCACGCGCACGGTCCTCGCCTTGAACTCAAGGGCGCCGTCGACCCCGATGATGCCGACGTTGACGCTCCAATCCTGCGTCTCGCCGCCAATGGCCAATTCGCAGGCGTCACCCGTCGGGCCGCCCGGCGTCTCGGGGGCCTCCAGGTCCACCGTCAGCTCAAGCAGAAGGGGTCGCCATTCACCCATGACGTCGAACAAGGCATCGAAGGAATGGTTCCCACTGCCGTGCCCGGCGAACGGCGTTGACTCGGCTTCGCCGGGACGCGAGCGGGGGCCGAGGTCCACTTGGACGAAGGGCCGGCCGTGCGAGGCGTTGAACTCGACGGTGAGCAGAGCCGTGCCGCGCTGGCGACCGGCCTCCGACCGTTCGACGGCATCGGGCGCGTCGCAGGGGTCCGACACGTCGACGCGCACGACGGGGTCAGATAATCCCGGAGCGAGATCGACGAGCCGCCAGCCCGAGTCGAAGGCCGTCGTTGCGTCCGCCAACAGGACGAGCACGCGCCACTCGACCGGTTCGGCGGCCTGGCGCAGCGTCAGTCGCTGCAGGTCGTAGCCGATCCCCAACTCGTGCACGTCCTGCGCCGCGGCGTCGGGGCGGGCGGCGAGGCGGACAAGGCATGCGACCCAACCGGTGCGGTTGGGGGCGGCGCTGTCGGCATTGCCCTGGCAGGACATGCCGCGGCCGGTGGTGAACTCGACCGAGCTGTTGCCGACGGCAACGCTGTCCTCCACGACGAGGAAGTCCTGCCACGTCGTGCTGTTGGCCGGGAGGAGCGCCGTGAGCTGGTCGAAGGCCTCGGGTGCAGCCGCTTGCGCGCCCGCGTCGCTGCCGGCGCCATTCTTGCCGCCATTGCACCCAGCCAGGAGCAAGGCCAACAGGACTGCGGTACCGCGCACGCCTCCGCCGGGCTCCCCGGGCGCTTGAATCTTGTGGGTGAATCGCGCAAGGGGCCCAAACCATCCGCGCATGGCAATGCCTTTCCCTCGCCGCCCCAACCGGGGCCGTGGTGGACGCCGCCCCCGCCCCGGTGCAGGATGAGACGAAGGTCACCCAGTTCGCCGTGACGAACGTCACCGAACTGCTGGAGCGCAGCGCCTACTACGGATTCACGTCCATCCTGGGGCTCTACCTCACCGAACTTGGTTACGGGGGCGCGGTCGTTGGTGCGGTCAGCGTCATCCTTCTGTCGCTGCCCTACGTCTTCCCTCTACTCACCAGCCCCATCGCGGAGAAACTGGGATACAAGCCCGTCATGCTCGTGGCGCTCGCGTGCTACGCCGTTGGCTTCGGCGTGCTTGCCTCGTCGAGTGCCATCGGGGCCATCATCGCTGGCACCACGTTGGTGGCGGCGGGTGCCGGCGGCTTCAAGCCCATTGCCACGGCCACCATCGCGCACGTCACCGCGCTGCGCCACCGCAGCCTCGGCTACACCGTCTACTACACGGGCATCAACATCGGCGGCTTCGCCGGGCCGTTCATCGTCGCCAAGCTCACCAACAGCCTGGCGGCCGGCTTCATGGTGGCCGGCTCCATCATGGTCGCCGCCCTGCTCCTCACCCTGCTGGCGTACCGCAACCCGCAGCCCCCGCAGGACGTCAGCGTCGGCCGTGCCCTGGCCAAGCTCGGCGCCATCTTCGAGGACCCGCGCCTCATCCTGCTGCTCGTCGTGTTCTCCGGCTTCTGGTTCCTGTACAGCATGAACTTCTCGTTCCTCGCCCTGTACCTCGACCGCTTCGTGGACCTGCCGTCGTGGTTCGAGCCCAGCCTGCAGCAATCCTACAACCCGCTCATCGTCATGGTCCTCGCCATCCCCATCGGCGCCTTGGCCACGAAGAAGGACCCGCGCGTCATGATGACCACCGGCGTCCTGCTGTACGTCATTGGCTTCAGCGTCGTCGCCTTCGTGCAACACGTTTCCGCGTTCTTCGTCGGCCTGTTCATCGCCACCGTGGGCGAGATCCTCGCCTACCCCGCGTTCCTGACCTACATCGCCGGCATCGCGCCCAAGGACCGCGTCGCCGTCTACCAGAGCTACGGGTTCCTCCCGTTGTTCATCGGCTTCTTCTTCGGCCCCCTGCTCACGGGACCGGCCTACGACGCCGTGGCGGTTGGGCAAGGCCGCCCCGAACTCTTCTGGGCAATCCCCATCAGCGTCGGCATCCTGGCGCTGGCTGGGTTCCTCGCAAGCGCACAGCCCAAGAACGGAAGCACCCGCCGCACCGGATTCGTCCAAGCGGCCGTGGTCCTCCTGCTCGTGCCCGTGCTGTTTGGCGGCGCCGTCCTGGCCGGCACGCAACAATCCAACGAGGCACCGGCCTCGGTCGTCGGCTTCGTCGTGTACGATGAGGACCAACCGGTCGCTCAGGAAGGCACCGGATCCCAACCCCCGGTCGCGCTGCCGGCGAACCTCACGGGCAACGTCACGTTCATCCTGACCTGGAACGACGATGCCATCTCATCGCCGTTCCCAGGAGCCGTGAACCAGCCAGACCGCTTCGCCTTCGAAGTCCGGCAAGCCATTGGCGGAAACAGCCGTCCCATCGCAAACCAAGCAGCCGAGAACCCGCAGGGGGGAACTGGAACCATCACGTTGACCGTGGCGGCCGCAGACTTGCTTGGCCATGTGTGGGGGATCAACGTCGCGCTCACGAATGCCGGCGACGTCGTGGCGACCAGCCCCCTGGGGCCCGTGGGGACGGTTGCACCCGACACGTCGAACTCCTGGCACTTGCACGTCCTGGGCCAAGCGCTTCCCGCCGCAAGTTCCTAAGCGGCCTCGCCCCCTCAAGCCTCCGTGGACTTCGAGGACCTCGCAGTCGGACCCGCGCCCCAGCTGCCGCTCAAGATCTACGAGCGCCGCCGCAACAAACTCGCCAAGGCCCTCGGCCCCGGCAACGTGCTCGTCGTTGCCACGCACGCCGTCCACCAGTACTCCAACGACGTGGACTACCTGTACCGGCCGCACTCCGACTTCTGGTACCTCACGGGCTTCGACGAGCCGCGCGCAGTCCTCGTCCTGCACGGCGGCTCCGGTGCAACCGACCTCTTCGTGCAGCCGCGCAAGAAGGAGGCCGAAATCTGGACCGGCCGCCGCCTCGGCGTCGAGCGCGCCCCCAAAACGCTCGGCATCGACCGCGCCCACTCCTCCGACGACCTGCAGGCCAAGTTGCCCGGGGTCCTCGGCAAGGCGACGGTGCACGCCATCATCGACCACGACCCCGTGGTGCGCCGCCGCGTCGCACGCGCCGCCGGCCGCCGCCTGCTGCCGACGCCCGTCACGCCGAAGGCGGGCGGACCGGAGAGCGCGTTGCTGACGTCGCAGCGCCAGGCCGTCGCCCGCCACGGCCGCACCCTGCTGCACGAGCACCGCCTCATCAAGGAGCCCGAGGAGGTGGCGATGCTGCGCAAGGCGTGCGACCTCGGCGTGGACGCCCACCTGCGAGCCGCGCAAGGCATCCGCCCAGGCGCGCGCGAGGCGCACGTGGAGGCCGACTTCGCGCACCATGCGCGCCACAACGGCTCCACCGGCGTCGGCTACCCGTCCATCTGCGGCTGCGGGCCCAACGCCGCCGTCCTGCACTACGTCACCAACCGCGACCGCCTCACGAAAGGCAAGCTCTTCCTCATCGACGCCGGCTGCGAGTGGGGCTGGTACACGTCGGACATCACGCGCACGTACCCCGTCGGCGGCGCCTTCGACCGCACGCAGATGGCCGCCTACGAGCTTGTGCACGAAGCCCAGAAGGCCGCCCTGCGCGAAGTCAAGCCCGGAGCCTCGTTCCGCGCCCCCCACGAGAAGGCGGTGGACGTCATCACGGCAGGCCTCATCGATCTTGGATACATCCACGGTCCATTCGAGAAGGCCGTCAAGGAGAACACGTACAAGGCGTACTTCATGCACGGCACGAGCCACTGGCTCGGCCTCGACGTGCACGACGCCGGCTCCCCGCTGGGCGCCGACGGCAAGCCCCGCCGGCTGGAGGAAGGGATGTGCCTCACGGTCGAACCTGGCCTGTACTTCAACCCGGACTTCGCGCCCTGCCCCAAGAAGGCGACCGGCATCGGCATTCGCATCGAGGACGACGTCCTCGTCACGGCGGACGGTCGCCGCAACCTCACCGCGCGTCTGCCCAGCGACCCGAGCGAGGTGGCTGACCTCGTCGGCGCGTAGATAAGTGTCCGCGATGTTTGCGCGTCGTGCGCCCGGTCCTTGCAGCCGCCCTCATCGCAGCTTTGTTCCTCGTTGCCGCCGCGCCGAATGCCCAGGCCGCCATCAACAGGCCCAGGGCGTTCGACGAGGCATTCCCGTACATGCCGGCGCTGGACAGCAGCGAGAAGACGGTCGTGTCCGGCCAAGTGGACGCCGACATCAAGGACGCCACGGCGTCGTACGGCTTCTTCGATGCGCAAGGCACCGACGTGACGGGACTGTCCCGGGTGTGCTGGCAGCTCCTGCTCGGATGCCGGGACTCGGACAGCCGCAGCCTGTCGCTCAGCGTCGCCCCCGGCGGCTCGTTCGCCGTCTGCTTCCCCGCCGCCACCAGCGGCATCCTGCACGCCGACCACGCCCTCGCCCTGTTCGTTGACCTCGCGCAGGACGATGACCTGAACTCCTTCCGCGTGGACAAGAGCCTCGTCGCGCCCGTCATCGACGGCACGTACACGTTCTCCAACATCGCCCCCATCACCACGGTGGCCGCGACGTCTCAGGCCTGCACTGTGGGCGGTGGACTCGTCGGCCTCGATGCGGACATGCGTCTCTCCATCCGCGACGGCGCCCAAGTGGTCGCCACGTTGTCAGGCAAGGACGCCCGCGTGTCGTTCGCCGGGCAACCCGCCGTGTCCACCATCGCGGCCGACTTCGTCATCGTCCCCTTCACGGGCGCTTCCACCTCCAGCTTCAAGTCGTCCAGCGACCGCGACGCGGAACGCGGCCTTGACCTCAACCGGGTGCAGGAGCTCATCCGCGCCCTCGACGCCTCGCACGAAGGCAGCACCGTGGACCGGGGCCAGCAGGACAGCGGGGGGAACAACACGCAGGCAGTACTCGCCGGCCTCCTCAACGGCGCCTTCGTCCGCGGCGCCTTCCCCACGGAGGGCGAGCCCTTCCCGTTCAAGGACATCCACTTCGTGCGCTTTTCGCACATGACGGTCGACCCGGACGGGGAGACCCTCGCCTGGGAGGGCAAGGCGTACCTCGAGGTCAAGGATGGCAAGGTGGCCAAGGCCCCGAACCTCGTCGGATTCTGGCTCTTCCAACTCCCCTGGTGGAGCTACTTGCTGTGGGCCGCGGCCATCACGCTCGCCATCCTGAAGATCGTCCTCAAGCCCGACAAGAACCACCCCCGCTGGGACACCCTGCGCTGGATTGGTTGGGTCGCGACCCCGGTTGCGTGGATCATCGTGTTCTTCCTGTGGGACGCCGAGATGCACGCCGTCCTGGGCGCCAGTCTGCTGCGCGGCTCGTCCGGCCAGTTCCGACTCATCGTCGGCGCATTGCAGCTCGGCCTGCTCTCCATCGTGGCCTTCGCCGCCGCGGCGCCCCTGCGCGTCATCGGCCGCAATTCGTTCATGCTTGCGCACCAGGGCACGTTCATGGGACTCGCCGGCAGCATCGCCGCCATCCTCGGCTTCCTGTTCGGGGCGCCCTACTTGCGCTCCTACCTCGGCCTCATCCTCACCAAGGTGATGGAACGGCTTGCATGACCGCGGCCTGCATCCGCGGCTCGTCGCCCTGCTGAAGTCGCAAGGCTGGCAGGGCCTCACCCAAGCACAACAAGCCGCCCTGCCGCCTCTCCAAGCGGGCAAGCACGTGCTGCTCGTCGCACCCACGGGTCACGGCAAGACGGAGGCCGCGCTCATCCCCGTCCTCAGTCGGCTCCTCACCGAGCGCGACGCCCTCGAGGCCAAGGGCAAGGCGTGGCCAGTTGGATTCAAGGCGCTGTACGTCACGCCGCTGCGCGCCCTCAACCGCGACCTCATGGCCCGCCTCACGTCCTGGGCCGAGGCCCTCGGCATTGCCATCGGGGTGCGCCACGGCGACACCAGTGCGTCCGAGCGGACCAGGCAATCGAAGAATCCGCCGGACCTGCTCATCACGACGCCGGAAACCGTGCAGCTGCTGCTGTACGGCGACACGTTGCGCCGCCACCTGCACACGGTGCGCTTCGTCATCCTCGACGAGGTGCACGACCTCGCCGTCTCCGAGCGCGGGGCCCAACTCCTCGTCGCCCTCGAGCGCATTGAGGAGGTTGTTGCGCAACCCGCAGGGTTGCGCGACTGCAAGGCTCCAGAACGCCCTGGTCCCGCGAAGCCGTGCGCCCGCCCCGGCGGCGGATTCCAACGCATCGGCGTCTCCGCCACCGTCGCCGACCCCGCCGTGGTCGCGCATTGGCTTGGGGGGCGCGACCGCGACGTCGAGGTCGTGCAAGTCAAGGCGGCCAAGGAGATCCGCCTCGCCGTCGTGCATCCCGAGCCCGCGGCCGGGGACCAGCAACTTGCCGGCCAACTGTCGGTGCCACCCACCATCGTCGCCCAAGTGCGCGAGGTCCGCCGCATTGTCCACGCGCATGGCCGCGTCCTCGTCTTCAGCAACACGCGCGACGGCGCCGAGCTGCTTGCCTCGCGCAGCGCCCTCATCGATGAAGCCGACGGGACCCCGACCCTGCTTGGGCTGCACCACGGCAGCTTGTCCGCCGAGGTTCGCCAGGACGTCGAGGACCGCTTCAAATCCGGAGCCTTGCGAGCCCTCGTTGCGACCTCCAGCCTGGAACTCGGCATCGACATCGGCGCCATCGACCACGTCGTGCAGGTCGGCTCCCCCCGCAGCGTCGCCCGCCTCGTGCAACGACTGGGCCGCAGCGGCCACCGCGTCGGCGCCGTATCGGAAGGCACGCTCATTGCGACAGGACCAGAGGACGTCCTGGAATGCGCCGCCGTCGCACGCCGCGCCATGGACGGACGACTGGAGCCCCTCAACCTGCGCCTCGACCCCCTCGTCGTGCTCGCCAACCAGCTCATCGCGTTGTCCAACGAGTACGCCGGCGTGCACAAGGAGTGGGCCCGCACCGTCATCAAGCGCGCCGGGGCGTTCCTGGAGCTCGACGACGGCCTGTTCGACGCCGCGTGGGACACCCTGCTCGACGTCAAGACGCTGTACCCGCATGAGGAGCGCAAGGGAACGTTGGGCCGCAGCGGCCGCGGTCGCAAGCACTTCCTCGACCACATCTCCCTCATTCCCGACGAGAAGACCTACCGCGTCATCGACGAATCCGCCAAGCGCTCCATCGGCACCGTGGACGACGCATTCGTGCTCGCCTCCATGCCGCCGGGGGCCCTCGTCGTCATGGCGGGGCGGTCGTGGCGCGTCCTGGAAATCGAGCCGGCCGAAGGCCGCGTCCGCGTCGCCCCCGTCAAGGACCTCGGCCCCGTGCCGCAGTGGTCCGGCAGCCAGTTGCCGGTCAGTTTCGACGTCGCGCAGGAGACGGCGCACCTGCGCGGCGACCTGTTGGCGGGCACCATCCCGAGCCTGCTGGGCGACGCGGCGTACCGCTCGGCGTTCGGGCCCATCCAGCGCCAAAAGGACGCGGGCCTCGAAGTCCCGACGGACGCCGTCGTCACACTCGAGGTCAGCCGGCGGACCGTCATCGCAAACGTCGCGCTGGGCACGCGCGGCAACGAGGCCCTCGGCCGAATCACGGCGGCCTTGCTGCACCAACGGCTCGGCGCGGCCGTCGCCGTCGAATCCGATGCCTACCGCATCCACTTCACCCTCCCTCAAGCGGTCAAGGCCCAGGAAGTCGCCGATGTTTGGCAAGGCCTGGTGCCCGACGGCCTCGACCTGCTGATGGCCCTCGTGCTGCGCGACAGTCCCCTCGTTCGCCACCACCTTGTGCACGTCGCACGCCACTTCGGCGCGTTGCCGTCGGAGACCGACCCGGACAAGTTCACGCGCGGCAAACTCGACGCCCTCTTCGAGCACATCGCCTTGCAGGAGGAGACGCTGGCCCGGCTCATCCACGACCGCATGGACGTGCCCGCAGTGACGTCCTTCCTGCGCCGGCTGCGCGCCGGTGAGGTTACCTTGGTTCTGCAGGGCCAGGGTCCCATCTCGTTCCTCGGCCAAGAGCAGACGCGGGGCATGATGGCTGTTCCGCGCAGCGATGACGCGCTGCTTGCGGCCGTCCGGCAACGCATCGAGGACTCGGATGCCCTGCTCGCGTGCGTCTCGTGCGGCAATTCCTGGCCGAGCAAGGTGTCGCAGCTGCCGCGCGCCATCAAGTGTCGCCGCTGCTCGGGCATCCAGGTCGCCTGTTTGCGGCCGTGGAATGAGGACAAGGTGCCCTTGCTGCGCCGAAAGGATGCGGCCAAGATGACGGCGGAAGAACGCAACGAACGCGACCGCATGCACCGCAATGGCGCCATCGTGGGCTCGTATGGCAGCATTGCCTGCCGGTGCCTTGTGGCCCGCGGCGTCGGCCCTGACACGGCGGCGCGCATCCTGCAAAAGGTGTCGGACCCGGCCCAGCCGGCATTCTGGCGCGAGATTCTGCAGGCGGAGCTGACGTTCGCGCGAACCAATGCATATTGGAAACGGTGACCGGGGCCTGCGCGATGCGTGAGCTGGCCGCCGGCAGGCGAAGCGCCGGCGCCGAACCTGGTTCTCCCGGGGGCCGAGCGCAGCGAGTGCCCCCGCCGTCACCAAACGTTGTGCACGGGCGTTCGCCAGTGCCACCAAAACGTTCATCCCGCTCTTCCCGAAGCCGAGGACGTCGTGGCCAACGTCTTCCAGACCCTCAACGACTCTGCCTTCGGCGTCGTGTTCGGAACCACCCTGCACACGTTGGGGGCCATCGGCCTTCTGGGCGGCCTCGTCGGCTACATCTCGTGGCACCGTCACCTGCACCGCGGCCACCACCACGGCCGCGTCCTCAACGGCGCGACGTTCCTGGCGTACATCTCCATCCTGGCCAACCTGCTTGGCGGGTTCATGCGCACCTACGAGACGGGCCACCCCCACATCACGGACTTCGGCTCCTCGGCCTGGGTGCGCGCGATTTCCATCAAGCACGTGTTCCTTTTCGTCGGCATGGGCGCCGCCGTCTACTTGTTCGAGCGGGTGGCCCCGCGCCACCTCCGGGCGATGAAGTCGGGCACGTTGGCGGAGGCCTCGATGACCGGTCACACGCTCGGCGTCCTGCTCGTCGCCCTAGGCATCATGGTGGCGGCCGTCCTGGGGGCCGTCAGCTCCGTCCTCCCCGTCGGGGCCGCAAGCGACGGCGACATGGATGACGACGAGCCCGGCGCATCGGGGCTCGTGCGCTACGAGAACGCCACGGGGCAACTCTCCGGCTTCGTCCCGACGCAGGTGATCACGACGCGGTCCTCGTTCGAGGTGCTCGCCGGCACGACGTCGCTCAACGCAACCCTGGTTTGGGACCCCGCAGCGTCCTGCGTTCGCCTGAACCTGGTTCCACCCGGGTCCAATGTCCCCGCAACGCCATGCGAACCCGTCCCAATCGATCCGCTCAACCCACCGCCGCCGACAACGGGCGTTCGCATCGTCAACATCGCCGACCCCCGCCCTGGAACGTGGACGTACGTCATCGATGCCCAAGCCCCCGTGCAGGCGACGTGGTCGCTGTCCATCGCCATGCCGACGGAAGGGGCGGGAGGCAGCCTGTTCGCCACGGTGACCGTCGGACCGGGCGGCGCGTACGAGGCCTGGGGCGACTTCACGCTCGACTCCATCTTGTCAGCGTAGCACGGCGTCGACGAGTTCGCCGAGGTCCTTTGGCGCCGCGACGTGCTGGCGTGCCGCGGCCTTCACCTGCGAGTTCCCGAACACGGCCACGGAACCCCCGACGGCACGAAACACCGGGATGTCGTTGACGCCGTTGCCGACGTGGCAGACCCGGGACTCGGCAATGCCCCACTCGCCCAGGCGGCCGCGCAGGTTCGCCAACTTGTCGAAGCGCGCATCGACGGCCACTTGCTTGCCGTCCTTCACCTTGACCGGGCTGCAGATGGCGTCCGTGAGGCCCCATCGGCCCAGGAAGTCTGTGAAGGTGGAGGGCTGGTCCGTGAGCAAGGCGACGCGGATGCCCAGACTTTTCAAGCGGGCGACGCCGTCGGCGATGCCGGGCAGCCACGTGGCCTTGCGCAGTCCGCGATGGATGTCCGCGAGGGCAAGGGGTTGGATCCACGCCCATTGCTCGCGGAAGCACGCCTCGAGTGTCATTGAGCCCGATTCGTAGCGCGCATCGGAGGCGGCGACGTCGGCGGCGCGTCCCTGGTCGCGCAGGACGGCGGCGAAGACGGTGTCGTTGGGGATGAGCGTCCCGTCGAGGTCGAGCGTGACGAGGTCCCAGCGTCGCGAGCCCTTCCGATCCACGGAGGGCACTGAACTCACTGAACCGTTGGTTTCAGTGCGCTCAGTGAGTTCAGTGGACCGTTTGGCAACCGTCGTCACGGCGCGCCCTCCAGGTCGAAGACGACGTGCGCTTCCTGCGGACTGTAGTTGCGCACGACGCGGTGGCCCTTCGGCTTGCAGCGCCACCCATGCCGCGCCAACTCGGCAACGACCTCGCGCGTCCGGTCATCCGCCCGCTCGGGAGGCATGATTTCGTGGTAGTGCACGGTCGCGCCCGGCTTCGCGGCCTTGGCGGCGACGTCGAGGAAGGCCTTGGCCCCGTGCGGGAGATTCATCACGATGCGGTCGGCCGGCCCGAGCGTGGCGGCGACCTTGCGGGCATCGCCAAGGTGCACCCGCACACGCCCCTCGACGCCGTTGAGGGTCACGTTGCGGCGTGCGAGGTCGCATGCGGCCGGGTTGAGGTCGATGGAATCCACGCTTGCGCCGGCGAGGGCTGCCTGGATGCCGAAGGGTGCGACGCCGCCGAAGAGGTCGAGGATGTGCTCCCCGGCGCGCACGAGGGCGGCGACGCGGGCGCGTTCGGAGGCGAGGCGCGGGGAGAAGTACGCCTGCGCGGGGTCGACCCAGAGGCGGGCCTTGTTCTCGTTCACCATCGTGAGGGATTCGCCGGCACCGGCGATGCGCACGAGGTCGCGCACGCGGAACTCGTCCTTCACGCCCTTGTCGTGGAAAGCGGCGCGCGCCGCGGGGTGGAAGTCCAGCAGGGAGCGGCCGAGGTCCTTGGTGTCCGCGGGGTTGTCGAAGTCCTTGGGGACCTTCACGATGAGGATGTCGCCCACCTGGTCGAAGGCACGGGGGGCGAGCGCGCGCTTCTCGGCCGGCCAGGGCAGGAGGTCCTGGTAGCCTGCGGGGCGCACGGCGCGGGCCTCGAAGTCGTGCTGCACCAGGGGAAGCTGCGGCCCGCAGGTTTCGAGGACGGGGAACACGATGTCGTCCCCATCCTTGGCGACGGCGAGGTCGATGCGCAGGACGTCAAGCTCCAGCAGGCGGCGGCGCGTGGCCTCGGCCTGGCCGCGCGGGACGCGGATGCCGGAGGCCTGGACCACGCGAACCCAGGCGGCCGGGCAGGTTTAGGGCTACCGCCCCATCATTCAACGATCTTCCAGTAGGAGTCCTTGCGTGCAATCTTCCCATCCTTGAAGTCGAGGAGGTCGCAGCCGTGCACTTCGATCCGCTCCCCGGTCGGCTTCGTCCCCGTCAACCTCCAGCGCGACACCCCGTGGTCCTCGAAGACCCAATGCTCGTCGTCCTGGTATGCCACGTCGGGCAGCCCAGCGAACCGGGTCGCAAGCAGGGCGCGGACCTGGGCCTTGCCGATGGCGCGATTCCCCCAGGCATGGGGCCCGCGCGGAAAGTCGAAGCTGCACTCCTCGCTGAAATGCTCCATGATGGCGTCGAGGTCATGCCGATTGAAGGCCGCCAGGAACCCCTTGAGGGTCTGCACCGAAGGCTTTGCCATGGTCCTCCTGCAGGCGTTGCTGCCCGTATTTTGCCTTCGCTTGCGCCGGCACTCCTATGGCCCCGCCGCCGGTCCGGCACGCGTGCCTCTGCACCTCGTCGGCCTCGGCCTCAACGACCCGTCCTCGATGACGGTGAAGGGCCTGGAGGCCGCGCGCAAGGCAGACAAGGTGTACGCCGAGTTCTACACAGCCGTCCTTTCGGGCTCGAAGGCGGAACTGGAGAAGTTCCTGGGTTGCCCCATCGAAGTCCTCGACCGGTTGGGCGTCGAAAAGGGTGGGCCCAAGCTGCTGGAGGAGTCACGAACGCGGGACATCGTCCTGCTCGTCGCCGGCGACCCGATGGCGGCCACGACGCACAGCGACCTCCTCGTGCGCTTCCGCCAAGCCAAGGTCCCTCTGCACGTCATCCACGCGCCATCCATCTTCTCCGCCGCGCCCGGCCTGCTTGGGTTGCAGCACTACAAATTCGGTCGCGCCACGACCCTCGTGAAACCCGAGAAAGGCTGGTCGCCCACGTCGCCCTTCGATGCGGTCGCGGAGAACCATGAGCGCAAGCTGCACACCTTGGTGCTGCTCGACATCAAGTCGGACCTCGGCTACTTCATGACGGCCAACGAGGGCATCACGCAGTTGCTCGACCTTGCCGCGCGCACCGGGAATCCCTGGTTCACCGCCGCATCCCAGGTGGGCGTCGTGGCGCGGGCGGGAGCGGATGAGCCCAACGTCGTCACCGGCCGCGCTGGGGACCTCCTGAAGATGGACTTTGGCCCGCCCTTGCACTGCCTCGTCGTGCCCGGCGAACTGCAGGTCGTCGAGCAAGAGGCGTGGGCAACCTTCGCGCGTTGATGGTTGATCGGCTCTGCGTTTGGGGGACCTTGGATTTAGCAGAAGAACAGAAAATCGACCTGGAATGACTTCGCCTTCCGGTTGACGGCCGCGGGAATTGAGCCGATAGCTCCAGGTTGATTGCTCTTGGTTCTGCTAAATCCCAGGTCCCCCGACGGGCCGCGGCATCCCGGTCGGCTTAACACCGGCCCCCCGAATCTTGCCCCGTGCGAAGGCGTGCCTGGATTGCCTGGGGATGCCTGGTCGTGGGCATCGTCTTCGGCATCCTCGGCCGCGTCCTGCCGGGAACCGATACGTGGAACCTTCTGGCGGGAATCCTGTTCCTAACGGCCATCGTTCTCGGGCTCAGCCTCCTGCCCGTGGCGCGCAAAGTCGTGCCCGGCCTCGTGGACTTCCCAGACCTGTTCGACCGACCACGCCCAAATGAGCGATGGTGCGCCAGTTGTGGGCATCCGACGGGCGCCAAGGGACCTTGCCGCTCGTGCGGCGCAACCCCAG
The DNA here is from genome assembly GCA_038046725.1 of Thermoplasmatota archaeon. Taxonomy (GTDB): domain Archaea; phylum Thermoplasmatota; class E2; order JACPAO01; family JAHFTW01; genus JAHFTW01. Next base: position 291,032 of record JBBSVQ010000001.1, on the reverse strand, counting down.
CTTCCAGTGGACGCTGACCAGTGGGCGTCCAGAGGAAACCGTGCCTGCCGCCCCAGGTGGAGAAATCGCAACCCCTTTAGGGTCGGAAGTGCGATGGGTAGGCGGGACTACACTCGTCATGGAGCTTCGCCCCAAAGACGACCGGAAAGCCCACCTCCTCACCCGGGGGAACGTGGACGGAATCGTGTCCGCTGCGCTGTTCCTGGCGCATGACCCCAACGTGAAGGTCACCTTCGTCCCCTCCGGAGACATGGCCGTCGACGTCCTGCGCAAGGACATCAGCAGCCAGGAGTTCTTCCTCGTCGACCTCGGCCTCACGCCCCGCCTCGTCAAGACCCTCAATGACAAGGCGAAGACGCGCCAGAAGGTCACCTACCTGGACCACCACGAGCAGTCCGAGCTGCAACTCGACGGCCTCGACCAGGACATGGAAGGCGTCGTGCGCCAAGGCGTCTCCGCGGCCGGCGTCGCATACGACTACCTCGGCCTCAACGGCGACCACCGCCACCTTGTTGCCCTCGCCGACCTCGTGGAGTACTGCGAGTCCCCACTCCTCAACGACGTCACGCGCGCCGTCGGCGTCGAACGCCTCGAGGAGGAGGCCCGCATGCTCGACTTCGCGTGGCGCTACCGCGTCGACGACGACCGCTTCCGCTACCAAGCCGCACGCCGGCTCGCATCGGGCCGCTGGCCAAGCGAGGTGGCCGAAGTCAAGAGCCGCTACCTGCAGATGGTCAACGAACACCGCTGGGACCGCGCCCTCGACCGCGTGCGCGAACGCGTGGAGCTCAAGCACAACGTCGCCCTCCTGCGCTTCGGCCGGCACAAGACGAGCCTCTTCGGCTTCGGCTCCCGCGCCCTCACGGAAGTCGCCAAGCAGATGGGCGCAAGCGTCGCCGTGATGCTGAACCGCCGCAACAACCTCTCAAGCCTCTCCATGCGAGCAACGGGTCTCGACCCGGATTCGTTCAACCTTGGCCAATTCGTGTCGGACTTCACGGCGCAACACGGCATCGTCGGCGGCGGACATCCCAACTCAGCGGGAGCGAAGATTCCCACGAGCAGCGTGCCGGAGTTCCTGCACGAAGTCTACTGCTTCGCTTGAACGAAACGCCTCGGCTTCTCCGAAGCCTCGGGCGTTTCGTTTTCCGCTGGAGCTAGGGGGCCCTGCGGGCCCCCTGGACCCCCATGCGCTCGGCTCGCGTTTCCAACGCTCGCCTCGCTGATTGGGCAGGCCCGCCTCGCGCCGCCTCGGGGCGGCGCTCGGCCTTGAACGCTCAACTTGGAGACATGGACGGCGCTGCTCGCGCCCGTTCGGTGCCCCATGCCAGCAAACCTCCTTCTGACGACTCCTCCGACGACCACCTCACAGTTGCTTGGCTTGGCGGCGCGGGGCGCCGCCTCGCGCGCCTTCGGCGCGCGCTTCAAATATTGCTGGTGAGCGAGCCCCCGGCGTCGGCGGAGAAAGACGTTGAGCGGGCCAGAGGAAGAACGCGCGCCGTCAGTTGATGCTCATCAAGGCTGTTGACGGTGCCTTGCCAGGTTCTTGTACACGTACCACGCGATGACCGGGAGAGCGAGGTTCCCGACGAGGCTGGCGTAGATGCGTGGCCGTGCCCCCGCGGGGGCGATGCTGGCGAAGTACAGCAGCGCCAATGCGGTGGCGACGCTCAGGGCGACGAACAACCAGAACACGACGACGCGGCCACTGGGCTCGTCGGTCGGGGTGGGCGAAGAAACAGAGGAAGGAGAGGAAGAGGGTGAATCCGTAGGCTCACTTTTCCTTGAGCTGGGCGTCGTACTTGCCGGCCTCGATGTCCTTCGACATCTGGCGGGGGTTGATGCCCTCGACGGTGACGCCCATGGAGACGCAGGTGCCGACGACTTCCTTGACGCGCGCCTTGAGCGAGCCGCCGAGCATGTCCTTGCCCTTCATGTCCTGGATCTCGATGCACTGCTTGATGGTGATGTTGCCCACGAAGGTGTCCTTCGGGCGGCCGGATCCCTTCTCGATCTTCGTCTTCTGGATGACGAGTTGGGACACGGGGGGCGTGCCGATCTCGATGGTGAAGTCCTTCTTGTCGTCGATGATGATCTTGACGGGGACCTTCATCCCGGTGTAGGACTTGGTGACCTCGTTGAGCTTGGCGACGACCTTGCCCATGTTCACGCCCGCGGGACCCAGAACGGGGCCCAGGGGACCGGCGGCGACCTTGCCGCCGTCGACGACTGTCTCGATGGTTTGTGCCATGTGTGGTTGCTCCGACCCTTTTCGATCCGTGGAATCCGCGGACCGTTCCTGGTAGTCAGCGCCCGGGGGCGCCGCACAGGGATGGGGCTAGGTCTGCGTGAGGGCAGGAGGTATTTGAAGGAAACTCTGGCGGGAGGCCGCTGGAAGTCCATTGCTTAGGAGCGGCGACGCCTCTGCAGTAAGATGGCAAACAATAGCGCCACGCAGGCAAATGCGGGCGACATGGCAGCGACTGTTCCGCCGGGGGCTGGTGAGGTCAATCCAGCCAAGCCAGGCACTGGGCGCACCGGGCGTCCCGGCCGCAGGAAGGGCAGGGCTCGGTGGAGTCAGGCAGTCGGGGAAGGACCACGAGGACCATACGCTAGGTTGCGGCGTTCGCAAGACAAAGGCTTCCGGACAAAGCTGCTAGAGACTCTAGAGCCCTCCACGGGAAACGTACCTCAACCTCCTCGAAGGCGGCCCGCTGCATGGCCCCGGCGTCCCAGGCCGCAAGACGATAAACGGTGGGAGGGGTGTGGGTGACCGCTTGCTGCCGCTCCCCATCCTCATCACGCTCATCGTGGTGGTCGCGGCCATCGTCCTCTTCATCACCGAGCTCGTGCCGCCCGCCATCACGGCGATCTCGGCCGCCTGCGTGCTCATGCTCACCGGCGTGATTACTCCCGACCAAGGCATGTCAGGCTTCGCCAATGAGGCCACAATCACGGTCCTCTGCATGCTAATCCTGGCCGAAGCCATCCAGCGCACCGGCGTGGTCGTGACCTGGAGCGCCTTGCTCGTGCGCGCCGCGGGCGGCTCCAAGCGGCGGCTGCTCGCCATCATCCTGGTCTTCTCCGGCGTCGTGTCGGCTTTCGCAAACAACACGCCCCAGGTGGCCATCATGGTCCCCCTGGTCATCACCGTGGCGAACAGCCTGGGCAGCTCGCCATCGCGCTACCTCATGCCCATGGCGTTCGCCACGACCCTGGGTGGCATGCTGACCCTCGTGGGGACGTCCACCAATGTGCTCGCGTCAAGCGTGTCTGAGGACCTCGGCTACGGCGCGTTCAGCATGTTCGAGTTCACCAAGGCGGCCAGCGTCGTCTTCCTCGTCGGCGGGCTTTACCTCTACTTCGTCGCCCCGCGCCTGCTGCCCGACCGCGGTGGGTCGGTGGCCACCGGGTTCAACCTCAAGGAGTACCTGTGCGAGGTCACGGTCCCCGTGGATTCCCCGATCGTGGGCAAGGCCATCGCGGACATCCCGCTTTTCGACCCGAAGGAGGTCGAGCCCGTGCGCCTCGTCCGGCAGGACTTCAATCTCGAACGCCCGCCCCCATCGACCGTCATGCAGGCGGGCGACGTCCTGTTGGTGCGGGGCGGGCGGCAGCACGTCATCCGCATCCACCAATCGAAGGACGTCCAGCTCCTGCCCGAGGTGACCCATTGGGTGCCCGCCAAGGAGTCGGGATTGGAGGTCGTCGAGGCTGTCATCCCACCCGGCTCGCCGCTGGCCGGCGCCACACTCAAAGGATTCCGCTTCCGCGGCCGTTTCGACGCCATCGTTCTCGCCATCCGCAAGCGCGAGCGCTTGTTCGCCAACCCACTGGCCACCACGCGCCTCGAGCCCGGCGATTCCCTGCTCGTCTCGGGGACCCCCGCGGCCATCGTTGCGCTGCGCTCGGACGCGGAACTCGTCGTGGCGAAGGACATCTCGCAAGACGTGGCCCGCGTGCACCACGTCGGCAGGGTCCTCGGCATCTTCGTGGGCGTCATGGCGGTCGCGACGATGGACCTCGTCCCGTTGCACGTCGCAGCTCTCGCCGGCGTCGCCCTCGTGGTCATCACGGGCGGCCTGCGCCTCGACGAGCTGCAGCGGGCCGTGCGCTGGGATATCCTGTTCCTCCTGGCCGGCCTCATCCCGCTCGGCGTTGCCTTGCAGACGACCGGCGCGGCCGCGATGGGGGCCGACTGGGTGGCCGGCTTGGTGGTCGATTGGCCGGCGATCGCGGTCCTTGCGATGGTCTACTTCGTCGCCATGCTTCTCACGGAGATCATGAGCAACAACGCCTGCATCGCCCTCATGCTGCCGGTGTCCGCCAACCTCGCCGTCGTGCTCGGGTACAACCCGTTCACATTCATCCTGGCCGTCACCTTCGGCGCATCGTTGGCGTTCATGACGCCACTGGGGTACCAGACATACCTGATGGTCTACGGCCCCGGAGGGTACCGGTTCTCCGATTTCATGCGCGTCGGTGCTCCCCTGAACCTGCTGTGCATGGTGACCTCCGTCGCGATGCTGGCCTGGCTGTGGCCCCTGACGTAGGCGGGCGGGCCCAGTGTGGCGAATCTGGAGGCCGCAGGAGTTCCGGGGGGCCTCGGATTCCGCAGAACGAACAGTGTCGCTTTACGGTTGGCTCGGGTCTCCGCAGTCCACTGATTCAATGACAAGATGTGGGAGGCCTGGGAACCCACAGAAGACCGGGAAGATTCCCCTTTGTTCCGTGATTTCCCAGGCCTCCCACACCTGGCAGTCCAGAATCGGTTCAATTGCCGCAGACAGCCACGAAAAAACCTAGGCGAAACTCGCGCCAGATTGATTGCTCAGTTGTCTGCTGAATCCGAGGCCCCCCACACTGGAGGGCGCACCCCACCAGGCCCAACGCTTATGACCGAGCCTTTTGTCGGCGCCCTTGCGTATGGCGGCCCAGAACGTCACCCCGACCCGTTCCGAGCTCATCAACGTCAAGCGCAAGATTGCCCTCTCCAAGTCCGGCTACAACCTGCTCAAGAAGAAGCGGGACGGCCTGATGTACGAGATCTTCGCGATCCTTCCCAAGGTCAAGTCGCTGCGCGCCGAACTCGTCAAGCGCTACGCCGCCGCCCAGGAGTCCATCAACATGGCCTCCGCCGTCGAGGGCACCATCGCGGTCCGCTCCGTCGCCATGACGGTCAGCCAGCCGCCCACCGTGCAGCTGCGCGAGCACAACATCATGGGTGTGCGCGTGCCCAAGATCAAGGCCTCCTCGGTGCGCAAGCCCCTGTCGGAGCGCGGCTACGGCCTCATCGGCACCGGCCCCGCCATCGACGACGCCGTCACGGGCTACGAGGACCTCGTGGAGCAAGTCATCCTCGCCGCGGAACTCGAGACGGCCATCAAGCGCCTGCTCGATGAAGTCGAGAAGACGAAGCGCCGCGTCAACGCCCTGGAATTCAAGGTCCTCCCGGAACTTGACGAGATCAAGAAGTTCATCGCGTTGCGCCTCGAGGAAATGGAGCGCGAGTCGCTGTTCACCTTGAAGCGCATCAAGGCGAAGTCCAAGTAAGGGCTGGCGCGGAGGCGAGCTTCGCCTTGGACGGTTGCGGCTGGCTTTGGCAATTGAGCCGATTCAGTCTCGGGGATGTTGGCGGCTGGAAACCCACAGAACCAACCGCGTGATTCTCGTGGAGTTCTGTGGGTTCCCAGGAATCCCATGCTATTGCGGCCCGCAAACCGGTTGCCGTGCGCTTTGCTCAATCCGAGGCTCCCAGTTCGCCCAAGGCCCCCCTGCGGAGGCCACGGACGTTCTACGCCTTGCGGCGGCGAATGGCAAGCGCGACGCCGACGGCCGCGAGTGCCGCGTAGAGCGCGAAGCCCGGAGCGTTTTCGCCGGAGACTTCTTCGCGGATTTCCTCGGCCGCCGGCTTGACGTCCACCGGGGCCTCTTCGACTTTCTTGACCTTCTTGGCGAGGTCCATGTCGTCGAAGCGCGTGATGGTCGAGCCCGTTGCGCCGTCCACGAGGAGGGTGATGCTCAGGCGTTGGCCCGTGTCCTCATCCTCTTCGGAACTGATTTCCTCGCAGCCGTCGCCGTCGCAGATCATGATGTCGAAGCCCTGCTCGAGGTTGACGATGAAGTCGCGCGCGCCGTCGCCGTTGAGGTCGCCGGCGTAGTCGACCCAGAGCCAGATGTCCTCGTCGGACACGTCGAGGTAGTCGGCGGGGTCGTACAGCGGCTTGCGCCACACCGAGGCCCCGTCGGACCCGCGCAGCACCAGCATGTCGGCCTTGTAGTCCGTGACGGCCTCGTGGTCGAGGGCGTCACTGAGGAGCACCGCGACTTCACGCCGGTCCTTGGAGACGATTCCGGGCGTGAGGTCGTAGTCTTTCCAGCGTGGCTCCTCGCGGGCCCACGCCTTCTTGCCGTCCGTCCCGGAGTACACGGTCAGGTTGTCGCCGTGCCACGCAAGGAGGTCCAGGACGCCGTCGGCGTCGAGGTCGCTCATGCCGGCGAAGTCGTCGTCGCTGAGCTTGAGGTCCCACAGGACGTTGAGGTCGCCGTCAGAGGCCACGAAGGTGAGCGTGCTGTCGTTGAAGTCCAGGCTGAGGAGGTCGTCCTTGCCGTCGCCGTTGGCGTCGCCCAGGGGCGCGAACGAGAGCGCCTCGGGTTCTTGGCGCAGGATGTCGCCGGTGGCGCCGTCAACCAGGGACGTCTGCGCGGTCATGGAGTATTCGTGGTCCTCGTCCAAGGTGAAGTCGAACGTGATGACTGCGAGCACGGGTCCGTTGCCGTGCAAGTCGCCGAGCCATTCCGTGTAACTGTAGGAGGCGTTGGCGAACGTCTGCTCCCAGAGGACGCCGCCGCTGGCGCCGTCGAGCAAGCGCACCTGGTGCGGCGCTTGGGTCTCTTCTTCGGACCCGAAGACCTGGAAGGGGAGGGGCGGGTCAACCGGCGGGTCCACGGGCGGTGGCGGCAGGAAACCACTGGAGGAGTAGCCGTAGCTGTCGCCGGAGCGCATCAGCAGGTCCGGAACCTCGTCCCCCGTCACGTCCGCGCCGCCGTAGGCGAAGTCCCATCCCGGTTCATCGTGGGCCCAGCGCAACGCGCCGGCAACATCGAGAACGGTGATGGTCGAGGAATAGTTGTACGTGGACGATGAGGCCGTCGTGAGGAAGACGAAACGCTCCTCACTTTCGTACGACTCCCAAGTCCAGGTGATGCGGGCCATGCCGGGCTGGCCGTCCAGGTCCGTGACGTATTCGAAGGAGTAACGGTCCTTCCAAGTGGATTCCCCAATGAGCACCAGTTCGGGTTCCGTCCGCTCGTAGGAGCCGCGGGACACCAGTTGCAACTCGGTCAACGGGGCCAGGTCGCGGCCGGACAGGATGGTCACGGTGGAGCGCTGTTCCCACTGCATGCCGTCGTCGGAGGAGGTCTCCTCGCCTTCGGCCAGGCGCTCGATGTCGTACACGCCATCCTCGTCGACGTCGCCAGCGAGGTACGCGTAGTCGTCGTCCTCGATCTCCAGCGTCCACAGAACCTCGCCGACGCGGCCGCCGTCGAGTGCCTTGTACGTGATGGTGTCTTTCTCGGACGTGGCGAGAACGACGTCGTCGCGGCCGTTGCCGTTGGCGTCCCCGAGGGGCATGAACCAGTGCTCGATGCGGTCGTCATCGCTGGATGCCGGCTCGGATTCGGGTTGCGACATGGCTTGGGCGGCGGCCGCGTAGCCGTCCGATTTCAGGATGGGCATCCAGGCGTCGACTTGGGAGCGCACGAGGGGGCTGCCGATGCGGGCCTCCGGGAGGTCTCCGGCCGTTGCCGTGGCGGGCTCGTCGGCGAGGACGAAGGGGCGGGCCTCCGCGGGAAGGGCCAGGGCAAGCAGTGCAGCGACGGCGAGCGCACGCAGCATACGCAAGCAACCCAGGAGTCCCTTTATCCAGTTTGAGGGCCGGTCTTGGAACCGTTCACTCGCACAGGCCAACGCCTGTTCGAGTGGGGTCTGCCGTCCGTCGTCGGGAGACCGTTGGCCCACAGACCTCAAGTACGTCCGGCTGCAGGTGGGCCCATGCGCCTGCCGGCCTTCGTCGCCTGTGCCGCCCTCTTCGCACTGCCTGGCTGCATCGGCGGCCTGGAGGCGGCCTTCAACGACAACCTGGACTGCTCGTCGCACACCGTGACGCGCGTCAACGAGTCGGCGACGATCCTCTACCCCGCCATGGCGACCTCGGACCCGAGTCCGGCGCAGAACCCGAGCGCGACCGGGAAGGCCCGCGCAGGCCAGACGCTGTCGGCGATGGTCGTCTGGTCCGAGGCGGGCGGCAACGTGCACATCAACCTGGACGGCCCTCGCGGCAACGTCACGCAAGTCAGCAGTGGCGGAATGAACGTGTGGAACTCGCAGGCGACGGCGCCGGCCGGAAACTTCACGCTGACCTTGGAGGGCGACCCCTTCGCCTTCAGCGTGAACTACAGCATCATCCTGCAGGCGTTCGGCTGCACGTCAAAGTGAACGGAATCCGGCCACGACTTCGCTGGCCACGGCCCACGCGTTGAGGGCTTGCGGGAAAATCGACGCCGCGGTGGGCGCGGCCTTGAGCCAATCGGGGGTGAAGTCGCCGGCGGGGAAGGCGCCGAGCACGACGGTGAGGTCGCCGTCAACGGCGCGGCGCGCGAGGTCGGCGGGGCGAACGGCTTCGCCGGCCTCGTCGAGCCGAACCACGGGGCCCTTGCATTCGGCCAACACCTGCGCCGGGGTGCGCACGCCGTCGCTCCACAGCAGCGGTTGCTTGTCCTGGCTCGCGCCGTCGCGCAGCACCTTGGACAGGAGGCCTTGGAAGCGCGCCTCGCCCCGCGGCAGGCGCGTGTCGGAGCGGATGTTCACGAGTTCGCCGTTGCGCGTGTGCACGAGGACCTTGAGGCGGCCCTCCTTGTTGAGCGGGGACTCAAGCAAGACGAGGAGGCAGTAGTGCAGGATGTCCGGGCGGCCGCGGCGTTCGCCGTCGGGCAATTGCCGGATGGCCGTGGAGTGCACGTTCTGGTCGAGCAGGACTTCGGTCCCCTTGCGGTTCTGCTCCTTCGCCGTCGTGCGCACGGCGGGATGGCCCGCAATGGATTCGGGGGCAAGCTCGACTTCGGCCCCGGCGAGGATGATATGCAGCACAGGGGCCTCACGCCGACGACGCGAAAAGCCTCATGGGTGGACCCGGTCCGCTTCAAGGTGCGTGGCTCCGTCGCCATCAGCCTCCTCGCCATGGCTTTGGCGGCCGTTCCAGCTGCCGCCGCTGAGCCCGCCCTGCAGGATGCTCCCGGCGACCAGGTGGGTTCCCCCTTGAACGGCGCGTTCGACATCCTGGCCCTGGACGTCGTGCGTTCCATCAACGCAAGCAGCAATCAGGTCCCGCCACCAATCTCCTTTCGTTTCGACGTCACCGTGACGACGCTCACGGCGCAGGATGATGTTCACTTGCGCGTGGCCGGTTCTGCGAGCATGATCGTGGGCCTCGGTTTCAACAAGATTGACTGGGAGGTCAGTGGCGCCGTGCTGCAGGGCAGCGCCGACCCAGATCTCACGGTCGTGCCAGGGACGCCGGGCCATCTCCTGCTTGACTGGGCGCCGAGCAGTGGCTTCTCCTACGATTGGCGAGGCGTGGTCTTGGCGGACTTCGTTGTTGAGCTGCGGCCGGGCGTAGCGGCCTTCACTAGCGTAGTCGATGCGCCGACGCTCGCTCCGCTCGACAGTGCCCTAGGCGACGGCCCCTTGTCGCTGCCGGCCACTGGAAGCACCCTTCCCGGGGACTTGGAACGGCCGACGCAGCTGCCGACATGGAGCGCGGACAGCACTGAATGGGCGACCATGGTGGACGCCCGCGACGTCTGGGTCGAGCAAGTGGGTGGCGATGTCCGCTTCACGGTCGCCTTCGACGCGATTCCCATCAACGGCCTTGATCGATGCAAGCTCGGCCAAGAGAACCGGAACAGCGCCGTGCAGGACCTAGAGATCTGGCAGGTCCTTGCTTTCGTCGGAGAGTCGCATTTTGATGCCGTGTTTGTGTCCGGCCAGACGGCCAATTTGCTCGAACGGGTAAGTGCCCATGGAGGCATCTTTGATCGTGACGAGGGCTTGGTCGAACTGACGCTGAATGGTACGCGGATGCAGGACGCGAACGATTGGGTCCTCGCGGTCGGCTGTGGAACTGAAGTCCGCCATCTTGGGCCAAGGTCCACCATGGCAAGCGACAAGGCCCCAGGCCCGGCCATCCCGCTCTTGGCCATCGAGCTCGCCCTTGTCGCAGTGATTGTCCGACGCCAGCAAGCCTGATTTGCTCCCTCGGGTCGGCCCCGCCGTGGCCGGGTTCAGCAAGTTCGACCCCAACCGCCCCGTCGATGCCGCCGGCGGCGCGTCGAACCCCGTGGCGGCGCGGCGGGCTCGCCTGCTGAAATGGATCAATTGGGTCGTTCTCGTGTACACGGCGATCGGCTTCGGCTTCATCGCCTACTGGCTTGTCCGAAGCTGAGCCCACAAGCGTTTTCAAGCGCCGGCTCCCCTCGACGGCCATGTCCCGTTGGGTCCTGCTCCTGACGCTCCTGCCGTTGGCGCCCCTTGCTTCAGCCGGCACCGCCGAGGCTCCCGAACTCACCGACGCCGCCGGCGACCAGACCGTCCCCGCACCGCTGGGCACCAGCCTCGACATCCTCGCCGCCTGGCTCGAGGTGGACGAGCGCGGCGGCGTCACCGTGACCCTGCGCGTCGCGGAACTCAACGCGCAATCCTCGGGCACGTACGACGTCACGTGGGGCCTCGCTGGTCCGCTCGACCCGGAACGCGCCGCGGCGCGCGGCGGAGTCCGCTTCAAGATCGACGCGGCGCCCATGGCGGCCCTGCTCGAGGACGACGGCTCGGGGGGCCTAGTCGAACGCGGCGCCGACTTCCCAGCCGTCGTGCGCGACGGCACGCCCGGCGAGATGTCCGCCTCCTTCCCGGCCGAGGATGCCAGCAACCTCGTCGGCTCCACGCTGCGCGACTTCACCGCCTCGGCGCGCCCCGGCCTGGCCGGCGTCTCGTTGGTCACCGGTGGCGGCGACGCCGACACGGCGGCGGGCGATGGCGTGCTCGCGTTGCCGGGTCTGTTCGCCCTCGGCACCGTCGCCGTCCCGCCGCGTGCCGCGGACCTGACCGGCGGCTCGACGGAGGAGCTGCCGGCGGCAGCCGACCTCCTCGGCACCTGGTTCGAGGTGCAGGGAACTGACGTCCTGCTCATCTACGAGTTGCGCTCGCTCACGCCGGAATCCCTGTCCGACTGCGGGTCGTGGGGCCTGTGGACGTACGCCTTCGGCTCCGAATCCGAGGACGGCTTGTCGATGTACATGACGGCCACGTTCGACGACCCGTGGCTGGAGCGCCTGTACGTCTCCGCCTCCAAGGACGAGCCCACCGTCGGCGGAAGCCGGTCCACGGAACTCGACGCGGCGCTGACGCTGCAGTACGGCACGCCCGGCTACGCGCAGGTCCGCCTCCTCGGCGCCGACTACGTGGGCCCCGGCCTCGACGGCAGCTACGGCTCGGTGCGCGCCAGTTGCGACAAGGACGGCAACTCGCTCGAGGACAGCCTCGAGGTCAACCCTGAGTTCCTGCCTGCGCCGTCGCTGCTCTTCGCCATCGCGGCGATTGCGGGCGTCGCGTTGTTGCGCCGTCGCATGGATTGAGCAAGACTCTTCCGCCCCCGCCCGGCTCGCGGGACATGATTCGGTGGGCGGTCCTGCTCCTGCTGGTTGTGCCAAGCGCTGGCGCCGAGGCCCTGACCCTGCGCATTGAGGACCCGCAAGGCGACCACATGGCCAACGTGGCGGCCACGACGCCAAGCGGCGACTTGTTGGCAATCGAATTGTGGCACGACGGCGCCGAGTTCCGCGTGCGCGTCGAGGTCGCCGACCTGTCGACCTACTTCACGGACCAGCCCGTCATCAACGTCACTTGGCGGGTCTCGGACCCGTTCGCCGTCACACCCACCTCGTGGTTTGAGGGTGTCCGCTTCCGTGGCGACGGACAGATTCTTTCCTACCCCTTGGGACCTGGCCCCGACCGTGCGGCTCTGCAGGAGGGCGAATCGCGCCCCTTCAACTACGACATCCAGGGCGACAACCACCTCGAAGCCCGGTGGATCATCGCCGTCTCCGGGGAGCAGCCCTTCGAGTACAGTCACGGGGTCGTCATCGACGAGCTCCAGGCGACCGCCACGAACGGGGACGAAGTGCGGGTTCGTCTCACGCCGCGCTTCGATGACGCAGCCGGCCCCGGGTCCTTCATGGTCGGGTCCGAGATGATTGCGCAGCTCGGGATTGGCGCGGTGCTTCCCAGCAAGGATCCCGTCAAGGTGGACGACGTGCCCGCCTCCTCCGAGGCCGACCTGCGTAGCATTTGGAGTTGGACGGACGACGGCGGCGTGCACATTGCGGTGCAGTTGGGGAAGCTCGACCCGGCCGGTCCAGCGTGCCACCTGCAAGCCAATGTCGAGGACGGCGACGGGACGGCTGGCTTCGCGTTGGATTGGGGCGACGGGCGCCTCGGCCCCGTGTATGGCTCCGCCGTGAACGGCGAGAGTCGTCTCGAATGGCGCACGGGCACGCGCGTCGCCGTGTCCTCGGAGGCCGGCCTCGTCGTGGCCACGTTGGAGGCCGGCTCCGACACACTGCGCCAAGCCTACGTGCAGTGTGGTTCGTTCCGGGACGAGATGGACTTCTTCGAACCCAGCAGCATCCCGGGCCTTTCGCCACTTCTGGTGCTCGCGACCCTCGCTGCCGCAGTCGTCGTCCGCCGACGCTAAGTCAGAATCTTCCCAAGCTGCTCGTTCGCGGCCGCCATCTTGATCTCGCGCGCGATGCGGCGGCCCGTGCTGAGGCCGGGCTCAATCATCTCGGAGTAGGGCGAGCCACCGATGAAGGGGTTCGTTCCTGCGACGATGCGGGCGCTGATCTCGAAGACGCGGAACTCCAATTCGTCGGTGACGACGGTCTCGAGGCAGAAGGGGCCCCACAATCCGCCGAAGAGTTCCTGTGCCTTCTCGACGACGGCCTTGCCCATGCGCATGACTTCGGGCAGGAGGGATTCGCGGATGACGATGGGGATGTTGCCGGAGACGACGAAGGTCGGGTTGATGCCGACCTCCTCGAGTTCCTTCGTGGAGCCGAGGCGACCCATCTCGTCGACGTTGGTCTCGTCGCGGCGGTCGATGGACATCAGTTGCAGCGTGCCCTGGCTGGTCTTGTAGCCCTCCTTGACGATGGGGCTGTGGAAGTAGTGCAGGTAGTAGCGCGTGCCCAACACGAATTCCTGGATGGTGTGCGGCTGGTCGGCCTGGATGTGGCGCTTGAAGTCGGCGGGACTCTTGGCGATGAAGAAGCCGCGCCCGCCCTTGGCGCCGCCGTACTTCACGATGACCGGTTCCTGGATGTCCTTCGGGTCCGAGACCTTGCGGGGCATGGGGATGCCGGCGCCCTCGAGCCATTCCCGCTGGCGGTCGCGGTCCGATTCCCAGGACAGGACGTTGCGGTTGCCGTAGATGGGCAGCGGCAGCTTGGCGTAGTTGTCGGCGCCGAGGTACTCGACGAGGGAGCCGTGCGGAACGAGGACCGTGCTGCGTTTGCGCAGGCGCTCGCATTCGCCGTTGAGGTCGATGTAGCGCTTGAGCTGGAGGAACTCGTGCGGCTTCCCCAAGGGGAAGGCGTCGTAGTAGGTGATGTCGCGGTCGCCGGCGGCGATGCCGAGGGTCTTGAAGCCCTCCTTGCGCGCGCCGTGGAAAATCTGCAGCGACGAATGGCTGACCGCGCTTGCCAAGGTGAGGTCCTGCGCGTCGTAATCGCGCAGCCAGGCGGCCGGGCCCTGTTGTCCCATGGCGCGGCGACGGTGACCCCCGATATCAAGATTCACCACTTCGTGCGGCCGCTCGTGGGGGGGACCTTGGATTGAACAGATTGGCAGGGAGCGAAATCTGGCGCCAGGATGGATTCTCTTGTTCTGCTAAATCCCAGGTCCCCCACTTGAGGCTAGGACAACTCGCAATCTTGTCCCACCGAAGGTCTCGTATTCTCCGCGGTCGATGTCTCTGCGTGCCCACGAGCCTGGCCATCGCCGAGGAGAAGCACGCCTTGCGCGGCCGCATGCGCCAAGCCCTCGCCGCGCTGCCGCCGGCGCGGCGCGCCCAGGAAGAGGAGCTGGTGGCGGCTGCCGTGCAGGCGACACCCGAGTGGCGCGACGCCAAGGTCGTCATGGCCTACCGGGCGATTGCGACGGAATTCTCCACCGTTGGCTTGGCCAATGCGGCCTGGAGGCTGGGCAAACGTGTGTGCTTCCCCCGGGTCACGCAGTGGGGCGGCCTCGACCTGCACGAGGTCGGCGGCTGGAGCGACTTTGTTCCCGGCGCCACGTACGGAATCCCGGAGCCGAAACCGGACGCGCCCTCGGTCCGGGCCCGCGACGTTGACCTCGGCATCGTTCCCGGGCTTGCCTTCGATGCCAAGGGCGGCCGCCTGGGCCGGGGCGGCGGCCACTTCGATCGGCTCCTGCCTCGCCTCGACCGCGCCTGGGCGGTGGCGTTCGACTGCCAAATCGTGCCGGCCGTGCCGCATGAGGGCCACGACCGGCCGGTTGACCGCGTGTTCCACGCCGCCCGATTGGCCTGAAAACCCATCGCCGGAGGGCCATTGTGGGAGCTTGTGGGACCCCCACAATTGCAGATGGAAACTCGAACCTGTACATGTCTGGTGGAGATGTCATCTCTTTTCCGTCGTTTGACGAACCTCCCCGGGGAAGCATTATGACCACGAGTGGCGTCAATCGGATTCCTGGTGAATGCATGACCGATCCCAACCCGATGCAGACCCTGCTTCGCCGCCACCTCGGCGTGGACTCCTTCGCCCTCGACGGCGACGAGACTGACGTCCAGGACCGCTGGACCGACCAGCCGCGCAAGGTGCGCATCCCCGTCGACGGGCACCGCTAGTCGATTCCCCCCGCGTTTTCTTGGTTGACGTGGCCAAAGGCCAACGATTGGACCAATCGCCTCATAGGCGCGGCTCCGGACTAGATGAGCTTGCGCCTGGCACGCCTCTTGGCCGCCTCTTGGAGAAACCTGAAGTCGGCTGCCGCTACCCCCCTTTGTGGACCACACCCCGCAGACCCCGGCGCAAGACGACCGGCCCCTGCGCGTGCTGGAGCGCACCCCTGTCCCCGAGGCGCACCGCGAGCGGCTGTACGCCATCGTGCGCAAGGCCCAGGCGGAAGCGGAGGCCGTCGGCGACGAGCTGCAGGCGGAGTTCGGCAAGGAGCACGTCGCCCTCATCGTCGGCTGCAACCAGTTCCTGCGCCTGTGGAAGGGCGGCACGCAGCCGGGCTGCGTCGAACTGCTGCTGGACGCACCGCACAAGGACGAACTTGCATCGTCCGGCTACTTCCTCGGCGTGCCGGACGGCCAAATCTTCCGGCTCTTCGGCTGGGTGCGCGTGGATCCCATGTCGGGCGCCCCCAAGGCCCTCGACGAGGCCGTGGCCCGCGCGTTCCGCAAGGCGAAGGCCGCCAAGAAACGGTGAGCGCCCAACCAAACCGTGGGATTCATCAGTTGGACAACCCATGGCGTTGGCATGCGGCTCGCGGTCCTCCTTGGCGCCGTGACGCTTCTGCCCTTCGCCGCAGCCTGCTCGCTGGCAGGAGAACCCGCTCCGGGTCCGGGGCACATCTGGATCTACGAACCCGATGGCACCCTGGTCCTGGACATCCCGGTGGCCAAACGGGGACTCGGTGCCTCGTGTGAGCTGTCGAATCTCCTCGGCATGAGCCCAGGGCGGATGGCCTGGGTGGCCGGCGACCAGGTCCATTGGCTCGTCCTTGACAGCCTTGAACGGTCCAGCATGCCCGTCCCTGTGGCGGGATTGTCGTCCTCCTCGACGACGGTCCTCGACGACGGCCTGCTTCTGTTCGACAGCGAGTTCGCCAATGGCAATGCCACCACGACCTGGACCCTCGTTGGCTGGGACGGGACGCAGCGCGCCGTCCCATTGCCCAACTCGTGGGCACACCTGTATTGGTCGGACGGAGCATACGGTCTCGTCACCTCGGGCCCGGGCGCCAAGAAGACGACGGCCAGCCTGTACCATTTGGCCAGCGGCTCTGCATTGACCGACCCTTACGCGTCGCCGCCCGTTGCGGCGGGACCAGGATGGACCGTCGAAGAGGCCGACCGGGCCTATGTGCTTCGCCAGGGCGAGGACGAGCTCGGGCGCATCGGTTGGAGCGGCGTGGAGTCCTTCGACCGCGAGGGAGTCTGGCTACGGACCTTGGGCTCCACCAGCCAGCTAGAACGCAGATCGTGGACCGGGGAGACGCTGGAGGCGTTCGCGCCTTCCGGCCGCTTCATGGCGGCGACGCCCACCCACGTCGTCACCGCCGCGTTCTGGGCAAGCGGGGCACCGAGTCCGACCGGTGACGCGGAGATCCCCGGGCCGGCCTTGGCCTTGATTGGGCTTGCCGCGGCATGTGCTGCGGGTTGGAAGCGGCGAGCCTAGGGCTTCGGTGGCCTGTCGGCTAGCGGCGGCTGCGTTTCCGTTCGTCCTTCTTCACAAGATGCGGGTGCAGTTCCTTCCACGCGTCCAGGTCCATGACGTGGTCGGAGCCCACGATGTAGCCGCGGCACTTGGCGGCGCCGCAATGGCATAGCGGCGGCGGTTCGACCAAGGGGAAGTTGTAGTCGTACGTGATCTCGTCGCCGGCCTTGATGTCGCGCACGGCCACGATCCAGACCTTGCGGCTGTCCTCGTTGATGGATTCGCAGTTCGGGTCGCAGCTGAAGTTGGCCAGGCGTGCGACGTTGGACTTGATGGAGCCGTCGAGGTCGAAGCGCCGGCTCAGCTCGAAGGTGTACACGCGACCCTTCTCCCATTGCTTGTTCGTGCGCTTGTCGGATTCCTTTTTCTCGATGCGCTCGCCGCGGTACTCCATGACGTAGGTTCCCTTCGGCAGGTCAACGGCCGCGAACAAGCCGCGCCCATGCAGCTTCGAGCGACTCACCTTGACGTATTCCCAACCCTGCGGCTCAGGCAGGGGACGGCGTTTGGCCATCAGGCTGCCGTCCAGCATTCGCACTCGTGCACGCCGTCGCCAGAGTCGTGGGACGGAAAACGCCTGCGTCCCGTCCTGCCCAAGCCCCCAGGCCTTTGAAGAGCGCTTGCGCATGGCGCAGGCGTGCCTCCGACCATCACGCGCATCGCCACCGGCCACCACCAACCTGAAGGGGACGGCATGACCGTGCGCCGCGCCTTCCCCAACCAGGCCATCGGCCGCCTCGACCCGTTCCTCATGCTCGACGAGATGGGCCCCATCGAATTCCAGCCCGGCGCCCGCTCGGGATTCCCCGACCACCCGCACCGCGGCTTCGAGACCGTGACGTACATGCTGGACGGAGAGTTCGAGCACAAGGACTCGAACGGCAACAAGGGCCGCCTCGGACGCGGCGACGTGCAATGGATGACGGCCGGCGCCGGCGTCGTGCACAGCGAGATGCCGTCCGCGGACCTGCGCAAGAAGGGCGGTCGCCTGCACGGCTTCCAGCTCTGGGTCAACCTGCCCGCCAAGGACAAGATGATGCCGCCGCGCTACCAGGAGTTCCCCGGCGCAAAGATTCCCGAGGCCACGTTCGCGGGCGGCTCGGCCAAGGTCATCGCGGGCAAGTTCGGCGGCGTCTCTGCCGTCATCGACACGCGCACGCCCATCCAGTACCTGCACGTCCGCCTCGACGCCGGCGCCGAGGTCAAGCTCGACGTCCCCGACGGCCACGAAGGGTTCGTGTACGTCTTCGTCGGCGATGCCAAGGTCGCAGGGAAGACCCTCGGGGAGGCCCAGACCGGCGCCCTGTCCGGCACCGGCCCCCTTGCGGTGCATGCCGGCGCGAAAGGCGCCCAGTTCCTGTTCATCACCGGCATCCCGATTCGCGAGCCCGTCTTCCAGTACGGCCCCTTCGTCATGACGACGCGCGAGGAGATCATCCAGGCCGTGCAGGACTACCAGTCAGGGAAGTTCGGCACGATTCCCGCCACGCATTGACGGAGCCAGCGGGCGCAGGCTTGCCCCGGACTAGGTCCTGCGACCGTTGAGCTTGACGATCCAGCCCCAGTCGTTGGCCTTGACGGCTTGGTTGATGACGGTCAATCCCATGCCTTCGACGTAGGGCGCCATGCTGGCGTCGCCGACATCGGCCACGCCCCAGCCAAATTCCTTGAGGATCTTGGCGGCCTGTTCCTTCGCCTTGGCGTCGTCGCCGCAGATGAATTGGTCGCCGCCGCCGGGGATCTTCGGGTTGGCCATGAGGTGGCCCGGCGTGCAGTTCCACGCTTTCACGAACTTCGCCTTCGGCGCTGCGCGCTGCGCGACCTGCATGCAGGAGTCGGGAATGGACTCGGGCTTGTGCGCGCCGTTGGAGCCGAACTCGAGGGGGTTCGAGGTGTCGAGCACGAGTTTGCCCGCCAGGTTGTCCGGGCCTGCTGCCTTGACGGCGTCCGCGATGTTATGGCCGTGCACGGCGAAGACCAGCAATTCGCCGTGCTTGGCGGCCTCCGCCATGGTCACGACCTTCGCCTTCGGGTTGGCCTTGAGCCAAGCCGACATCGGGGGCGTCCCCATTGCATCCGGGGTGCTCTTCGCCAGCGTGGCCTTCGGGTCACGCGTGCCGATGGCGACTTCGTGGCCTTTGGCCAGGAAGCCGGCGCCCAGGTTCTGTGCCACTCCACCGCTGCCGATGATGCCGACGCGCATAACCGCGCCAAAGCCTGCCTCGGGCCTTACGGCTTTGCCCCGTGGTGGGCCGGGGCATGCCCTCGGGTGACGCTGCGGTCCGGCCAGGTCGAGGTTGATGCTGTTGGCCGACGTGTAGTTCGACCAGAACTGTGGTCCCAAGGTGATCAACAGCTCGCCATTGGTGGGCGGGGACCTCGACGCCGATGGGCTGCTGAAAATAGGCACCGGCATCCGCTCCCACCGGCAGGAGATCTGTCGGCTCGCCTTGTCCGTCGGGACTCAGGGCTAGGCAACCGCTCGCCAAGACGGCGGACAGCAACAAGACGGGCACCCGAGACGCGGGGCGGCCATTCGGGCCGTCGCTAGACGCCGTGCGGTCCAGGGGGTTGGTCGAGCCATTGGGCCTCGTAGGCTCCTTCCTCGGCCGGAAGCGTGAACGGCGACCCGTCGCGTTTCGTCACCAAAGTGGACGCGCTCGCCCCCTCCTCGACGACGGAGACGGCAACGAGGGTGACGAGCAAGGCCCCGACGGCGACCACGGACAGGCGGACGGCGGCGCACGGGGCATCCATGGCGAGGAATCGGCCCTCGGGGCTTTGGCCGTTTGTATCGAGGCGAACCCGTTCACCCTCCCGAGCCACATTGCCTAAGTGCAGGAGCCCGTGGCCGCAGCCATGCAAATCATTCCGACCCCCCGCAACGCAGTGGTGCGCCTCAAGCCGGACGACTTCGACGGCGTGTACGACGACATGCCAGCCAAGGCCATCGCGGCTGCCTAGGCAACTGACTTTCTTGCCGGCGCGTAGCGGAGTTCCGCGAATTGTTCGCCCAAGGCCCGCGCACTCAGCAAGCGCAGGTTGGCCCGGATGGGCAGCAGGGGTTTGCCCGCACCCAACGTGCACGACGCCACGGTGACAATCAGTTCGTCGAGAAGGCCCGCCTCGAGGAATTTCGCTGCCAAACCCCCGCCCCCGCACACCCACAGGTCCTTGCCGGGCGCGGCGGACTTCATTGCCTCCTGCACGGGGCGGACGTCGCCCTTGACGAAGCGCACGTCGGCGCCGGACGGGATGGCGAGGCGACGATGCGTGAAGACCCAGACCGGCTGCGTGTACATCCAGGCATTCCCTTTGGCGTGATGGCGTAGCAAGAACTCGTACGTCGCGGCGCCCATGCAGATGGCGCCCACCTTGGCGATGAAGGGCGTGTACGTGTCCTCCGACGGCGGGGGTCGTTGGTCGAGCCAGGCGAGGTCATCGTCGGGCGTGGCCAGGAAACCGTCGAGGGACGTTGCAGTGTAGAAGATGGTGGCCATGCTCAAGCCGCCGATTGCCGGAGAATCTTGTCCATGGCCTTGCCCTTGGCCAGTTCGTCCACGAGTTTGTCGAGGTAGCGGATCGCTTGCATCAATGGGTCCTCGATGTCCTGGACGCGAACGCCGCACACGACGCCCGAAATGAGGGACCGGTTCGGGTGCATGGCGGGAGCCCCGGCGAAGAATGTGGTGAAGTCAGACTTCTTGGAAATCTGCTTCTTCAGGCCGGCGGCGCTGTAGCCCGTCAGCCAGCAGATGACCTGGTCAACTTCGGCCTTCGTGCGGCCCTTGCGCTCGGCCTTCTGCACGTACATCGGGTACACGTCGGCGAAGAGGACGGCGTAGATGCGGTGGCCGGCCACGGGTAGCCGATGGGTCCAACCAATTAGGCGGTTCCGACGGTTTTCCTATCGTCGCCTTCTTGCGGACGACGTGCAAGTCTTCCACTTGGCAGTCGTCAATCAAGATACCAACCTCGGGATCGCGCAAGTGGTCAAGGATGGCCTTCGCGTAGTTATCGACATCTCCGCTCCGCCTGACTCTTGTTCGACTGCGTCAAGGGCCGACCGGGAATCGCCCAAGTTTTTTCAGGCATCAAGTCACAATCTGCCGCAGGCAGTCTTCCTCGACTGCCCGCTTGACCTCGAGCGCCACGCGGCGGCCCGTGCTCATGTTCGTGCGCCACAGCGCGTTGCCGTACGGGTGGCCCGTGGCGACGTGCACGTTGGTGCCGCCGCCGATGCGGGGGGCGACGTCGTAGATGTGGAAGTTCATGTCCTTGTCCACGCAGGTCTGCAGGCAGAAGGGGCCGATGATCCCAGGAGCATAGTGCTCCTGGGCGGCCTTCACCCAGCGCTGCCCCAACTCGAAGACCTTGCCGAGCAGGGACTCGCGCACCGTGGCCGTGTTGTGGCCGACGACGGTCATCTCGGGCACCAGTTGGTGGGCGGGCAGCGTCATCTGCTGCGGCGCGGGGATGCGCACGTGGCCGTCGAGCGAGGACTCGAAGCGCCAGTCGATGCCGAGCAATTCCAGGGGCTCGGCGTTGCGCAATTTCTTGGAGACGGGGCTGTAGAAGAAGTTGAAGTTCAGCACGGGGCCGATGATGTACTCCTCGATGACGGCCTTGTCCAGGCTCTCCTGGTCGATGACGCCTTGCTTGAGCAATTCCTTGCTCTTGGCGTGGAACTCCTTCGTGGAGGCGCACGTGAAGAAGCCGCGCTCCAGTTTCTTCTTGGCGTGGTGCAGTTTGACGATGGCGAGCTGGTCGATGTCGTCGGGCGACTTGATGCGGCGCGGGAACGGCAGCTTCGCCTGCTTGAGCAACCAGTAGTAGTCCTTCGGGCCGCCGCGGTCCTCGGAACGCAGCATGGCGCGGCTGCCCACGAGGGGCACGGCGAAGTCCTCCTCGACGCCGTCGATGCCGCAGTAGCTCGTCCAGGCGCGGTTGGGCACCCAGAGCGCGTTGGCCTTGCGCAGGCGGGCCTGCTGCTTGGCGTCCATGACGCCCGCGTACTTCGGGTACGTCCACGTCTCGTCGACGCAGCCGCGGATGCGGGTTCCCTTGCTGTCGCGCAGCGTCTTGAAGTAGCGGCCGTAGACGTCGTCGCGGCCCTTCTGGGCGATGGCGATGGAGCGGTACCCCTCGTCGACGGCGCCGTCATAGACGTCGAGGCCGGAGTGGCTCGCGATGCACGACAAGGCGAGGTCCTTCGGGTCGTACCGTTCGGCGGCGTCCTGCATCGCCTTGCGGGAAATCATTGGGTGGCCACCGGACGCGTCCGCTTAAGCCCCTTGCCCGCGGCCCCGCCCCCGGCCACAGGCTCCAAATCCCGGACGGAGGTGGCGCCCGCGATGCGTCTTGCCGCCGCCGCGTTGGCCCTCCTGCTTGCCGGATGCACGGCTCCCGCCGACGACAAGCCGGTAGACCCCCTCTTCGGCGTCTGCCCGCAATGGGCGCAGGGACACGGCGGCCAGACCAGCGGCGTGAGCCTCACTGGCGATGCCAGCGAACGCAGGGAACTCGGCCCCGCCGACGAGCGCTACCTCGACCGGCCCCTGGACCTCTTCCGCGTTCGAATCGAGCGCCTGGACTTGGACGGCGTCCTCGAGTTGCGTGCGGAGTCGGCGGACGGGAAACGCCTGAGCCTGCGTGACTACCGCCTCGGCGAGACCCAAATGGTGCCCGTCGCCAACCTGGACGCCGACGCGGTCGGAAACGAGTTCGACGTCTTCCTCTCCCCCATCCTGCATGACGCCCCGTCGGCCGCGTTGCCGGCGGCGCTGAACTGGACCCTGGAAGGCGCCAGCGCCATCATCGACTACACGGTGACGTACCACTACAAGGTGTGCGGCGCCTGAGCGCGATGCGGGGCCAACCCTGCGGCGCTGTCCACAACCGTCTTGAAGGCCCCCCCAGGATGTCCACGCGTGCGTCTGCCCGCTTTGATCGCCCTGGCCTTGCTCCTTTCGGGCTGCACGCAGAACGACCCCGGCGCAGGTGACGGTGACGGATTCTTCACCACTTGCCCATCCTGGATCAAGTACCCTCACAACGGCCAAATCATCGACGGCGCCCTGCTCTTCAACAATCAGACGACGCACCCCGACTTCGAGCGCTGGGACTTCATGGAACCGAACGCCACCCGCCCCGGCCAGGGCATCGGGGACGGCCACCTGCTCGCCTTCGACGGCCACCCGCTCGACCAGATTGTCTTCAACTTCCACTTCCGCCAGAAGGGCCCCGACCAGCCGGCCCGCGCCCTCTACGTCGAGGACTCGGCGCTGACGCTGCGCTTCTACGCCTCCGACGGCGGCTACCCCGGCGATCCCCTCGGTGCCTACGACGAGGACGAGGGCCCCGACTCAACCAAGCACGAGTGGGTGTTCCGTTCGGATCCCACGGCAGGCTTCGCGTTGCACAACATCACGCTGAGGCTCGAGCTCGCTCCCGCTGACCAGGACCCGGCCCCGAGTGGCGTCTTCCTGCATTGGGAGATGACGCCGGACCTTGACCACGACATCGACACGCAGAGCGTGGCCCTCATGCGGTACTCCCCTGAGTTCTGGTACCGCACATGCAGCAACGACGGCACGAAGGTCTAGGCCCAAGACGGACGCCCCATCCACCCCTCGTCGCGGGTGCCGTTCAGCGCAGGCGAAGCATGTTCCGGCTGACCATGGTGCCGAGGAATTTCCCGAGGCGTGCGGCCAGGTCCTTCTCGTCCGGCAGGCGACGCGCCAGTTCCGCATGCACCTCGCCGACGGTGCGCTGGCCGTCCAGCAACCCCCACGCCTGGCTCCCCAGGCGGTCGAGGCGGATGGTGAAGTCGGGAGCAACGCCCAAGGCGCGCGCGATGCGGGTGCGCACCGGTCCGAAGCGGCGGCGGCGCACCGTCACGAGGCCGTGCCCATCCGTCGTCACAACGACGTCGCCGGTCGGCTCGGCCACCTGCCGGGATGCGTCCGGGATGCGCTCCACGGCTTGGCCAGCGGTGCGTGATTCTTGAGCAGGACGGCCCGGGCGCGAGACGACGCCGTGCCGGCCAGCCAGCGGGCCCGGGCCGGCGCATCGCTGGGAAACCCCTTTCAGCCCGGCGGTGGGTCGGGTGGCGTGCGCAAGGTGGATGTCGTCCTGGTGGCCCTCGTCGTCGTCGCGGCTGCGGCAACGGCAATCGCAGTCGCGAAGTCTGGCTCCTGGACGGAGGAACGCACGTACTCCTTCGCGGCGACCCAAGTGTCCTTGGCCGCCCAGGGGCCGGCGCCGGCAAGCAGCGCCCCGGCGCGCTTCGAGTGGCCCGCCGCCGCGAACGCGACGGGAGCCAGCCTAACCGTTTTCGTGAACTTCACGGGTCAAGCCATCCAGGGCGGCCAGGCCATCGTCCGCATCGCAGGCTTGGCACCCGATGGCAGCAACCTCGCCCCCGCCACGCGCACGCTCGACGTGGTGCAGGGAAGCACGGCGGGCGGAACCAGCCTGCTCTACAATGCGACGTGGGCCGACGTGCCGGGCGACAGGCGCGACACCGGAGTCCCCGAGGGCATGGCGTGGCAGAAGCCGCTCGTCATCACGGTGACCGTGGAGCGACCCGGCGACCTCGCCGCAGCAAGCTACTCGTTCACGGCGTCCGTGGGCGGCTCGTTCGCGGCCTTCGTGGTGGCGTAACGCGCAACGACCGCGTTGGAAAGGCGCCAGGCTCCGTTACTTGTCACTGGCGCGGCGCATCAGGTAGACGACGAGGAACCCGACAGCGCAGATGCCGAACAGGGTGCCGGCGATGATCAACGGCAGCTGCGAGGGCTTGCCTCGGGAAAGGAACTCCGACAGCACGACCATGCCGGCGATCAGGGCTGGGCCTCCGAGGAGGTACAGGACCAATGTCAGGCGCTCGTGGCGCACCAGTTTGGGGTCCTCCAGCACGGGCTGCTTGACCTTCTTGGAGACGTTCTTGCGGGCGGAGGCCATGGCAAGGCGCTCGACGCGGGGACCGGTCTTAAGCCCTGTCGGATGCCCGGCCAAGCCTTGGCCGCAGGCGGGTCCGCGCGGTTGCATGGGGAACTGGTTCTCCTGGTCGCACCGCTTATATGAGGCCCTGGCTTGGGCGCGAATCGTGGCCCTCCTGAAGGCGCCGAGCCGCGCCGTTCCTGTCGCCCTCCTGTTGCTGGCGGGCGCCCTCGTTGCCGCCCCGCTCGGCCTCGGCTTCTCGACGGGCATCACCAAGGACAACGCCCCGCCCGGCGACGACTTTGCGAAGTTCGGCTGCACCGCCTGCCACGGCGAGCACCTCGTCTTCGCCGCCGTCGACAACTCCGCGGTCAGCGTGAAGGCAGTCGCCGCCGACGGCGTGGCCCTCAACGGACCCTACGTCGCGCACGCCGTGTACACCCTCACCATCACCTTGGCCGAGTCGAACAACCCGACCGCCGCCAACCACGCCGGCTTCAACCTGCGCGCCTCCTCCGGCAAGCTGTCCGGCGTCGACGGCCAGAGCCAAGCCTCCGGCGATGGCGCGCAGGCCACGCACCTCGGCGCCGGCCGCACCTCCTGGAACGTCACGTGGGAAGCCCCCGAAGCCGGCGCCGCCGGCTTCTCGCTCTTCGTCAACGACGTCGACGGCGACCAAGTCAACTCCGCGGGCGACGTCGTGCGCTGGGTGCAGTTCGGCTTCGCCGACAAGGATGGCGCCGTGCTGGGCGCCGTCGAGGAGCACGCAGTCCACTTCGGCATCACCCTGCAGCAGTACTGGATCGGCCTCATCGCCCTCGTCGGCATGATCTTCGTCATGGTCGCCGGCTTCGTCTACCTCAAGTTCGTCAACCCGCACAACACGGACCAAAAGGACCGGTGACGGATGGCGGGGCTCGAGATCCAGACCGGCAAGGTCCCAGGCACGGTCGTCCGCCGCACCCCGGCGCAGCGCCCGGCCTTCATTGGGATGCTCATCGTGGCGTCCGCGATGCTCGAGCTCGTCTTCACCGTCCTCGTCTTCTGGGCCATCTTCAAGGGCGCCAACTCGGCCTCCGGCCTCGATCCCCGCATCCCCGTCTTCACCCTGGACATCTACTTCCAGAAGATTCCATTCTTCATCTCCGAGCAGACCCTGATTTCGTTCTGGCTCGCCTGCATCTTCTTCCTGCTCTGGTACATCCTGTTCCTCTACCAGCGCTTCTTCGTCGACCACGTCACGATCGCCAAGAAGCGCTTCCGCAAGTGGGAAGATGAAGGGGTGCAGTTGCATGACTGAGCTTGCGAAGTCGCAACTGCAGCCCGCGAGGCGCGAAGCCAGCCGAGCATTGGTGGTGCAACTCCATGACTGAACCCGTCAAAGCCGAGTCCATCTTCTCGCGCCGCGAGTTCATCAAGGGCACCGTGCAGCTCGCCGTTGCCGGCGCACTGATCCCGGGCGGCCTGTCGCAGCTGCTGCCCGCCGTCGCGCCCGACGCCCTCGGCGGCGGCGGACCCGGCCCCGTCATCCGCCGCGACGCCAAGACGAACTCCAAGATCCCCATCACCATCGCGGACCTCGCGGGCGCCCCGCCCGTCGTCGTCACTGCGGAATGGAATTTCCTGCCGGCCGTCATCTACAAGGTGCACAAGGCCAAGCTGCAGGCCTCCGCCGCCAAGCGCGGCTACAACACCGGGCAGTACGCCTTCCAGCACCCCACGGAGGACGACATGGCCATCATGGTGTACCGCGGCAAGTGCAAGCACCTCGGCTGCACCGTCGGCTTCAACGCCAAACTCGGCGCGTCGAAGGACGAAGCGGACTACGACGGCGACGGCCTGCCCGATGGCCGCATCCTGTGCCCGTGCCACCAAGGCCAGTACGACATTCACGACCTCGCACTGAACGTGCCCGGCACGCCTCCCCCCGCGCCCCTCGACGTCATCTCGTTCGACGTGCGCAACTACGGTGGCGACGAGGAACGCGCCATCCCCGCGGCACCCAACGCCATCTTCGGCATGGAAATCGTCGTCCAGTCCAAGGCGCGCGAGGCCGACAAGCAAGGCAAGGGCGCGCCCTTCGCCCTCTACACTCCCCCGGAGGCCGCGTAACTTGGCCGACACTCCCGCACCCGCTGCCAAGACAAGCACCGCCGCCACGGCGGCTCCAACGCCCTCCGCGCCGGCGTCCGTTCCGGCCGCCGGCGATCGCCCGCACAAGAAGGGCAAGGCCGCCTACGAGGAACTGGCCAAGGCGAAGAAGCTCGGCTTCTTTGCCCGCCTCTACCTCATGACGCTGGCCTACCTCGACGACTCGGTGCGCATCCGCAACCACATCGAGGCCGCCAAGGCCGCGGGGTTGAGCATCAACCGTCAGCTCCCCCGCTCGCACACCGAGCGCTACAAGCTGAAGACCATCTGGTACTGGTACCCGCTCTACTGCCTCGGCGGCCTGGCCTTCATCTCGTTCCTCATCCTGACCATCTCCGGCGTCGTCCTGGCACTCTACTACGTGCCCAACTACGCGCCGCAGGAAGAATTCCACGCCCGCGAATCCGTGCAATTCATCATGGAGGAAGTCACCCTCGGGTACGTCCTGCGCG
Source organism: Thermoplasmatota archaeon (assembly GCA_038046725.1). Lineage (GTDB taxonomy): Archaea > Thermoplasmatota > E2 > JACPAO01 > JAHFTW01 > JAHFTW01. The sequence continues at coordinate 263,901 of JBBSVQ010000001.1, read as the reverse complement.
GCGTCCACCACTGGGGCGCCCACCTCATGGTCGCCTGCGTCTTCCTGCACATGATGCGCGTCTACTTCGTTGGCGCGTACAAGAAGCCGCGCGAACTGAACTGGGTGCTCGGTGTCGCCCTCATCGGCATCACGTTCTTCTTCGCCTACTCCGGCTACCTCCTGCCCGCCGACCAACTCGCCATTGCGGCTGCCACGATTGGCCAAAATATGTTCGGGAGTATTCCCGGCCTCGGCGAAACCTTGGCCAAAATCATGTTCTCAGGCACCGACATCAACGCCGGCCTGATTCCCCGCATGTACCTCCTGCACGTCTGGGTCCTGCCCTTCGTGCTCTTCGGACTCATGGTCCTCCACATGTTCATCGTCTGGCTGCAAGGCATGGCGGAACCCCACTGAGGTGACGATGATGACGATGCGACGCGAAGCGAGCAAGGAATCCATCGGCGCCTCAGTGGCCGCGGCCGCGAAGCGCAGCGAGCCGCGGGGCATCACGACGGAGGTCGACCTGTGAAGATCTCCGAGCTGACCAACCTCTACATCCAGGCCAAAGCCAAGCTCGAGGCCGAAAAGCCCACCAAGCGCCAGAAAGCCGTCGAAGGCATCAGCCTCGGCGACGAACTCGTGCGCGACGGCGCCATCATCGCCTTCATGATGGGCGCAATTTTCCTCCTCATCAGCATCGTGCCGCCCCCGCTGCACGACGCCTACGACATGACGAAGCCCCCCCGCTACGTCAAACCCGACTGGTACCTGCTGTGGTCCCTCGGCCCCATCTTCCTCGCGAAGTGGCCCATCCCCAGCTTCGGCATCCCCTTCCTACCCGACCCCCTCGTCGACACGAAGTTCCTCGGCACCATCCTCGTCAACGTCGCCTTCGTCTTCGTCATGCTCGTCCCCTTCATCGCGGGCCGCAGCAAGGCCATGCGCCCCATCGAAAGCCCCCTCAACGCCTCCATGGGCGTCTTCGGCTTGGCCTTCATCTGGTGGATGAGCATCGTCGGCATCGCCGACATCCTGTTCGCCTACGAAGTGCAAAACTACGGCACCCTCCACCTCAACTGGCTCTACGAAGCCAAAATGGTCCCAGAACCGGGCGTCCTCATCAACTGGCTCGGCCTGATTTCGTTGCACCAGACGCTGCTGTGCACCTGGCTGACGTACTGGGCCATCAAGCGGCACCGACCGAAGTACGAGTCGAAGCTCAACGCGACGTACTACAAGGTTCGCTAGCCGTCCCTGGTAAAAGCAGGGATGTTGCCGGCGAAATTGCAGCCGACCGACGGGCCAACAGAGGGGCAGGAACCCTGCTCTAGATGGCAAAATCGCCGCGAAAACCCTGGTCTCGCCGACTCGTAGAAGTACGTTATGCAAGGCCGCACACAGTCGACCTTAGGTGCGTAGAAACCCGAACCAACCGCAAGGTGGTCGAGTAATGCAGGCACCAAGTGACCTGGCGCTCATCCGGGCCAAGAAGGCCCGCGGAGAGCAGCTCACAGACGAAGAGCGGGCCAAACTCCGGGCGTATGCCGCCAGGTACTACAAGCGCAAGAAGACCGTCCACATCCGCGGCGACCGCGAAACGGAGTGGATGGCGCTGGCGGCGGCTCAGGGCCTTTCCCTCAGCGCATGGATTCAGGAGCAAGTCATGAAGGGCCTAGTGGGCAACGAGGAGGCTCTTGTAGACATCAAGGCCGAAAACCAGCGGCTGCGCGACGAGATTGGAAGTCTCAGGGGCACCTGCGGACACCTTTCTGTCGAGAACTCCAAGCTGCAGTCACGCCTCGAGGGACTTGAGCAGAACCTGAGCGAGGCCCTGCAGCAGTTGCTGCAGCTCAAGGGAGGCGCTGCTTGACCTGGGACGTTCAGCTGGCGAAGCTGCCTTCGCAGGCTGCCGAGACGTGGAGCTCGAACGCCGACATCCTCGAGGCCTGGAAACGGCATGTGCTGCGCCGCGGGGCCAAGAACAGCCAGCGGAACAACATCACGTTTGCAGGTGTCTTCCTCCGCTCATTCCAGGTCTTGGTCACGAGCCTCGAGACCCCAGACATCGAGGCCTTCATCGCAAAGATGGGCAGGAAATGCTCCAAGTTCATCAACAGCCAGCCGCCCCAGTGCCGGGGGAACAAGCTCAGCATCGCGAGTTGCCCCCTGCTTCTCGTCGACGTCCCCTACGAGTCGTGCAGCGGATACAAACCCCTGGATCCCCAGGGCGTGTGGTCCTACATCTGCGCCATCAACCTCCTCTACGAATGGCTCGTCGAGGAAGGCCGGATTGCCCGCAACCCCGCGCTCGCCGTCATGCGCGATTTTGCCAGCAAGCATTCCGCCTTGTTCGACGAGAGACGGCGAAAGCCCCGCCGAAGGACACTGTCCCAGCAGGATGTGCGGCTCCTGGTGACGCAGTCGCCAATCAACCATGCCATCGGGTACCTGCTGATGGCCAAGTGCTTCCTCCGCGTCCACGAAGTCCTCAAGCTGCGGTTTGACGAAGAGTACTGCAACCTGGACGAAGGCTGGATGGACATCCCCGCCAACCGCGACCTTGGCGACAAGAGAAAAGGCAACAAACGGCTGGTGCTCGACTCGGAGGCAAAGCGCTGGATCAAGGTCTACCGACTCTGGTGGGAGGACCATGTCAAGCGCAGCGACAACGGATTGCCCACGACCTGGACCCTGCTTCTGACGACCTTCGGCAAACCATGGGGATCCAACGCAGTCCACAACTTCAACACCGCCCTTCACGCGGACGCAGTGCGGCTCGGACTCATGACCGGAAAGGAAACGGAGCGTCAGGACCGCGTGAACAGCCATTGCTTCCGCGCATTTTCCACCACCTGGGCTCGAGGGAAAGGCATCTCCCACGCAGACCTCCAACTCCTGAGGGGCGACCTGTCTCCGGGAGCTCTCGACCGCTACGACGACTACCTCTCTCGCCTGGCAGGCCTCTACCAGAGTTTCGGGCCGGTGCTGAGCCTCTGAACCAAAGCGTCAATCAACAAGTCAGTCGCCTCGGCGTCGATTACCGACTCCGCAGGTCCCGCCCGCTCCTTGCGGTCCAGTTCACGCTTTTCACCTGGACTCAGTTTGGATCGCTTGTGCACCACCTCGTCCGCGATGCGAAGATACCATTGGCCACCATCACGCATTCCGAGAAGGAGCATCATCTGTTCCCGGAAGCTGATTCCAGCAATCGCGTCGGCTGGCCCGCTGTTGTTGCACCGCCGTAGAAGGTCGTGGGCCGCCAAATCGATGAATTGGCGCTCCGTGAGCGGCACTATCAACCGGCCATGGAGTGCTTGCCCAATTCCCGCGCGCAAGTTCGCATCGATGTGAACTTGGGCACGGGTGGCCGCAGCAGGCCCCTTGGATGCAGATTTCAACCGCTGGTTCGGCATGTACCCATGGACGTCGGCGTACCAAAGGAGCAGCAGAACCGCCAGCTGGTAGAACGTGGAGGGGTATCCGAAGAAGCTCCACCGCTTGGTTTGGATCAACTTGACGACAGCGTCGTAGACCACCGGGTTGACGCGCTTGGCGCCGCCTGCCACACCCGTGCAGATTGGCTAGGCCCAAAAGCGGTACCGGTACGGTACAGGAGGCAGGTAGCAGAAGGCGCTACCTGCGCCCGTTATGGTTATAGTATCAACGAGCAGCGATTGTCGTGGCCAAGAATGCCCCCAGGTCTGCTGACCTCGCAGCCGCCTACCCCGAACTGAAGTCTCTCGACCGTCTCCAACGCGTCGAGTTCCTAGCTCGCCAACTCCTGCGCGAACTGGACACGCTCAACGCCAGGAGGCAATCCCGATGACTCGCAACGTATGCCGTTGGAGGTCCTATTCACTCTACCCAAGCGATATCCGCCTCCTTGAGCGATTCCGCGAATCAATGAGCATTCCGGACTGCAGCAAGGCCCTCCGCCTGTTGGTCAACAACCCGCCGAGCCTGACGGCCCGCTACGTCGGCCCGCTAATGGGCCGAGACCGAGACGGGCGCCCGGAGAGGAGCCGACTCCACAACCTCAGCCTTTGTGGCAGAACCCTTGCAGCTTTGCACAAACTCCGGGAAGAAACTGGCCTAAGCAACATCAGCCAAGCCATCCGGCTGGTAATCCGGTCATCCCCACAGCTGGATGCGAGCGTGCAAGCATGAGCCAGGAACGGCGGCAAGCGGTCGCGGACCGTTTGGGTACCTACGATGCGTCGTGGGCAATTGCCAATCTGGACCCGGCGGTCGCAACCTACTACAAACGTCACGGTCCCTGCGAGCGACCGGAAAGCCTGGCTTTCCTGTGCGTTCGGGTGGGGCTAGCGGGGCAGAGTCCGATTCTCCCCAACCTTGACCTGAGCGAACCTCCCCTCCGGCTCCAACAGGCCCTGGAAACGAAACGTGGCAACAATCCGGCGGCGACCATTGAGTCCGTCATCCTGGAAATGGAAACCGCGGCGGCTGAGTTCTGGGTTGCTTCCGCCAGGGAATTAGACAGGTGGCTGGGCATCCGCGGATGCGGACCGCATACCTGGTCGCCAACCCAAAGCGGCCAACACTTGCTTGCACCTGTTGCTGCCGAACCACCGGTCAAGGAAAGAGAAACGGAAAAAACAACGGGAGAAAGCAAGGGTCAGGAATCGGTGGCGTCCCCGTACGGCATTGACGTTGTAAGCCCGGACGGCACGGGGGGGTCCGCATGACGACTGCCTGGCGGCCCCTCGAGGACATCCCTCGCACGGTCAACAAGGACAAGCGCAACCAGATGCTCGAGCGGCTGGCCAACTTCCCCAACGCCCACAGGACTGCCCTCCAGGCGGTGTTGCCGGACGATGAGCATGGCCGCGACATCATCTTCAACGTCGCTCGCGTCGACCAATGCGCCTTCAACCAGGACCAACTTGTCACGTGGATTGTCCGGGTACGGAGCGTTGGACGTACGCGGCCGCGCCCCGGCGGAAAGCACCCGACAAAGGCCTGGAAGGCCGCGCGGCGGGTGGACATCTCGCTGTCAAACCTTGCGAAGAACGTCGAGCGTCTCACCCACTACTTCATCTGGCTGGGTGCCCGCCGCTATCGCCCCAATCTCGGACCGCTGACCGACGACCTTGTCCATGGATACTTGAACCACCGCAAGAAGGGGACCGACCCAAGGCCGGGCGCCTTGGTGGTCGATTCGTGCAACCCCCACCTGGGGCTCAAGGCCCGCAACCTGTTCCGGCAGGCATTCCACCACCTCGTACGCGACCTTGATGGCGCGGCCGCGGCCGACAAGCTGTGCCCCTGGAAGATGGAGAAGGGGCAACCGACGCAAGGTGCGAAAACGTGGGCAGCGCGCCCCGCAATCGACGACGTTGTCCAAGAGTACGGTGACGACGAGTATGGCCTCGTGATTCGTCTGTGCCGGGCCGGTTTTTCACCCAATGTTGCGCTTACTCGCAAGCGCGATGACTTCAGGTTCGATGGTGCACGGCTCCATGTACGCACAGAGAAGGGCTGGTTCTCCAACCCTGCCGACCCCGCACCGTTCGCGCGGCGCGTTGCAGCAATGCTGGACAACGGCGACGAAGGATACCTGGTAAGGGGTCCCGGCGGCGAAGGACACGCGACCGACCGCCAGCACATCGACTGGTGCAGTCGCCGCGAGCTAACGGGAGTGCCGTTAGGCAAGATCAGCAAGTGGGGCTCGGCCAACCTGTTGATGCTGGGCTATACGGCTCTCTACGTGGCGAAACTGCGCGGATCCTCCGAATCTACAATGTTCTACCTGCACCGCGACGCCAGTGGCGACCCCGGCGACTTCGAGACAGTCGACGAACTGCGCCGGAGCGGAGCCTACGGATTCCGGCGTTGCCAGAGCTGCAACATGGTCCAAGCGGCAAACGGCGACCGGTTCCAGCGCTGCGTCTCCTGCCACGTGACGCTGAACGGAAAGCCGCTGGACATCGGGTTTGCCCACTTGCTAGACCTGGCCAATCGGCACGAGAGGTACACGAAGGCAGCAAACAGGTCACTCGGGGAGGATGCCAAGCGGCTCCTTGACCTTCTGGGATGGCAGATGCCGGGAGCGAACCCATGACAAGCGACTTGCCCCCGCTCCGCGACCACATCCAGACCATGCTCGACGAACGAGTGGCCCGGGCCGACTACCACGACGGCGCAATCCTTCACTGGCGGCGTTTGCCCATTGACTGGCAAGATGCGCTCTACCGGCACATGCGCAACCACATGGTCGACTGGAGCGCCTTCATCAAGCGGCAGAACCCCATCATGTTCCTGCAAAAACATGCCAAGGTGCCCCTGGACCAAATCCAACGCGACCACGTCCGGGCGTACCTGTCGGACCCCCACGCACCAGCCCATCGGAGCAAGCGGAACCGTACGACGCGCCAGCGCGACCTCGAGGTCGGACATCTAGTAGGGTTCCTGACCGAGGTCCTGGGAGCACGGGAGGAACTCCAGCCCGAGGCGACAGTCCTAAGCTGGGTCTCCGAACCCGCGCTGCCCGCATTCGGCCATGACGACGACGATGACGACGATAAGGTCCCCCGCACCGTGTTGACAGAAGCCCACCGGCAACGCGCCCTGGCCAAGCTCCACGAACTCCCCTACCAGGGCTACGTGCGGGCGATGTACGAACTACGAATGCGCGGCCTCCTGCAGCTGGGTCGCCGCGGCGTCAACTACGATGAACTTCGCTGGCCGGGACCCGGCTCTCACGGCTCTCTCCCCGTCAGCGGCGGAACGGCTGGCAAGATGAGGACCGACTTCACGCCGAAGGCGTACGAGAAGCAGCTCCTCCAGGAGATTCGCTCCGGGAGCCCCTTCGTCGAGCCAGGCCAGCTTGTCATCCATGACCATCGCCTTGCACAGACCGGGAGCATGCAGCCTCCGACCAACCAGACGAACCAGGAACTCTACCAGGCACTGCGGCATCTCGGCGACATCCCCGACACATTTGCTGTGGACGTCCGTGCAGTCCGGCACCGGGTACTGACAACGGCATGGGTGAATGGAGCCAAGACGGATGAGCTCCGCGCCATGGCGAACCACGTGGCAAGCAGCACCGTCGCCGAGGACTGGTACCTTGAACCGCTGGAGGTCGCCGAGGCCACCAAATTCACGGACAGGGTCTTAGGGGTCAGCCGGGACGTCGTCTGTGGTCGCTGCATGCTGAACCTCATGCCGTACCACACACAGTGCCCGCGCAAATCGTGCGCCGAACCAGCACCGCAGGCAAGGGGGCTCCAGGAGACTTCGCTTGACGCTTACGCGGACGCCATAAAGCTCCTGGAGGAGGACCCGTGACCGGCAAACGCATGAACAACCGCAAAGGGGCCGACGCCGAACGGGAGGCCCTCCGAATCCTTGCCGCGGACGGCTACTTCCTTGACCGGACCGTCCGGCACGTCTACCGGACGCGCACAGGTTGGGGCAGCCACCGGAACGACACCCTAGGGTGCATCGACATCGTCGCAAAGAAGGCCGGTGAACGCACACGTTGGATCCAGGTACATGCCGGGGACAACCTCGCCGCGAAGGCTCGGAAATTGGCGAAGGTGCCGTGGACGCTCGCCCACGACAGCGTCGAACTTTGGCAATGGGCGGGGAACCTGCAAGGAACCAACCCGCGGACGGGGCAGCCGAAAGCGGGCCGATTCTTCAGGATCTATCGGCTCGAGGACAATTTTAAGCAGGAACATTGCCGCATCGATGCCCTCGACAGTACATCGTGAGCCCTCCTTGACGTATCAGGCGTGAGGCTTGAGACACTCCTGCGAATGAGTGGTACCGGTACCGTTGACACCCTAAGTACGGGACCAGACTCCCAGTATCCATGACGTCACAGGTACGGCCCGGCCAGGACCAGGCGCTGCGTCGAGGGCAGCCCGCGCCCCGAGGGTGGGGGGCGCGGGCTGTGCCTCCAGGAAAGAACACCATGAGCAGGAAAGGCTGGTCCACAATCTCGATTCCCACAGAACTTTACGACGACGTCAAGCGCCACGTCCCGGTGCGCGCCCAGAACGTCCCCGACTACGTCCGCCACTGGGTGCGCGTCGGCGTCATGCTCGACGACCTGCGGGCCACCCACAAGGGCTTCGACGAAGTGCTTGGGCGCATCCTGGCAGAGCTCGAAGGGGGCCGGCGCCCGTGACCAGGCGCGGCTACAAGACGGTCAACCTCCCCGCCGCCCTCGTCGAAAGGATTGACCGGATCGTCCAGGATGGCAGCATCGCCAGCGCAACAAGCCGGGACGACTTCGTTCGCCAAGCCGTCAACCTGCTCATGCTTGCCATTGATGCAGGCCCGCACGCCCCCCGTCCGCTCGAGTTGGTCCAAGCGTACGCCGACCGCAACTTCCGGCCAACGACAGAGGCCGGGCATGGACCCTAGGCTTTCGCTCAAGACCGACGTCGCCATGTCCATCGTCGCGGAGCTGAACGCCGGTGGGCCGTTCAACGACGTCTGCATCGAGGTAGAGCTTGGCGCGCAGATCCACCTCGGCGAGGACTATGGGCTTGACCGGTCCGGCATCGTGCCCGGCGTCTTGGTCGTCATCCATTCCTATGACGACGTTGACCCGCCTCCGCCTCGGCGCTTCCGCGACATCCAGGTGTGGCGGTTCTTCATTGGCCAGTACCGCGACCATGTCGAGCACTGCTCCAACCCCTTGCACTTCGGGCTCCGGTTCCTGCCGCCAAACCACGCGCAAGGGCTCGACACCCGCCTCGAGCTCAAGCGGCGATGACCGTGCGCGGACCATTGGACCCGCCGCTGCTAGGTGACGTCGCCGTCATCATGCAAAGGGACGACATGCAGTGGCAGTTCCTGCATCAGGTCTTCCTCGGCAGGAACCGACTGCGGCTGGGCATCGCGGACTTCGAGCTCGTCGAGTCATGGGTCGAGGCAGAAGGTGAAGGGTTCGTCTGGCATGACCTCGACGCCGTCGGCCCGGCCCCTGGTCCGACCGTCAGGCTGGCACGGGGACGCTGGTGGTTCCGGGCGGATCGATGGAGTTAAGAACAGTGACGTCGAAGCAAGGGTGAGGACCCGAAATGCCAGGCCCAACGAAGCGATACAGCGTCCGGTTCGGCGCCTCGCATGAGGTGGCCGTCGCGGCCGTGCCCCGGGATGAAACTGAACTCCTGCGGCGGGCAATGGCGCTCCTCGAAGAGCTGCGCTTGGCGGACTTCATGCCGGAGGAGTACCACGTCGAGCACCAGGCCCTCGTCAGGGCTTGGAAGTGACCTGGACCAGTTGGTCTAGGAAGCGCAACGCCTCGTCCGGTTGGTCATGCACTCCGAAACAACGCCAAGCCCGAGGGGTCCAACGCGCCTCCCTGCAGCCTCACCTGCTTGTTCCAGAAAAGGCCCGTAGGCTGGGAGCGACCCGGCCACCTCGATTGGAGCCGTGGCAGGTCTCTTGTAACCTTCCCCTCGCTGCGGGGTTTTATGCCAGGCCGCAAGTGCGCGCCTGGTGGACTACGGCTGCTGGTACGGCAAGATGGTCGCGGCCCGACGGGCCGCCGGGCCACGGGCGGACCCATTCCTCAGGTTGCCCACAGGCAGCACCCGGAACGCGGAGATTTGGCTGCGCCCTGGCGACAAGGACGAGCCGTTGGACTTCCTCGCGCCCCTGCACGTGGGTGGTAAGCTGCGGCAAGCGTCCCACGTCGCAATCATGGCGGACCTATACACGAAGGTCGCCGTCAACGGCGTCAAGCCCCGCGACCTGCTTCACCTTCTTGCCGACCTTTATCCGTCCGCTTCAAGCAAGGGTCCCGGAAGCATCCCTTCGAACCTGGTCGGCTACAAGCAGGGGACTGCGCCGTCGACTGCCGTCAAGGCCGCCATGGCGCGCGCCGTCCAAGGGACCAAGCACAAGTACAACCCGTCCGACAACGTCGACGACCTCGAGGTCCCAGAGCTCTTCCACCTCATGTTCTGGATCTTGCTGCAGGAGGAGGTCAACTACGGTCTCTTCAACACCCTGCGCGGTCCGTTGGGAAAGCGCGGGCAAGGCCGATGCCTGCCGCTGGACCGCTACGCCGAGGCCATCTATGCGGGGCGCAAGAAGGACCTCACCTTGCTGGAGAAGTACGCCAACCTCGCCTGCAACAAGGGTCGGCAGGCGCCCCAACGGGACGAGGACGTCACCTATGCGTTCCCGCCCCAGGTCGCGGGACCTTACGGAATCCCTTAGGCGCAAACAGGGCCAGCAGGGCTAAGCGGCGCGCCCCTCCTCGTAGACTGACGTGCCGCGCGAGCCGCTGGATTCGGCAGACCCGAACGGATGGACCGGCTTCCGTGAAGCCCGGTTCCGGCTGAGCGCGCCCTACTTCCATCACTACGCCGAGAAGGTGCTGCACTTCGACCCGGCAATCCGTCAGGGAATCGAGGACGCAGTGGCCCGGATGGACGAGGCCGCCTGCTTCCACCGAGGACGCGGCGGCGAGGCGAAGGGCATCGACCCGAAGCAGCTCAACCTGCACCTTCGGGACCGGCTCCAATCCGTCAACCCAGAATGGACCTTCGAGACGACCCTCGAGGACGGGGTCATGTACGACCACGGCAACCACATCGGCGCGGCGGTCGGCGGTTTCGACATCAGCCGCTACGACGTCGCCGAGAACCTGATGAGGCTCCGCAACGTCTGCTTCGGCAGGCGGCCCCGAACCGACGGTGAGGACCATTGGCGGGCATGCCTTGCGGCCCGTCCTCATTGGGCACGAGTGGCAGCGGAAATCGATTGGGACTCATACCCGCGCGGCGAAGACCACAGCTTGCAGGCAAAGCGGCCGACAATCCTCGGCGAGCTCCAGTTCGGCAACTGGGGCCTGGCCTACCGCGACTACCTCAAGGTCGTCGCCGCAGACCGCGAGGTCGACATCGACTGCTTCCTCTACCTCGTGCCCACGGGCAACCTGGAACGCTACCTGTCTAGCGGGATCGTCACCTTCACCAACGCCACCCGCTACCTGAAGACGGTGGCGCCGGCCGTGCCGGTGCCGATCGTGGTCTGGGGCATCGACGTGGACGTCGGGCCCTGGAAGAGGCCGCTGACCCAGGAAGCAATCGCCATCATGCGGACGCGCGTCGGCCGCCAGGCTTCCGAGGAACCCGAGGAAGGGCCGGAATAGCGGACGGCGACAGGACAGAGGCCACGCGGCGTGCGACGCCTGACGGGTCAGACTTAAGCTCGCACGCCCAGACTTGCAGGACGTTCCAGCCTTGCAGCTGCTCCAGGACGCGGCGCCTCAGGTCCTGGTTGTAGCTCAGTTTGAGGTCCCAGAACGCCTGGCGTGACTTTGGGCGCTTGTAGTGCTGCGGGCAGCCGTGCCAGAAGCACCCGTCGAGGAACACCGCCGCTTTGCGGTCGGCTCTGCTGAAGTCCGGGGTCCCCGGCACGTCCCGGTCGTTGGCGTTGTAGGTGCAGCCAAGGGCGTCCAGTTCCCGGCGCAGGAGGAGCTCCGGCTTCGTTCCCTTGCCACCGATCTTTGACATGGTGCGGCTGCGCACGGGGTCGACAGGCCCCGCTGCGAGCTTTCGGAGCTGCATCGTGGTGCTCGGATTTTTCGGCGATGCCTTGGCGCGCCGCAGGCTCATCGGCTTGCTAGTCAGCAGCCGCCTGGACGTCGCCTCCGGCTCCGATTCCCGGATGGCCGCCACGAGGCGTTCGGCAATCCTTGTGACGAGCGGGACGACCAGCGCGTTCCCCATCGTGAAGTACCGCCAACGCGCGGGCAGCGATTCGGTCCACCCGTCGTCGAAGCCCATGAGGCGTTCGACCTCCGTGGGGGTCAGGAACCGCAGCCGCTTCGTCTTGGGGTCCGAGACGACATGGGTGCTGCGGTTGGGGGTTCGGTTCGCCTCGCTTGTAAGGACTGTCCGGGCTGGCGAGCCGGGGAGGTCAGGGAACTGCATGCCCCCCTCCGTGTAGCGGTAGACGTAGCCGTTCTTCGCTTGGCGCTCTTCGCTCTTGGGCCCCTTCTGGTACTCCCAGTCGCGGAGCCGTTCCATGTCGATGAAAAGGGCCGGGTCTACGTCGCCTCGTTCAAGGTGTTTCCCCAAAGTGGAGGGCGTCTCGGCCTTGGGCGTCACCTTGGTGGTCCAGAAGCGGTCGCCCACCAGCACGCCGGCGTTCTGGAACAGGTGGTGGAACGACGCGCTCACTTCGCGGACGTCGTTGTCGAAAAGCTCCCCTTCTTCTTCCTCGACGGCGAAGGGCTCGAAGTCCGTGGGGAAGGCTTTGGCGAACAGCCCTTCTGTGAAGAGGTAGTTGCTGCGGTGCGCCTTGCGGGCGATGCTCTTGCCTAGGCCACTGTTGTCGCGGGCGGCGAAGATGAACACGCGTCGGCGGCGCTGGGGGTTGCCATAGTCGGCTGCATTGACAACACGCCACTCCACGACGTAACCCAAGTCCCGCAGGCATGCGAGCAGGACGCCGAAGTCCCGCCCTCTTTGGCTTGCAGGCGACTTGAGCAGCCGGTCCACGTTCTCAAGCAGGACGTAGCGAGGCTTGCGGGCGTCGAGGATGCGCTTGATCTCCCACCACAGCACACCCTTCTTTCCTTGGAGTCCGCCGGCCTTGTCGAGCGTGGTGGCCACGCTGTAGTCTTGGCAGGGGAACCCGCCGACAAGGAGGTCGTGCTGCGGGACGGCGTCGACGGGGACCTTGGTGACGTCGGTGTTGCTGAAGGGGGGCGCGGCGGAGACGTCGCCGTGGAACCGGCGGGCGTAGCAGGCCCACGCATGCTGGACCTTGGTTGCGGGTTCCCACTGGTTCCACCAGACGGTCTCGAACGGGCCGTTCGTCCGGTCGAGGCCAAGCCTGAAGCCGCCGACGCCGGCGAAGAGCTCGACCACCCTGATACCAGGCATCCCAGGCCCTGGTAAGGAGTGGGATCTTATTGGTTGGGGTAAGAGAGCTGAAGGTACGTGCCGGTCACAGGAGCTTGTCCAGCCGCGCCCCGAAAGACGGGTCTGACTTTGCAGCTGCTTGGATTTCCCTGGACTCCACCATTCCCCAGACGACCCGCCCCTCAAGGGTCCGGGAGGCCTGGCCCACGAGGGCAGCCGTCAATCGGAAAAGGGCATGGCCGTTGACCAAGGTCCACACGCAACCGCAGGGCGAGCGGGCGAATCGGTCAAGCGCTGCTGCAGGGCCCGTAGTCGCGCCATCCGTTCCCTCGCACGCCTCACGGTGCCGCTCAAGGAACTCGAGTGCCCCTGCCAGGTGGTCTCGTGAGACATGGTTGCCCCGCTTGTCAACCAAAGTGAGGCCTGGGAAGGACTGGGCCGGAGCCTTGGATTCGGCGCCTAGCGCCTTTGCAAATGCATCGGCAGCGCGGCGTATGTTGGCGTCGTTCCAGGTTCGCGCCGCGCTCACTGCATCGCTCTCCCAAGGAGCAGGTTTGTCGTCGTAGAAGACACTCGACTTCACCACGGCCCCGTCGGTCTGGAGCTCCCATACAATCGCTTGCTGGAGCCATGCGAGCGCGACAAGCCGGCGCCAAAGGTCCTCCTGGCCGGCGGGCCCCAGGCCGGGAGGAGCACCGCGCGCGTAGGCAAGTACGGTTGTCTCCAGGTCGCTGCGTGGCGTGACCACCACATCGACCCGGACACCACCGCTTCCAAGGCCCTTTGCGAGCGCGGTTTCCACAACGGCTGCTAGACGCGTACCCGGGAACGTTCCAACTTGGATTGACCTGTCATCGACATGCTGCGCGTAGTCCATGTCCAGGTCCCTCGTCATCACCACTCCCTTGACGGACTGGTGCCGGGCCTCACCCGTGGCCCATAGCTTTGCCTCGGCCTCCGCGATGTCCTTTCCCCCTGGCGTACGGGTCACGCCCATGGCGCGCGCGGCGTCGTCGCGGCGCCCGAGATGAGGGACGCGCCCCAGCAGTTTCATGAGCTTCGACTCGTCCGCGTCGCTCTCGCCGATGAGGAGCACGCCCGGTCGCGACCCAGTGGCAAGGTATTGGCGTGCGGCAGCCCGCCCGCGTGCGTCTGCGAGAAGCTGCTCAGGCCGCAGGGTCGGGCACCTCTTGCATGGCGGAGAGGTGGGACGATGCGACGTCCGGACTGTGCGTCGCCACAACGAGGCAGTCGCGGCCCTTGTGGAAGAAACCCATGACAAGGTCGAGCAGGCCTCGCTGCCAGGTCGGGTGAAGACTGGCCTCTGGCTCGTCGAGCAGGACGATGTGCTGGACGTACTTCCCTTCCGCCGCACGTGCGCACGAGGTGGAGACGCGGTGGGCGATTGCGATCAGTGATGTCTCCCCGGAGGACAGCCGGTCGCCGGGAATCTCGTTCTCGCCGGCCCAGAACCCGACGACCGGCGGCCCGTCGAAGCCGGAGACGTGGATTGAAGCGCCGGTCCGCCGCTGGTCCAGGAACTCGTTGATCCTGTAGACGAACCGGTCGTAGGGCTTGACCTGCGCGTCTACCACCAAACTCAGTTCCCGAAGCCGCTCGGCCAAGGCCGTGCGCTCCTTCGGTTCAGCACTTTGGGCCAGCCGATAGGCCAGTTCCCCCGCAAGCTCCCGTTCGAGCCAGTGCCCGGGAGGGATTGTCGCGAAGAAGCTGACCACGTCGGGGAACCCTGGCGAGTTTGACAAGGCCTGGCGGTCAGAGGGCTTTGGCGCACCAGATTCGTTTTGTCGCTTCGAACCCAATGTCCGCTGCAGCTCGTCCCACTCGCGTTCCCTGGCTGCGGCCTCTTCTGCCCGTTTGTTGTACCAGGGCATCTGCGCGTCGCCCGCGGGCGGCGGATTCCGCTTGGTCTCGTGAAGGGCTGCAATGAAGTCGTCCGGGTCGGCGCGCTCCTGCTCGCCGAGAAGCCGTACCTGCACGCCATAGGGCGGCGCAAACAAACGCCTGATGGCGGTCAGCTCTGCGTTCATGCGCCGCAGAAGGGCCTCCGGGCTTCCTCGGAACGTCTCGAGGTCGGTCGCAGAACCCACCGGTCCGCTGATCCGCGTGCAGACCAAGTCCTTCAGTTCGTCCAGCACCGGGCTATGGTACCGGTTTGCCGCCTCGACGATGCCCGGCCGAAGTAGCTTCCGCCGTTCTCCAGGTTCGTTGATGTATGTCCCGGCGATCGTCGTGCGCTGGCGGGCCGGGGCGCCCATCAGCTCGAGTTTCAGAGGCCTGCGGGCCCCGTGGGGAGGGGGATCGCGCATCGCGTCGTCCCAGGAGTACCAGTCGGCATCTCTAACGGCCTCCTCCCAAAGTTCTGCGGCAGCGGCATCCGAGATGTTCCCGTCTTTCTGTATAGCCTCACTGACAAGCTCCTCGAAGCGGCCGCGGACTTCCTCGTCAATCCGGACCTCAGCGTTCAGGAACGCACGGTCCAGGATGCGCAGGCGGCGCCCGTCGTCGAAGTCCACCTCGACCGCCCTGAATGGCAGCATCGAAAGCGCCTCCATCTGGCGGTTGAACGTGGCCTCGAGGATTCGGAGGAACGTCGACTTCCCTGAGCCGTTGGGGCCGTGAAGGACGGCCAGCCCTTGCTCGTTGAACGTCCAGGACAGCGAAAGGCGGCCGAAAAGCCCGACCACCCGCCCACCGACGACCTTCGCCACCAGGGGCCGAGCTTCAGGGCTGCCTAACTAGATTGTGCCTTGCCTGCAGAAGCGGGTCCGACGGGACCACGTGCGGCAAGCTCTGCAAGGATTTCCTTCGCCTCGCCGGGGAGTCGCGACGTCCTGAATTCCCACTGCCCGAACCCGCCGTGCTGGTTGACGGCCGCAATCCAAGCGTCCATGGCCGTCCACTTGGTCCGGTCGGCGTCGCGCTCCTTTCCCTTCGTCTCTAGTACCAGGTTGACGCCGTTGGTCAGGCGGACGAGGAAGTCGGGGCGATAGCTGGCAACCCGGCCCATCTCGATGTAGGCGATCTCGAACCCGAGGTGGTCGTTCTTGGCCCAGGCCTCGACGTGCTTCGACTGGTCGATGACGTAGGCGTCCGAAGCCTCCCATGCCGAGTCGAGGACGACGCGGTTGACGTGGCTCTTCTTCGTTTCGCGCGACTTCTTGCGCGTGGCCCACGGCAGCATGTCTTCTGTCGAACCTACCGGATGTGTCGCATCGAGGACGATGTGGGACTCTTCGCTGGACTGCTGCGTGATGGCGTCCTTCAGGGCGTAAACGATTCGGGGCGTGTTCAGTGCCAAGACGATGCGACGGCGGACGTCGTCTTCGCCGAACTTGACGCCGCCGAAGTCCACCTTGCCGCTGGCCAGGAATTCCTCCACGAGGCGGACCGTCTGGGATGCGAGGGTGGCGGGGTTGCCCTTCCAGTCTTCCTTCATGTTCTCGAAGAGGCTCTTCGCTTGGCGGAACACAATGGCCTGCTGACGGTAGCGCGTGTCGGCCAAATCCTGCAGCTCAATGAGCGTCGCGCGGTCAGGGTTTGGTCGGTTGTCCATCAAGGGCGCCAGTTGCGCTTCTGTGCTCACGAGCGAGGGGTCGATTTTGAACGGGCGAACCTTGGCAGTGTCCAGGCGGAGCTGGTGGCTCAACCGGTGCTCGATGCGGAGCACGTTCGGCCACTTGATAGCCAGGTCCTTTCGCTCGTCTAGTGTGTGGATGTCCGTGGTGGGGCGTGGCTTCTTGGATGTCCCCGTCTCGTCCGATTCGAGTGGCAGGAACGAGAACGGGATGCCAAACACGTTGACGTACTCGGCGGCGAAGAGTTGCTCTTTGCGGCCGTCGGGGAACTCGACCTGCTCGGTCTCGTACGACGTGCGGCGCAAGCCGCGGCCGATGACCTGCTCGCAGAGCAGCTGGGAAGTGAACGCGCGCAGGCCCATGATGTGGGTCACGGTGCGGCAGTCCCAGCCTTCGGTCAGCATCATGACGCTGACGAGGTTGAAAATGTGGGCGCCGGGCTTGCCGGGCTTGCCCACGCTGTCGACCTGACGGCGGAGCAGCTCTGCGCGCTGATCCGCCGTCAACTCGGCTTCGTCGTCCAGGTCCAAAGCGAGCGAGACTCCCGCGTCGCGCTCTTCGACGTCCTTGAGCATTTTGCTGTCGATGCGGAGCAATCCCTTCTCGTCGTGTGCAGCTTCGACGCCCAGGTCGTGGGTCCGGAATCCGTGCTCAATGCGGGCTCCCGTGAATGTGGTGTTGGCGACAGTAATCATCACGGGGGGAACGGGATGGCCTTCCTTGGCCCAGTCGTCGCGCGTCCTGGCCCAGTCCTTGGTCATCAGTTCGTAGGCGTTGCGAACCAGTTGGGGCAGCGGTTCCTCTGGCTTGGCCTTCCGACTCAAGTCCTTCTGCACTTCGGACTCACCGTAGATGTGCAGGAGTCTGCTGCGGAACGTCTCGGCGTCCGGGATGCTGTTGTCCACAGTTGGCAGGCGCGGCGTCTTGACGAGCCCGCTCTCGATTGCGTCGTTCAAGCCGAAGTCGCTGACGACCCATTCGAAGATGACGTTCTCCTGGTTTCCCTTGCCCGCTGATGCGAAGGGCGTGGCGGTGAAGTCGTAGCACTTCAGGATGCCGCGGGCCTTGTTGATGATGTCGAGGCCGTCGATCCAGACCGTGGCGCGTTGGGCTTCGTCCTTGTCTTCCCCTTTGAACTCGGCCTTGCGTTTCGGGTCGACGCGCCACGCGTGGTGGGCTTCGTCGTTGATGACGAGGAGATTGCTGGCTTTCGCGATGTCTACCAGGACGCGGCGGCAGTACGCTTCGTCCGACTCAGCGCCCATCTTCTTGCGCATGACGCGTGGGCCGACCTCTTCGCGGCGGGCGAGGGTGTGCCAGTTCTCGACAACGACGCGGCCTTGGGCGAATTGGTCGCGCATGGCGCCGGGAATCATGCTGAATTCCCGGTAGATGCCGTCGGGGTGCTTCAGCACCTGAAGGCGCTCCTTGACCGTTAGACCGGGGGCAACGACAAGGATGTTTTTGCTGAAACGCGGGTCTTGGGGGTACGCGACCTTGTTGAGTACGTGCCACGCGATGACCATGCCCATGACGATAGTCTTGCCCGTGCCGGTGGCCATCTTGCAGCACTCGCGCACGAAGTCGCCGCCGTCGGTCTCCCAGTCGAGGCCCTGCTTGGCGGACGGCGGGGCTTCCGCGAGCCAGACAAGCGTCTCGATGGCTTCCAGTTGGCAGAAGAAGAACGGGAACGTCCGGGCGTTGGGGTCCGTCCAGTGTTCCAGCAGTCGCCGAGTCACTCCCGTGATGCCTGGGTAGCCGGCGGCCCGCCATTCCTTGACGCGCGGACGGACCTGGTTGGCCAGGCGTAGTGCCCGATAATCGCCGGGGTCGTCAGGGTCGCCCGACTGCACCATGTAACCCGCCTCGCGCCGTCCCTCGGTCAAGCGCCAGGTGCGGCTGGTCGCGTTGAACTTCCAGTACCTCGCAGGCTCGCGGTACGGGTTGTTCTGGATGAGGCGATCAATCTTCGGTACTCCGACCATCACCGAGCCCCCTTCGTCTGCAACCGAGAAGCCAGAACGTGGAAGTCCTCACGGGACAAAGGGCGAAGAGCCTGCCCTTGAAGGTAGCTGAACCAGTAATCCTTCTTGCCGATGAAGTCGAGGGTCTGAACCACGGCCGCCATCGGGAGTGAGAAGCCAGGGGCGGCGACGACGCGGAACGGCATGGCGTGCGGGTAGAGGGCCCCGAAGACCGTTGAGCGGGCGTGCTGGCGGAATTCACCGGTGAACTCGATAACCGCTGCGAAGGAGCTCTCGCCGGTGCAGTACACGACGCCCTGCGTGCCTCGGTGAAGCATGGACGCCCGTTTCAGACTCTTGTCTGCGAATGCCCACGCGCCAGCTTGCTCCATTCGCTCCCACGAAGCCCGACTCGTGATGAGCAACCAATGTTGTGCGTTTAGTCTCTCGACCATGGCCTGAGCCATCGCTACACGTCCAAGACCTTCATGCTCTCGAT
Source organism: Thermoplasmatota archaeon (assembly GCA_038046725.1). Classification (GTDB taxonomy): domain Archaea; phylum Thermoplasmatota; class E2; order JACPAO01; family JAHFTW01; genus JAHFTW01. The sequence goes on along the minus strand of JBBSVQ010000001.1, from coordinate 244,995 downwards.
GCCACGGTCATCAACGACCTTGACGGCGACGCGCTTGCCGGGCTGGAAGGGGAGAGATTCCTTCCCCCAGTAGGCCTTGATGCGGTCCAAGTCAATCTCGCCGTTGAGGTTCTTCGCAAGCCTACCCCACGCTTCGTCGTCGGCAGCCATGGGGAAGAAGACCTGCTGCGGGAACACGCTGCGCCCGTCGTAGTCGGGGTCGAGCATCCATACCGCGATGCGTGAAGAGTTGCCCGATTCCAGCTTGCTGCTGCGGACGTCGAAGTAGTCGAAGCCCCGGACAACGACGCGGACCTTTCCCTTGTGTTCGCCGTCCTTGATGCGCTCCAAGGCCACATCGGGTTGGCCGACGAGGAAGAACGAGTCGTCGGACTTGCCCCCCTTACGGAGGTCTTCGGTGAGCAGGTCCGTGTTCATCTGGACCTTCCAGAACGTCATGCCCATCTTGTCTGGCTTGGCGTTATCGATGTCCTTCGCCGTGTCAGCATCAAACGAGAACGCCGCGAAGACAAGGAGTTGAGGGCGGTCGGCCATCTGGCGCGCTTCTTCCCATGCAAACTCGACCTGCTTGCGTTCCATGGGGTGATGTTCGGGCCCGAACGATACCGCCACACGACGAGATGGTGTCTCGGCGGTCTCACCAGTCGCGTGCAAGTAGGTACTGGCCGCAGCGGGTTCCAGACGCGTGAAACGGACCACCTGTCCCTTCAGCGTTCGAATCCCGGTTTGCATGAGCTGCGTCCTCCACTGATCCTCGCGTGCCGTTTCGCCACTCCGGGCAACGTCCTGACCATTCGAGGGTGCCAGCCCTTGATGCGATCCGTCCAAACTCAGAACGACAGGCGCCGGCACGGCTTCGACAGTGAAGGGTCCGGTAACGCGCGCCTTGGACCCGTCGACTTCGGGGTCATCGTACACGTCTTCCATCACGGGTTTGTCGTCATTCGCAATCGTCGAGGACGTGATGTGCGCAACCTGCTTGTAGCGAAGTCCGGACGAAACGCCTTCGTCCGGATGACGAAGTCGATAAAACGGGAAAGCCGCAGTCATCAACCGTTGCTTGGCAAGCGTCACCGCAACGCGCGACGTGTCGCATGTCATCCAGCGACGGCCCCATTCTTCGGCGACGTAAGCCGTCGTTCCGGAGCCGCAAGTGATGTCAATTACCAGGTCGCCCGGGTCTGTCGTCATCAGCATGCAGCGCTTCACGACTTCCGTGTTGGTCTGCACGACGTAGATTGGGTTGGAGGCCCCGCCGAGTCCATCCCACCAGTTGGACACAGGTTTGTAACCGAAGTCATCCAGGTAGTTGCGGTAGCGCAAGTCGGTTTTCGTTCCGATTAGCCGGCCGGCCTTGGCGAGGCGGTCCATTCCGCTTGGGCTTCCATCATCGGTTCGAGCTGTGTGTTTCCAACAGTTGCCCGGGCCGGGCTCGTACGTCTTGCCCTTGTAGGTGAACGGCAGGCTCTGGTTGGCTCGAACGCCGCCACTCTTGAGAGGGTTGGCTCGGTAGAGGCGCGCCTTGGGGTAGTCCGCCATCAGGAGCTCGGGGTGACTTGCATAGTCGACGTCCGACCCGTCAGGTCGTTTCAGGTGCCCGAGTAGCATTTCTTTGCCGCCCGGAAGCTCAACGTAACGGAATTCCGAGAGTGTTTCCGGGTCGAGGGCCCACTTTTCGAAGAGCGCGTGGAACTTCGGCACGCCGGAATCAACGGGGCTGCGAGTATACCAGATCAAGTAGTCGTTGACGGGCCGGAGCAAGCCGGAGCGCTGGCTGCCCTTCTTCTTGAAAGGAATCGTGACGACGTAGCAACCTGGGCCGAACACCTCGTCCATCACCTCGCGGATGTGGTGGAGGTTTTGGTCGCTAATCTGGATGAACACGCTGCCGCTTGGTGTCAGGAGTTCACGCGCCAGCAACATCCGGTCGCGGATGAACGAGAGGTAGGAGTGAATCCCGAGCTCCCAGGTGTCACGGAACGCCTTGATCTGCTCCGGCGTTTGGTCCAAGTCGGCGTCCTTGTCGCCTTCGGCAACGCTGCGCTTGTCGACGAATGGCTGGGCGTTCGACTTGTACTCGATGCCGTAAGGCGGGTCGAAGTAGACCATCTGGACCTTGCCGGCCATCGCTTCTTTCTCGATGAGCGAGTTCATCACCAGCAGGCTGTCGCCGGCGACGAGCCGGTTTGACCAGCCTTGCGCGTGCTCGTAGAATTCGACTGCCTTGGATAGGGGGAGGTTCTGGTCCGAGGACTGGAAAAGGGATTGCTGTACGGTCGCACCCTTCTTGCGCACCGCGCGCAGAATCGTCTGCGGGTCGATGCGCTCATGGACGTGGAGGTTGACAGTCGGGACCTCGAAGCTAGTGCGCTCGGCCTTCGTCGCCCAGACCAGGGCAGGGTCCTGGTGTTTGTCGTGGGGCTTGACGTGGACGTTATCGGTGTATTGGTAGGTGCGGCGCTTCTCTCGCGCCTCCGTGTCCTTCGTCACAAGGCCCACCGGTGGGTTGTTCGGGCGCTGGGCGGCCTTGTGCTCGTAGGTCTCGACGTCTTTCCGGTCCGACTTGGCCATGCGTCCTGCTCCGGCATCAGCCAACCCGAAACAGGATGGCCAGTGCTCACGATGCGAGCCTCGCTAAGGGCATAAAGGCGTCCCAAGCGCCCAACAGGGATGAAACGCCTGGACAGGCGCTGGCCCGGTTAGATCAACCTCGAAACGGTTTCAGAGGGGAGGCGCCTCATTGGAGGCGCCGATGAACCAGGAATGGGCAGACCGCCTGCTGAAAGCGGCCAAGTTCCCCGTGGACAAGAAGGACGTCTTGAGCTTCCCCAACCCCGGCACCCTGCAGCAGATTGACCTGCGCGCCGAGGGCGAGAAAGAGGAGTTCCAGCTCGACGTCCGCCGCGCCAACATCGACCTCAAGGGCACCTACCAGAACCGCGCCCGCCAGACCGTCATCCTCGCACGCCTAGACTTCGGCAGCGCACCCCACCGAAATCCCGACGGCGAAGTCGTCCCCGCGCCGCACCTGCACCTCTACCGCGAAGGCTTCGGCGACAAATGGGCGTACCCGCTGCCCGCTGAGTTCACCCACCCCACCGACGTCCAGAAGACCCTGGAGCAGTTCCTTTCTTACTGCAACATCAGGAAGCTGCCGGTCCAGCAGGGGTTCGTCTGAATGGCCAAACCCATCACTCCGCCAAGCATGGGCGAGGAGATCAAGGAGCTGCTCGACGCGCACTGGAAATGGCTCCGCGACAGCACCGCCTTGCGCGACATCGGCACGAACGTGGAGATTACCACCCCGTACCTCGACCGCCACAACGACATGCTACAGATCTACGTGCAGAAGGTCGACAAGGGATTCCTCCTCCACGACGACGGCTACGTGCTGAACGACCTTGCCATGTCTGGCTTCAAGATGGCCGGCAAGCACCGTCTTGCAGTCCTCGATGAAGTGCTCAATGGATTCGGGGTCAAGCGCAGCGACAAGCACCGCCTCGAGGTTTTCGCGGGCGCCGGGGATTTCCCCATGAAGAAGCACGACATCGTGCAGGCTATGCTCGCCGTCGGCGACATGTTCTACATGGCCCAGCCGAACGTCGCGCAGATGTTCGTCGAGGACGTCGCCGCCTGGCTCGATGGCCACAAAATCCGCTACGTATACAATTCGCGCCTTTCGGGCCGCAGCGGGTACACGCACCACTTCGACTTCATCATCCCGAAGTCGCCCAAGGCACCAGAGCGCGCCTTGCGCGCGCTCAACGGCACGAACAAGAACACAATCGAAGCGGCGATTTTCTCTTGGCAGGATACGCGCGAAGCTCGGTCCCAGGAGACCGACGCCTACGTTCTTGTGAACGACATCGAGAAGCCGGCGTCGCCCACTGCCTTGCAGGCCCTGCGCAACTATGCCATCACGCCGGTCCCTTGGAGCCAACGGGAGCAGTACGTGGCGGCGCTTGCCGCGTAAGCCGTCGGCGGCCTCCCACCTGCCATAATTGCGGCCCACCGCTTCCTTTTAAGCAAGGCCGTTCAGTGCTTGGCGCTTCCGTAACTGGGGCATGGTGGTCGATTTCAATCCCGCGTGATTCCAAGGACATCTCCATCGACATGACTCCGGACGAGTCGATGCTCGACAAGATTGGGGCTACGAACTTCAAGGTCCCCGAGGCCATCGTGGAGCTCGTCGCCAACAGCATCGACGCGCGCGTCGGCGACACGCCGATTGAGGTGGACGTCACCCTCGCCAGGGACCGCATCGTCGTGGTCGACAACGGCACCGGCATGGAGCAGGACATCCTGACGGAAGCGGTCAGGCTCGGCGTCAACATGGACGACTTCCTTCCGCGGAAGGGGCGCAAGGGCGTCTACGGCCTTGGCATGAAGACCGCCTGCGCTTCGCTAGGCCGCATCTGGGAGATCCACACTCGCCCCGACGGCAAGGACGTCGAATACTCGGTGACCTTCGACCTTGACGAGTGGCGCGCGCGGGCCAAGCAGAAGAGCGGCGTCCGGTGGAAGCATGTGATCCATGCGGGCAAGCCCGACAAGGACGGTCCCCTCGAAGGCCGGGCGCATGGCACGGCCATCGTGGTACGGAACCTACGCCAACCCGACACGATGCGCGGGGCGGTCGTGGAACAGCTGGGCCACGCCTACAAGCCCCACATCGAGCGGGGCGACGTCTTCCGCGTGGGCAACGACGTGGTGCTTCCCAAGGCGTACAGCCTCATCGAGGACAAACGCTTCGAGATCGACGAGAAGTGCGGGCCGCGCGGCGAATGGAGGGTGCACGGCTGGGTCGGCCTCGACAAGATCACCCACAACGACGACAAGTTCGGGATCAACCTCTACAAGCTGAACCAGCTGGTGGAGCCCTGGAACAAGGACTGGTTCCGCGTCCATACAATGAACTCCCGCATCGTCGGCGAGATGCACGTGGACTTCGTTCCGGTGAACTTCAACAAGCAAGGTTTCGCCAAGCAGAGCGCAGAGTGGCGCGCGGCCACGGACGTCATGAAGGAGAAGATGAAGGTCTTCGAGAAGGCCAGCGCCACGACGATCCGTGGCCGGGGCGACCGCACCCGCTTCGCTCGCGCCATCCAAGGGGCGCAGCAGGCGTTGGCCGCAGGCAAGGTCCTCTCCTCCATGTTCAAGGCGCCCGACGGCACGGCAGCGCAGGGCGACGGGGCCTTTGCGGAGCCCGGTGCCGGGAAGGGGCCTGCCGTCCAGGTCGACCAGGGAAAGGAAGTCACCGTCGACGCGAACAAGGTCCACCTCCCTGACGGACCGCTGACCTTGACCTACACGATGGAAGACCTCGGCGAGAGCATCACGCCCTGGTCCTACATGTACGAGTCCGAGCGCGGCAGCGAACTGCAGGCCGTCGTGAACAGCTCCTCGAAGCTCGTGAAGTACATCGAGGACAAGAAGCTGCTAATGTTCCTGGCGATGTCCGACTCGCTCGCGCTTTTCCTCGAACGGGAAAAGGGCTACCCTCCGGACGAGGCCCGTCGCATCCGCAACCTGTGGCTCAACGCGGCGGCAGGTGAGTGACGTGTTCGGCAAGAAGAAGGCCCCCGCCAAGGCGAAGCGGGAATCGGAGAAGCCCAGCAGGTCCACGCCCAAGCACGCAGCGAAGGTCGCCCCTCCCAAAGCGTCCCCTGCTCTCCTTGCGGCTCCACCGGCGCTCCCGCCCCTTCCGGGGTCTGGCTCCGGTGGCCGCATCGAGGCGTTCATCGAGGCCTGGCGGTCGCCCAGCAACCCGTTCAAGGGCTACCTCGAACGGGTTTCTGCGACGTACACCGTCTCCGGCCTGGACATCGACCAGGCTGCCAAATGGGTCGGCGCGACCGAGGCCGAAGTCTACGCGGTCCTGCAGCTGGGGGCCGAACCCGAGGAGATCCTGGCCATCCTGGACCGCGCTCCACCGCCGAAGACGACCTGGCTCGACATCATCGGACTTGAGCCCGCCCAGCTGCGCGAGGTGCTGGCAGCTGTCGACGGCATGCCGGCCGGCCGCAGCCCGCATCTGACGGCCTTGGCCGCAGTCAGGGGTATCACAGGTCCCTCCGAGGAGGAGCGCGTCGCGAACCTTCCGTCGAAGGCCATCTGGCACATGGCAAAGAAGGCCGCCCAGTACAACGTGCTAACGCCGAAGGCACGAGGAGCGTTGGGCGACTTCGCGAAGAAGCGCGGGTACCAGGAGAACAACACGGGCAAGCCGTTCTCTGGTCCGCAGCTGGGCTTCCTCACGGACCTGCTGTCGCAGCTCGCGGACGCCGGTGCCGTGAAGCGGAAGTCGCCGGACGGTGACCAGGCGTTCTGCGACGCAGTCCTGGACGCGCTCGGTCGGTGAGACATTGGCAGGGCTACGCGGCCTGGGCCTCCGTTCCTTCTACGAAGGGCGCGCCGATGTTCTCCTGCAAGGGTTGGTGCAACCCGCGCTCGCCGAAGCCGTCGCCTACGACCGGCTGACCGGCTTCTTCAATGTCACCGCTCTGGTCGCGATCGCCGATGGCCTCGAAGGGCTGTGGCGCAGGCGCGGGAAGATGCGCCTCGTCCTGGGCGTCCACGACGTGCCCGCTGACCTGGCAAAAGCCGCTGGCTCGCCGCCGCCTGAGGAAATCATGGCGGCCGTCGGGCAGCGCCTCCTTGACAGCGTGGCGACCCTTCGTGACGAATTGTCGCGGAACCGCATCGCGACCGTTGCCTGGATGATGAAGGAAGGGCTGCTCCAGGTACGTGTGGCCGTCCCTTACGGACGAACCGGAATCTTCCACAGCAAGCGGCTGCTCTTCACCGACGCCGGCGGCGACATCGTGGCCGCCAGTGGCAGCGCCAACGAGACCGTGCCAGGGATGGCCACCAACTACGAGGAGCTCAACGTCTTCCGTTCCTGGGAGGAACCCGCCCAGACGAGGGAGCGCGTGGACAGCTTCGAGCAGATCTGGCAAGGTCGCCGCGAGGACGTTGCGGTCCGAGTCCTTGACCAGGAGTTTGCGAACCACCTGCTGGCCGCCCTCGGCGAGACCGAGCACCAGCCCGTGGCCCAGTCGAAGGCCTCGCCGAGGACTTCCGTGCTTGACAGGTTCTTCCGCGAGAGCCCGCTGCTTGGCTCTCTCAACTTGGGCCCGTCGGCCCTGTTCCCCCACCAGGAACGCGCTTTCCTCGACTGCTTAGGAAGATGGCCCGTCCGCGCCCTGCTGGCAGACGAGGTCGGCCTCGGCAAGACCTTGGAGGCCGGCGCTGCGATTGCCCACCTCCTTCGAACCAAGGCCGTCTCGAGCGTCACGATTCTTGCCCCGAAGAACGTGATGCGCCAGTGGCAGGAAGAGATGCAGCACCATTTCGGGCTCAGCTTCTGGCGGTACGATTCCGGGGCCAAGGCCTACGTGGACCCCGACGGGCGCTTCCACCGGGCGCCGAGCGACCACCCGCTGGGCAAAGGTTCGCCCGCGCTTCGCCTGGTGTCAGCGCAGTTGGTCCGCGGCAGCCGCGACGGAGGGAACCTCCTGTCTGGGGCGCATCTGCCAGACCTCATGGTCGTCGACGAAGCCCATGCGGCGCGAGTGCGACGCGACCTCGACGGCACGTTGCGCCCGACCTTGCTGTGGCGCACGCTCGACACCGTCGCGACCAAGGTGCCGCACCTGCTGCTGCTCACGGCGACACCGGTCCAGTTGGAACCGGCCGAGTTCCACGCACTGCTGCGCCTCCTTGGCCTTCCGCAGGCCTGGACCGACCCGGTCAAGGGTGAAGGCGAGTACGCACGTTCGCTCCGCGTGCTGGCGCTCGGCGCCGCGCTGCCGACGCTCGAGGACGCCAAGTGGAGCCTGAAGTGGCTTGCCCAAGCGCGCAAGGACTACGGCTGGCAGCCGGCAAGCGGTGCCACCACGACAGCCAAGACCCTTGCGTCACAGGATTCGGCCAATGCCCAGGCGACGATCAAAGCAAGGGCTGCTTGGCCTGAGGTTTACCCTCTTCTGGTCGATGCCCACCCCGCTTCGCTACTGACGATCAGGAACACCAGGAAGGTGCTCGAGAAGTTCGGTTACCGGTTCCCCGAAAGGCGCCTGCATGCTCCGATTGCCAAGGTCGACCCGGGAGTCGTGGAGTTCTACCGCAGCGTCGACGAGTACCTGTCTCGTGCTTACGGCCGCGTCGAGCAGGCCGCGCACCCGGACCGGCCGCTTTCGCTCGGCTTCGCGAGATGCTCCTACCAGCAAAGGCTGGCATCGAGCCTCTACGCGGCCCGCATCAGCCTGCTCAAGCGGATGCAACGGCTCGACAGCATCGCAGCTGGCGTCGAGTCGGGGCTCGACGAAGAGGACGACGACACCGACGAGGACCCAGGCCTCGAAGGCACCGCCCCTAGCGCCGCGGTCGACCCTGCCGAAGTGGCCACCGCCAAGCAGGCCGAGGCCGTCTACATCAAGGACCTGATTGAACGCCTCGACGTGCTGCATGCGGACGAGCAGGAACCTGACCCAAAGATGAGGGAGCTCCGCCAGCTGCTGGCGTCGTACTTGGAACGTGACCAAGTGCTGGTCTTCTCGCGCTACACCGACACAGTCGACAGGTGCATCCAGGCCTTCGAGGAATGGTTCCCCGACGTCGGCTTCGCCAAGTACACTGGGCAGGACGCCTTCGTGGCGTCCTCCGGCCAGCGTACTCGTGCCTCGAAGGAGACGGTCCGCGCAGCTCTGGAAGAGGGGCTTGCGAAGGTGGTGTTCTGCTCGGACGCGGCCAGCGAAGGCCTGAACCTACAGGCTGCCCGCGTCGTCATCAACGTGGACGTGCCCTGGAACCCTGCCCGTCTCGAGCAACGGATTGGGCGTGTGGCGCGCTTGGGCCAGAGGGCTCCCCAGGTCGACGTTGTCAACCTCTGGTATCCCAACAGCGTCGAGGCCCGGATGTACGGCCGGCTCATGGCCCGCCGCGAGGACTACGAGCTGGCCGTCGGAGAATGCCCGCAGATTGTAGCGGACGCCATCCGGAACGAGGTGCGGACCCGGCTAGGCGAGGATGCGGGGCCCACCATGGACCCCTGGCAGGCCCTCCAAGAAGCCCGGCGCAACGTCCAGGAAAGGGCGCTTTCCCAGGTGTGGAGCAACCGCCGCCCCGGCACCACCGCCAGCCGAGAACTTTGGACTTCCTCCTTGCCGCACATCGCCCGTGCGCTCGGCTCAGCCGGGTGGACCGTCCAGGCCAGTGGCGACCAGTTCGTCGCAAAGAAGGACGGCCACACGCTCCAGGGCAGCGCTGCTCCGGGAATGCGAGGATCGCTGACGTTCCAGCATGCGGTCTTCTCCGTAGTCGGCCCACGGCGGGCACCGGCAGCTTTCGGCGTCGTGTTCGGCGGGGACGTGCCCATGTGGCCCGTCGGCCGGGCGGACGGGCAATGGAAGCTGTATGCCGCCGCCCAGGTCCCCGACCTCATCGCGTGGCGTTTGGGGGTGGGCGACCTTCCAGTCCCCGCCGGGGCAGCCGTGGAGGGCGCGCCCGATAGCCGGACCCTTAGGGGGGTCTCGCCTTGGCAGGTGCCGTCGGGGCGGCTGACGCTGTTCCCCAAGCCGCCCGAGGCACCAAGCCCCGCCAGGTGGTCGGTGGTCTCGGACTGACGTGCACCGTGCCCACGCACTCAAGGCCAACGAGTGTCCGATGGTGGCTTTGAACAGTTCGTGACCAACTACTTGAGACCGCCTCGACGGTGGCTGGCCTAGTCCTTGAGGAGGAAATCTGTGAACAAGATTGCCTAGGCGTTCGCCATCGGCATGGTCGGTGTTCTGGCCCAAGTCGCCAGCGCCTGGATCAGCGCCCGGTCCCGCTAGCGAGACCGCGGTCATGCGGCTGCCTTCTGTTTTTGGGACTAACCGGCGAGGCACTTTCTGATGCCCAGCAAGCCCACGAACTACTCATGACCGTGCGCCTGGTTTCTCGCAGTGCCACGCAAAGGCGCTACCGGTGGCGTACACCAGCGGGTGTGCTAGACAGATTATGAAGCCGTCCGCGCTGTCAACGTTGTGGCTGGGGACGCACAGCGGAGGGCCCTCGCGTTTCTATCAGACCATCCCGGGGCGCTGGATTTGGACTATGCCCAGTTCGCGTGTATCTCACAACCTGGCGCTCATCAGGCCCTGCGACGTTTGGAACGCGACGGGTTGGCGATGCGCTGGCGCGATGGGCGCCTTGTGCGCACCATCCTGACATCCAAGGGAACCAAGGTCCTTCGAAGGCCGGTAGAAGAAACGAGTGAACTGGTTCGGGAAGCATTGGCTGCGAATCCGACTCTGAGTCGACGGGCCCTTGCCCGCCAATTGGGGGTATCATCAACCACCGTCCAGTATCATGCCGCGCGCATCGCGCAGCGCTAGACGTTCTCAAGCCATCTAGTGGTAGGCTCGGCGACATCCAGAGATAATGGGTCTGAACGGCTCGCCTCCGGCTTTGCTACAATCCCTTCGTCAACTCTACTAACCCCTTGGCAGGTCCTTCGCTCGTGGCGCTGCATCTTGACGGGATATTGGGTCACCTTGCCGCCGCCAGCAAGGCGGTCTTTGGGAAGCAGACGTTTGAATCCCGTCTCCTAACACAAAAGGCCACCTTCTTGCTGAAAGCGCTGGGTTATCCGGAAGCCAATTTCTCCTACGGGTCTCATCTTCGCGGCGTGTACAGTCCTGCCCTTGCGCGCGAGTACTACGCCTGGCCCGAATTAGAACCGGAACTCCAACCAGAATTAGCGAACGATGCACGCATTACTCTCGCAGTTCAGGGCATTGAGCTCGGCTCATTTGGATTGGAGGCCGCAACTAGCATGCTGCAAGTTCTGTCGAAAAATCCTGGAATGCCCAGCAATGCATTGCTCGACCACATTGCAATGATCAAGCCGCATGTTCGGGGAGAAATCGACAAGGCCTGGGCATACCTGTGCCGCGTCCAATTGGTAGTACCTGATGGATCAGGTTGGCGTACAATACGCCCGGTTTGACTTCGATGCCATCCGACGAGGATCTTGTGGATTGGGCGGCAGACGCCCTGCTATACTCTGCATATGACCGCGTGGTGGCAGAAATCGAAGTGGAACGACCGTTCTTGACCCAAAGATTAGCCCGGCGCGGTTCCAAGGACATCAAGACAAGGTACCTGATTCGCAATGAAGGGCCAAGGCTCCTTTTTGTCGTTCGTCTTCATTCTCCAAGTCTCGAAGTTTTCCGGTTCCGCAAGCGCGTAATCGCCGCCAACGGCGACTCCCTGGTCGTGCTCACTTCCGAGCTTGCTTTCGATGCAATTCCGCGTGCATTCGGGTTGGTCGCGCAACAAATCGAGCAAATTCTTCCTGATTTGGGGGATGACATTCGCCATGTGACCAGCCTGGTGCGCCAGGTCTTCGACGAAATCGACACGAACGGATGCTCGGCGCATCCAGATTTGCAACTAACCTGCCTGGCCGGCGTGGAAGACCTTCAGGCCACCTTGCTGGTGAACAATGTCGAAGAGGAAAATGACACCGCCGGGATGCTCGCCGATGACTTGGACAACATTCAACAGCTCATCACAGACGCCTGCTTGGGACTACCTCCTTTGCTCGTAGTCCTCCCGCCGCAGCAAGCGATAACACCCTCATTTAGTCCATCCGTAAGTGCCGGCCCATACCGAACGGGCGACAGGGCGGAGGTAAGACATCCGCGTTTCATCGTAGACCATTTCTCGAGCGATGTGCAAACCACACGATGGCCCGAGGATATTCCCACCCCCACCCCAAGGCCGTGGTTTGACGGTTGGACTCCTAACGCCGAGGCAGGCCAGAATCGCCAGGCTGCAGCCGCAAATGGGCGGATGAAAACCGCAGCGCAAGTCGTGCTGAACACTCTTCTGAACTTCCTATTCTGGGCAGGATGGTTCGTGTATCGGACGACGTACCTGCTCGCGTTGGCGGTATGGTTGTTGATATCGCTATTTTGGTGGGCCTTCCTAGCGATGACTTTTCCAAAGACCATCGTGGTGGACCGACCAGCTGCTGCGCGCACCTATCACGCCCGCTTCACTGCGCCACACGGATTCATTATGGAAGAACCACGATGGCCTCGACTCTATCGTGTTGCCCGACCGATTTCAAAACGAACACCACACGATGAAGGTTGGCGGTTTGATCGCGCCCTGCTTCCCAACCTAGTTGGCGCCTGGCCTAAGCTTCGCATGCCAAGTTTCGACCCGGTCATTCTGGAAAAGCCAGATGGCCAGAGCTTGATTCGTCGCGACGCCGAACACCTCGAGGTCGTTTTTCCGGAGCGCGTAATCGAAGACTGGATGAAACTCTCCTTCAAGGAACTCGGCGGTTTTGGAGAACGATGGAATCGCGCAGCAGGTGGGATGTTTGGCTTTGTTGCTGGATCTAAGTGGCACTTGTTCCCGCTGCAAAGAGCGCTCGCGATGACCAGCAAATTTTGGATCCGCATTCGGACTAGACTTCCGATATCGTCCTCAGTTTACCCGACATGGCTACTCTATATCGGAGCCGCCACCGCCTGGACGCTAAGCGTCGCGGACTGGCAAGGTGCGGTCGATCGGTTACACTCCAACCAAGTTCTGATTGCTGGATTCCTAGCCTTCGCTGGCGTATTGTTGACGCAATCCCTTTCATCGCTGCAAGGCGCCGCCAAGGCCATCACGGCATTCAGATTCGCCTGGCCCGTAGCGGCGCTGGCAATGCTTTACTTCATGCTGCTAGCCGGGGAACCTAGTCCTTCTTAGCGGCCTTACTCTTTCGTCGAAGGAGCCACTCGCGGACGCGTTGCAGGTTGCGTACGTCCTCTCGGAATTTGGCCCGGTACACGGACACCGCGGGATCGCGGCGCTGAACCTTGACGGTCGTTTGCATGTAGTTCACACTACGAGAATCCCCTTCTTATCAGGTCCGACTCCATTCCGAAACCACCTTATAAAGTCCAAATGCCCCAGTGAAATGCTCCCGGTCGGTCTGGGTGATTGCACTAAAATTCACCATACCTGATCCTGGTTAGGTTCCATACCAGGATTTTCAGGGTGGCTTCGACGATTCGCATAGCCTGGTTGACGGCGCGGAGTCGTCCGCCGAAGCGGCGTTTGATGGCGCCAAACGTTGACTCAATCCTATTGCGACGGCCGTAACGAGTGTACCAGGCGGTGCGGTCCGTTTGCTCGGAGCCGACCATTTGGTGGAATGCGGTACGAACGTCATGGCCAGTGGGTTTTGGGGGCGCTTGCCGCGTGTTTTTCTTGGGCCGAATGAAGGGTGTGGCACCGGCTTGTCTGGCAGCAATGCAGTTGCGTTGGCTGAGATAGCCCGCGTCGGCGTAGAGTTCGCGAATCGGTGCACCGACGGCCGCAACGAGTCCGGGCAGGAATTTCGTGTCGTGCTCGTGCGGCCCGGAGAATTTCCAGGAGAGAACCGTCTTGGATTCAGCCTCGATTAACGCGTTGAGTTTGAGCCAGTTGCGGCCTTGCCGCTGTTGGGGTTGGGTAAGGCTCCAACGTGCCTCGTGCCAGTTGATCGTAAGACCGGTGGCGTCGACGCAGACGTCAAACTCGTTTTTTTTAGGCGCTCCGACAGAGCACGATTGATTTTGACGAGGTAGGCTTCCGTCAGGGTTTCGGCGTGGCGGTGAATCGTGTCCTGGCCCGGCGTTTTGGCAAGTCCGAGGCGGTCGCGCATTCCGGCATCGGCGGCCAAGAGTGCTTCCATGTCTCGGTAGCTCAACTTCAGATAGATCCGCAGCAAATTGACCTTCAACATTGAAGTTGGACTGTACGGCGGACGCCCCTTCCCCCGAGAACCCGCCGGTTTCGGCTCTGCTTTCGGCGGCCCAACAGAGTTGGCGACCTTGTCCATCGCGTCAAGAAGGACCTGGAATTCCTGCTTCCGTTTTTTGTGGTAATCGTGCCAATTGATGCCCAACGTGCAGCCCCGAATTCGCCAATCCGCTCAAACACATATGGCTTCCGATTTTCAGTGCAATCCCTCGGTCTGGTTTCACCCCGCTCGGGGTGATTCTCATTTGGTTACCGTTTGGATTCCGACAGCATGGACCTGTGCCAACGATGGATCATCGCCGAGGCCTGGACCCACAGCGCCAGTGGGCACGGCAAGGTGCACAACGCTGCCCAGCTCTACGCATTCGCAGCCACAGCCGTCCAAGGGCCCGAAAACCGTTGAGGCAGCCGCCTAGGAGCGCCCCGGGCCCAATTTCGGAGTCCACCTCCCTACCTATTCCCGCAAGCTCGATTCCCGCAATGACAAATCACACCTTCCTAGAGGTCCCATTCAGAAATGCACGGCCCTGCGGGTCGCGCGTGAGCCCCCGGCAAAAGCAGCAAGGTCCACGCCCTTCTGCTCTGCGCCTTCGCATTAGGCTGTCACCGTCCTGTTTCGTGGTGTTCGTGAGGGCCTAATAGGCACGAGGGTCATCGGATGATGTGTCGGACCCGGGCTCGTCGCGAGGGATGCTCCACGCCAGTAGGGTCCTGGCGTTCACTGCATCCGCGATTGGCTTTGCCTGCCTTGGGGGATGGCTTCTCGGCCTCCGTCCTCTGATGGGGCTGTTCACGGACTTCGTTCCGATGAAGGCGAACGCTGCGCTGGCCTTGGGGTTGGCTGGTGTTGCCGTTCTTGGGGTTTCTTCGTCGTCGCGAGGCATCCAAGCCCTGGGCCGACTGCTGGCCCCCCTGGTCTTGCTGATCGGCTTGGTGACTTTGGGCGAGTACCTCACCGGCACCGATTTGGGCATCGATCAGGCGCTGGCACGTGATGATACGGGGACCTTGACGTCGTTTCCTGGGCGCATGGCGCTGTTGGCCGCGCTGTCGTTCACCTTCGTTGGCACGGCCATTTGGGCTGGCTCCCGGGGGGTTGTGCGAATCAGGGACGGGTTGGCGGTGGCTGCTGGCGTGGTGAGCTATGTCGCCGCGGTCGGCTACGCGTTCGGCCCGGAAATCTACGGCTTGGAGGACCTGTCCTCGATGGCTGCGCCAGCCGCGTTGGGTTTGCTCTTCCTGGCCGGGGCTATCTTGACCATGGATGGCCGCGGTTTGGCGCGGCTCTTCGTGCAGGCCCATCAGCGAGGTCGCCCGGCGTTCTTCGTCGTGGCCGCGGCCCTGGCCTTGCCGTTCCTGCTGTCGCTGGTTTCTCGCCTGGCCGGCGGCCTTGCCAACTATGACCTTGGCTTGTCGGCTGCACCGCTGGCGATCTCGGTTGGCAATCTGACGCTGCTCGGGGTCCTTGTGTTCGGCTTGCACCGCCTGGAGGCCGCGGACAAGCGGACCGCCGAAGCTCAGTCCCATGAGCATCAGTCAGCGAGAGACTTCAAGGGAATCGTGGAGCGTGTACCAGATGGGGTTCTGGACGCGAGGATTGGCGGTGACGTGATCTACCTGAACCCGGCGGGCGTCGCCATGCTTGGTTATGACTCACTTGAGCAACTGAAGATGGAGCGCCCCATGGCCTCCGCCTTCTACGCGGCGCCGGAGGAGCGAAATCGATTCATCGCGCAAGTCAAGGGCGGCGATTTCAGCGAGTTCCGGACAGAATGGCTCCGTCGTGACGGCAGCAAAATCCCCGTTGGTCTACGTGCCCAATTGACGGAGTCCGCGGACGGCTTCCACTTGTTTGGCGTTGTGAGGAACAGGGTGGCCGAGGAGCGAGAAGAGCGCCTGGTTTCTGGACTGCGCAAGAGCGAACGCATGCTGGCCGAGGCGGAGATCGTGGCCGGCATGGGGTCCTGGGACTTCGATTTGGAGACGGGGAAGATTCGTTGGAGCGATTCCCTCTGTGATCTTCACGGCGTTCCGCGGGGCTTCGAACCCCAGGGACTGGACGGGGCCCTGCGGTTTTACTCGGTGCCTGACCGGCAGCGCATCGCAAGCGCCGTGGAGCAGGCTGTCCAACGCGGCTTGGAGTATGATTTCGAGGTGGATGCAAGGTCCGATGCGGGCAACGCACTGCGGGAGCGAGTCATCGGCAAACCCGAAGCCAAGGATGGCCGGGTTGTGCGCGTGCATGGCATCGTAGTCGACGTCACGGCCGCGCACAAGGCACAATTGGCTGAGGCCGCGTTGCATGAACAGGAAGCGCAAGTCCAGCAGTTGGCTGCACTGAGCAAGCTCCGCGCCGAGTTCCTCAACACCGCCGCCCACGACCTCAAGACCCCGCTCACGCCGCTCAAGCTCCAGTTGGGCACACTCAAGCTTGGCAAGGACCTGACCCCCAAGCAACTGGACAGCATTGGACTCATGGAACGCAACATCGGCCGGTTCCAACTCCTCATCGATGACATGCTTGACGCGGCCCGCTTGCAGGCCGGGCGCCTCAAACTCCGTCGGCAGGCCGTCGTGCTGGCCCCCTTGATCCAGGAAGCGGCGGACTCGTTCCGTGAGGCCGCCGAGAAGAACGGCCTCACGTTCCAGCTTGACATCCATGCCGACATCACCATCGACGGCGACCCCGCCAAAGTCATGCAGGTCGTCATGAACCTGGCCAGCAACGCAGTCAAGTATTCCCCGAACGGAGGCGTGATCGAGGTGACGGCCAAGAACCTGGAATCCGGCGTCATCCTTTCCTTCAAGGACCCCGGGCTCGGGATGACCGCCGAACAACTCGCACACCTGTTTGAGCCCTTCGTCCGATTGCATGAGGCCATCCCCAATGTCGCCAAAGGCACTGGTTTGGGCATGTACATCAGCAAAGGCATCGTGGAACAGCACGGCGGGCAGATGTCCGCCACCAGCCCAGGCCCCGGAAAAGGGACGACCTTCTCAGTGACGTGGACCAAGGCCACGGTGGACGCCCCCACCGGGGCGCCTCCGCCAACCGCGGCGCCGTGACGGCGGCTCGCCTGGACAAGACCTTCTTGGAATCTGGAATGCCGCAAGAACTGGTACGGCATGAGGCCTATAGGTGGCAAGATGTTCGGTAGCGATTGCCCCCAAAATGGCCCACCGTTCGCCCACAATTCTACCCCAACTGTGAGAGGATTGGGGGAGATTTGTAGGCGAATTGCCAGCATCCGCGCCTGGACCTACTACAAGGTGCGTTAGTCGCGATAAGTCGGGCTCGAATTCTCTCCTGTTGGAGGCTTTAACGCGACCTTCTGCGAGGTCCGATAGCGGATTCCTACAATACGCTCGTAGCCGCGCAAGTCTCATGCGAATGGGCGGCCTCGTAGACGCATGCCCAAGCCGCGCAAGACTCGCAAGCCGCGCAAGACTCGCAAGCCGCGCGACGAGTCCCTGTATGGGGAAGCGACGGCCGAAATCCGTGCCTGGGCGAAGGACTACATTGCGCGCAACAAGGCCATGCTCGACTTGATGGCGCGCCTGTGAATGACTAGCGAATTAGGATTGGTCGTTCGCTAGCCGAGAGCGTCTTCGTCTTTCCATGCTGCTCGGCAAGGATGACTCCGGTCTTGACGAGGACGTGCAGGTCGCGGCTCACGGCTTCCCGGGACCTGCCTAAGGCCTGGCTTAGCGTCGTGACGCTTTCGACGGGGCCGTGTTCCTTGAGGTACTCGATGAGGCGGCTCTTCTCGCCGCTCATGATCTGCAAGAGGAGCGGGCTCCCCCACTCGAAAGCGATGAAGGAATCCGGGTAGGCTCCCGCGGGGGCCTTGGCGACCTTGCGGATGAAGTCGGCGGCGCGGCGCATGTCGGTCTTGGTCATCGGGTTCACTTTCCTGCGCGCTTCATGCGCGCGACGTAGTCCACGTGGTGTTCGACGAGATTGTCGAGGGCTTCGTCCAATTGGGTCGTGTAGTCGGTGGCTGGATGGTTGCGGTCTTCCATGTCCTTCACTTCCCGTTCCTCGGAGAGCCAATACTTGTGCACATGCAGGTAGCCGTGGCTGGTGTCGTACCGGACGACCGGAACGACGTCCTCGCCATCGTCTGCCTCAAGTTGACAGACGAAGCCTGCCAATCGGCCTGCCTTCTTGCGCAACTCGACGCGGATGACGAGGTCCTGGCCGACTGGGACCAGGAAGCGCTCCACATCCACGCGTAACTATGCACGTTACACGTTATATGCTTAACCCAATGGGTTACGCTCGCTATCAACGGTGGCCGCCTTGCGGAATCCCGACCACCCGGCGCGGCGGTTCTACGCCGGGTTCGAGACGAAGCTCAAGGAGATTGGGCGCAAGACCTGAATGCAACCTTCTACGGGGTTTGGTGGCGGACGGCTACAACAGTTGGCCAACCCGCGCAAGCCTCATGGCCTCCTTCGGGTTTCGATGACGTCGTGGAGGGCAAGCTCTCAGCGTCGCGCGTCAGCGATTCCCTCTACGGCGACGAAGGGGCCGAGACGCGCGCGTGGGCCAAGGACCACATCGAGCGCAACCGCGGTCGTCACGTCGCGACGACGCGGAGAGTGCACTGAGTGCAGTACGACCTTTCGCTGTCCGCCCTCATCAACGCAGGCGGCGCGTTCCTGTTCCTCGCCCTCGGCGCCGTGATCCTCGTCAGGGGGCGCGGCACGCAGCGCGGCCGCCTGATCGGGGGCCTGTCAGGGTCGTGGGGCCTTGCCTTAATCTCCGAGAACCTTCTCGATTACGACAGGGCAACGGCCGGGCCAGAGCCTTGGATCGTCGCGGCCCTCACACTCCCCGTGTTCTTGCTGGCCGTGGCGTTGGCCATCCATCTGACCAAGGGCGTGACGCCCTCTTGGCGACGTTTCGTCGCGTCGATGGCCGTGGTGCAGGCACTTGCCTGGGTGGGCGTTATGGTTGCCTTTTGGGGGGCTTTCGAGGAGCGGGCGGCCATCGCCATCTTCGGGACTGGAATCGATGCCGTTGTCGTGGGGTCAGTCCTTTCGGCTAACATCAGTGCGTTCATCGTGCTGCTTGCAGCGTGCGTCGCCCGCTTCCACGCGGAGCCAGTCACGGCCAGCCATGATCGTCGGGCGATGGTCGGCCTGACGCTGGCCTTCGGCCTCTTCACGATTTTCCTTTGTGTCTTCAACGCGTCGGCGCCGCTCGCGGTCGACCGTTGGGAGGCGTGGTTGGCCTACGCCGGCCTCTTCGTGCACGCCTCGTCTGCCGCCATTGGTGCCGCCGCGTTCGTTGTCCCTTCAGCGGGCCGCGAGCCCCGTCTGGCCCGGTCGGCGTTCATCGCCTTGCTGGCCGCCGGCGCCTTGGCGCTCGTCGTCGTCCTCGTCGGCGACGGCAGCGAGGACTACGGTGCCTTTGGCATTCTGCGTACCATCAGCGCCACTCTGCTCGCCTTCGCCATCGTGAAGCACGACCTCCTCAAGGTCCCATGGACACGGGTCGCGGTCCGCAGCGGAGTCCTTGCAGGTGGGGCTTTGGCCGTCCTTTTCATCGTCGCCCAAGTGGCCCAGAACTTCTTCAGCGCCGAATACGGCCTGCTCATGGGCGGCATCCTGGCCGGCACCTTCGTGTTCGCAGCGAGCCCAATCCAACGCGCCATCGAGCGCTCCTCCGACCGGTCGAGACCGGACACCGCAGCATCGACTTCGGCGGTCGCAGGCTACAAGGCGGCCTTGCGCGCGGCGATGCGAGATGGGACACTCACGCGTCGCGAGGAGCGCCACCTCGCCGAGGTCGCCATGGCCCTTGGGATCAGCGCTATGCAGGCCTTGGACCTGCGCGACGAAGTCGAACGCGAACCGGCGTAGCCGCCAGCTTCCAGACCAACTACAAGGCCCTGGAACGGCTCTAGCCGCGACGCCGACTCTCCACCGTTGGCCGGTCCAGCAGACTTGCTGCGGGGTCTGGTAGCGGATGGCTACAACACCGCTCCGGCATCAATTGGCGTCTAACACCAATCGTTAAGTAGCCCAAAAACCCATGGTCTATTCGACCAATCGTGAAGTGGCGGCTGCGGCGGCAGGAGAACGAGGGCGGCGAATGGTCCGTCCTCGATCCTTCTTTTGACTACCGCATCTGCCGCTACAATCACGCGCATCACCATGGCACGCATCTGCACCATCCAAGTGACCCCGGAGCCGGCCCCAATGTTAGTGTCGGGTCTGCAGCGGAGGCGGATGCCATCATGCGACGCTACCGCGCGAAGCACAACTCATTCAACTTGGAGAAATTGAAACAGGAGGTCAAGACATGGAAATCCGAATCAAGCGGCAAATGACCGGACTCGAGATGCGAACCGAGATCCTGGCGAAGTACGGCAGCCGCGAGGCCGTGGCGAAGCTTGCCAAGAAGGGCGACATGGAAGCCAAGGACGCTTTGTTCAACCTCAAGCTCTTCGAGGAGGATCCGAAGCGCCTCAAGCTCGACTTCCACCTTCAGGACGTCTTGCTCCTCGACGAGGCAGACCTCAGCAAACTGACGTGGACCCGGCTCCATGTCTTGGAGGTTCTGCGCGAGTTGGGCGAAGTCAACGTCAAGCAACTCACGGCCGCCCTGAAACGGGACGCCAAGAACGTCAGCGAAGACGTCGCTTGCCTCATGGAGTACGGATTGGTGACCGGCCATCGGGACGGCAAAGAGAAGCTCGTCCAGCTCGCCGGCAACCAGATCGTAATCTCAGTCTGAGGCCATTCCCCTGGGGTCGCCCGAAATCGAACCTCCCTGCAGGTGCCGTTACGTTGGGGATGCCGGCGGGCCGAGCAGCAGGGCCACTCACCGCCCCCGGACGACCACGCCCTTGGTCTCGCAACTCGGGCATCCATATGCGAAGCACGTGGAGCGTCGACCGAACGTAGGGCGTCCGACGCGTTCATGTCTCTGCCTCGGTGTATGTCGCTCGATGGTTTGCCCGCACTGTCAGGGCGCGGAGAAGATCTTCTCCTCGCGAACGGCGCGCCGAGAACTCCGGCGCTACCAACGGAGGGGCCCCATCAAGACCACGAGGCTACTTGTCGGCGCCGTGACCGCGGAAGGGTTCGCTGCCAGAACCGTCCTCGACATTGGCGGCGGCGTAGGCGTCGTGCAGCACGAACTCGCGACAAGGGGGGCCACGAGGCTCACGGACGTCGACGCCAGCCAAGCCTACCTCGATGTCGCCAAGAAGGAGGCACACCGCCGGGGCTACGGGGAGCGGGCCCGGTATCTCTACGGCGATTTCGTGGACGTGGCCTCCCAGGTGGAGTCCGCCGACCTCGTCACGCTCGACCGGGTCGTGTGCTGCTATCCTGACGCCAGTGCGTTGCTCCACCGCGCCGCGGAGCGAGCGAAGGGCCGCTTGGGTCTCGTGTGGCCGCGCGACCGATGGTGGACTCGGTTGGCGGCCCGCGGAATGAATTCCATCCTGGTCGTGACCCGGAACCCGTTCCGCATGCGCATCCATCCTGACAATCTGGTCCACGGGGAACTCGAACGGGCGGGACTAATCCGTCAGCACCACCAGCGCGCAGGCTTCTGGCAAGTGGCCGTCTACGAGCGCCCATCCCAATAGCGTCAAGCACGAGATGTCCGCAAGGACTGGCGTCCGCTGCTCTGGGCCATCGTGGGCCTCGCCGCCGCGGTGGCTTGCCTTGCCCTGGAAGCCCGGGGTTCCGCTGACCTTACTAAGAACCGAGCCCGTTCTTAGGACACACTTCAAGCGTTGCCTGGAGTTCGAAGCACGCAGATGGCCACCGCCAAAGGCTCCAAGCAGCCCAAGCCCACCCGGTCCATGGCGCCCATTGAGGTCGGCTTCGGCGTCGTCCTCATCGTGCTCGGCGCCTTCGTCCTCGCCGCCGTCAGCAATCCGCTGGAGATCGCCGTATGGGCCGGCGGACCGATTCTGGCCGTGGCCGGAATCGTCGTCGCAGTGTTGGCCTTGGTCCGGCGGTCAGGCTCGGCACCTTTGGTCTTTGGCTTCGTCGCCTTCTTTCTCGGAAGCCTGCTCGCCATCCACGACTTCCTGTTCCCGCCCGGAATCGCGGTCCTCGTCCACCTCGGCATCGGCGTCGCCATCGTCATCCTGGGCATCCTGCAACTGGTGAGCAAGAAGCGCTACTACGCCCGCTGGTTCGCCAAGGGCCCACCCCAGCCGTTGGGGTGACCGCCTCCGGCAAGTCCCTGTACTCCTTTGACCCTGCAAACGCCGGCCCCGCGACCTCCATGACCGTCATCTCCGTCTCGCTGTCCGGCAAGGAACTCAAGCAATTCGACAAGCTCGTCGAGCACTTCGCCTTCGGCAGCCGCTCCAGCGCCGTTCGCGCGGCCTTGCAGCACTTCATCGCGATGCACCAGATGAAATTCGAGGGCCACGTCCACATGGCGCTCACCTTGGTGTACGAGGCCGACCGCAGCCAAGAGGAGGTCAACCGCGTGGCCCACGAGTTCGACGACCTCGTCAGCACCAGTCTCCACCACCACTTGGAAGGGACCTGCGTCGACTCGCTGATCCTGCACGGCGACGGCCCGCGCATCCACGAGTTGCTGGACGCTCTGACCAAGATCGACGGCGTCCGCGTCACGCCAGCGCCCATCTGATTCCACGGCGGCCTCTAGGGCTTATGAAAAGAAGGCGGCCCGCTTAGCAGCCACCTGATATCCTGTGCGCCTTGGACAGAAGACGTGGAAGAGACCGTCGGTAGCAACCCCCGGCCAAACCCGCGCAGCGCCTCGGGGCTCCCGATGGCAGGCGGGGCCCAGCCGTCTGCCAAAGGGCATGCGGAGGACCATGGGCACCACGACGACCACGACGGACACGACCATTCGGGCCACGACCATGGAAGCGGCGGACATGGCCACGATGGACACGACCACGGCTCCGAATTGAAGGAGATGGCAGTCAAGAACCGCAAGCGCCTCCTCTTCGTCGCCTTCGCCGGCACACTCGTCATGGTCGCCGAGATCGCCGGCGGCCTCGCGGCCAATTCCTTGGTCCTTCTGGCAGACGCGGGCCATTACGCCACAGATGTCGGCGCCGTCCTCCTGGCGTTCCTCGCCGTGTCTTGGGCCCTGAAACCCGCCGACAAGCGCCGGACCTATGGGCACCAACGCGCCGAGGTCATCGCGGCCTTCGTCAACGCCCTCGTGCTGTGGGGCATCTCCGTCTATTTCCTCTGGGAAGCCTACGTCCGCATCAGCAACCCTCCCGAGGTCCATGGTCCGGTCGTGATGGCCATCGGCGCACTCACGCTGGTCACGAACATCGGGTTGGCCTTCGTCCTGCATGCCGGCTCCGGCCACAACATCAACGTCCGCGCCGCGTACGTGCACATCCTGTCGGACGTGCTTGGCTCCGCCGCTGCCTTGGTCGCTGGTGTCCTCATCTACTACAAGGGCTGGCACGTCGCCGACCCCATCCTGACGATCTTCATCACCATCCTCATCCTCCTGTTCACGTGGAAGCTCACGCGGGAGACCCTTCACATCCTCATGCAGGGAACGCCCGACAGCGTCGACGCGGATGCGGTTGCCCGCGACCTGCGCGGCATGCCCAACGTGCGGGACATCCACGACCTGCACATCTGGCACATCGGCACCGGCCTCGACGCCTTGACGGTCCACATCAACCTCAAGGGACCCCGCGAGAACGACAACCTCAGCATCAACATCGCTCGCCACTTGCGCGACACATACAAGATCCGGCACGTCACCGTGCAAGTGGAAGACCCAAGTGGCCAATGCGACTCCGCAAGCTGCGGTTGGCCGGCGACGTGAACCCCATGAACCGACGAACCGCCGTGCTCGCGCTCCTGCTGTTGGCGCCCCTGGCCAGCGCCGCCAGTTCGGGAGACCTCTACCTGCGCGCCGACGGAAGCCTGGCCGCTGAACCTGGCTCGGCCAGCAACTGCCTGACCCTGGCGACCGGTGGAGCCAACACGGTCACGGGCACGTTCGAGGGCGCGCCCTTCAACGGGACGTACGCGGTGCCGGAGCAGTCCGCGCTCCTCAGCCTCGCCTTCGCGCAAGGGGCCACTCCGGGCACGGGTTTCACCGTGGCCGCGACCCTGGCCATCGGCTCCGCGCCGCCGGCCCAGGCCTCCAAGGCGTACGGCGCCGGCACGGCCGTCGATTCCCCGGCCACCCTGGCGTTCAGTGTCCCGGCTGCGGACAACGTGACCGGCCCCGTCGTGATCACGGTCACCTTGACCAAGACGGGCCCTGCGCCGCTTGGGCAATCCGTCTCCATCGTGTGCGGCTCGCCGTCCACCAGGTTGCACGCCATCCAAGCGAATCTTGCCGCGCCCCCCGGACCTGGCGGCGACGATGGCGGCGACGTGACGTCCGGGTCCGGCCTCAGCCTGCCCTGGGTCCTCGGCATCGCCGTCTTGGCGGGCGCCATCACGCTGCTGGCCGGCGTCATGGCCATCGCCGGCCGGACCGTGTCCCAGCGCCGCATCCACTTCCTGCTCGGGGCCACGGCGGGCCTCTTGCTGGCCATCGCGGTCCTCGACCTCATCCCGGAGGCCATCGAGCTCAATGAGGCTGCCCCGTTCACCATCGTGGGCGGCCTAGTCGTCCTGTTCCTGGTGCGTCACTTCGCGGGTGACCACGGCCACGACCATGCCGGCCACCCGCACGATGCGCACGACGCGGAGGACGAGCACGGCCACGAGGAAGCGCACGACGCCGCCGGGCACGAGCGCGTCGCGACCCATGCCGCCGGCTTGGCCTTGGTCGCGTTCTTCGCCCTCGGCTTCCACCGCTTCGTGGACGGCCTCGTCCTGCCGGCCGCCTTCGAGCTTGACAGCGCGGTCGGCTTCGCCGCGGCGAGTGCCGTGCTCATCCACCAGTTCCCCGATGGCATCGCAGCTGCCAGCGTCTTCCTCGCCGCCGCCTGGCGTCGCCGCAAGGTCCTCGGTGGCATCGCCATCATGGCCGCGTTGACGCCCGTCGGCAGCCTGGTCGGCATCTTCCTCGTCGGCAGCGAGAAGCTGGTGGGACACCTCGTCGCCCTCGCTGCGGCCACGTTCATCTTCATCGCCCTGGCCGAACTGTTGCCGGAGCTGCGGGCCCGCGAGCAACGCATGCCAGTCGGGTTGGGTTTCGGCGTCGGCATCATCGTCGCTTTGATCGTCGTCCTCATCCCGGCCATGGTCGGCATTGAAGTCTAGGGAGTCACACCATGGACATTTTCGACAAACTCTTCGGCAAGAAGACCAAAGTCGCTGACAAGAAGGCCGCGGACGCGCACGCTCACAAGCACCACCCGGACGACGGCCACAAGCACTGACGGTGACTCTTGCCGGACGACCTTGACAAAGCGCTGGCCCGGGCCGATTCCATGCGCCGCATCCTGGACGCATCCAAGGTTGCCCCGGAGCCGCCGGCCCCTGCACCCACCGCCCGCGCCACGGGGCCTTCAGTCCTGCTGACGATTGCCATCGCGTTCCAGCTCGTGGCGGGCATCCTGCACTTGGTCCTGACGCCGTCGCATCTCAGTGAGGCCCTGGGCACCGGCCTGTTCTTCGCGACCATCGGCGCGTCCCAGACCTTGTGGGCCGTGGCGGCCTTGCGGACGCCCTTCCGTTGGTACCGCGAATCCGGCATCGCCCTTGCCATCATCCCCCTCGCGCTCTACGCGGTGACGCGAAGCTTCCGCAACCCGTTCACCGGTGAATCCGAAGGCATCGATGCCATCGGGTTCATCACGGACGCCGCCGAGCTCGTCACGGCCCTTGTCTTGGGAGGTGCCCTCCTGAGCACGCGAGGGACGGGAGCAGTCGGCCCTTCCGTCGGGCGAATGGTCGTCAGCATCCTGTTGGGCGTGGCCTTGGCTGGGGCCTTGTATGGCGTCGGTTTCGCCGCGGCCGAGGTGTTCCCGGGCCTGGGCGCGGGCGCCGCCGGGCACCATGAGTCCGCCGAGGTCCCGATGGACCACCATGCCTCCGATGACAACGGCAGCCTTGCAAGCTCTTCGAGGAAGACCCGAAGCGACTCAAGCTGGAGTTCAACCTGCAGGACGTCTTGCTCCTGGATGAGGCAGACCTCAGCAAACTGACGTGAACCAGGCTGCACATCTTGGAAGTCCTGCGGGAACTCGGAGAAGCCAACGTCAAGCAACTCACCGCCGCCCTCAAGCGGGACGCCAAGAACGTCAGCGAAGACGTTGCATGCCTCATGGAGTACGGTCTGGTCACGGGACACCGGCAAGGCAAGAAGCGCCAAACAACAACCTGCGGGGGAGTCATGGGGTGGCTCTCGCGGCGACCCATGTCCTAATCGGCGAACCCTGTCCTGAAAACGGAGTATACAACGGCCACGGATTCCCCTTCAACCCGGCATGCCGGGGATGTGACCCCATGAATCTACGAACCACTTGGCCGGCCCTGATGTTGCTGGTCGGTTTGGTCGTTGGCGGCGGATACGCCGTCTTCGCCCAGACAACCGGCGACAGCGGCACGGCCTGCATCGATGCGGATCCGAACGAAGCCGGCCACCAGGACGCTGACGAGTCCGGGGACGCCGCCGAGACCGCTGAAGGAGCCGAAGACGGCCCCGACCAGGGCCCTGACGCCGACCCCAACGAGCCAGGACACCAAGACGCTGACGACTCCGACGACAAGGACGACAGCGACTGCGGTGAAAACGACGCCTCGGACGACGAAGACGACGCCAAGGACGAGTAATTCGTCGCCATTTTCCCCCCTCTTCCCTTTCGATTCCCCATTCCGCCCTTGAAACCGGAGTCCCAACCATGCGCCCAGTCCCTCTCATCATTGCTTCAACTCTCGCCCTGCTGTTGTCCGGTTGTGACATCGACCGGGTTTTCAAGTGCCAAACCATCTCCCGGATGACCCATGGCTGAACCCATCGAACTGCACGACATCTTCCGTCTGCTCGTCCCGCTGTTTGCCGCCGTGATGCTTTACTTCTCGGCGCAGGCGTACCGGCGCGCCCGAACGAAGAGGCTGATGTTCTTCATGGCAGCCTTCGCCGTGTTCTTCCTGAAGAGCCTCTTCATCGGCACCGAACTCATCTTCCCAGAGCAAAACGACTTGTTCGAGACCATCGGAATCATCGCCGACTGCCTGATCCTGTTGCTGTTCTTCCTGAGCATGACGCGGGATTGACGTGCGCGAAGCTTTGGCGCTGGAGGCCCGACGGGACCTCTACCAGCACCTGTTGCGCCACCCCGGCCAATACTTGCGCGAGCTCCAACGCGTCTTCGGCTCCATGGGTACCTTGGAGTACCATCTCGAACAACTGGTCGCTGCGAACTTGGTCACCGTCGTCCAAGACGGGAACAAGCGGTTCTTCCCGGCCCGGATGGACGCAGAAGACAAGCGTCGGGTCGCATTCTTGCGCCAAACCATCCCGCGCCGCATCCTCGCTTGGCTCATCGAGCATGGCCAACAATCCAAGGCTGCGATTCTCGCGGGGCTGGATTTGGCGTCCAGCACCGCCAACTATCATCTCCAGCATCTCGTCGAAGCCGGCCTGATTGAAGCCAGTCGCGAAGGTCGCGAGGCCGTCTATCGCGTCATCGATGGCGACGCGGTCATGCGATTGGCGATCACGTATCAGAGCAGCATCATGGACCGCATGATTGACCGTTTGGTCGAAGGCGCGGACGGCATGCGGGGACCCTAGCCGACTTGGGGGTTCTGGCTTTGGGCGTCAACTGGTCGGTTGTGCAAAGCAGACTTTTTCGGGTGGAATGACGCCAATGAGCTCAACTGTACGGCATTACGCCCAAGCCTGCTGCGAGGTTAGCTAGTCCTTGCCCCCAACACGACCCAATCGGCCGCGGACCAGTGTAGCGGTTGGAGCCGGGTTGTAGCCATCCGCACTCACAACCACGACAGGGTACGTTAGTATGTCCGTTAGGCCGTGGCTACAACACGGCTACAACCGCGTGCTCAATGGGCCAGGAAAAATTCCACGGCCAGCAGAGTCGCGTGAGGGAATGGCGGCACCTTGACGATTTTCGGGATTGGCTGTCCCGAGCCGGGCCAGCCGTGTCCCCCGTTCGTGGAGACCAGGTCGACCTCGGTCCCGTCGGGGGCCCGGTAGGTCTCGTAGTCGACGCCGTTGTCGCTCCAGCTTCCGGTTTTCTCGGTTGCGCCGTCGTAGTCCCGCCAGAAGTCCACTGAATCACGGACGGGTGTGTCGAGGCGGTTGCGCTCGTAGAAGCCGCGGTTGGGGCCGCCGTAATAGGTGACGATGGGGTCGTCGTAGGCGTGAATAATCTGGACTGAGACTGGGCTTGAGGGATCCGGGACTTGCAGCTGCGGCGAGAAGCGGTCCTCTTGTCCTCCGATGGTGCCACCAACGGCGGTGACGGAGGAGACGAGTTCGCTATGGGTGGCGGCGAAGCGGTGGGCTAGCATGGCGCCGTTGCTGTGGCCGACCAAGCCGATGTGGCCGGCGTCGAGGGGATAGTCGCGGCGCATCTTGGCGATGAGGTCCAAGAGGAAGCCCACGTCGTCGACGTTGGTCGAGTGGCCGACGCCGCAGCAGTGCATGGCGTTCCAGGTCCGCTCGTCGCTGCCCGCCTCTTCACGGGTGCCGTCAGGATAGGCGATGATGAATCCGTGCTCGTCGGCGTAGGAGTCGAATCCGAAGCCACCGTGCACCGCGGCGGCATTGGCAAGGGCCGGATGGATGACGAGCATCAAGGGAATCGATTGATTGGACAAGAGTCCTGGTGGGACGTGGAGCTCGTACGTGCGTTCGACGCCGTCATGCACCAGGCTGCCGCCGAAGTTTCCTTCTTGGATCGGTTGACCGGCCCCTGTTGTCGGGGCAAGGGCGTCCTCTTGTGGGGCCACCGGTTTTTCGGTGGCTGTCAAGGCGTTGGTGGTGTCTGTCGTGCCGGTCGGCTGCGCGCCATTGTCGGACTTGGTGCCGGCGAGGCAACCTGCCATGACAATGGCAGCGACTAGGACCAGGGAAATTGTGCGCATCAGAATCCGACCTCCTGCCAGAGGTCATCGAAGCCGGCGACGAGGTCCGCCGGAGGTTCGTACGCTAGCAGCAGCCGGATGGTGTCGTCACGGTTTGCGAGGTCGAGGATCCGCTCCCGGCCTTGCTGGGTCCGGGTCAGGATGCCGGCGGCTTCCAGGTTGGCCGCGTGGTGCGTGACGTTTCCAGGCGTGACGCCGAGGGCTTTGGCGACATCGCCCATCGTGCTGGGGCCGTTGACCAGAAGCTGGGCGACAATCTCCAAGGGGCGGGCCTTTCGCAGGAGTGCCAGTTTGGGCTTGTCGGCTTCCCCAACGGCTCCCTCGGGCGCCACGGTGCCTTGCACGCGGACGTAGAACCGCACGAACGAGGCTTCCTCCTGCCGGGAGATGAGCCCGGCGCGGACGAGTTGGCGCAGGTGGTGGTCGGCGGCGTTGCCGCTGATGCCAAGGCGGCGGGCGATGTCGTTCTGGTGCAAGCCCGGGAATTCGGCCACGATGGCGTAGACGCGGCGCCTGTTGCCGCCTTCCTCGCCTTTCGCGGCGACGAGGAGGACGGCCGCCTGCAAGAGGTTGGGCGGGTGGAGAAGCATGGTTCGTTGGGTCAACGCTTCACGGCTGCCAAGTAGACGACGAACAAGCCGGCGGCGAGGAGCAGGCTTTGCCACGTCAGCATGGCCACCGGTGTTTGGCTGGTGAACATGCCGATGGCCGTGATGATGCCCGCCGCGGCGACGATGCCGAAGCCAATTGCCAGCATGGCGAGGCGGCCGGTGCGGTTCCTGGTCCAACCAATGAACGCGAGGATGGCGAGGGCTGTTGCGACGAGGGCAAGGAGGGCGACGCTGGCATTCAGCAGCAGGGTCACGGCTTGTACCTCCGGCGCGCCTCGAAGCCGACGGCCAGAAAAACCACTCCCGCCCCAAGGGCGACCGCGAAGACGACTGGGTCGCCGAGGCTGGGGAGCGTGAAGCTTGTCATTCCGAGGATAGGGTCGTGCAGGATCTCGCCCTGCGGGTAGGCCCAGTAGATGACGGCGCCGGGGCCGCCGGCGTCGAGCTGGATGCTCGAAGCGACCGCGATTTGCTGGCCGTCGACCAGGGCACCTTGGGCCCAGGACAGGAACGGGACTTGGCCGGTGCCGTTGCCGACGAGTGCGGGGGCGCCGTGCACGGTGGCGACGCGCAGGCCTTCGAGGGCCTCGACGCGCAGGCCGACGGCGATTCGGCTGGTCGTTGAGTTGACGGGGAAGTCGTGGATGGCGACGTCGAACTTTGTCGCCTCCCCATCACCCGTGGGCGCGAGGTGGAAGCGCAGCGTCAGGTTGCCTCCATTGGGAAACTCGTAGACAGCGTCACGGGTTGAGTCCCCGGCATCGTGGACGCTGGAGGGGAGGTCGCTGAGGGCGAGGCGTTGGTGGATGGTCTCGCCGAGGTCGTAGGCGCCGTCGCCGTCCTCGTCCTGGAACTCGATGATGGCGTCGATGACGGTGTCGAGGACGCGGGCGTCCGCGTGGTCGAGGGCGATTTCGGCGCGGCTGGCGTTGTAGCTGAACGAGGGGCGCCTGCTGTCGGGGTCGCTTGGTCGGGCGCCGAATCCGCCTTGCGCGTCCTGGATGTCGACGGCCGGTTCGCGGGGTCCGGTCGAAGGCATCGAGGTCGGCTGGCCCGTCGCGCTGGGCGTTTCGCTGGGGCGGTCCTGGGAGCTGACATTGCCCGCGTCCGAGGGCGGGCTGCCGCTTGGAGTGGACGTCGGGGGGCCGTGGCTCGACGGCGGGCCCTGCGCCACGGCCAGCGGCACGAGCGCCAGCAGCAGGAGGATGCACCAGGCCGTCGTCTTCATGGGGGTTCACCTTGAGGATTGGAATGGGAAGGGAGAGAGGGGGTCAAGGGTGCGTCGGTCGAACGCGCTTGCGGGCCTACGGGGGGCCGTGGGTTCCGCTGCGGCTGGTCGATTGCGTCTGGTTTTCGGGGGCGCCCGTCGGGTGGGCGCTCGGGCTCGGGGTCGACGTGGGGCGGCCCGCGGTGCCGTTGCCGGCCTGTTCGCGGCGCTCCATGGCGGCCTGGCGGGCCTCCTGGGCGTCCTCAGGGATGGCGTCCGACTTGCCCGGGAAGGGCTGGGCGTCGCAGAAATCCTCCAGCGACTGGCCGGCGTCCGTGGCGTTCTCGCCAAGGCGCGCGAAGGCGGTGCTGTTGTCGGTGGCGTTGCCGTGCTCGCGGGCCGTCTCGCTGGCCATCCAGGCGGTGCACAGGCCGTACAGGTTGCTGCGCTCCTGGCGGGGCGATTCGGTCGCGTTGTAGTCGGCGTCCTCGACGTCGTCGACGCCGTCTTGGTCCTGGTCAGCGTGGCTGGAGCGCAGGGCCTTGGCTTGCGGGGCGAAGAGGCCCGGTTCGGAGGCGCTGGCGTTCGTGTCGATGTCGAGCAGGAGGCTCAGGTCGGCGCCCTTGCCGATCTCGAAGGACTCCAAGACGGTCAGGACGTTGCCGGCGACGACGAGTTGGTATTCGGTGCCGTTGGCGTCGATGCCGACGGCCTCGCTGATGGCCAGGCGCAGGCCCGAGTAGGGGCCGGCGGGGACGCCGAGCTCGGCGAGCTTCTCCTTCGCGGTCGGGCTCTGCAATGCAAGCAGGTCGACGGTCTTCTCGCCATCGTAGACCGTGACCCAGTCACTGGCCTGGTCCGGCAGGGCCTCGGCGCGTGTGATGGTCACGCGCAGCTGGTCGTACTGGTCCAAGGGGGCGTCCTTGACGTAGAGGGCCAGGGAGCCCTCATCCGAGGATTGGGACGAGCAGCCGGCAAGGGCCACGAGGGCAAGGGAGGTCATGGCCAGCAGGCCAGCAAGCTTCGGAGTGGGCGTGCGGTTCACGTTCATCGCCAACCCCTTACCGGTCGTCCGGAGTATATGAACGGATGTTGGCGGCCATTGAAGGATGGGTACGCAGGACGCCATGGTTTGCCGTGCGCCCGGGGACATGGACTGCGTAGGCCATTGCAAACGCTGGCCAATTTCCGCTCGGCTTGCCCCGCTAATTGGTGACGCGGCTGCCGCTGGCGTTGGGCTGGAAGATGTACTGGCCGTTGCCCTCCTTGTGGACCACGACATCGAACAGGAAATTGGTTTCCTCGCCTTCCTTGACCGTGAAGGCCTGCTCCAAGAACAGCGTGCCGCCGGGGGTGGTCACTGCGACTTGGCCGCCCGACTTGAGAGTCCCCGTAGCGTCGCGAACCTTGAGGGCGAGGCGAGTGTAGTTGCCTGCCTTGACGTCGTCCTTGAAGAGGGTGGTCGTGTTGCCGTTGACCAGCGTCGTCAGGTCGAAGGTCCCATCGGATGGAGCGTAGCTTTCCTTCCCCCCATCCTTCATGGTGAGCTCGATCGAGGAGACGGTCACGGGTAGGGCACTGAAGTCCGCGATGTCGCCAGGCAAGTCGGTGACCTGCACCTGCAGCGTCCCCTCGCCATTGGACGAGCACCCCGAGAGCGCGAGGGCCAGGAAGAGAGCGACTGGAGCGAGAAGGTGCTTGGTCATAGTGGACCCAGCAACGCACGCCTTGCCGGCCTCAAAACCATTGAGGCCGGCCACGGCCATGCGGGCACGACTACGGCGAAACGAGTCGCGGAACCCTTTGAAATCCGTTAAGTGTGCCTTCGGCCAGTCGCTGTCGTGCCGTCGATGATTCCGCCCGTCTTCCATCCGCTGGTCGTCCACGCCCCGTTGATTCTGCTTCCGCTGGCGGCCTTGGCGGCGAGCCTGAAGCGGTGGTGGCCATGGGTCACGCAGGCCGTTCCCCCACTGCTCATCGCGGCGGCCCTTTCGGCAGTCGTCGCCGTCGGCACGGGCCTGCTGGAGAAAGACAGCGCCCAAGAGGAGTGGGAAGGCACCGAGAAAGAAGATTGGATCTCCACCCATCAGATCCTAGGGATTGCCACGGCGGTGGCCGCCTGCCTGCTTGCCATTCTCGCCTGGATCTTCCGTGCCACCTTCCTGCAGAAGGGCGCTTGGGCTTGGCTGGGCGCGCTCTGGGTCACCGCCGCTCTCGTCGTGGGCACAGGCTGGTATGGCGGCTCCATCGTGTGGGACGAGTTGGAACCCGTTGAGTTCGACCGTAGCGGATTCGGACCAACAACGACCACGCAGCCAACGAGCGACCCCTCAAACGGCACGGTCGCTTCGACATCGACGACAACATCCAGCAGCACAGCAACCGGGACAACAACGGCCTCGTCAAGCCAGACGACCACCGCAAGCCAAGCCAGCAGTTCATCCTCGACCACCACCTCATCGAGCCCGCCCCCATCTGGATACACCGGCCAGGAGACCGGGCAGACCAACTCCGCCGGACTGCCCATTTGGGAGCTCTTTGTGGAGACCAACGACCAGACTGGAAGTTACGGGTACTCGCCAGCCGATATCATCGTGCCAACCAACCACGAGATTCGCCTGCACTACGGCAACTTCGACCCGGAGAACCGCCGCCACGACATCTGGGTCGGCGAATCAGCCTCCATTGCAAAGACTGCGCCGCTTAACGCAGGCCAGACGGACACCATTACATTCACCGTGGGCGGCGCAATGACCACCATCTTCTACTGTGACGTCGGCAACCACCGCACGCACGGCATGATTGGCGACTTTGTGGTCCAATAAGACGCTTGAATCCAACCCGTTATGTGCGGAACCTGTACGGCATCACGCCTATACTTTCCACGAGCTTAACTGACCCTTGCCCCCAACACGACCCAATCGGCCGCGGACCAGTGTAGCGGTTGTAGCCGGGTTGTATCCATTCGCCCAACCTCGCTGCACGTTCCTTGGTAGGCAACGTTTGGGCGCGCCATTTCGTCAGGTGCTGGTCCCGATGGTGTTGGCCGGGGCGCGCCTTGCCGTCACGGTCGGTGCGTTGCGGGGCTTGGTCGCTGGCGTCTCGTGCTGTCGCTCCAGGGCCAACGCCGCTTGGATCTGGCTCAGGTGGGTCAGGGCCTGGGGGAAGTTGCCCAGCGGGCCGTTTGTCGCGGGGTCGACCTCTTCGCCGAACAGCCCAAGTGGCCCTGCAAGCCGGCACAAGGCGTCGAACCGGTCGCGCGCCTCCTTGGTCTCGCCAGCCATCGCCAGCGCCTCGACCATCCAGAAGCTGCAGATGAGGAACGCTCCTTCTTGGCCGGGCAGGCCGTCCGGCGCCTTGTAGCGGTGGATGAACGGGCCCGAGCCCAACTCCTCGCGGATGCGTTGGATCGTGTCGAGCACGCGTGGGTCGCCGGCGGGCAGGAACCCGACAATCGGCACCAGCAGGAGGCTCGCGTCAATCGCCTGGGAACCGAAACTTTGCACGAACGATCGTTTGGGCTCGCTCCAGCCGTCCCGCAGAATGGCCTCGCGGATGCCCTTGAGGTCCGCCTGCCAACTCGCCGCCCGCTCCGCTTGCCCGCGCGCCACGGCGACCTTTGTCGCCCGGTCGAGGGCCACCCAGGACATGAGGGCGGAATGCGTGTACCGGACCTTGGGGGCGCGGACCTCCCAGATGCCATGGTCGGGCTCCTTCCAGTGCTTGCAGACGTGGTCCGCGATGGCCTGTAGGCTGCGCCACGCCTCATCGGGATGGCCTTCCGCCGTCTGGTAGGCGCGATGGATGGCGTCAGCGAGGCTGCCGAAGATATCCAACTGGAACTGCTTGACCGCCTCGTTGCCGATGCGGACGGGACGGGAATCGAGGTAGCCGCAGAGGTGGCCGAGCTCGACCTCCGGCAGGTCGGTCTCCCCTTCCAGGCCGTAGCAGACGCGCAGCTGGCCGATGTTGTTGATGGTGCCACGAAGCAGTCGCCGCAGCCAGCGGACGTAGCGCCGGGCTTCGCGCGTGTAGCCGAGCCCATGCAGGACGGACATCGTGAAGGAGGAGTCGCGGACCCATGAGAACCGGTAGTCCCAGTTGCGCGAACCTCCCGGGGATTCCGGCAAGCTGGTCGTCGCGGCGGCCACGAGGGCACCAGTTGGCGCGTACGTCAGGAGCCGTAACGTGAGGGCGGAGCGAAGCACAGCACCCTGCCAGGGCCCTTCGTAGCGGCCGCGCGCGCACCAACCTTCCCAGTACGCCACGGTCCGGTTGCGTTTGGCTGCGCTGTCGGCCTCGTCGTAGGGGCGCACAATTCTCTCGTCATGACGCAGGGTCAATCCGAGCCGGTCGCCCTTGCCGCCGGTCCATTCCCCGGTGGCCAGGTCGCCTTGCACGGTCAGCAAGGCCGGCGTCGAGAGCGCGACCCTCTCGTCGCCTTGCATGGCAAGCACGCCGTGCGGCGAGGATTGGAGGGCGGTGTCGCCGAGGGCGTATTGGAATCGTGGGGCGAACTCGATGGCGCTCGTGACGGTCCCCTCCTGGACCGTGAAGAGCAACTGGACCTCGTGTTCACCGTACTCGTGGTTGTCGATCTCGGAGACCGGCATGAACGCCTCCAACGTCGCGAGGCCTCCCTTGGCAACGAAACGTGTGCGCAGGATGTTGGTGCGCGGCTCGTATTCCTGCGAGGACTGGAACGTGCCGACGGGGGCGATGCTCAGGTGGCCGCCTTTCTTCCGGTCGAGCAGGCGGGCGAAAATGCTGGGGCTGTCGAACCGGGGCCAGCACAGCCAATCCACGGAGCCCTGGTTGCTGACCAAGGCGGCGGAGTGCAGGTCCCCGATGATGCCGTAGTCAAGCATGGAAGAATCGGGGCGAGGCGAATTGGCTCGTGGCACGACTTCAGGTAGCCTTTGCGGCAAGTAATCCTTGGGGCTTCGGCTTCGGCCAAACGGGCCGGGCGCATGCGGTCGACTCGGGCCAGGCAATCCTCTTGGCCAAGCCGGGCGTTCGGCAGCCATGGCCGCCGCCCAATCCGGGTCATCGCGCACAGGCCGGCCTCTGGCCATCGGCATCGACGTGGGCGCGACGAAGTTGCTGGTGGCCGCCGTCGACGCCAAGGGCAAGGCCTTGCGCATCGTGCAGGCCGCTACGCCTGCGGCGGACGGCCCCGACGCCGTCGTGCGCGCGATGTTGGACGCCGTCACGGCATGCCAAGGGGGGCCGGACGGCACGCTCGCGTCCGTCGGCATCGGGTTCGCAGGCCAGGTCTCCGGTGGGGTCGTGCGCTCCAGTCCCAACCTGGCGGGTTGGCACGACGTGCCACTCGCCACGCGCCTGCGCCGGCGCCTGGAGGTGCCGGTGGCCCTCACCAACGACGCCCGGGCCGCCGCCTGGGCGGAGAGCCGGTACGGACAGGCCCGCGGCCTGCGCGACGTCGTCTTCCTTGCCCTGGGCACCGGCATCGGCGCCGGGATCCTCAGCGGAGGCGTTCTGCTGGAAGGCGCCGCCGGTTCTGCCGGCGAGCTCGGCCATGTCCCAGTCGTCGCCGGCGGCAGGGTGTGCAACTGCGGCGGCCGCGGTTGCCTCGAGGCCTATGCGGGCGGTTGGGCGCTTGCCCAGGAGGCCCGGCGCGCCGCGCGTGCTCATCCCAGGGCCGGGCGCGCCCTGCTGGCCTTGGCGGGCTCGCCGGCGCGCATCGATGCTCGTGTGCTGGCGCGCTCCTGCGCCGCCGGAGACCTGTTGTCGCAAGGCATCGTTGCCGAGGCCGGGCGGATGCTCGGCGTGGCTTGCGTCGGGATTGTCAACGCATTCAATCCCGAGGCGCTAATCCTCGGCGGGGGTCTTGCGCAGGGGTTCCCCCAGCTCGTGGCCGACGTGCGGCGGAGCGTGCGGGCAGCCAGCCTGGCGCCCGCGCGCCGCGTGCGCGTCCTACGCACGAGGCTGGGACCTGGCGCCGTCGCCATTGGCGCCGCTGACCTCGGGCGAAGGAAGGCAGACCTCCCGGCTTGAGCCGCATCCTGCAGGATTCGGGGCCAACACGGTCGCTCCGCGCAAATCGGCTGCTCGGTTAGGCTTCCAGGGTTCGCGCCAGATTCGCATGATCGCCGTCCGGCGCCAGGTCCGGCGTGAAGCGGTCCTTCAGGCGCGCAAGCCAGAGGGGCGTCACGAACGTGGTCAGCAGCATCACCAGGACGATGGTCGCGTAGAGCGCGGGCCCCAACAAGCCGGTGGCCAACCCAAGGCTTGCGAAGATTAGGCCGACTTCACCGCGGGGAACCATGCCGACGCCAACCGGCAGACGTTGCGCCTGCTTGCGGACGACACCCAAACCGCACGCGAGCTTGGCCGCGACCGCGAGGGCAGTCAAGGCGAGGCCGGCGCCGAGAATCGGTGCGGCATCGGTTTGGAAGGCGTGGAAGTCGATGCGCATGCCGATGGTGACGAAGAAGAAGCCAATGAGGAGGGCTCCAATGGGTTTGATGGCCTCAAAGATCTGGTGGGCGTGCCGCGTCTGCGCCAACAGCAAGCCCGCGGAAAAGGCGCCAACAATATCGGCAAGGCCAGCGAGGCTGGCAGCATAGGACATCAGGAGCGCGAAGCCAAAAGCGAGCGCTACCGGGAAGCCGGCAATTCGGAAGCGGTCAACGAGTGCGTCGAAGGCCTTGGGCACCAAGCGGAGGCCCACGACCACGGCAACGACCAGGAACAGGACCGCGGAACCAGTGATGCGAGCGATTTCCCAAGGGCCGATGGAAGCGCCGCCGAGGGCACCTTCAATGAGAGCGGCGACGACGGCGAGGATGATGAGGCCGGCGACGTCGTCGAGGACGGCGGCGCCAAGGATGGTGCGGGCTTCTGCGGTCTG
This sequence comes from Thermoplasmatota archaeon, assembly GCA_038046725.1. Lineage (GTDB taxonomy): Archaea > Thermoplasmatota > E2 > JACPAO01 > JAHFTW01 > JAHFTW01. Next base: position 207,506 of record JBBSVQ010000001.1, on the reverse strand, counting down.
CAGGCGGTTCATGTCGGCAAGGACGCGAGCCGTGATGCCGACGCTGGTGGCCGTCATGGCGGCACCCACGAAGACGTGCAGTAGATGGGGTGGAAGGGCTGCGTCGGCGGCCCGCCAGGAACTCCAGATTTCCGCGAGGGCGGCGCTGCCCAGGTAACCAACGGCGAAGCTTGCGATGACGCCGATGAGGGCAACGAGGATGCTGCTGGCTCCGACTTTCGTCATCTGGCGGATGTTGCTTTCCAAACCCACTTCGAACAGGAGAAGAATTGCGCCGAGGCCTGCCAACGTCTCGATGATGGGCGCGGCCTCGCTCGCTTCATGGCCTGCGAGGTCCGGGAGTCCCAAGTAGGGCCCGAGCAGTGAGGCGCTGAGCAGGCCACCGACGAGCAATTCTCCGATGACGGCCGGCTGGCGCATGCGCTCGAAGAGCTCGCCGGCGAACTTGGCCGCCAAGACAATGATGGCCAGGTCGAGCAGGACCGGGCCGACACCTGCGCTCACGCAGTGGCCAGTGCGCGCCCGTATTCATTTGCGACGGTCTTTCAGCGCGGCGAGGGCCCAACACCGTTCCATGCGGCCTCAGACCTCCGGAGGAACCTATGGATGCGCCTCGGGCGCTTGATGTTCCGGCAGCCCACCCGGCCCGCAGCGAAACCCTAACCATGAGCGCGGCGAGCAACCCGGAATAATCGTGTTCACTCGCAATTCGACCGTCGATGGGCGTCGGGTACATCGGCAATCGTGGGGATTGTCGAACATGTCCACCTGCTACGGATATGATGGTTCCCGAGGTGGCCACTCAGATGACGGATGCAAACGCGGGCACAGCCCCGCCAGGCCTCGATCTCGCTAGCTTCGAGAAACCCATCACGGTCCGCCAGATGGTGGAAGCGGATTTTGACCGGATCATCGCGATGCAGCAGGCCTGTTTCCCAGGGATGAAGCCGTGGTCGAAGGCGCAACTGGCAAGCCACATCGCGTACTTCCCGGAAGGGCAGATGGTCGTCGAAGTCGACGGCAAGGTCGTGGGAAGCGCCAGCAGCCTCATCCTGGACTTCGACGCCTACGAGGAGAACCATTCATTCAAGGACATCAGCGGCGAGGGCACCATCCGGAACCACGACCCGGACGGCAAGGACCTCTACGGCATCGAGGTCATGGTCCACCCCGACTATCGCAGCATGAAGATCGGGGCACGCCTCTACGAGGCACGGAAGCAGCTCTGCCAGCGCCTGGGATTGAAACGCATGCTCATCGCCGGCCGCATGCCCGGCTACCACAAGCACGCCGACAAGATGGATGCCGCGGATTACGTCGAGGCCGTCACGCGCAATGAAGTCGACGACCCGGTCCTCTGGTTCCAGCTCCGCAACGGCTTCGTGCCGCAGCACGTCCTGCACAATTACCTCCCAAGCGACAAGGACTCCCTGGGTCACGCCGTGCTCATGGAGTGGAGCAACATCGACTACCGTGTCACGCCCGGCAGGGCTCTCAAGTCAAGCCACCCGGTGCGCATCGCCGTCATCCAGTACCAGATGCGCAAACTGGAGTCCTTCGAGGACTTCCGCCGCCAGACCGCCTATTTCGTCGATGTCGCCTCGGACAACAAGGCCGACTTCGCGGTCTTCCCCGAACTCCTGACGACGCAGCTGCTCAGCATCACGCCTGAGCGTGACCCCGGCAAGGCCATCCGCCACTTGTCCACCTACACGACGCAATACCTCGAGCATTTCCGTGACCTGGCCGTGAAGTACAACGTCAACATCATCGCCGGAAGCCACGTCGTGGAAGAGCAGGGCCGCCTGCGCAACATCAGCTTCCTCTTCCGTCGAGACGGCACCATCGACGGCCAAGCCAAGCTGCACATCACTCCAAACGAGCGGCGCTGGTGGGGCATCGAACCCGGCGACGGCCTCCGCATCCTGGACACCGACGAAGGGAAGATCGCAATCCTGGTCTGCTACGACGTGGAATTCCCAGAGATGGCGCGCGTCGCCGTGGAACGCGGCGCGAAGATCCTTTTTGTGCCTTACTGCACCGAAGACCGGCAGGGGCACCTGCGTGTTCGGTACTGCGCCCAGGCGCGAGCCGTGGAGAACCAGGTCTACGTCGTCACCGCCGGCACCGTGGGAAACCTACCTGAGGTGGAGAACATGGACGTCCAGTACGCGCAAAGCGCCATTCTGACGCCCAGCGACTTCGCCTTCCCCCGCGATGGCATCGCGGCCGAAGCCAACCCGAACGTCGAGACCGTCGTCATGGCTGATCTCGACCTCGAAGTGCTGCGCCGCAACCAACGTACCGGGAGCGTGCGGCAGCTGCAGGATCGGCGCAAGGACCTCTACCAGGTCCTCATGCGCGAAGGCGTCCCAGGTCCCTTGCTTGAGCGCCGGCCCGAAGTTGAATCGGCCCGCACCCAGGCGTCGGCTTGACCCGAATGTGGGCAGACGTGCATTGGCGACTCGTTGCCGGCCTTGCGTCCTTCAGCACCGCCATCCTGTTGCTCGTCATCGAAGGCGTCCGGACCACCCGATTCGACCTCTTGGCCATCGCGGCAACCTGCCTGGCCCTTGGCGGCTTGGCCTGGGTCTCACGACACAACATGAAGAGGAGCGTGCCCTCGTGACCCTCGGCTTCGTCCTCATCAGCACCGAACCAGGAAAGGACCGCGAGGTCTACAATCAACTCCTGAAGGTCCCCGAGATCACGGAACTGGTGCCACTCTTCGGGGAATTCGACCTCATCGCCAAGCTCGAGGCAAACTCATTCGACAAGCTGGGGCGCCTTGTCGAGGAAAAGATTCGGGCCGTCCCCAGCGTGACCGACGCGAAGACGCTGACCGGGACCAAGTTCTGAGCACCCCCTTTACTCCCCTCGCCCCCACCAGGAAAACCATGACAGACGAACCAGCGGCCAAACCCAACCACATGATTGCCTTCGCCGTCGACTGCGACCGCACCTTGACCGGCGATGACTTCATTCCTGATCCAGAGGCGCTGTTTGCCGTTGGGGAGCTCCGCAAGGCTGGGTTCAGGTGCATCCTGGTCACTGGACGCTCCAAAGCGGACCTGGAACGATTTTCCCCCCTGGCCGAGGTGTTTGATGCCTTCGTCTTGGAGGGCGGCGCTGTCTGGGGGTCTTGGTCGACGCTGCTGCGGCCCAGCAACGCGGACATCGTCCTGAAGGCGGCGGAACGCGTCGCGGAAGCGGGCGTGGCCATCGAGCGCCGCTCGACCTCCTTCAGCGCTTCCATCAACGACCTGGACGTCATTCGACAGCAAGCAAGCGACTGCTCCATCCAACTCAACGTGGACCGAGTCGACGTGCTGCCGCCCGGTCTCGACAAAGGCATTGGACTCGACGGGGCCTTGGGCAGCCTTGGGATTCGCGGTGCACACGTGGTGGCCATCGGCGACGGCGAGAACGACGTCGCCTTGTTCGACCGCGCCCACGTGGCACTCGCCGTGGCCAATGCGGTTCCTTCGCTCAAGGAATGCGCGGATGAGGTCCTTGAGGCGCCTGGCCCTGGCGCGGTGATCGACGCGGTCCGCCGGTTGCTCAAAGGCGACTGGCGAACGCCAAACCCCGTTCCCGCAGCGGCTGCGTGAAGCCATGGGGCAGCACACGATTCTCGTCAGCACCCAGACGCCCCTTTTCCGCTTCGACGGCGAAGGCCAAGGGGGACCTGCCGGCCCGGACCTGCCGAATCATCGGTTGAGCCCAGGCGGGGTCTGCCGCATGGTCCTGCCCACCCTTCAGAACCTGCGCAATCAGGGCTGGATGAAGCAGGCGTACTGGTACAGCCTCCAACCCGGCGCGCCGGCCCAGGTCGACCTCGACGGCGGCAGCATCCAGTTGCGGCACATCGACATGCCCAGCGAGGAACTGCAAGCGTACGGCAGAAGCAAAGAGAAATTGTGGAACGACATCCACGGCCTGCCCAGCCAACGCTTCAGCGGCGACGACTTCCGCCAATACACGCGATACAACGCCCGCACGGCCGATGCGTTGCTGGAACACGCTGGCGACCTGGACGTCGCCTACATCCATGACTTCCAGCTCCTGCAAGTCGGCGCCTTGCTTGGCCTGGCAGCGCCTTGCGTGATGCGCTGGCACGTCCCCTTCAACCCGCAACTCATCCCGGCCTACACGCGGCACTGGATGCTGCGCGTCATGGAGGACTTCGACGCCGTCATGGTCAGCACGCGACGTGACCTGCAGGGGTTCGTCGACGCCGGATTCCACGGCAAAGTCCGCCAAGTGTATCCGCACATCAACCCGGACGATTGGCCAGACACCAGCCCGACCAAGATTGCGGCTTTGGAAGCCGAGTGGAACCTGAAGCCGGACACGCGCGTCTTCCTGCTCGTGGCGCGCATGGATCCCATGAAACGCCAGGACCTAGCCATTCGCGCCTTCGCCCGCATCCACAAAGAAGATCCCAACACGCGGTTGGTCCTCGTCGGGAATGGATCATTCTCCGGGAAACTCGGTGGCCATCAAGGCAAAGGCAAGTCGGCCGAATGGCGCGAAAAACTGCAATGGATTGTCGCCGAACTCGAGGTCACCAATGCGGTCCGCTTCGCCCATTGGATTCCCGACGGCCTGCTCGCGGCTGCCTATGCACGAGCGGAAGCCGTCCTTTTGACCAGCGATATCGAAGGCTTCGGCCTGACGCCGTTGGAGGCTTGGCGCTACGGCCGCGTTCCCATCGTCTCCACGGGCTGTGGGGCAGCGGAAATCGTCGTTCATGGAAACAATGGTCTCCTGTTCGAGGCCGGGAAGGAGGAAAGCCTGGCGGAGGCCATGCGGGTCATCCTCACCGACCGCACGGCCGCCGAACGCATGGGCGAAGCCGGCCGCATCACCTTGCCCAACTTCACGGCAAGCCGAGTCAATCCCACCATTCGAGGCATCCTGGACGAGGCCATCGAGGGCTATCGGAGCCACTAGCTGGAGTTGACTCTGGCCCTCGATCCACGCCGTCCACTGAATTGGGATGCGGTCCTGTCGCGCCTGATGGACAGCTTGACCGGAGGTGCTTTCCTTGCTGGCCTGGCCGTATTCACTGGGGCATTCAACCTGCAATTGGGCCTGTTGGCGGCGATGCCGTTCCTTGCACAGGTCGTGCAGTTGCCTGCGCTGGCGCTGCTGTTGCGGGTCCAGGATCGGCGCCGAGTGGTTGTTGCGATGGCCGGCATGGTCGTCGGGGAAGGACGCGCGCTGGCTCGACGTGCACGAGGACGACTTCGATGAGGCTCAGATGGTGGCGTGGATTCGGCAGGCGGCTGCGATGCCGGGCTGGGGCAAGTCGTAGGCGATGCATCCCGGGGGCCGGGATGGTGGTCAACGGACGAAACCGATTAAGCATCGGTGCCGAATGGCTCCGGCATGGCTGCGGCCAAGTCGGCGAAGAAATCTGCCAAGACGTCGGCCGCGAAGAAGGCGTCCGGAAAAAGGAGCGCAACCGTGGGGGATTGGCGCGTGGACGTCTTGCAGCGGATGCGCAACCTGATTCATGAGGCGGACCCGGACGTCCTCGAGGAAATCAAGTGGAGGAAGCCGTCGAATGCAATGGCGGGGGTTCCGGTGTGGTCGCATGACGGCATCCTCTGCACCGGGGAGACCTACAAGGACAAGGTGAAGTTCACGTTCGCACAAGGGGCGGCACTCGAGGATCCGGCGCGTCTCTTCAACGCCGCCGACACCGGGGCCACGAGGCGCGCAATCGACGTCCATGCGGGGGCGACGGTCGACGCGGCGGCCTTCAAGGCGCTAATCCGGGCCGCGGTCGCACTCAATTCATCCGCCGCAGAGGCCAAGCCAAAGCGAGCCAAGTAGGGCATCCACGCAATTCCCGTTGAACTGCTGACGGCACCTCGCGCGCGGCGCACAAGGTCGTCGCCGATTCTACGCGGGAAACCAGGATGCCAGGCGGTCGGATTCGAACCGCTGTTTGTCTTGCAACCCTTGCGTCGACGGCGGCTTGAAGGAAAACTTGGGGTGCGGCATTGCGAAGAAGTCTCCCGCAGCGGGCATGGCTTGTCCGTTGCCGAGCTCGATGAAGCACGTGCCGCGCCCGTCGAAGGCGATGGGGTCGCCGCGTGCTTGCAGGTCTTGGGCGAGGTGGGTTGCTGCGGCGCGGCCTTGGGATTCGGCTAGGACGCCGGCCTTTGGTGCTGCCTTTCCGTTGGGAAGTGGAACCGCCGCCACGTCGCCGACGGCGTACACGCGGGGCACTTTGGTGCGCAGGCTCGCGGCATCGACTGGAACGAATCCCGAGGGTCCGGCCAGTCCGCTTGTGGCGATGACGGCTGGGGCTTGATGCGTGGGAACGCCGGCCGCGAGGTCGAATGCGAGGGATTGCCCGTTTTCCCACTCGACGGTTCCATCGGTGAAGCGCACGGGTTTGCAGCCAGGGTGGTATCGGATTCCAGCTGCTTCGAGCAATGGCAGAAGTCTCGCGCCGACCTCGGGTGGGGCGACGGGCAAGGGATGGGGTTCCGGGGTTGCCAAATGGATTTCGGCCTTGATGCCGCGTTTGCGCAGAAGGTCGGCCACAAGCAGGGCGGCCTCGTAGGGCGCCGGGGGGCACTTGAATGGAAGGGCGCACACCTGGATCAGGATGCGTCCGCCCGCGAAGCCCTGCAGGGCCTTGTTGAATGCGGCGGCGCCGGATTCGTCGTACAGGTTGTGCGCGGCTGCGAATCCGGGCGTTGCCTCCGGGGCTAGCCGAGCTCCCAACGCGAGGATGATTCCGTCGGCGCCTAGTTGGGCACCGTCCACGGTCACCGTGCGTTCGGCGGCGTTGATGGCTTCGACGCGGCCACGCTTGACTTGGATGCCGCGGTCGCGAAGGGCCGTCAGGGGGCGTTGGCCCTCGCCGACTTGGCGACGGCCATCGAGGACCCACAGGTTTCCCAATCCCATGCGGAACGTGCTGCCCTCGTCGATGAGAGTGACGTCGAGGTTGGGAAGGAGGCGCCGCAGTTCCAGGGCTGCCGAGATGCCGCCGAATCCGGCGCCGAGGACGAGGGCCTTGGCCATGGGAAGGGCATTGGCCGGCGTGCCGTAAAGCTTGGTCCTCGAGGCGGGCCTGGCTGTGCCTTAAGGATCGAGTGCGTTGAGCAAGTCCTGACCGCGTTGCTGGGGAACGCCGCGGCTGCGAAGGAAGTCCATCGTGGCCTCTGCATCGGGCGACTTCCACTGCGGAACGAAGCGCTTGTCCACGGGGTGCGCGAAATAGAGCGCGCGAATCTCGGATGCCTGCGGCAACTTCGCGCCAAGTCGGGCAAGGGCTCCCTCGAGATTGCCGCATTGCTTGAGGAGCTTCACGGCCTTTACGGGTCCAACGCCCGCGATGCCTTCATTGTAGTCGGTGCCAATCAGGATGGCGCAGTCCACGAGTTGCTCGCGCGTCAGGCCCGCCGTCGCAAGCGCGGCCCCGAGGTCGAGAATCTCCGGCTGGCGCGTCTTGCTGAGCGTGAGATTGCGCAGCGCGCGTGGCGCCCCGAAGAGCGCGATGTCCCAGTCTTGCGTCACGGCGGCCCAGGCATGCCTGGCTTGCACGAGTTGGGCGCATTGCGCGTCGGATTCGCCAGGCGCCTCGATCCACGGCATGCCGAGGTGCGTGAGAAGTCGCTTGCATTCCTCGAGGTCGTCCTCGTCGACGGCCACCGAGGCTTGGTAGTTGTCCCCAGCCACGCGGGCCGCTTCGATGCGTTCTCCTCGTTCGATGAGGGTGGCCGCCTTCAGATCCGGCTGCACGCCGTCGAAGACCCAGACGCTCCTGGCCCCCCACTTCGTGTAAAGCGAAAGCCGTGACAGGAGGCCCAGCAGGTGCGCATTCGAACGCCCGTCCGGCGCCTTCGGGAGTTCACCGGCCCCCGCGAGCGCCGTGACGAAGGACCACACGAGGTTGTCCGCATCCACGGCGACGGTCTTGCCGCGCAGGGCCGCAACGTCGAATGGTGCGGGCGGGAGAATCTTCCGGAGGGCGGCGATTCCCAACGGTCGGGGAGCTGCCGCGGGGGTCGTGAAGCTGCCGTCCATGTCGGGAGCCCGGCAGGCACGCTGGCCACCAAAAACAAGAAGCCCCGCACGTCTTACCCGACCTCATGCGCCAGATTCCCCGTGATGCCGACCTTCTGGCGGCCCAGGAATAATGTCTGTGTCCGACGCCGTCCCTGCGTTCCAGGCGGAGTATGACCGCATCAACCGGGAGGTGTATGCCGGCGCCCTCCCCCCGTTTCCTGGCGTGGACCTCGTTGACCGCCATGACTTGTTCGCGGCAACGAACACGATTGGGGCCGGGCCGTGGCGCGAGTTGCGGCCGTTTCTGTTGTCGCGGCACGTGCGCGGCGACTTGCTGATCGAGACCATCCGGCACGAGGTCGCGCATGCCGCGGCCTTGCTCTTCGACGAGGACGAGGACCATGGGCCGGCGTGGCGCCGGCATGCCCGGTTGTGCGGCGCCCGCGAGATTCCCACGCTGGACGAGGGCGACCCGTTGCGCAATGAATGGCCCGGCCCTGGATAGGGGTCTTCAAGCCGCTCCAGGATGCATGACCGTGCCCGCAACCCCGAACGTCGCCGGTGGACCCGTCGCCGTGCCCCGACTCCTCTACGGGACGGCTTGGAAGGAGGCGCAGACTGCTCGCCTGGTCACGGCTGCGTTGCAGGCGGGATTCCGCGGCATCGACACGGCCAACCAACGCAAACACTACCACGAAGCCGCCGTCGGCGAGGCTGTTCAGGCGCAGATTCGCAGCGGTGCCCTTGCCCGGGGCAACCTGTTCCTGCAGACGAAGTTCACGCACCCCGCAGGCCAGGACCACCGCCTGCCGTACGACGCCGGGGCGCCAATGGCGAGGCAAGTTGAGCAATCCTTCGCCAGCTCCCTCGAGCATCTTGGCGTCGAGACGCTTGACGCATACCTCCTGCATGGCCCGTCGGTCCCGCTTGGATGGGGGGAGGACGACCTCGAGGCGTGGGCGGCGATGGAGGACCTGCACCGCGCAGGCTCAACCCGGTTGCTTGGGGTATCCAACGTCTCGGCGGACCAACTCGACGAACTCGTCGCCATCGCCAAGGTTCCACCAGCCATCGTCCAGAACCGCTGCTTCACGCGGCCGCACGCCGACGCAGCCGTGCGCGAATCCTGTACGCGCCACGGGATTCTGTATCAGGGATTTTCCTTGCTCACCGGGCACCGCCTCGTGGGTCATCCCGTCGTGTTGCAGGCCGCCGCCCGGCTCGCCGCGACGCCGCCGCAAGTCGTCTTCGCCTACTGCCTTGCCAGGGGGCTGCACGTGCTGACGGGCACGACATCGGCCGAGCACATGGCGCAGGACTTGCTTGCGCCCAACGTCGTGCTCACGCCGGGCGAAGAGACGGCAATGGATTCCATTCTCTCCTGGTCGCCGAGCCTGCGGACCTAGGCGGCGTGCGTCAACCGCGTCGCGACTTGCGTCGGCGAGAAGCGCACCGACGCGCCGACCTTGAGTCCGGCGGCCTTCGCGGCGGCTGCCACCTGCGAGTCCGGCATTGCGCCGCGCGTGGCCACCAGCCACAGGGTGCCCCCGGGTTTGACGAGTGGCGCAAGCTTGGCCAAGGGGGCGAGTTGTGCTGCGGCGGCCACGGCGAAGAACAGGGCGTCGACCGGTTCCTTCGGCACGCCGGGGGCCACAACTGCGCGTGCGCCCAACTCCGATTTGAAGTGCGCATCGACGGGCCCTGCGGTGGCGGCGGACGTGCCGTACTCGATGCCGAGGCGGTCGAGGCGGCTGGGTGGGCTGCGGACCTTGCTCGCGAGTTGGCTGGCGCGGGCGCCGGCCCCGAGTTCGACCGTGTGCCCGCCGAAGGACAGGATGAGGAGGGTCCCGCGCGCCTCGGCGACGATGTCCTCGAACGGCACCTCGGCCTTGACGGCGCCGCGGAAGACGACGTGGTCGTCCATGACCTCGCCCTTCATCTTCGCCCCGGTGCCCGAGAGGATGCCGGTCAGCTCGTTGCCCACGACGGGCCACTGCCGCAGGGGTTCATAGCGGGGCTGGACCCACTAGGCTCATGCCGCAGCGCCACCTGGAGCCGGCGTGGACGACGACTCCCGCCTGCTTGCATCGCGCCGCCTCGCCATCGCGGCCTTCCTTCTCGCGGCGACGTCGCTCCTGCTTGCCTGGTGGCGTGTGACTTGGTCCTCAGGCGCTTCCGCCCTGCGCGATGACGTGCGGTTGTTCCGGCCCGAGGAGCCCCTGACGACGGCGTGGGGCCCCTGGCTGACTGGCGCCGTCGTGGCCGTCACGCTCGTCTTGCTCTTCGTGCGCATCGCCGCCCGCAGTGACAGGCATGAGCCGACGACTTGGCGCCGCGACCTCGGCGTCGCTGTGGTCCTGCTTGCCTTGGCCCTCGCGTCATGCATGCTGTGGCCAGCCGACGTCCCGTCGTTCTGGGGCGGCCGCACCTACGAAGGCAACATCACCGCCGGCGAGCCTGTCACCGAGACCGCGATGCCGGGCCTTGGCTGGTGGGTCGCGCTGACCGCTGCCCTCCTGCTGGGAGGCGCCCGTCTCGTGGCCCGGCCCACAACCGACAAGTAGCCCCCCTTCGTCGGCGCCGCCATGGCCCTGGTCCTGTCGGAGCGCGACTACAAGCTGGTCACGCTTTTCACCAAGATCGCGGGCATCTTCACGTTCGCCGCGGGCTCCATCGTCATCGTGGACCACGGCAAGCCCCTGCTGGGATTGCTCCTGCTGGTCCTCGGCATCCTCGTGGCCCTGGCGCCCGTTCCCCTCACCGTCCTGCGTCCCGACACGGCGGACGCCGCGTTCCGCGAGGAAGAGCTGGAAGTCCGCGAGTAGTCCGCCCCGACGGGCCACGGATTGGCACGGATGACCACGGATCCTACGTTCCGTGTCAATCCGTGGCTGGTGGGGCCAATGGCCGCACGCGTGCAACGCAGGACTTCGGCAGGCTGCCTTGACCTAGTAGGTAGCGCAAGTCCAACGATTTCGACTCGTTCAGCTCAAATCAAGCCAAAGAAGGCATGATTCGTCTCACTTTGCCAGCGATTCCATTATCAAGCGGGTCCCGATTTTCCTTGGCAGGATGCACGTCGGCCGAACCGTTCTCCTCCTGATGCTCCTCCTGGCCCTCCCGACCGCAAGTGCGCAGGCGGCCGAGTCGTCGATCTCTGCGGGCGACACGGCGTGGGTGCTGGTGAGCGCAGCCCTCGTCATGCTGATGGTTCCCGGCCTCGCCCTGTTCTACGGCGGCATGGTGCGCCACAAGAACATCCTCTCGACGCTGCTGCAGTGCTTCCTCATCCTCGCCGTCGTGTCCGTGCAGTTCGCCGTCGTGGGCTACACCCTCGCCTTCGGCCCTGACGTCGGCGGCATCATCGGCAACCTCGACTTCGCGTTCCTCGACGGCATCGGCTCCGGTGACGCAGCCCCTCTTGCGCCCACGGTTCCGCACCTGGCCTTCGTGCTGTTCCAAATGATGTTCGCCGCCATCACGCCCGCCCTCATCGTCGGCGCCTTTGTCGAGCGCTTCAGCTTCAAGGCCGTCCTGCTCTTCTCCGTCCTCTGGGCCACGCTCGTCTACGACCCCGTCGCGCACAGCGTCTGGGGCGGCGGCCTTCTCGCCCAAATGGGCGCCCTCGACTTCGCTGGCGGCACCGTCGTGCACCTCACAGCCGGCGTCGCTGCCCTCGCCTGCGCCCTGTACGTCGGGCGCCGCCGCGGCTTCGGCACCGTGCAGATGCCACCCAACAACATTCCCTTCACGATGCTGGGCGCGGGCCTGCTCTGGTTCGGCTGGTTCGGCTTCAACGCCGGCAGCGCCCTCGCAGCCGGCGGGCTTGCGGCATCGGCCTTCGCCGCAACGCACCTGGGCGCCGCCGCCGCGTGCCTCTCCTGGTGCGGCGCCGAATGGATGGCCAAAGGCAAACCCAGCGCCCTCGGCGCGGCCACGGGCCTCGTCGCGGGCCTCGTCGCCATCACGCCCGCCTCCGGCTTCGTCACGCCGATGGGCGCGCTTCTCATCGGCTTGGCCGCAGGCCCGGTCTGCTACGGCGCCGTCGCCCTGACGAAGAACGTCCTCAAACTGGATGATTCGCTGGACGCCTTCGGCGTGCACGGCGTCGGCGGGGCGCTCGGCTCCATCGCCACCGGGCTGCTCGCCACCCCCTTCGTCAACGGCCTCGCGCGCACCGGCCTCTTCGCCACGGACAACGGCGGACTCGGCTACACGGCGGGCGGCCTCGACCTGCTTGCCGACCAATCAATCGCCGTGGCTCTCGTGGCCGCATACGCGTTCGTCCTGACGCTCGGCTTGCTGTGGTTGACGGACAAACTCATTGGGCTGCGCGTCCCCGCCGAGGCGGAGCAGGTTGGCCTCGACTTGTACGAACACGGCGAGAAGGCGTACCACCAGGCGGACCTCCCCACGCCGGCCACGAAAGTCGTGCGCTTCGCGGGTCACGAGGGTGTGGGGAAATAGGGAAGCCCTGTCCTACGGCCCGTTGAAGTACTTCATCGGCGCGAGTGCCGGGATGGGTTCGCTGCGCACGTAGTGCAGTTGCTCCTCGTTCGACTCCCCCACGGGCAATGAGCTGTACGCGACGTGGATGGCGCCGTCCGGGCCGACTTCGACCTGGAAGAAGTCGAGGAGTTGCCGTTGCAGGTCGCCGGTCAGGACAGGAATGGGGTCGGCGATGCGCGTCGTCCACGTTACGCCGGCATCGAGGCTGAGCGCGACGTGCAGGAACCATTCGCTGCCGGGCCCAATCTCGGTGCTGTTCGTGCCGTACCACGACGCCACGACGCCGCCATCGGCGCCCGCCGCGATCCACGGCATGCGGTGGTGGCCGACTCCGGAGACGATTGCGGGGGTGGCCCACTCGCCAGTCGTCGAACGCACGGCCACGGTGATGGTGTCGTCGCTGGCGCTGACGCCGTACAGGCGGCCACCTTCGTCGAAGGCCCCGGCCGGGAAGCCGCCGCCGGACGGAATCGTCGTGGTCTCCTCGCTCCACGTCAGGCCGGCGTCGCGCGTGACTTCGCCGAGCACGTTGCCTGAATTCGAGCCGCCGAGGATCCACAACTCGCCATCCGCCAAACCCGACGCCGCGTTGCCAAGCCCGAACGGCGCCTGGAACACGGCCGTCGGAGTCCAGGTCTCGGCCGCATCCATCGACTTGTACACGTTCGTCGCCGTGCCCGTGTTGTAGACGTAGTACACCGTTCCGTCGCCTTCGGCGCGGATCCAGTCCCGGTCCACGAGCGGCGGCGCCGGCCACTTGGTGTGGCGCACGAAGGTGCCGTCCGCGTCCCACACGCTCACCTGGAAAGTGGCCGCGAACTCGATGTCGGCGAAGTACACGCGGCCGACGTCGTCGATGGCGAAGTCGCCCTCGATGCCGAAGGCCTCACGCACGCCCGCGGGCGTCGGCAAGTCCTGGAACGTGGCGCCGCCGTCGCGGCTGACGTACACCGGCGGCGCGACCGTGATGCAGCACACGCCGGAGATGTAGATGGTTCCCCGGCTGTCCACCTCCATCGTGGGTTCGCCGAGTCCGCAGTCGCCATCCACGACGGAATCCTGGCAGTTCGTGCCAGCCGCACCGGGGCGGGCCTTGGATTTCAAGTCGATTGGCTCACGGAAGCGCACGGTGTCGGTGGCTTGGTCGGAGTCGGGCCCGGCGCCCGAGTCGCCGTCGTCGGAGCCTTCGAGGCAGCCGGCGACCAGGAGGACCACGAGGGCGATGGGAGCGAAGCGCACGCCACACGACCAAGGGTCCCGGTCAAGGGCCTTGCGGCGCTAGATCAACGTGAACGGCGGCGTGGCAAGGGCCCTGAGGCCCCAGTACCCCAATGCGACCCCAAGGCTGTCGAACGCGATGTCGGACAAGGAATTCTTCAGGGACTCGTGGCCGAACAGGATGCCGAAGCGCGCAAGGAACGGGGACAAGACGAGGATTTCCAGGGGTTCCCACAACACGAGGATGAGCAGGCCCACGAAGGGATCCATGAGCCAGCCGGCGCCGACGCCTGTGACGAGGTGGACGAGGCTCCAGATGTCGAAGAGCGCGTTGTTGCGCCGGTGCTTTGCCAGGAACTCGCGCGCGGTGGGCAACGGGCGCACGAGCGGGCGTCGAGGTCATCACGGTTGCGGGGCGTCCACACGAAACCAAGCACCCTCTTGTGGCCAACTTCATCAACCCCCCGCCCGGTCGCGCCGCGGATGGATGCCAGCGAACGGCCAGCCCGGCCGAAGCCCGACGTGGAACGCGACTGGATCGACCTCGACGCGCCTGGGATGCGAGCCATCGCGGCCGCTTAGCCGGTCAGCCGCAGGCCGCGCTGTCCGCCTGGACCTCGAGGGGCGATTCCGCCTGGTAGGCGAACGTGATGTGCAGCTCGACGTCGGCGACGGCGACCGGGACCGTGCCGGCATGCACCATGAAGAAGGTGCCCCAGTCGAAGGGATGGGAGCCTGCCTCCGGCAGCGAGTCGAAGGCAAGGGTGACCGGGCTGGCACCCGTCGTGCTGAGGGGCGAGCCGCCGCCCTCGACGCGGATGTCGACGGTGAGGTCCGTTGGCACCTGCATCGGCCAGGACAGCGTCGCCTTTCCTTGCCCGATGATGATGCCGGTGGGGAAGATCACGCAGTTGCCGCCGTTGTCACCCACTCCTGTGGTGCCCGTTGCGCCGGTGATCACGCGCAGCGGGAAGGTCTGGTCGAACGTGAAGTTCGAGAGCGCCGTCGCGTTGGCCTCCGTGTCGCTGCTGGTGCGCGGCAGGTCGTCGCTGGGTGACGACGGCGACGGGTCGTTCCCGGCCGCCTCTTGCTGGGGCGGTTCGTCCTGGGCGCACCCGGCAAGAAGCAAAGCGACCAAACACACCACGGCGGCGCGCATCACCTGCACGCTGCTCCGACAGGATTTGAGGTTTGGCGTCAAATGGACGGATGGTCGAAGCGTAGACCTAGGCGGCCGCCTTGACGGTCTGGTGCGAGCTGGCCATGTTGCCGATGATGGCGTCGCCGAATTCGCTGCACTTCAGCAGCGTGGCGCCAGTCATCAGGCGCTCGAAGTCGTACGTGACGCGTTTCTGGGCGATGGTCTTCTCGAGGGCGGCCTCGATGAGGTCTGCGGCCTCCTGCCAGCCCATGTACTCGAGCATCATGACGCCGGACAGGATGACGGAGCCCGGGTTGACTTTGTCCTGGTTGGCGTACTTGGGCGCGGTTCCGTGCGTGGCCTCGAAGACGGCGTGGCCGGTCAGGTAGTTGATGTTCCCGCCGGGGGCGATGCCGATGCCGCCGACTTGGGCCGCGAGGGCGTCCGAGATGTAGTCGCCGTTGAGGTTGAGCGTCGCGATGACGTCGTACTCGGCCGGGCGCAACAGAATCTGCTGCAACATGGCGTCCGCGATGGCGTCCTTCACGACCAGGCCGTTGGGCAACTCGACCCAGGGGCCGTCGCCGATGACCTTGCCGCCGAACTCACGCGTGGCGACCTCGTAGCCCCAGTCGCGGAAGCCGCCTTCGGTGAACTTCATGATGTTGCCCTTGTGCACGAGGGTGACCGACTTGCGGTTGTGCTCGATGGCGAACTGGATGGCGGCGCGCACGAGGCGCTTGGTGCCCTCTTCGCTGACGGGCTTGATGCCGAAGGAACTCGTCTCGGGGAAGCGGACCTTCTTGACGCCGAGTTCCGTCTGCAGGAACTTCAGGAGTTTCTTCGCCTCATCCGTGCCGGCCTTGAACTCGATGCCGGCGTAGATGTCCTCCGTGTTCTCGCGGAAGATGACCATGTCCACCTTGCCCGGGTCCTTGACGGGCGAAGGGACGCCCTTGTACCACTTGACGGGGCGCAGGCAGGTGTAGAGGTCCATCTGCTGGCGCAGGGCGACGTTGAGGGAACGGATGCCGCCGCCGACGGGGGTCTCGAGGGGCCCCTTGATGGAGACAAGGTACTTCGTGCACGCCTCGACGGTGGCGTCGGGCAGCCAGTTGCCGACCTGGGTGAAGGACTTCTGGCCAGCCAAGACTTCCATCCAGGAAATCTTGCGTTTGCCCTTGTACGCCTTCTCGACGGCGGCGTCGAGGACGCGCTTGGCGGCACGCCAAATGTCCGGGCCCGTGCCGTCGCCCTCGATGAAGGGGATGATGGGGTGGTTCGGCACGACGAGGTGGCCGTCCTTCATCACGATCGGTTGGCCGTCCTTCGGGGGGGTCGGGGCCCAGGCCTTTGGCACGGGTCGCGCTCACCTGAGGCCAGATATCAACCCTGTGGACAGCCTTGCCAGGAGCATGGTCCCGCGTCCAGGATGGGCAAACACAGATTCTCGCAAGAAGCTGCACGGGCGGTGACCCGGAAAGCCCCAATTTGTCTGTGTCATCTGTGTTTGCCCAAACGTTGCGCCAGGGCAAACCCGTTCAGCGCTTCTTGCGCGACTGGACCGTGGCCGCCTCGGTGTCGGCCCGCACACGCTTCGACTCCCGTGCACCTGCCGCGACCAGGGCCGGCTTCTTGCCGTCGGCGGCGTCCTGGATGGCCTTGACGTCGATCTTGCGCATGGTGAGCATGGCCTGCATCGCCCGTGTCGCGCGCTTCGGGTCCTTGTCCGTGAGCGCCGCCGTCAATTCCACGGGCACGACTTGCCACGACAGGCCGAACTTGTCCTTCAGCCAGCCGCACTGCGACTCCGTGCCGCCGTTGCCTGCGAGGGCGTTCCAATAGTAGTCCACTTCCGCCTGGTCCTTGCAGTCGATGACGAAGGAGACGGATTCGTTGAACTGGAAGATAGGACCGCCATTGACGCCGGCGAAGCGGTGGCCCGCGATCTCGAAGTCCATCGACATGACGGTGCCCTTGGTGCCGGGGCCCGCGTCTCCGTAGCGCGCCACGTTGCCGGTCTTCGAGCCGGGGAACACCTTGGTGTAGAACTTGGCTGCATCCTCGAGGTTGTCCGCGAACCACAGGAACGAGGTGAGCGTTGGTTTGCGGGTCGGCTTCGCGGGCGCGGCCATGCGGCGGAACCGGGTCGTGCAGCTATACCGCTGTCGGCGACGGCGACTAGCGCCAACAACCAACTCTATCGCTGTCGGTCCAGGAATCCCTTGAATCCATCAATGAATTCTGTCGCCCTTGCGCAGGGGACGTGAAACCTTGGAGAGTTTCGCCATGGCTTCCTTCTGCCAGGCTGCGTAGTGCTTGGCGATCTCGTCCTCGGACAGGTGGTCCAAGGCGAAGTTGATCACGTCCTCGTAAGTGAGCCCGGGAAGGCGCAGGGCTGTGAGGCGTTCGTGGGTGGACGCGTGCACCTGGACCATCTTGACCTCGTCCACGACCGGCATGCAAGATGCTTTAGCGACTAAAGCCAATAAAGCCATTGGTCGGGGTGTGACATGGACGCTGTGTCCTTGTCCTTGTGCCCGGTCAGCCACGCTTTGCTGGATCCCGCATCGGCTGGCGCGCAGATTATCACCCGCGGCCCCGATGGCGCCCGGAGATGAGTCCCAAGGCCAAAGCCCCCAAGGACCCGCTCGCGAACCCCGCCTCTCCCGATGCGGCCGCTTCCGGCCCCGTCCCTTCCGCTTTGCGCCAAGCCGCCGAACGAGCCCACGCCAAGGTCGCCTCGGACGCCGATGCGGGTGCGCCGACAACGTTGCAGGCCCAGCCCCCGTTGCCGCCGCTGCGGACGGACCTGCGCCTGCGCTTCGGCCTCACCGCTTGGTCGAACTCGCACTTCGACAACGCCCTCTTTCCGCTTGGCACGCCGCACGACGAGTACCTGCCGCGTTACTCCAGCGTGTTCTCCGTGGCCGAGGCCGACCAATTGTACCATCGGCTCCCCGGCGCCAAGCTGCTCGAACCCTGGATCGAGCAGACCCCGCCCGGCTTCAAGTTCCTCCCGAAGATGTGGAAGAAGGTCACGCACGAAGGCGGCGGCGTCGAGGAGGCCAAGACTTGGCTCGACCTGCTCGAACCGCTGCGCGCCGCCGACAAGCTCGGTCCGGTCCTCATCCAGCTCCCGCCCTCGATGAAGCGCGAGAAAGGCTGGGAACTCATCGAGAAGTTGCTTGCGCTGCAGGAGCCGGGCTCGTTCGCGCTCGAGGTGCGCAACCCGTCCTGGTTCGTGGACGCGACGCAGGACCTTCTCACGACGCACGATGCCGCGTTGGTGTGGGGGACGCACCCGAAGGCCTTCGCGCCCCCGTGGGCCACGTCGTCGTTCGGCTATGTGCGCTTCACGGGGAATCTCGTCGACGTGCGCGGCCGCTACATCACGCAAGCCGACCGCCTCAGCGACATCCTCGAGGTGCGCAAGCGCGTGCAGCACGCGCCGTGGAAGGAGGCGTTCGTCATCTCGACGAACCCGTTCGAGGGCAACGCCGCCGATTCCCTGCCGCGCATCGCGGCGGCGCTCGGGGACGGCGAGCTCGCCAAGCGCCTCACGCGCAAACCCGGCGACGTGTGGTTCCCTGGGCCGCCGCAGCCGAAGCAGAAGGGGCAGAAGCAACTCACGTTGGGTTGACGCCGCACGCTAAGCTTCGGCCGGCTCTATGCCTTGGGCCGCGGCCGCACGATGAAGTGCGGGCGCCACTCGGCCTGGTCGAGTTCCACCTTGAAGGCGCACAGGATGTGGTTGCTGCGCACCCAGACCGTCGCGCGGTACCACACGGGCGATCCGTTCGGCACGAGAACACGCATCCACAGGACGCCATCACCGTCGGTCAAGCGCACTTTGAACTCGGTCACCTGCGACAGGTCCTCCCGAGGCACGAAGACCTCCCACGCATTGCGGTCGACGAGGTCCTGGGGGCTCCGGCCCGTGACGGCCTGCATGGATTCACTGGCCCAGACGATGTCGCCGTCCTGGCGCATGATGTAGACGCCCGTGTTGGGGGTGGCCAGGTGCCTGCGCACCTCGGGGGACGCCGCAAGCTCCTGCACCACGTCAGCCACGGCAAGCCATGGCATCCGGCGTTCAAGGCCTTTCGTGCGGCCGAAGCACCACCCTGAAATCGGGGCGCCCGGTCGTCCGTGCATGGGCGCGCCCCCGCCGGTCCCGATGAGCCAATCGGCCACCACGATGTCGAAGCTCATGACGCCGGACGAGGCCAACGTGTACGGCAACGTGCACGGCGGAGCCATCCTGAAGTACATCGACGAAGCCGCCGCCGTCGCCGCCTGGCGCCACGCCCGCGTCCCCAAGGTCGTCACCGTCTCCCTCGAACGCATGGACTTCAAGGAACCCGTGTACATCGGCGACATCCTCGTCATCAAGGCCACCGTGCGCCACGTCGGCAGGACCAGCATGCTGGTAGGCATCCGCGTCGAAGCCGAGAACCCGACAACCGGCGAAATCCGGCACACCGCCAGCTGCTACATGACGTTCGTCGCCCTCGACCGCAACAACAAGCCAACCTTGGTGCCCGGCGTCGTGGCCAACAGCCCGGACGAGAAGGCCAAGATGGAGAAGGCCAAACGCATCGCGGAGATCATTCGTGCCTCGCGCCAGGACCCGGTCGAGACGGTCTGACGGGCCTCGAGGTCCTGCGCAAGGCACACCCGCCAACCGATGGCGCAAACCTTAAGTCGTCAACACACCATGTATACTGGTGGGCGTAATCAGCATCCGCATCCCGGATGCGCTGCAGCACGAGCTCGACCGAGCCGGCATCAAAGTGAGCGAGACCGTGAAGGACGATTTGATGAAACTGGCCCAGAGGCTTCGTCTTGAACGCCGCGAAGCCACCCTCACGAAATATCGTCGGCCCGCCACCCGCCCCGTCGCCGACATCGTGCGCGAGGCTCGTGAGGAACATTAGATGTTCGTCTTGGACGCCAGCGTCCTCGCCAAAGCGTTTCTTGAGGAGGACGGCTCGAAAGAGTTCCGAGCCTGGCTAGCAAGGGAAACGGCCAAGGGCACCCCCCTTTACGCCCCGCACCTTGCCTACAGCGAGGTCGGCCGCATCATCCAAAAGGAGTGTCGTGACCTCAAGGTCGCAGAGGCCAAGGAACTGCACCAAGCGGTCTTCATCGGCATCAGCATCATCCCCTTGGACCCGTCCGACAGCCTCGTCTGGGACGCTGCCAAGCACCTCACCTACTACGATGCCGAGTACGTCGACGCCGCTCGCGTCACGGACGGCATCCTCGTCTCCGCTGACGACAAGCAGCTCCAAGCTGCCGCCAAGATCGGCATCAAAGGACTCTCGTTCAGCCCAAGCAAGGCGAAGACCAAACACGCCGAAGCTGCCTGAAACGCCCGGCCTCCGCTGACGCCAACGCTTTAGAGACGCCCCCCAACTGGGAACCCCGGTTCGTAGAGAACCTCCCCAGCCTCCTCTTATGGGCGGCACGGGGGTGCTTGCCCATGGACCTGCGACCTCTCCTGCGGCCCCGGCACCTGACCATCACCGTCCTCGTTGGCCTGCTGGCGGGCGCGACCATCGCCGCTGCGTCAATCGACGTGGACGCCGACGTCCCGGCCGACCTGTCATCCCCGGTCTCGTTCCCCGCCCGCGCCGAGGGGGACCACGGCGAGTACGCAATCTGGGACAGCGACGTGCCCACGGACCCCGATCCCGAGGCCTGGCGCGCCCCCGACCGCACGTTCGAGTTCGCGTGGGCGGCCGACGAACTCCACCTCGACGGCCATGGCGAGCGCGTGTGGACGAACGTCCTGCGCACGAAGGACACCTACGCCGTCGATGGCGAGTTCATCGAACGCAACGAGACGCAGTTCGTTCGCGCCGGAGGCCTACGCTTGGTTGCCAGCGACCATCCCAGCAGCGACGCCTGGCACCAGAACGGGACCGGTGCCGTGCCGACGGCAAGCACGGACACGCAGCAGGCGTCGCGGACGGTCTTTTACCAGGACCGCCCATTCTGGGAAGGCCACCCTTGTCTGCGATTGCCTACGCAGGGCCAAGCCTTGGAACTCACGAACGGCGCCCTCGACGGCTTCGAGCAGTGCCGCTGGATCACGAACGGGTTCCAGGAGGCGAAGGTCCGCCTGCGCGCCGTCGGAGGCCAGGTCGGCCAACGCGAAGTCCTGCTCGAGGCCTTCGTCCAGGACATCCCCTTCCAGGAACTCGTCGGTCGCATGTGGCTGCGCGAAGGCGTCGCCTACCCGGTCCGCCTCGAGATGGCCACGCCGGACGGCCATGTCGACTCCCTCGCCGTCCTGCGCCGCTTCGATGCAGGCGCGACCCCGCTGCGGATGGATGCGGCCGCTGCCTCCAGCCTGCCGCCCTTGCAGATGGCCAACCGGCAGCAGTGGGGGCCCGACGAGGCCGGAGTCGTGCACGAATTCCCCCTGTCCGCCGCCTTTGCCGCCGCCCGCGACCACCCGGATTACGATGGGCTTCGGCGCTTCCTCCAGGCTCACCCCGACGCCTATGTTCTTGCAGCAACGTACGCCGCCTATGAGGTGGCCGAGCGCGACGACCAGCGTTGGACGTTCGCGGTCACCGATGGCGTCACAATCCTCTCAACGGACGTTCTGCGCAGGACGGATGCCCCGATGTCTGGAGCCGCCCTCGTGGCGACCTTGCAGGGGCAACCGACGTCCGAAATCACCGTCACGGAGGACGATGGATGGTTCACGACCCTCTTGCCCTTGCCCCCGGCGGAGCTGCCCGAGCAGATGCCGACCGTGGCGTCCATGTTCGAGCAATGGGCTGGCTACGCGGCTGACGTCGGCTCCCTTGACGTCGCCCCGAACGCCTGGGCGTTCAGCCTTGCACAGGACCCGGACGGGCCCGGTGGCCAAGGCGGGTTCTTCGTCGAGGCCGGCCACACGCAGTACACCGAGGAGCAGGCCCTGCCGACAAACCTTGGGCAGTTCGGGCCCCGCACCTGGGGCTGGCAGACCAGCCGCGTCGTTTGGCAGGAGGACACGGACGAGCTCACCGCCTTCAGCGAGGGCAACACGAGCGCCATCGAGGCCGTGGCAACCTTGCCTGACAACCCGGCCCAACCGTCGCCTGCCCCCCGCCTAGCCGGCGACAGCGAAGCCACCAGCATGCCCGCCAGCCGCAGCCTCTTCGACTTCACGCGACTGGAGCGCGCCACCATCGGCCTCGGCGCAATCGGCGCCGCGTTGCTGTACTGGTTCGCCCCCGCCGTCAAGAACGGCGTCGCCGGCCTGTTCAGCCGCATCCGTGACGATGACTTGCTCGAGAACCCGTCCCGCCGCATGCTGCGCGACCTCGTCGAGCAGAGCCCCGGCATCCACCACCAGGAACTCGTGCGCCGCCTCGGCAAAGGCAAGGGCGGCGCCGAGCATCACTTGCGCAAACTCGTGGAGGGCGGCGTGCTCGTCAGCAAGCCTTCGCCCGGCTACACCTGCTACTGGGTCGCGGGCCAGGCGACGCGCGCCTCCGTCGCAGCGGCGCCCGTGTTGAAATCCCCCGTGGCGCAAGGCATCCTGCGCCTGCGCCAGCAATCGCCCGGCATGAGCAACGCCGACCTCGCCCGCGCCCTGGGCGTGCGTCCCGCGACGATCCACTACCACCTGGAGCGCATGACGGCGGCGGGTGTACTCATTCAGGGCCAGGTGGCCCCCGGTACCGCAGTGGACGGCTCGGCGACGGCCGCCGCCTGAGCTGGACGTACGGGGTTCCAGGCCGTGGCCGGTCGCGGCGACGCGGGACTGGCCGCGGCCCAGCCCAGTCGCGGTGCACCCAAACGCCTAAGGAACCGCCACTCAAGCCGGACTGTCGAGTCTTGCCCCAGTCGCCTCTTATGGCCGGCGGCTAGGTCAATCGACATGGCCCTCATGGACCGCCGCGCCCTGCTGACCCGCCCTCGCCACTTGCTGGCGACCTTCGCCCTGGCCTTGTTGCTGGGCGCGGGAGGCGTCAGCGTTGTCGGAGTGGCCAAGGCACAAGACGCGGCCACGCAACCGCTCGTCGTCGGATTCGACATCCCCTTGCCAAACCAAGGCGACCAGGCCCTCTACGAGGTTGATGCAGAATCCACCCTCGGCGTGCTGGACGTGTCGGCCTGGCGCCTGGCCTGGATGAGCGACCACCCGCACTTGCGCCGGGACGGCACGCTCGTGCTGGCCAACCGCTTGCGGCACGCCGACACGTACGCCAACGTCACGCTGGGCGACCTGAACTTCACCGAGGTCAATGGCATGATCCGCTCTCCGATCATGGAGGCCGGGCAGGCCATCCAGTTCGCCGATGAGATGGTGTTCGGCGTAGGCCAACCAGGCACGGAACGTTTCCTGCGGTACGGCATCGACGAGTTCAGCACGGTCCCTTGCTACGCCCGCAACGGTTTCCAGGGGTCTTCCTGGACGTTCGACGGAGACCCAGTGCCGGAGACGTCGGCCTGCTACTTGCCCTACCACAGCGGGAACGTGTCGGTCGTGTGGCGTGCCACCGCGACGTCATCCTTCGAGGGCATCCGCTCAGTCATCCTTGAGTCGGTGCAGGATGGGTATTTCCACGATGCCACAACCCGGATGTGGATGCAGGAGGGGCTGCCGTACCCCGTGCGCATCGAGGTCGCGGAATCGTACAATCCTGGTCGCGAGGGCGTGCAAGGCCACAGCAACCAGCAGGTGTACGTCTTGCGCGAACTGCGCCGCGGAGACACGCCCATCGCCACCACACCGCGGGTGGACGGCGTCCTGCCCCAGGTTGTCATGGCCCCGCGCGGCTTGACCGGTCCGGATGCGGTAGGCATCGACCACCCGTTCACCCTGCAGGCGGCCCTTGACGCCCTGTTGGCCGACGATCGTGACGGCGCCGGCGTCCAGGCCTGGATGGATGCCCACCCGGACGCCTACGTCGGTGAGGCACGCCATCTGCTTGGCACCAACGACCGCGACCAAGTGGGGCACAGCTGGGATTTCGTTCTGACCGATGGCGTGGAGAATCTGGGATACCGCGTCGGGCGCACGTGGGGACCGCTGGTCGTCTCGGAACCGACCGGAAACCTTCCGACGTTCGTGGTCCCTGTGGAACAAGCACCCGAAGATAGCGTCCAGGAGATGTCGGCGCCGGGCCGCTTCCCATTGCCCTCGCAAATCCCCGCGGAGATGCCGACTGTGGCTTCCATGCGCGACGCCTATTCCTTCTTGGCGCAGGCCGAAGGCGGCGACCTCCCGTTCACCGGCTGGGGCTTCGACCTGTCTTGCTGGAATGACGGTGAAGGCCCCTGCGAAGCTCCCAACACGACCACGGCGGGCCACTCTGCGGTCGTGGTCGATTGGAACGACGGCCTCGGCGAGAGCAAGGAATGGGACTTCCGGTACGCCAGCATGGGCCTTTCTTGGAGCGGCAAGCAACTCGCTGGCTCGTCCACGCACTCATTGGGCTTCGCCCACGCCGACGCCTCGACTGGACCGGCACCGCTGGCAGCCTTCCGCACCGCAGACCAAGAGGGCCTTTGGTTGCCGTTGTCCGGAGCACAGGCCGCTGGGGTCGGAGCCGCGGCACTTTTGCTCGCCGTTGCGTATTGGATGTGGCCGGTGGCCAAAGGCGGAGCCGCCGGCCTCTTCACCCGCATCCGCCAGGACGACCTGGTCGAGCACCCCAACCGAGCCCTCATCCTGCGTCTCGTCGAGGCCTCGCCCGGCATCCACCACCAGGAACTGCGCCGTCGCGCAGGTCTTGCAAAGGGCGTCATGCAGCACCACCTCGACAAGCTCGAGACCGGCGGGTTGCTGCGCTGCGACCGCAGCTCGGGCTACACCTGCTACTTCGTGGCGGGCACGGACCGGCGCCTGATGCAAGGTTCGAACGTGCTCAGTGGGCCCGCCACGCGGCGTGTCCTCACCATCATCTGCCAACGCCCAGGCATCAACACGCCGGGCCTCACCGCCGCCGCCGGCATCGCGCGCGGGACGCTGCTGCATCATTTGGCACGCCTGGCCGAGGCGGGACTCGTCACGTCGGTCGCGAACGGTCGGTCGTTGGCCTACCTTCCGACGGCGCAAGGCCACCTTTTGGCCACGACGCGCGGTCTGGGCGCGCCCGTCAGCCAATAGCCCAACGACCACGCACGAAACTGGACGACCAATCAGCGCCGCTTCGCCGCGGACCTCAGCGCCCGGACGACCAACGGCAAGGTGTCTTCCACTTCTTGCCAAAGCAGGTCATGGTCGATCTCGAAGTAGGCATGGACGAGGCGGTTCCGGATCGCGATGACGTCCCCCCAGGGAAGCTCGATGCCCTTGCGCGTCGCCGGGGGAACGTGGCTTGCCGCTTCGCCGACGCGCAGCACCAACATGGTGAGTTGCAGTTCGAGCGCGCGGTCCGTCTCCAGGTCCTTGCGATGCCGGCCCTCCATCAAGGCGAGAGCCTCTGCCGCGAACGACGCCATGTCGGAGAGCCAAAGCGAGGGATCGCGCATCATGAGGTCCAGACGACTTCGGCTTCCTTGACGACGCGAGCCCGGATCTTGTGGTGCAGACCGTTCTCCGTGGTCACGTCGACCTTCGTGCCGAGGATGTCCTGCAAATCCTCGCCTAAGCCATACAAGCCGGACAGGCCAGGGCGTGCACCAGGCTCGAAGTCGACGATGAGGTCGATGTCGCTGTCGGGGCCGTCCTTGCCGACGGCGGCGCTGCCGAAGATGCGCAGGCGGGCCACCTTGCGGGCGCGGCAAACGGCCGAGACCGCCGGACGGAACTGTTGCAGCCGGGCCCGCCGCCCCGTGCGACCAAGGGCTGACGCGATGACGGCATCCAGCGTCGCTGCGCCTAGCGCCAGTTTGCGCTCGATGAGCTGGGCATGGACCGGGTCGGAGACCTGGATGGTCTTCATGGAATTTGTAAAACTGTAAACCTACAAAACACTGCCGTCAGGGCCTGGGCCTGAGTTCGGGCAAACACAGAGTTCACCGAACGCGAACC
The DNA here is from genome assembly GCA_038046725.1 of Thermoplasmatota archaeon. GTDB lineage: Archaea > Thermoplasmatota > E2 > JACPAO01 > JAHFTW01 > JAHFTW01. Next base: position 181,611 of record JBBSVQ010000001.1, on the reverse strand, counting down.
TGGAGCCAGAATCTGTGGGCTTCCCGAAGGCAGTGACCGGATCGTTCCAGATTTTCTGTGGGAATCTGTGTTCGCCCAACCCTTGGCGGAAGGAGTTCGTCGGGTGGCAGGACAGCTTCGGCGAACCAGGAGGACAGCCGCGCCCGAGCCCACGCCGACCCCACCTTTTTCACCCCGACCCCCTGCCCGCAGCCATGGGCAAGAAGGCCGTCCAGGCAGCCGAGTCCGGGTCCGACTTCGAGAAGGGCCAGGGCCCCGCCACTCGCACCGAGAAGGATTCCATGGGCCCCATGGAGGTCCCCATCGACGCCAAGTGGGGCGCATCCACCCAGCGCGCCGTCCTCAACTTCCCGGTCTCTGGCTTGCGCATGCCGGCCGAGTTCGTCCGCAGCCTCGGCCTCGTCAAGTGGGCCGCCGCGCAGGCCAACAAGGACCTCAAAGTCGTCGATGGCGCCATTGCCGACGCCGTGAGCGAGGCCGCGTTGTCCATTTACCAAGGCGAACACGAAGGCGAGTTCCCCATCGATGTCTTCCAGACCGGCTCCGGCACGTCCACGAACACGAACGCCAACGAGGTCATCGCGCACCTGGCCAGCCAAATCCTCGGCCGCGACGTGCACCCCAACGACCACGTCAACTTCGGCCAATCCTCCAACGACGTCATCCCGACCACGATGCACGTCGCCGCCGTCTTGCAGCTTGAACTGGAGCTCATCCCGGCCCTCGAACACCTGCACGCCTGCCTGGCAGGCAAGGCGAAGGAATTCGACGGCATCGTGAAGGTCGGACGCACCCACCTGCAGGACGCCGTCCCAATCCGGCTCGGCCAGGAGTTCTCGGGCTACGCGCGCCAGATCGAGCTGTCCATCGCCCGCGTCAAGGCAACGTTGCCCGGCCTGCTCGAGCTCGCCCAGGGCGGCACCGCCGTCGGCACGGGCCTGAACGCGCACCCCAAGTTCGGCGCAAGCGTCGCCAAGCACCTCGAGACCGCCACCGGCTTCAAGTTCCGTGAGGCCGCCAACCACTTCGAGGCGCAAGGCAGCCGCGACGCCTACGTCTTCGCAGCCGGCGCCCTCGACACCCTGGCTGCGGCGCTGATGAAGATCGCCAACGACGTGCGCCTGATGGGCTCCGGCCCCGACTGCGGTCTCGGCGAATTGCAATTGCCCGCCATCCAGCCCGGCTCCAGCATCATGCCCGGCAAGGTCAACCCCGTCATCTGCGAGTCCGTCGTCATGGTGGGCGCGCACGTCACCGGCAACAACACGGCGGTGCGCATGGGCGGCCAGTGGGGCCAACTCGACCTCAACGTCATGCTGCCCATGATGGCGCACGACCTGCTCGAAAGCATCCGGTTGCTCTCCAGCAGCAGTCGCGTCTTCGTGGACCACTGCCTCGCAGACCTCAAGGCCAACGCCGCCAAGGCCACGGGCAACGTCGAACGCTCGGTGTCCATGGCCACGGCCCTGAACCCGCTCATCGGCTACGACAAGGCCGCCAAAATCGCCAAGACGAGCCAGAAAGAAGGCAAGACGGTGCGTGAGATCGCCTACCGCGACTCGGGCCTCACCAAGGAGCAAGTCGACAACGCCCTCGACCCCTACGCGCAGACCGTTCCGGACGAGAAGCGTGTGGCGGCGGGCGGCGGATAGTCGAGAGTGCTTCAGCGCTCTCGACTCGGCGTCGTCTACGTCTGCTAGGTCTCGAATCGTTCAAGCGGTCGCTCCACCAGGACCGACCCCAGGATTCGAAGCCTCCAACAGGAAGGATTCGACGATTCAGGGGTGCACGGCAAGCCTTGTAAGCAGGATTCGAAGACTGCTCCTGCCGCCTTATACCCCGGACGGGGTGGTGTGCTGTTGGTGCCTGCCATGCGGTCCCCCCAGAGCTTGACCCAACGCCTCGTCCCGGCCCTCGCCGTGACGCTCGTCGCGACCCTCGTCCTCGGCGCGGTCGTCGTGACCGCCGACGTGGCCGACGGCACCGAACCGCTGCTGCCCGAATCGTTCGCCGTCGCCGCGCCCCGCCAGGGCGATGCGTGGCGCTACAACGTCACCTTGTCCGGCGACTGGACGTTCGGCGGCGAAGACGAGGTCACCCTCGACGCCGCCATGCCATACGGCCAATTCCAATGGGCTGGCGCAGCCACCGTGCGCGGCGGCGACGGCCGCATGCACGACGTCAACCGGCTTCAGACCCAGCGCCTGGCCTACCGCCCCCTGTGGTTCGTGACCGAGGAGGAGTACCAGGCCAGCGGCGCGCCCCTTCCTCCGCTGCAGCAGGGTGCCTCGCCGCAGAACAGCACCGTGTTGCCCAACCCATCGCCGTACTGGGTCCAGTCCGACGGCTCTGGCTGGGTCCAGGCTGGCGCTCATACCATCGTCTCGCGTGGCGAACTTGAATCGGACAACGAGACGAACACCAACTTCGGCTTCCTGCCCCCGCCGGCATCCCTTGGCGTCGGCGCCTCCTACGAGAAGTCCTTCATGGAAGTTGGCCACGTCTCGTACCCCAAGGACGAGGTCCCCTGCCTGGTCTTCAACCCCTTGCAGGGCAACAACGTCAGTCTCGCCAGCACCATCGGCCTGTTCGACGCCTGCAGCCTGGGGGGCTCGTTCCTTCCAATCCCGGACGGCCTCGCATTCCGTGCCGCCAAGGTCGAGACCGTGCAAGGCGTCCAAGCCATCCGCTTCGACGGCCAACTCAATGGCACGTATAGCGTGTGGTTCACGCCGGCGGTCCCATACCCGGTCCGCATCGCCTTCAGCCTGCCCAGCGAGCGCACCGGAGTCATCGAGGAGGGCGAAGTGGATGCCCCCGGCGCACGCTCGGCCGTGCTCGAGATGGTCGGCTTTGCCGCAGGCACGGAAGACCTCGACCTCGCCGATGACGCGGGAGACGCCCTGGCCGCTCCCGGACTCGTTCCGGCGCCCTGGCTCGAGATTAGCGGCACGCGCGTCGGCCCCGATGAATCCGGCGTCGAACACCCCTTCCCGCTCTCGGTGGCGTTCCAGCAAGCTCTGGATTCGCTGACCTTCGCGGACCTGCGCACGTACCTCAGCGCCCACCCGGACGCCTACGTGGCCTTCGCCCTCTATGGTGAAGGCAGGTTCACCTCCAACGGCGCCGGCTCCGAGTTCGGCGACAGCCGCGGGTGGTCCATCGCCCTCTCCGATGGCCAAAGCGAAGAGCCGTTCTTCTTCCAGGTCGTCCAGCAGTCCTTCGGCGGCTTCGTCCCCCTGGCCGCCCGCAAGGACCAGGTCAACGACACGCAGCCACCCTTGTACACCTTCGAGCGCGACTACGGCTACGGTGGCATCCTGGATTGGAAAGACGGCCTGTACCCGTCGCAGACCCCGGCCCAACTGCCCACCGCCCGCAGCCTGATTGACCGCTGGAGTGCCTTCGACGGCTCCCTGCAAGAAGGCAACACGTGGGGCTTCGCCATCGGCTGCGCCGAGTGGTCGAACGACGACGAGTGCACGCCCCAAGTGCAGTTCCTCGCCGGCGTCGTGCGTTCCAACCAAGGCGGCGCCTTGCAGGGCCCGCAGTCGATTCCGTTGCCCTTCGCCTTGCCCGGCAACCCGTATGGCACCGAACAGCAGATCGAGGTGATCCGCTACGTGACCTTCGACGGCGCCGGCATGGCCGACGAACAGATTGTCGAAGACTACCGGTCGTACCGTTCCGACGCCCAAAGCACCCTGCCCAGTGACCCGACGCCTGGCCCGACCTTCGGCGAGGATCGCGACGCCGGCTACGACGTCCGCTCCACCGAGGTCACAGGGATGCCATCCTCATCGTTGTCTTGGGTGCCCGCGCCTGAGAAGGCCGCCAGCATCGGCTTCCTCGGCCTCGTCGTCGGCGCCCTGTACTGGGTCTGGCCGAAACTCGGCATGGTCGGCCTGTTCAGCCGCCTGCACCGCGGCGAGCTGCTCGACCACCCTGCCCGCGCCAAACTTGTGCAGATCGTGGAGAGCCAACCCGGCATCCACTTCCACGACCTCGCGCAGAAGGCCGAATTGGCCAACGGCACCGCCGTGCACCACTTGCGCAAGCTCAGCGACTCCGGCCACCTCAGCGTGCGCCGCAGCGGCCGCTACACGTGCTACTTCCCCGGCGGACGCGTCGACCCGCACACGGCCGCCGCCGCACCGCTCTTGAAGTCGGACGGCGCCAAGCTCGTGCTGGACGCCGTGCGCGGAAAGCCCGGCATGTCGAACCTCGAACTCGCCCAGGCCACCGGCCTGCAGCCGTCGACGGTCAACTACCACGTGCAACGCCTGTCCGCGGCCGGCCTCGTGGCCGCCCTGCGCGACGGCCGCAGCGTGCGCCTGCACCCGGGCATCCGCGCCGGCGGGGAACCCCCGGCCGCGGCCGCCTGACGACGACGCCGACCACGCCCAAATAGGGATTGCGGTGATCCCGGTGATGCTTGGCGGGCCCTGACAGACCCATCACCGAGCATCACCGGAACCCTGTTCCGCGGTAGCTGCCGAAGAACGCTCCACCCCTCCTCCCCCTCCTGTTGGCAGGCAAGCCTGCCGAGGATTGCTCCAGGATGCCTTTATGGGCTCGCCGGCCTCGATGGAGCATGGTGTCCCTCGCCCGGTCCCTCCGGCGCCTTCCCGTCGCTCTGCTGATTGCCGTGTCCGTGTCGGTCGTGATCGGCGGGGCCTTCGCGGCCACGAACCCGGAAGTCGGCGGCCTCGACGACGGCGCCTTGTCGTTGCCGGCGCCGCGCCTTGGTGACCAGGGGGGCTACCAGCTGAAGCTCGTGGGAAACTGGACGATTGGCGGGGAGGAAGCCTTCGGCGCTCCGCCACTCCAGACGCCCTGGATTGCGCTGAACTTCTCGTGGCGTCCCGGCGGCTCGCGCCCGGACGGCGGCGGCGCCACAGGGGAGACCGATGAGTTGCGGGTCGCACGCCGGTCCTGGGACCTCGACTTGGGGAACCAAGAATGGGTCTGGTCCCTCAAAGAGGATGGGACCAGCTACACGTTCCGCCGCGGCGAGACCATCCCGTTCGTGCGAACGTCCGTGGGTGAGGACGTGGAGGAGCCCGAGATCCAGGGGCAACCCATCCCGGAACAGGTGCGCGACCTGGGCGCGCCAGTCGCCGCGACCAATGCGGGGTCGGCCAGCTACTACCGCACCGAGCGCTACGATGACCTTGGCAACTGCCTTCTGGGCGGCCCCATGCAAGGCAAGCACATCGACCTTGACCAAGGCATCACATGGCCCGCGCGCAGCTGCTCCATCAGGTTCCTGCCCACGGGCTGGTACGACGTGCTTGGCCAACTGGGTGACCTGCGCATGCAGTACGATGCGGTCCGCCTGCATTACGAGGGGCGCGAGACCATCGCCGGGCATGACTGCGCCGTCTTCTCGACCTCCGTCGGTGGCGTGGACGCTGGCATGACCTTGTGGCTGACCGAGGACCTCCCCTATCCGCTACGCTTCGTGACCTATCCGCGCTGGGACGGAGCCAATTTCTCCGTGGACACACGCACCAGCGCCGTCTTCGACCTCGTGGGCTTCCAGCCCGGCGACCAGGACCGGGTGGCCGGTGCGCCATGGGGTGACGGCTGGCAGAATCTGGATCCCGTAGACCTGCAGCCTTGGGGAATGGATGAGGCCGGTGTGGACCAGCCATTCCCGGCCTCCAAGGCCTACACCATGGCCAAGGACCAGGACGGCAACACCAGCATGTTGCTGCGCGACCACCCAGACGCCTACGTCGCGTCGTCCAGGTACGACCAACGGCACAGCCCCGACGAGCACAGTTGGTCCTTCTTCATCACCAATGGCGAGGCCGGCGTCTGGGTGACGGTCGTCGAGACGGTCACGCGCGACGCGAGTGTTGCCTGGGCGAAGGTCGATCCAACCAGTCCGGCGTTCTCTCCAAGCGACGCCCTGCAGATGCCCGAGACGACCTACTGGTTCGAATCGGAGTGGGAGAACGAGACCAACCCGTACTTCCCGGACCGCCCGCGGCCAGGGGACGCGCCGGCAACCGGTGTCTCACTTTCACAAGCCATCCTGCGCTGGCGCACGGCCGGTGGAACGGGCACGCCCACGACGTGGGGCCACGCGACATGGTTCGAGTGGCCCGGCTTCGACCCTGACCACCCGGTGCTCCACCAGGCCTTCTTCGCCGGTGACAGTTCGGCGCAGATCGTCTCCACCACCGGCCTTGATTCGCATTGGGTAATCCACGAGGACATTGTCACCGTGGACGCCGTTGGTGACGTTCTGGTGCACCGGCAATACGACAACAACTGGGGGGGCAGCTACGGCATCGTCGCCCCCGACAAGGACCCCACGGAGGCACCGAAGGCGGCTTCCCGAGGATCATTGGCCGCCTGGCGTCAAACGCCACAGCAGGCAGCCGGTGCCGGCGCCGTCGGCCTCCTCGTCGGCCTGCTGTACTTCCTCTGGCCCGCCATCAAGGCCGGGCCGCTTGCGTTGTTCTCGCGCATCGAGGGACCCAAGCTCCTCGACCACCCCGTGCGTGCCCGCCTGGCGCTCCTCGTGGCCGCGAACCCCGGCATCCACTTCAAGGAGCTGCGCCGGCAGAGCGGCCTCGCCAACGGCGTCATCGTGCACCACCTCGACAAGCTTGCCGCATCGAACCTCGTGCAGGTCAAGGTCGCTGGCCGCTACCGCTGCTACTTCCCACCCAACACGGGCGCCGTCAACGGGCTGGCCCTCGCCGCCGTGAAGGCCGACGGCGCGCAGAAGGTCATTGCCGCCGTGCGCAACAGCCCCGGCGCTGATGTGCGTGCATTGGCAGCTGCGACGGGGCTCGGCCGCAGCACCGTGCACTACCACCTGCAACGCCTGCAGGAGGCCGGCCTCGTGCGCCAATCGCCCCTCGCCGCCGTTGGCGGGGCGACCTGGGCCGCCGTCGCCACCTAATCTTGACAGGCGCATCCGTGGAATCCCTGTTCGTTCGCCAGGATTCGGTCATCGCCCCAGGAGGGGAATCGAGGTTTCGGTCCGTGCCCCAATCTTCCTATAACGGAAGGGAAGTGGTCGCGTTGCCATGGACCGGACTCCCCGCCCTTCCTTGGCCCGCCGATTGCCCCGCGCCCTGCTCGTGACCGCCCTGTCTGCCCTTGTTCTTGGCGGCGGCATCGGCTTCGCGACGGCCGCCACGGACCAGGCCGAGGTCTTCGCCATCGCCCCGCCTCGCGGCGGCGACCGCGCGGTCTATGACGTCCAGAGCGGTGAGGTCTCCTACGAGGCCGGCCTCGAGACACTGCCGGTCGCACCGCTGCGCCTGCTCGACGGCCGCGGCGCGTCCGCCTACACCGTCATCGGCACAAGGATTAGCGGCTCCATCGGCTCGGGCGAGACAACTTACGAATTCGAGTCCGTAGACGTCGCGGCCATCGATGCCGCCACGCACCGCGTCCTGTCGGTCACACAAGCACTTGGCCAGAGCTTCGGCCTCAGCACGTCCGGAACGGGCCCCGTGTCCGACCTGACCGGTTCCACCCAAGAGACGTGGAGCGCTGCCAATGGCGAGCGCCGCGACGACGATCTCTTCGCGGATCCTCCGTGCGGGGCCCTGTCCACGCTGCAATGGGAGCCGGCCGCTGTCGGCGACGAGATCCTCGTGCCCGGCTGCGCCTGGGACCCCCGCTTCCGGGTCGTGCGCTTCGAACCCCTGGAGGGCGTTCCAAGCGTCGTCGCACATTCCACTTCCAGGGACCCCGACGAGCCGGACGGCCGCGTCCGCCTTTGGTTCCAGGCCGGAGTGCCCTACCCGGTCCGCATCGAGTTCGGGACAGGCGACGACCCCGGCATCATCGGGACGGCATGGCGCCTCACCGGGTTCGCGCCTGGCGACCAAGAGCTCGTTGCCGGCGAGACGCCGGCCGACATCGATCTGCCCAAGGTCGTCGACGGCGAGGCGAGCCGACTTGGACCCGATGCCTCGGGCTTCCCCATGACCTATCCCTTGCAGCAGGCCTGGGACGAATCCCTGGCCGGCTCGCAGCGGCTGCGTGACCTTGTGGCCGCCCACGAGGACTGGTTCCTGGAGTCCGCGAGCTACTCCGAGGAGCGCCAGGACGGCGAGGTGCGCCCCGCTTGGTCCTTGGACGTGCGTGGCGGCGCGGAAACCGTCCGGGTGGGCGTGACGCCGCATGAGCCCTCCACGGCGGACACCTTGCTTCCCCTGGCCGCAGCGACGGGGCTCTGGAGCGGAGACCACGACAACGTCCGCGTGACCGACGGCTTCGGCGTCGAGGTCGCATGGCCCGACTTCTGCCTGCAAGAACGCATGCCGACGGTGGCATCCGTGGCGGCGCGCTGGACAGCCCTCGAGCAGGCCGCAGAACCCGCGAACGCCTTCTCGTTCGAGCGCCGCTGCTTCAACGAGGTGCCGCGAACCATCGTGTACGCCGGCGACAACAGCCTCGACCTGCCGTCGGCCGGGAACGACCCGCTGCCCTCGACGCAGCCCAGCAACGAGAGCATCCACCAGGTCCTCACTCTGCTCGGCGAAGGCACCGATGGCCGCCAAGTGCAGCGCGTCATCGTGGAAGACCACGCCCGATCGTCGTGGGGCCCGCTGCAATCGCCGCAGCCTGCCCGCGACGCCGGACCGACGACCGTCACCCGGGCAGGCACCTGGGTCGCTCCGTCACCGCCGGTCGCCGCCGGGCTGACGTTCCTGTCTCTGCTGGTCGGTGCCTTGTACTGGCTCTGGCCCGCCGTCAAGGGCGGCTCCTTCGGCCTCTTCAGCCGCCTGCAGGCGCCGGACCTCCTCGACCACCCCGTGCGCAAGGAACTGCTGCAGCGCATCGAGGCGCAACCCGGCGTGCACTACCAGGACCTCGTGCGCGCCATGGGCATGGGCAAGGGCGCCATCGAGCACCACCTGCGCAAGCTGCAGGAGGGCGGGCACGTCAAGGCCATCGCGTCGGCCGGGTACACGTGCTGGTTCCCGGTCGCGTACGACCGCCGCCTGGTCGCCGCCGCGCCGGCACTCAAGTCCGAGGGCGCCCGAGCCGTCTTCGGCGCCATCCAAGCGCGCCCCGGCACCTCCGCCCGCGACGTCGGCCTCGCCACGGGGCTGAGCCCCGCCGCCGTCAACCACCACTTGCAGCGTTTGTCGGAAGCAGGCCTCGTGCGCATCGTGCGTGCTGGGCGCAGCCTGAGCATCATGCCGACGGAACTCGCCAGCCAGGTCGGTGCGGCTGCGGGCGCCTGACGCCGACGCCCAAACTCGGTCGGTGGGTCAACGGGACCCCCCCGAACAGGAATGTCGGGAATCGACGGGAATGCGATTCCCGAGGATTCCCGCGATTCCTGTTGGGTCGAGCGGTGTCGTCGAAGGGCGCGTCTAGGCCTGCGAGTCCAGGAAGGACTGCGGGTCCGCCAGCCAGCCCAGGCCGGCGAGGCGCTGCATGTGCAGGCCGTCGCGAATCACGAGGTCGCCGTCGACGTTGCTGGCCATGGGCGGGATGTTGCCGACGAGGCCGGCATAGGCGGCGCCGCCGGTTGCCGCCGGCGTGCCGGTCAGGTCCTTCAGGGTCGCGCCCAGGTCGAATTGCTCGAAGATGAGGAACTCGAAGCCGCACGCGGTGGCGATCTGCATCTCGGCCGACGTGGTGGCCGCGCCGTCGCCTTCGCCGACGGCGAAGAGGATGGGCGAGCCCGTCACGAGCCCGGTCGGCAAGGAGGCGGCAGGGATCTCGAGGTCAACGCTGCGGTGCTGGACCGCGGTGCCGTGCAGGTCGGTTCCGATGTCGTACTGCACGACGGACGTGCACGTGGGCACAAGCAGGTCAGTCGCGAAGTAGTAGCTGATGGCTTCGGAGTGGCCGCGGCCGGGGAACGTGGCGCTCACCGTCATGTCGCGCGCCGTGAGGATGGGCTCCAGCCTGGGCGTCCCCAAGCGGTCCTCCACGGTTGCGGCCTCCGTCCTGATCTCGATGTGGTAAATCGCCGTCAGGAAGTTGATGTTGATGCTGTCGTAGAGAGCGACCTGGAAGCCGACACCCGTGCCGATGGGCTCGAGCGTGACCGGGGTGCGGCCCTGCAGAAGCTCCGCGGCGTCGTCTGCGATGTCGTCGTCATCCTCGGGCGGCTCGGCCCAGGGGGAGATGAGCAGGCCGAAGGTTCCGGGCTCGGCCGAGCGGCCCATGAGCACGAAGCCGATGCGGTCGCCTTCCTCGAGGGAGTCGGCCCACAGCGACAGGCGCAGGGGCTCGAGTTCCGGGTCGGAGGTGAGCGTGGAGCTGCCCAGGGGACCCGTCATGGAGCCCGAGGCCTCGATGCCCAAGTAGGCCGACGAGATGTACGCGTTGCCGTCCTCGAAGTTCACGGCGAGGATGGCAAACTCGTCCAGGCTGCCGTTGCCGTCGGGGAAGATGGGGACGACCTCGAAGACGATCTCCTCGACCGTGTAGTCGAAGTCCTCGTATGGTTGGTATTCCAGGATGGCGCCGTCCGGGATGCGCCACTCGAACGCCGTCAGGGGCGCGTCGGGGCCCGTGGTGGCGGGCAGGACGAAGGGCGTGTTGACGCTCAGGGAAGCCCCGTCGACGCTCGAGGGGGCCACGACGGGCGTGCCAACGTCCTCGCTGAGCTGGTTGCTCACGGGGTCGTCAGCGACTTCGGTCGAGTCGGTCTTGGGGTCTTCGCTGGTGCAGCCGGCGAGGGCGGCGGCAAGCAACAGGACGGTCAATGCAAGCGGGCGTCGGGTCATGGGGTTCACGCTTCGATAATGCCCCAGCCCTCCGGCGGGGGTCCACGGTACCAGAGGGTAAGGTAGGCGTCGTATTGCTGCGAGACCGCAGGCCAGACGGCGTCTGGATAGATGGACACGGAGAAGCCCGGGGCCTGGGCGAGCCGGAAGCCCGCGGCCGGGAAGTCGAGGGAGCCGAGCACGCGGCGGATGGGCGCCGGCCCCTGCCCCTGCGCCGTGGTGCCGTTGGCGTCCAGGGCCTTGATTTGCCACACGAATTCGGTGGGGCCGGTGGGGTCGGCCATCCAGTCCGTCCAGGTGGCCTCGAGGACCAGGCGCGACAGGCCGGCGTCCGCGGCGACCTCGAAGGTGCACGAGCAGGAGCCCGTGGTCCCGGTGGGGTCCAGGCTGTCCATGAAGGCCCCGGCCAGGCCGGTCGAGGCGCGGACGTTGCCCGTGAACTGTTGGGTGATGGGGAACGGCTCCGTCGGCTGGTCCGGCTGGAGTTCGAGGCGGACGGTCTCGCGGCCAGTTCCGATGGACACGGTGACCTGCGACGCGATGAAGCCGGGCCGCTGCGCCGATACGAGGTAGCTCCCGGCGGCCAGGGCCTCGAAGCGGAAGGCGCCGTCGTCGCCGGACACGGCGGAGAGGCCCAGGGGCTCGAGGGTGATGTTGGCGCCGCCGATGGGGCGGATGGCGGGGTCGACGACGACGCCGTCCAGGAACCCGGTGGCCGTGCCGCCGCCGGCGTCCACGACCGTGCCCGGCTCGTCGTCCGTGCCCTTGCTGGCGCCCCCGGAGCAACCCGCCAACAAGGCGGAGAGGGCAAGGAGCCAGGCCAGACGCACAGGAAACACCACGGGCCAGCCTTTGTATGGTTTCTGGTCCATTGGTTGGTGTCTGGCAACCCTCTTCAGGAGAGGCCTGCCAGGACGGGGTTGCGCACACCGGCGACCCCGGCAAGCTCCGCAAGGACCTCGTCGCCTGCCGAAAGGGGGCCCACGCCGTCCGGCGTCCCCGTCAAAAGGACGTCGCCGGGGCGAAGGGTGGTCCATTGCGAGGCCAGGGACACGAGCTCGGTGACGGGCCACGTCATGTCCGCCGTGGAGCCGTCCTGGCGGGTCTGGCCGTTGACGGTGAGGCGCAACCGCAGGGCCTGCAGGTCCCGTCCGGCCACCTCCTGCCACGCCCCGAGGGGCAGGAACGTGTCGTAGCCCTTGGCCTGCGCCCACGGCCGGCCCGCCTTCTTGGCGGCGGCCTGCAGGTCGCGCGCCGTGACGTCGTTGGCCACGGTGACGCCGTCGAGGTGGCTCAGGGCGGCGCCGACTGCGACCCGGCGAGCTTCGCGGCCGATGCGGACGGCCAATTCCACTTCGTGGTGTACCGCGCCGATGCCGGGCGGCAGCACGATGGCCTCGCCATCCGCGACGATGGCGGAGTCCGGCTTCCAGAACCACACGGGCGTGTCCGGGGCGGAGCCGCCCAACTCGCGCACGTGCCTGGCGTAGTTCTGACCAACGCACAGGACCTTCATCGGGGCGCCATCAGGCGCCCCGATGCTTGAATCCCGTGGCCATCAAGCCAAGCGCTTCCGCCGGGCGAGGTCGTCCGCGCGGCTAGGGGGTCTGGTCCACTGGCGGCGGCGCGGGGGCCTGAATGGGGGTGGCGGCGGGCAGCGGCGTGCGCGCGGGGGCAGCGGCAGGCGCCTTTGCGAGCAGGATCATGTCCACAGTGGCCTTCGTCTGCTCGGGGAAGTCGCGGCGCAGCATCCAGCGCAGGAACTCCTCGTGGTGCCCCGCGACGCCGTTGACGCATGGGTGCACCTGGATGGCCGGGCAGCCGCGGTGCGGGCCGAAGCCGAAGCGCACGATGCCCACTGGGTCGCGGTAGAAGCGGTGCCCGTGGTCGAGCCAGTGGCGCACGCGTTCTTCCCCGCCGAAGTGTCGGTCCACCGTCGTCGTGACGAGGTCCGCAAGCGCGCCTCCGGGCAGCTTGGCGGCGTGCGCGCCGCGTTGCCGGCGCAGGACCTCGACGGTCGCCAGCGCGTCGGCTTCGCTGCGGTGGCTGCCCTCGAAGGGCTTGCCGACGTAGCGCTGGTACACTTCGCCGAGCTTGTGCGAGTTGACGTGGCGCTCGATGACGAGCGTGTCGATGCACGGATGGTCCGGGGGTAGGCCTGGCTGGCCCGCCCGCTGCAGCTCCATGCTAAGAAACGGCAGGTCGAAGGCGCCGTTGTGCGCAATCAGCGTCGCGCCCTGCACGAGGGCCTGGATGCGCGGCGCGTGGCTGGCGAAGGGCGGCTGGCCCTTGACCATGTCCGTCGAGATGCCGGTGATCTCCTCGATCTCCTTCGACACGGGGATGCCGGGGTCGACGAGGCGGCTCCAGCGTCCAAGCTCGTTGAGGGAGTCATCCAATTCAATGAAGCAGAACTCGATGACGCGGTCGCGTTCCATCTCGAGGCCCGTCGTCTCCAGGTCGAACGCCACCACCTTCATGGGGCGCTCCACGACGGGCGGGGGTGAAAACGGCTCTGGTGGGAGGGACGGGCGTTGCGGGTGCGCTACTCGGCGTCGAGGCCGGTGTAGTCCTCGGCCGCGCCCTCGTGGTAGAACACGGTGACGATGGCGGTGAAGCTCTGGCTGAGGCCAATCAGGTTGGCTTCCGGTTGGAAGGACGCGTAGAAGGACTCGGCGTCGGCCTCGAGCTCGTCGGCGGGGATGGACACGCGCATGGGGCTCATCTCGTAGCCGTAGGCGTTGCTCGAGTCGTCTTCGGACGAGGCGGTGAAATCCCAGTTGAAGGAGTAGCCCGCGCTGAGGCCAGTAGATTCATGGTCGACGGTGGCCTCGAGCAGGACCTCAACCAGTCCTTCGTCGTCGAACGCGCCCTCGAGGGTGCAGGAGCAGCCGAGCAGGCTGGAGCCCAGGGCATTGACCTGGGTGTAGCCGTCGAGGCGGTGCACGGTGTGGTAGGGCTCGGGCGCCGGGATGGCCTCCAGGCGGACGTCGGGGCGCGTGAACTGGCCAGCCAAGACATCGACGTCGAGGCGGGTGCTGAGGTAGTCGGTGGCCTCCACGGCGAGGGCGTAGGTGCCTGGCGTGAGGTCGAGGAAACTGAACCGGCCGCTGTCGTCGGTCTTGAGTTGGCCCACCGTCGCGAGGTCCACGCGGGCCCCCGCCAGGACCGTTCCGTCGGCGCGTGAGACGGTGCCCGAGATGTGGCCCGCCTTGGCCTGGTAGTCGGCCAGGGCCTGGTCGGCTTCGGCTGCGGCGGCGTCGAGGTCCGGGTCTTCGCCGACGAATTCGACACAGCCGGAGAAGGCCGCGACAGCAAGCGTCATGACAACGGCAACCAAGCCACGCATGCCCAGGACACTTGGCCTGGCCTTGATAAGCAGCCTGGTGACGTCGTCGAATTGGCCCGGAACTCAGCTTGGTGGGGTGCCAATCGTCCAGCCATCCGGGACGGGGCCGTTGTGGAACACCGTGGAGAACAGGTGCACCTGCTGCTGGTAGGCGACCCAGGCATCCGGGCCGCTGATGCGCACGGACAGGGTCAGGCCTTGGTTGAAGCCCTCCATGGACGGCTGCACGCGGCACGGGTTCGTGCAGTACCCCGTCTCGTACCAGTCGAGTTCGGGGTCGCCAATCTCCCAGTAGAACTCGCTCAAGCCAGCCGGATCCGGCGTCGTGCTGTCCCAGAAGGCCTCGAGCACGATGCCCGTCGCGTTGGCCTCGGGGGTGAAGGAATACGTGCAGTCGCACAGGGGCGTCGGCACGATGATTTCGACGACCCACTGCGCGATGGTGCCCCAGACCTGCATGTAGGCGTCGTAGGGGTAGGTGACGAGGTAGGGTTGGGGACGGATGTCGCGCACGAGTTGCACCTTGAGGGTGGCGGTCTCGCCGGCGACGACCTCGACGGAGGCCTGCATCGTGAGGAAGCCCGTTGCACGCGCGGCCAACGCGTAGAAGCCGGGCTCGAGCAGTCCGAGCCGGAAGACGCCGTTGTCGTCGGACGTCGCATTGCGGCCATCCGGCGTCGCGAGGACGGCGCCGGGGACGGGGCGGATGGCCTCGTCGACGACGACGCCGGCGATGGCGCCGAGCGTGTCGGTGGTTCCCTCGCCGTCGAGCGCAAGGGTGCTGCCGTCGGCGAGCCGCAAGCCATCCTCCGTGGCACGTTCGCCAGAGCATCCGGCCAGGGCGGTGAGGGCCAGCAGGAGGACGGCAAGGTGGCCGCGCATGGCCATGGCGCGGACGGCTGAGCATATGAGGATTGCGTCGACTTCCTGGAAACGTCGCTACGTGCTGCCGGCGAGCAACGACCACTCGGGCGGGGCGGCTTCGTTGTAGAACACGGTAACGAACGTCTGTCCTTGGGCGTCGTAAGCCAGGGTCTGCAACTCGTCGGGACCGATGGTGAAGCGGAAGTTGACCTGCCCCGGCGGCAAGATGCCGGCGTCAACGTGGAGCCAGAACGGGTTCGCGCTGGTGTCTCGCACGACTTCGTGGTCGTTGAGCGACGCCAGGCGGTACGCCAGGAACCGGTCCGTCAGGGGTACGAGCACGGCGCCGGTCCATGTCGACTCCAGAACCAGGGTCACAGGCGCCGACGGGTCGAGACTGAACTCCAGGGTCATGTTGCTGGACGACGTCACTCCTGCGGCGGCCATGCCCAGGTAGGCATCCATTCCCCACGTGATGTGATAGGGGTCCGTCGGAGGAACGCGTTCGAGCAACAGGATCGCCTTCGCGACCTGGCCCGGCTGCACATCGACGGTGGCCTGGACGCTCTTGTGGTCCTTCTTGCTGCCCTCGACGATGTAGATGCCGGGCGGGACGTTGACGATGGCGAAGCGCCCGGAGTCGTCCGAGGTGCCGTTGAGGTCGAGGCCGACGATGCGCACGAAGACGCCGGCCAGCGGGTACAAGGCGTCGTTGCCGACAAGGCCGGCCACGATGCCGTTCGACGGCTTGATTGGTTCCTCGACCTCGATGACTTGGCCTGGCGACACTTCGATGGTGCGCTGGCGCGAACGGTCCCCGCAGCCGGCCAGCAGGAGGGCGACCAGCACGGCGACGGCGAGCCAGCGCGTGCCGGGCGTCATGGGTCCCCCGCCACGAAGCTCCACCCGGGCATCGGTGGGTCGACGTAGAATGCCGTGACGTACGTGCGCCCCGTGACATCGGGAGGCAGGGACACGGTGGCCGGCGTGACCTGGACGCGGACGGCGTACTCGTCCTTCGGGAACCAGTCGGGGCCCAGCTCGACGCGGAACGGGTTCGCCCCCGTGCCTTGCTGCAGCGACGATTCGTTCGACTCGCCCGAGATGCGGTACGACAGCGGGTCGCCCAGCGGAGGGGCCTGCAAGGCCTCCCAATAGGATTCGACGATGAGGGCGGTCGGCCCGGGGTCGAGGGCGACCAAGTGGTAGCGCGCGGTGTTCAACGCGTCCTGCGCCGAACGGAACTCCTCGAAGACGTGCGTCGTGTGGTACGGCTCGCGGTACGGCAGGCGAGGAGCCATCAGGACCGCCTTTGCGACCTGGCCGGAGCGCACGTTGAGCGTGCCCAAGCCGACGGCGTGGCCTTCCTTGCTCGCCTCGACGGCGTGCAGGCCCGGGGGCACGCCTTCGAAAATGAAGAGGCCCGCGTCGTCCGTTGTTGCCACGATTTCGAGCTTGAGGATGCGCACGGTGGCCCCGGCGACGGGGTAGATGGCGTCATCGACGACGACGCCGGAGACGACGCCGCGGATGTCGTCGGGGTTGGGCTGCTGGTCCTCGGGAACATCGAGCGAAATGCGTTGGCCGTCCCCGAGGCGCACCTCGCCGGCGCCGGAGGAGGACTTGCCGCCGCAGCCTGCCAGCAGGACGAAGAGGATGCCGACGGCCAGCCACCGCACGGAGACCACAGCACCGATGCGCCCTGATGAGGTTTGTTGCGCCTTTCGCGTAGGATTGCGCTACTTTCCGCGCAGGAGGTTGAGTGCGCTGCCGGCCCGGAACCAGGCCACCTGGTCGGCGGAGAAGGTGTGCTTGGCCTGGATGCGGTCGACCTTTCCGTCACGGTGCTTGAGCTCGACCGTGAGCGTCTTGCCGGGGGCGAGGGCGGCGAGGCCGAGGATGGAGACGCGGTCGTCCTCCTGCACACGCTCGTAGTCGGCCGCGTTGGCGAACGTCAACGGCAGCATGCCCTGCTTCTTCAGGTTCGTCTCGTGGATGCGCGCGAAGGAGCGCGCGAGGATTGCGGCGCCGCCGAGGTGGCGCGGCTCCATGGCGGCGTGCTCACGGGAACTGCCTTCGCCGTAGTTCTGGTCGCCGACGACGACCCACTTGATTCCCTTGGCCTTGTAGGCGCGGGCAATCTCGGGGAACAGCTTCGTCTTGCCGTCGAGCTGGTCCTTGCCGCCGCCCGCGGAACTGGTGAAGCCGTTGATGGCGCCGAGGAAGCAGTTGTTCGAGATGTTGTCGAGGTGGCCGCGGAACTTCAGCCACGGGCCGGCCGGGCTGATGTGGTCCGTCGTGCACTTGCCCTTCGCCTTGAGCAGCACGGGGGCGTCGAGGATGTCGTTGCCGTCCCAGGCGGGGAAGGGCGCCAGCAGTTGCAGGCGGTCCGACGTGGGGGCGACGTTGATCTTCACGGCCGCGGCTGCAGCGTCGTCCTTCGGGGGGGACAAGTAGCCGTTCGGGTCGGGAACGTAGCCCTTGGCCGGGTTCTCCGGGGCGGGAGCCGGGGGCGTGAGCTTGAAGCGCTTGCCGTCGGCGCCAGTGAGTTCGTCGGTGAGCGGGTTGAACGACAGGCGCCCCGCGAGGCCGTACGCCATGACGATCTCCGGGCTGCCGATGAAGGCCAGCGTCTTGGCGGAGCCGTCGTTGCGCTTGGGGAAGTTGCGGTTGTACGACGTGACGATGGTGTTCGTCTTGTCCATGTCCACGGCGGGGCGGTTCCATTGCCCGATGCAGGGGCCGCACGCGTTGGCGAGCACGGTGGCGCCGACCTTCTGCAGCGTCGCCATCTGGCCGTCGCGCTGGATGGTGAGGTGCACCTGCTCGGAGCCGGGCGTGACCATGAGGGGCGTGCGCGACTTGATGCCGTGCTTGGCTGCCTGGGCCGCGATGTCGGCGGTGCGGCACATGTCCTCGTAGGAGGAGTTCGTGCACGAGCCGATGAGGGAGACGGAGATGTCGTCGGGGTAGTTTTCCTTCTTCACGGCGGCCGCGACTTCGGAGACGGGGCGCGCGAGGTCAGGCGTGTGCGGGCCGACGAGGTGGGGCTCGAGCGTCGTGAGGTCGATGGTGACGACCTGGTCGAAGAACTTCGCGGGGTCGGCGAGGACTTCCTTGTCCGCGGCAAGAAGTTCATTGTGGAACTGGCCGGCGATGGTCGCGAGTTCCGCGCGGCCGGTGGCGGCGAGGTAGTCGTCCATTTTCTTGTCGTGCGGGAAGACGGACGTGGTGGCGCCCAGTTCGGCGCCCATGTTGCAGATGGTGGCCTTGCCGGTGGCGGAGATGGTCGCGCAGCCGTCGCCGAAGTACTCGATGACGGCGTTCGTGCCGCCCTGCACGGTGAGGATGCCGCACAGCTTCAGGATGACGTCCTTGGGCGCCGTCCAACCGGACAGTTTGCCGGTGAGCTTCACGCCGATGACTTTCGGGTGCAGGACTTCCCAGGGGAATCCGGCCATGACGTCCACTGCGTCCGCGCCGCCGACGCCGGAGGCGAACATGCCGAGGCCGCCGCCGTTGGGGGTGTGGCTGTCGGTGCCGATGACCATCTGGCCGGGGAAGGCGTACTGCTCGAGCACGACTTGGTGGATGATGCCGGCGCCGGGGCGCCAGAAGCCGAGGCCGCACTTGGCGGACGCCGCCTGCAGGAAGTCGTACACTTCCTTGTTCTGCGAGTTGGCCTTGAGCAGGTCCTTGCCGGCGTCCACTTCGGCGGCGATGAGGTGGTCGCAGTGCACCGTCGTCGGCACGGCGGTCTGCGTCTTGCCCGTCGTCAGGAACTGTAGGATGGCCATCTGCGCCGTCGCGTCCTGCATCGTGATGCGGTCCGGGCGCAAGTCGAGGTAGGACTTGCCGCGCTCGAGGTCGGCGCCGGCGGGGTCGTCGAGGTGGCCGTAGATGAGTTTCTCAGCAAGGGTCAGGGGGCGGCCGAGGCGGGTGCGCACGACGGCCAGGCGCTTGGCCATCTTGCCGTACGTGTCCTTCACGAAAGCGGGCGTGGATTCGATGGTGACGGCCATGACTGCAATCCCTTGCTGTCGACGCGATGGATGGACCTATTTGAAAGGGGTGCCGACCACGAGGGTGGTCGAGCAACTGCCTAGCACGCCGGCCCTCAAAGCCAACGGCTGTCCGGTTTCGCCTCGGCCCCCAGCGTTGTGAATTCCCCCGATTCCGGTGCCGCGCCATGGAACCCAATCCGAGCATGCGCCCGCCCGGACCCCTGGCTGCGACCGTTCCCGAAACCCAAGGCCAACTCTTATTAGCAGTCACACACAAGTCTGTGTGTGAGCTGATGGACCCATTTGGCTTGCCTGAGGAAGGCCACGAGGACCGCCTGGCGTTCCGTGTGGCTGGGAACGAGAATCCGTTGGAGGTCGCCATCCTGCACAGGCTGGCCGGTAAACCGCGTCGCTTCCGGGACTTCAAGGGTCTGCTCGGCAAGGGCAAGAGCGACACCCCCCTCACGCGCGTCCTGCACGCCCTGGCAGAAGACGGCCTCATCGACCGCGGCATGACGAGCGACCCGGACGACGTGGAGTTCCGCTACAACCTCACCGGCCTCGGCGTGCAGGTCCTGTTCCGCAGTCACGAGTTCAAGGACGCGGCCACCGTCATCAAGGACCTGCGCAAGAGCCGCGTCTTGGCCTGACGCCATGTCGCACCTGCGCGACACCATCAAAGACCACCTGCAACACACGGTGGGAATCCTTGTGGCAGACCATGAGCCCTGCATCAGCTTCAATGCAAGGATTCCTGCCGACAAGCGCACCTCCCATCGCAGTACGCAAGGCGACCTGAAGGCGGCCTGGTGCAAGTCCTCGTTCGCAATGGCCGTCATCCTCTGCCCGGGAACGGAAACCGTGGCGCTGGCGAACTTCGCCGCGAAACACAAGCTGGACCCAGAGCGCGTGCACTTCTACCACACGCCAGAAACTGACGTCGTCGCCGCCCTGCGTGCCTGGCGCCAAGCCGGGCTCGCGGTGCACAGCATCTTCGAGGTCAAGGATGGTGGCGGCATCAACAAGCACTTCGCCGCGCATTGGAACCACATCATGCACGACGCGGTCTGCAGGCGCCCCGCATGCCGCATGCACACGATTGAATGACCTCGTCGTCCCCGGGGCCAGCCGCGCCGCTTGTGTTATCGGCTCTTGACGCGCCGGACGACGGCCACGCAAACCGCGATGACGAAGCCCGCCACCACGAGTTGCGCGATGGGGACGAAGCGTGCCTCGAACCAGATTGACGCGATGCGCAAGGCCGCGTAGAAGGCCGTGACGCAGGCAGCGGCCAGGAGGATAAGCGCGATTGCAAGGACGGTGTTGCGCACCACCTCGGTCGGGGTTCGCTCCACGCGTTGCCACTGCGTAGGCGGCGAGGGCGCAGCCACCTCGGGCGCCGGGGCCCGCTCCTTTTTCGCCGTCATGCCAGCCGCCTCCGGACGAAGACGACGCCGACGAGCGCAAGTGCCGCCGCCACGAAGCCGAGGCCCGGCGTCTTGCTGGACTTCGAGTCGCCGGAGCCGCGGTCGAAGGCGAGGTCGCCCAAGTCGGGCGTCGTCACGACGACGGACTGGCCGGGGGACGTGGTCGTCTTGGGGGCGAACAGGACCTCGCCTGATCCGCGTTCGACGATGATGTCGCCATCCCACAGGGTGGCCTCGATGTCGTAGTTGTAGCCCGGCGACAACCCGAGCGTGGTGTTGATGGAGCGCGTTGCATCGCGGCGGATGGCGCCCACGGGGACCCAGTTGTCGTCGCTGATGAGGCCGGTGGATTGCTCGCGGGCCTTGACCTGGAGGGAGAGCGGGCGCGAGTCGCTGGCGCCCTCGTTGGTGAGGTAGACGGCGGCGTGCACCTGGGTCCGCTCGCCGGCCGTGTCGAGGACGCGGAAGTCGTTGACCTCGACGCGCAGGCCGGTGTCGTACAGGTTGGGTTCCAGGTTGGCGAGGTTGCCGGCGTTGACGGTGGTCCGGTACACGAGAAGGTCGTCCTCATCGACGTCGACGGTGAGGCGGTAGCCGTTGGCGCGTGGCAGGTCGATGCGCACCTCGATGGCGTGAGTGCGCTCCTTGGCAAGGCGGCCGGCCGAAGTGGTCGCAGTCCCAACGAGGAGCCCCGTTGCGGCGTCGTAGGCCTTCACGGTGACGTTCACGGGTCCGCTGCGTCCGCCCTCGTTGTCCAGGGCGACGCTGACGGCGAGCACGAAGCGTCCGGCCCCGACTTCGGGAGCGGAGACGTCGAGGCTGCGGATCTGCAGGTCTCCGCCGGAGTCGGAGAAGTCGGTGCAGCCGGCCAGGACTCCGGCAAGGAGCGTGAGGACCACCACGCGGGCGTCCATGCGCGGCGAAGTCCGCGCTGGCACAATTGCGGCGCGTCGGGCAACCCTCGAATGGTCGCGCGGGGACCCGCTGGACTACGTCCGTCCCCACGCGCCCAACGCCTGCGTCCCGAGCGGCGTCGGCGTCAGGAGCGTGAAGCGTCCGCTGCGCGCCGACGACACGAGCCCGCTTTGCGCCAGGCGCTTCAGGTGGTAGTTCACGGTGCTCGGTGTGAGGCCGGTGACGGCCGCGACGTCCTGCGCCGCGCGCCCCGGCTGCTCCTGGATGCACTGCAGCACCTGGCGGGCCCCGTCCGACTTCAGCACGGGCGCGGCCGCCATCAGGTGGCGGTCGACCTTGCCCTTGGGGAAGTAGCACGTGAAGCCCTGCGTGGCCTGCGCGCTCACGACGTTGGCGGCCACGAGTTTGCGCAAGTGGTGCTCCATCGTTCCGCGCCCGGCGTCGAGGCGGCGCACCAGTTCCTGGAAGTGGATGCCTGGCTCCGCTTCCACGAGGGTGGCGATCTGGGCGCGCAGCGGGTGGTCGAGGACCTCGCTGTTGCCGATGCGGCTGAAGAGTCCGAGGGCGCCCATCTTGGCGGGCAGCAAGGCGTAGGCGACGATGCCGATGACGCCGGCCGCCGCCGTGACCGTGGCCGCCGTCTTGGTTTCCGGGAAGGCCCAGTACCCGATGGAGGCGAGCATGAAGCCGTCGGGGTCGCTCCAGTCGTCGTCCGATTCGGGGTCGGCGTTGGCCATGGCGTCCGGGTCCTCCGACGCCGGGACCTCGTAGCGCGCCGGGGATTCCTCGGCGAAGAGGAACGAGCCGTCGGGGCCGACGCCGTACAGCGAGTAAGCCAGCGTCGTCTCGGCGTCCGGCTCGCCCGTGCCGCCGCCCGTCGTGATGGCTTCGGCGGAGCCGACGGCGATCCAACTCGAGCCGTCGGGGCGGAACTGGAAGGACCAGGCGGGGACGCCGCCGCCGGCGCCGTCGCTGCGCCACAACTCGAGCAGGTCGGCAACGCGCGGGAGGGTGAGCGGCATCTGCTCCACGGCGATGCGTCCGTTGGACGAGCCGGCTTGGCCCTCGACGAAGACGCCGTCGTCGAAAAGGGAGTTTGCCTCCGGCGGCACGGTGCCCTGGGGCACAGGCGGAACTTGGCCGGGCCACGTGTTGGTCGGGCCCTGGTAGGGCGCGCCCTTGGTGGCCGTGACGTGCAACGCCTCGCTTCCGGAGACGAGGGTGAAGGTCCAGCGCTCCTGGATCACGTTGTCATCGTCGCGCAGGCGCAGGAAGCGGGCCTCGTCGATGGCGGCGTCGAGGTGCGCGGCCATCCAGTCCTTGACCTCGGTGTTCTCGCGGTCCACGCGGGCGGCCTCGAGGGCGGCGGCGAGGGGGAAGGGGTGCTCCAGGCCCGTCGAGTCGGGGCCGTGCACGAGGCGGGGAGCCAGCAGCGGTGCCGCGGGCGCCTGGGCGCCTTGCAGCGTGCCCTGCTGGAATTCAGTCATCTCGTAGAGCAAGTGGACGAAGTAGTCGTCGAACACCTGCACGGGGACGATCATGCGCACGGGGTAGGGAGTGTCCTCCGCGAACCACAGGCGCAGCTCGTCGGCGCCGTCCTCGTTGGCGAAGACCACGGTGGGGCGACCCTGCACGACGTCGTGGCCGACGGCGATGTAACGGTCGGACGTGACGTTATCGGGGGCGGTGCCGAAGTGGCCGCCCGCAGGGGG
The DNA here is from genome assembly GCA_038046725.1 of Thermoplasmatota archaeon. GTDB lineage: Archaea > Thermoplasmatota > E2 > JACPAO01 > JAHFTW01 > JAHFTW01. The sequence continues at coordinate 158,613 of JBBSVQ010000001.1, read as the reverse complement.
GCAGTTGCCGCTGACCTGGACGGCGTGCGACAGTTGAATGATGGTGCCTTGCAACCCGCTGTGGAACCCGCAAGGCGCCGTGGACGGCCCGAACTTGGTGACGACGGTGGTCGTCGGGGCCAGGCCGAGGTCGGCGGCGAGACTGGCGCCGGGCAGGTCCGGGTCGGAGCCGGCGCGCGTCGTGGCCACGACACGGTCCTGGGCGTCGATGTGCGCAACGTGCCAGGGCTCGCCCTTGATGCGGTCAACACCCCACGTGCCCGAGAAGATGGCCCCGAGGCTCTCGCCCCATTCGCCCATGGCTTCTCCCCAGTCTTCCCAGTCCTGCGCCGACATGTCCTCGCCGTACTCAGGCATCTCGTCCATGCTGGCCTCAAGCGCGGCCATGGCGGCCTCGAGTTGCCACTCGGCAATCCACGCCCCCCAGTCGATGTCGCGCGTCGTCCACGTTGACGCGAACGACGAGGCGACCTGCGGCTTGCCGTCCACGGGGATGACGCGGTCCCCCATGCGTTCGACTTCGAGGCGGGCACCGGCATCGTACGCCCAACCGCCCTTCTCGCCCTCCTCGATGCGCACCATGTGCAGGGCGTACACGGCCCGGTCGCCGGGTCGCGACGGGGCAATCGTGAAGGTTCCATCCAGACCGCCTTTTGCGTCCTGGGCGGTGGCTGCGCCAGTGCCGGCCAGAAGCAGGCCAAAGGCGCCGAAGGCGACCAGGAGGGCAGTCAGGAGGCGGCGAGATGCAACCACGAAACCAGCCACTCCCCCCGGCCTATACAAGTGATTGGGACGACCCTCGAATCGGCGGGTGCCCCGGGACGAGGCTCGAATCAAGGGTTCAGGGCAAGGGGGACGCCGAGCAATCCACCGATGCCCACCGATGGCACCGATGAGGTGTCCTCGCATCGGTGGGCATCGGTGTCATCGGTGGATGGGGGCCGGCCCGGTCGGCGCCACACAACCCTTATGCAGCCCTCTCCCGGCTGCCGGCGTGATGCGCGCCGTTGCCTCGTTCCTTCTCGTCCTCGTCCTGACGGCTGGCTGCTTCAACGCCAAGGAACGCGCCGACGACGGCCCCACCGACTTGCCGGTCGCCGACCGCCCCGTCACCGCCGCGCCTCTCGTTTCCTACCTGCACGACGTGTCCCCCATGGTCCCGGGCCTGTCCTTCGCCAACGCCACCGTCGAGCAGTACCGCACGCAGGTCACCGAACTCCTCGAATTGGACACGTGGATTGCCCGCCCCAACGTCGCTGAGAAGGTGCCCATCGTCCTCGAGGTCACACCGTACTACGGCGGCGGCGCGCCCACGGGCCTCGGCCGCGTCGGCACGGAACTCATCGCCCGCGGGTACGCCGTCGGCGTGTCGAGCGTGCGCGGCACAGGCCAGTCCGGCGGCTGCTTCAGCCAAGGCGGCGCGCAGGAGGCCCTTGACACGGCAGCGGTCGTCGAGCACTTGGCGGCGCAGGAATGGAGCAACGGCAACGTCGGCATCATGGGGGTCAGCTACCCCGGCACGACGCCGCAGGACGTCTGGGTGGAGGCCCCGCCCAGCCTGAAGACCATCATTCCAATCAGCGGCATCTCCGACCTGTACCGCTACAACTTCGTTCACGGCGTGCACGTCAGCCCCCAAGGGTACGCCTTCAATCTGTACTACTGGCTCCTCGAAGGCCCAACGGCCGCCACCGTCGCGGACCGGGACCCGCAGCACTCTGCCCTCGCCGCCGCCGGGGAGGCGTGCCCGGAGCAGGTCGCCGTGCAGGAAGGCGGCGCCACCAGCGCCGTCGATGGCAACAAGGACGCCTACTGGATCGAACGCGACTTCGGGGCAGAGCTGCGCGCCAGTTGGGACAAGAACCCGCAACGCGCGTCGGTGTGGTACATCCACGGCCTGCAGGACTGGAACGTCAAGCCGCACATGATGGAGGACTGGCTCCCCGCCATCCTCGAGACCGGCGTGGACTACAAGGTGTGGCTCGGCCAGTGGCCGCACGCCTGGCCCGCTTCGACGGCGACGACCGAGGCTGGTCTTTGCCTGTACGACAACGAGGCGGACCGTGGCAACTCCTGCCGCGCCGACTGGTGGGGCAACGCCATGGTGGCGTGGTTCGACCAGTTCCTCAGGGGCATCGACACCGGCATCCTGGACGCGCCCCGCGTGCAAGTGCAGGATGACGACGGCCGCTGGCACCACGAGCAGGTCTGGCCGCCGACCAACGTGGCCAGGCACCGCTTCCACTTCACGGGCGACGGCGGCCTCGACCAGACGGTGAGCGGCAGCGGAAGCGCAACATTCCATGACGGTGCCGGGGCCGCAGCCGGGGCAACCTTGCCGGTCCCCGGAGTGCCCCTGCCGGCGTTCGAGGCCCGCTGGCGCTCCGAACCCATTCCCGCCGAGTGGCTGGTGAGCGGCTTCGCCGTGTTCCACGGCAACGTCACGGCCAGCGGCGCCCGCGCCAACTTGATCCTCAGCCTCGCGGAAGAATTGCCCGACGGCACGTTGCGTTCGTTCAACTTCTGCGTCCAGAGCCTGAACCACGCGCGCAGCCTGGAGTCTGGCGACCCCGACATCTCGGGCATGCGCCAGGAAGTCGAGGTCAAGTGCTTCCCGCAGGACGACGTGCTCCACGCCGGCAGTCGACTCGTCGTCATCGCGTCGGGCAACGTTGTGGCCAACGACGAGCCCGCGCCCGGATTCCAGCCGCTGGCCTCGGGATCCCTCATCACCATCGACGCGGCCGGCGCCTGGCTTGAACTGCCCGTGGACCACTCCATCGTGTACGAGGACCCGCAGCCGTACGCCGAAGACCCGACGCCGTAGTGACGGTCCCTGCGACGCCCAACCGATCCACCGATGAGGTGACCTCGCATCGGTGGGGATCGGTGTCATCGGTGGATGGGTTCGGGTCGGCTCAGCGGCGGCGGGCGACAACGAGCAGGGCAAGCAGCCCGACGAGCGCGGGCACCGCCACGCCGGGCGCGTCCTTGGCGGGCGCCTCGGCGGCGTCACTGAAGGTCGCGCCGTCGGGCGCGGCCGTCACGCCGCCGAACATCGGGGCCGCATCGGAGTACTCGTTGAGGGGCAGGCTCAGGCTGCCACCGGGCTGCAGGGCGACGCCGCCCGTGCCACCGATGCCGACGCCGTCGGCCACCACGGTCAACTCGAGCACAAGGGCAGCGCCATCCTCGTACGGCACGCGGTCGGCGGCCGCGAGGGGCGTGATGGTCGCCTCGAACGTGTGGGTGCCGGCGGGGCCGATCTGGGTCGGCGCGGTGGCGTCGATGGTGGCGAGTTCGATGACGTCGAGGTCCGCGTACGACGACGGGTAGCAGCTCCCCGTGTCGAGGCCGGGGGCGACGCGCAGCAGGCGGCCGCTCAGCACGGCGCCGAGGATTGGGCGCTCGGATCTGACGGGGAACGTCAGCAGGCCAGTGCGGGCGAGGTCGAAGTCGAGGCCCATGGCGAGGCCGGGGTCGAGGCAGGAGGCCCAGCCGAAGTGCTCGCTGTCGCTGACGACCCAGGAGTAGCCGACGACGGGAACGCCGGCGTCCTCGGGGTCCTGTTCCAGCGTGTTCATGGTGACGATGCCCGTGGTGCCGCCGAGGGGCGGGTTGACGACGGCGGCGGTCTCGCTCCACGGGTGCGTGTGCAGGAACAGCGTGTCGTGGTGGCCGGCGGGTTGCGGCACGTCGAGGTAGTGGACGCCGAGTTCGGCCATGGCCCAGGCGGATTCGTCCTGGTCGTCCGCGAGGCGCAGGTGGAACGACTGGCTGGTTCCGTGGTCGTGGTAGAACGACGTGGACAGGGCGACTTGGAACTTCACGGTCGCGCCCGGTTCGAGGGTCACGACGGAGCCGGGCAGCGTGACGTTCCAGCCGGCGGGGAGGTGCATCGCTTCCAGCGCCAGCGACCGGGCCAGGTCGCCCTGGTTCGCCGCCTCGAGGTCGTACAGGTAGGTCGTCGCGGCGCCGTTGGAGGCGCGGTACGGCTCGGTCGCCGCGAGCGAAATGCCGCCCGACGAGGTGGCGCCGCCGAAGAGCACCGCGAGCGTCGCGCCCTCAATGTCTGGCACGCGGTCGCCGACGTCGAGGAGGAAGCCCTTGACGGGGATTGGAGGGTTGTTGACGCTCACCGCGTGGCCGGCGTTGGCCCACGCCTGGGCGCGGATGTCCGTGATGGCGTCGCCGTTGCCGGGCGAGCGGCCGCTGGCACCGACGATGAGGTCACGGTCGATGCTCGTCCACACTTCGGCGGCACCCACATCGTAGCGGACGTTGAGTTGGCCGACGTAGCGGAAGGCGCCGTCGCCTTCGCGGCTGCTGAAGGACCCGAACCAGGCCTCGTTGTCCGCCGAGCGGCCGAGCCAGACGCGCGTCTCGACGCCGTCGAACGTGAGGAACGTGTACGAGCTTGGCTGGTCGGGGCCGGGTTCGCCGTCCATGTGGGCGAAGCGCAGGCGCAACTCGAACGTCGTCGGGGTCTCGGTGAGCCAGAGGCCCGTGAGGTCCACGTCCTCGAAGCCGCCGAGGGCTGGCGTGGGGGTGCCGAAGGAGTTGCCGGTGACATCGCCGGACGGGTCCTCCACGAGGGGGGCTTCGGCGTCCGCCTGGGAAGCGGCGTTGGGGACGAGGGCGGTCAGGAACAGGGCGGTGAGGATTGCGGCGAGCAGGGTTCGCATCGAGCCAGACGCCGGGAGTGGCAATATAGGGAGGGTGGGACGAGGCTCGAATTGACGGGCGAGCCTTGGGAAGGCCAACGGGTGTGCGCGAAGGTTCTTCAAGGCCGGACCAAAGGCCCACGCGATGCGGTTCGTGGTCGTCTTGGTCGCCGTGGCCACGCTGGCCGGTTGCCTTCAGACCGGTCCCGGAGAATCACCCGTCGAGCCGCTGATTCAGTCCACCGTCTTGCAGAAGATCGACACGGACGGCATGTACAACGTCACAGAACTTGTCGGCCTCGCCGCGGGAGCCGATGCGACCTGGACCTGGGACCCACTTCAGGCCATGATGCCGGACTCCTTCCGCCTGCTGCTGGTTCAGGTGGCTCAGCCCGGCCTCGTCAACGTCACGATGGACCAGGACCTCCACTTCGACACGACGAGCCTGACGGGGGAGCAAGTGCCGTCCGACAGCGTGTGCGCGTCCGACTACGTGCAATTGCCCGCCCCGGGCGACTTCTACTTGGGACGGTCGCAAGGAACCGACGTTTCCTACGCGCCCTTCAATTGGTCCGATGGGGATGATCAGGTGAACCGCTACTCGGCCGGCGGCTCCACGGGGGGCGGCGGAGGGAGCGGCGCGAGTTCAGGACATTCGAGGCACGAAGCCGAGCTGCGCGCTGGCGAATGGGTCCTCATCACCGCCGGCCTGACCGGATATCCGGCCGACCAGGCCGCTGCAGATGGCCATTGGACCTTCACCATTCGGGCCGATGGGCCCTTGCGCTTTGTCGAGGTCCTGCCCAGCGGCTACCTGTGCGGCAGCGGCTTCGAGCGCCTTGGCGGGCAGCACGTTCCGGCGCCAGCCCACGCGCATGTCGGTGGCAGCGGCTCCATCGAAGCGCTGTACGGGGCCTTCTTCATGTTCTGCGCGCCGGCCATCGACCAACGGAACGCGGTCCCCCTGAATTCGGCGGATGTGGACTTCCTTGGTGGACGCACGCACCTGTTCGCCCCGGGCTACACGCAGTTCAACTCTACAGACCGTGGCTCCATCTCCTTGACCGTGCAGCAGTGGGTCGGCAACCCGTTCTGGTCGATGCAAGGATTCTGGGTGCCGCCCTTGCTCGGACTGGATGTCCTGTCGTTGACGTACCAGGAACTCTGCACGTTCGTGCCTTGAAGGTGGGACGGGAAGGCCGGGAATCCCTCCGAGCCGGGGGTGCCCGTCTCAGGCGAGCAGCTGCTTCGCGATGACCATGCGCTGAATCTCGCTCGTGCCTTCGTAGATCTCCGTGACCTTGGCGTCGCGCATGAGGCGTTCGACGGGGTAGTCCGTCGTGTAGCCGTTGCCGCCGTGCACCTGGACGGCCTGGGTCGTGACCCACATCGCGGTTTCGCTGGCGAACAGCTTGGCGCGGCTGCCCATCTCGGGCGTGAGGGCGCCTTCGTCGAGTGCCGCGGCGGCCTTGAGATAGAGCAGCCGGGCGGCCTCGATGCGGACGTCCATGTCGGCGAGCTTCCACTGGATGGCCTGGTTGGTTGCGATGGGCTTGCCGAACTGCTTGCGTTGCTGGGCGTAGGAGCGAGCCTCGTCGAAAGCGCGCTGCGCGATCCCCACGGCCTGGGCACCGATGCTGATGCGTGAACCGTTCAGCGTCGCCATGAGTTGCTTGAATCCGTCACCGGGCTTCCCGAGCAGGTTGTCCTTGGGGACCTCGAGGTCGGTGAAGGACAGGCGCGCCGTGTCGCTGCCGCGCAGGCCGAGCTTGTCCTCGTGGCCGTCCTTGCCGAAGCCCTTCCAGCCCGCTTCGACGGCGAAGAGGGAGAGGCCCTTGTGGCCGGCGGCGGGGTCAGTCTTGGCGGCCACGATGGCGGAGCCGGCGTGGTTGCCGTTCGTGATGAAGACCTTGGAGCCGTTGAGGACGTAGTGGTCGCCTTGCTTGACGGCGGTCGTGGCGAGGGCGGCGACGTCGGAGCCGGCCCCGGGTTCCGTGAGCGCGAAGCAACCAACCCATTCGCCCGATGCGAGGCGGGGGAGGAAGCGCTCCTGGATGTCTTTGCTGCCCCAATTCACGATTGGCGTTGCAGCCACGGACGAGTGCACGGCGACGGTCACCGACGTGGCGGCGCACGCCCAGGCGATCTCCTCGAGCAGGAGGTTGTATGCGACCTTCGAGATGGGCGTGCCGCCGAACTCGACGGGAATGGTGGGGCCGAGCATGCCGAGGGCCGCGAGTTCCCGCATGGCTTCGGCGGGGAAGGCGCCGTCACGGTCGAGTTTGGCCGCGCGCGGGGCGAACGACGTGCGGGCGAGGTCGCGCACGGTCTTCTGGATGAGGGCCTCCTCGTCCGAGAGCGAAAGGTCCACGCCGGTCCCACTCGGAGGGGGGATTTGCCTGTTGCGCACGCGGTGGCCATGGGGCCAGTGTGGGAGGCCGGGGATGCCGGGATGCAACGGATGCCAGGATGGGGATCGCTTCGACCGTGAGAATCAGAGAACCATGGGGTCCGAGACGAAGGACACCGCATCGAGGTGGGCGGGCGTGATGGTGGCCCGAACGCGGAAGTAGTCCTCTTGCTCGCAGACGTCGGGCGCGAACAGGTCGAAGGAGGCACTACCGGTCTTTCCGGCTGCGACCTTGGCGATGGTCTTCGTGCCGTTGGATTGCTCAATCTCGTTGGTGTTGACGACGCGGGCCTGCACGACGACGTCACGCGCCTCGCCGTCGCCCGTGTTCTTGAACGTGATCTTGAACGGCACATGGGCCTGGCAGCCGACGTTGTCGTACTCGAAGGCGATGTCCTCGACGCGAGGGGCGCGCACGCGCAGTTCGACGATTTGCGAGCCCTCCCCGAAGGCGAAGGTGACGTCGTGGACGCCGTATTGGCTGACCTCGAATTCGAGGGGGATGTGCGCGAAGGCCTTGGCCTCCAACTCGACGGCCTTGGAGAACAGGACGGCATCCCCGAGGCGAACTTGCAGCGTGTCCGCCGCCTTCGCATCGCCGTTGTTCACAACCGTGGCCTCCGCGACGAAATCCTGGCCGAGCTCCACGACGGTGGCGTCCAGGTCCACGTCGACGACGGACAGGCCAATGGCGGTGTAGTTGGTTGGGCCGCCGTCCTTGCCGCCGGGAAGCGAGCAGCCGGACAGCATCAAGGAAACGACTGCAACCAGGAGAAGTCCACGCATCGCTGCAACCCAGCCATCCAGGTCCGCCCCCGCACTTCAAGCTTCAGATTCACATCGGCATGCGTTGCGCCTGCAGGGCCGCCGCCACTGCGGACAAAACGCGGTTCTCTCCTCCGCGCAGCCGCTCCTCGAACGCGCTGCGGCCTAGACCCATGCCGGCTGCGACTTCGGCGGTGGTGGCGTCCCGCGGTGAGCGGTAGTATCCGTCCCGTGCCGCCGCCACCAGGGCTTCGGCCTGCTTGTCCGTGGGCGCGTCGAGGACGGGGCGCAAGGATTGGAACAGGGAGGCCATGAGGTCCGAGGGTCCGATGGTGCGCCGCCGGGTCACTTGCGTTGGCCAGCGCTGTGCGAGGGCCGCGAGGGCCGCCTGCTCGGGTTCGCGTGAAGGGCCGAAGGCGATGGCGTCGTACGACTCCCAGCCGCCGGCCACGCGCATGGGCTGCAGCGCCATGCAGTGGTGCGCCTCGAGGATGCGGCTCAGGCTCTGCTCCTCCGCGACGTGCAGTTCGGCGACGAGCAGCCCGCCTTCCGGGGTCGCGAAGGTGCGCAGGACTTCGAGGTGACGCCGGGCGGCCGCGACGACTTGCGTCCATACGGGGCGCGCGGCGCGCACTTCGACGACTTCGATGCGGTGGCCGCCCCAATTCGTGAAGCTCGCCTGGGGGACGTCGCGCGACAAGGCCGCCATGGGGCAGTCGTGCTCGACGCGGAAGGTAACCTGGCGCAGGGCTGGCCCGTCCATGGACGGGGGACGGCAAAGCCCTCGAAAGGGCTTTGCCGGCCTGCCGGCCGTTTTCGCGGCCTCCGTTGGGCGACGCGGGCGAGGCCGTCAAATGCGAGGCCCTCTCTTGCCGCAGGTGCCCACGCCCGGCCCTGTGCGCATCGAGGTGCCCCTCCCGCTCGCCCTCAAGAGCGCCAATGCGTGGCTGTTCCCGGGCGCCCGGCCGGCCCTGGTGGATTGCGGCATCGGAACTCCCGCGGGCCACGCGGCCCTCATAGCCGGCGTGCGTGCCGCCGGCGTCGACCCCGCAAGCCTGCGCCTCTTCGTGACGCATGGCCACATCGACCACGCCGGCAACGCAGGCGCATTGCAGCGCGAGCATGGCGTTCGCCTCCAGGCCCCCCGCGAGGAGGCGCTGTTCATCGAAAGCTTCCGGCGCGATGCCGTCCGCAGGCATGCCGCCTTCGCGCGGGCCCTCGTCGCGCACGGTTGCCCGCCCGACGTCGTGGACGCAGCGCAACAACGCGGCGAGGGCCTGGACGCCATGCTCGAGGACACGCCGATCCACGACGACTTGCGCGACGGGCAACGCCTCGTCCTGGGGGACACCGACGCCACCGCACATCACACGCCGGGGCATACGCCGGGCTCAACGGTGTTCCTGACCGCGGACAACGACCTTCTCTCCGGCGACACGCTCCTCGAGCACATCACGTCGAACGCCATCGAATTGCTCGACCGCGACCACGGACGATACCACCAATACCTGGCCACCCTCGACGGCCTGCGCCGCTTCGTCGGCTGCCGCGCCCTCCCCGGCCACCACGACACCTTCTCCCTCACCGATGCCCTGCTCGACGGCCACTTGGCGAAGCACAACCGACGCAGCGCGAAGGTCCTCGGCCACCTCGACCGACCCAAGAGCGCATTCCAGATCCTGCCAGAAGTCCTGCCGCACCTGGCACACGACCAGGTTTTCCTTGGCATGTGCGAAGTCGTCGGCCACCTGCACCACCTCGAACTCGAAGGAAAGGCCCGCACCGTCAAGGACGGCGGCGTGACGCGCTTCGTGCGCGCCTAGGGGCCGCATTCGGGGCAGCGCGCTGCGGCCGCCGGGGCGTGGACGATGAGGCAGCGGCCGCAGCGGATCCGAGTCATGAGCAAGGCCGGACTGCGCGGCGGGCCCGCCTCGAACGCACTGAGCGCAACCACCGGGACCACCAAGGTTGCATTGGCCGGGGATACAAAGCCCAGCGCAGGAAATTCCCGTCGGACACCGCCCTCCGCCGGGGGCCCCTTATATTCCCGTCGTCGGCTGTGCACCAACGCATGAAACCGGCGACGCGTGCGGCCCTGGCACACATCATGAAGGCGCTGGGGAACCCCGTCCGCGTCGAGATTCTGCAGCAGTTGTCCACCCCGCGCCAAGTCGGTGAGATTCGTGTCGCACCCGGACGCCGGGAAAACGGCGACGCGCCCAATCGGTCCATGAGTCGGGCCTCCGTCCAGGCGCACTTGGAGTACTTGATTGAAGTCGGCGCCGTGCGCGCAATCTCGAGCGTACGCGACGGCCGCAATGTCACGATGTACGTGGCCGACCAGCGGCAGCTGTTTGCGCTCACCGAGGAATTGCGCCAGTTCGGGCGCATGCGCGTGGACGCCGACGCCGTCGCGGACGGAACGGCCCCAGCCCCAGCGCCAGCCGGCCCGACTCCGGCGGGGCCCCGGCTCGTGCTCATGAACGGCCCGTGGGAGGGCCGCATCGTGCCGCTCGAAGGCTCCGGCCCCTGGTGCATTGGGCGCGCGCCGGCCAACGCCCTCAGCATGCCCTACGATCCCTTCCTCTCCTCCTCCAACTCCGAGGTCCGGCGCAGCGGCCCGTCGTTCACGGTGCATGACCTGCCGCGGGCGCGCAACGGCACGTCGCTGAACTGGACGCCGCTGCCGCGCGGATCGTCAAAGCCCCTCGTTCCGGGCGACGTCGTGGGCGCCGGGCGCACCCTGCTGCTGTTCCGCTCCGATTAGCCCGGAATCATCGACCGCGCCTGCTGTGCCGTCGGGCGTTTTGCGGGGTCGGCGTCGAGCAGGTGCGCGAGGAGGTCCCGCCAAGCGCCGGCCGTGGCCGGGACGGACACTGCGTCCTCCGCGATGCGGCGGCGCTGCTCGTAGTCCGGCACGGAATTCGGGACAGGATGCGTTCCCGTGACGGCCTCGAAGAGCACGACGCCGGCCGCGTACAGGTCGCTGGCGGGCGTGGCCGCACCGCCGCGCGCCTGTTCGGGGGCCAAGTAGCGCACGGTTCCCAAAGTGCGCGCCGACGGCGTCGGGTCGCCAAGGCGTGGGCCGGCCTCGACCGGACGCGCCAGCCCGAAGTCGGCGAGGCGAATGGCGTCGTCCGCGTCATACAGCAGGTTGCCGGGCTTGACGTCGCCGTGCACGACGCCGGCATCGTGCACTGCGTGCAACGCCGACAGCAGGCCGTCGGCGAGGCGGCGCAAGGCATCGGCGGGCAGGCGCCCCTGCGCCAGGCGGCTTGCCAGCGTCCCGCCCGGCATGTGTTCGAGGACAAGAATGGGCTCGCCGGCGATGACGTCGCTGCGCACCAGGGGCACGAGGTGCGGGTGCGACAGCTTCGTCAACGTGTACGCCTCGGCGAGCAGCGCCTTGCGTTCGACGGGGCTCAAGGCCCGCGTGCGCTTCACGACGACGGCGCGGCCGTCGACGAGGTCGTCGGCAAGGTACACTTCCCCCCAGCCGCCAGACCCGAGCAGGCGTCGCAACTCGTAGCGCCCACCTGCCCGCTGTCCAGGCAGCCACAGGCTGTCTCCCTGCCAGCGCGAGGCGACCGCGGCCTGCAAGGCCTCCGCCTCTCCGGGGTCGACGCCGAGGCGTTTGCGGTCGGCTTCCAGGGCTTGCAGTTGCGCGGCGCTCGGTCGGGTGTTGCGGTGCAGGTCCTCCAGGAGGGCAAGGTAGCGCTCGACGCCGGTGTTGCGCGGTGGCCCGACGTAGGCCTGCAGAACGAAGGCGGTGGCGGCGCCGCTAAACAACGCAATGGGAATCGTCACGAACCAGGCGATTTCGCGGTCTCCAATGGCCTGGCGCAGGCTGGGGTGCAGGCCGGAGGCGTACCCGACGGCGGCGAGCAGGCCGACGATGGCGAGCAGGGCCGTGCGGCGACGCGCCCATGAGCCAAGGAAGTCGTAGCGCAGCATCGCGTACACGATGAGCGCCGGCCGGAGGACGAGCACGTCCAGGTGTAGCAGGGCGCTGAAGTAGTACCGGTTCGGATTGCCGCCGTAGCCGTACAGCGGCTCGCCGCCGTTCAGGATGGCCTCGACGACGCCGAGGACGATGAAGGCAAGCACCAAGTCGACGGCGCGGCGCCGGTCGGAGGGCAGTTGCTGCCGACCTCGCAACAGGATGAGGATGGCCAAGGTGATGGCCAGCAGCATTGCGCCACCTCGCAGGAAGAAGATCCAGTAGAACGGGTCCGCGTCGAGGTAAGGGTCGTGACGGACCAGCAGGGCCAGTGGCCCCGCGTTGTACACAAGCAGCTCGATGTGCACGGCCCGGATCGCGAAGGCGGCGAACAGCAGCCGGAAATGCGCCAATTCGACGGGGGACTGCGTGCGCGGCAGGAGGTATGCCCAGCGCACGAGCAGGATGAGGAAGCCCACGGTGACGACTTGGTAGGCCCAGTACTGGGCAAACGTCCCATGTTGGCAGGGATTGCCGCAAGTCGCAGGGGCAAGGGCGGCCGGGATGGTTTCGTAGAATGGCAGGCCGAGGATCCGCGGCAGCAGCACGGAGGCCACGACGGCGCCGAACAGCACCGGCAGGATCCAGGGGCGGCGCGCCCAGGACGGCCTGCGGGGGTACGCCAACGCCAGGTACGCAATCAGGATGGTGACGACGCGGTCGAAATCATAGAAGACGCGCGTCCCGATTCCCGTCGATCCCCACGGGCTTGCGCCAATGGATTCCAGGAGGGAGTTGATGGCCAGGGCGCCGTTTCCGAGGAAGATGGCCGCGAGGACCAAGGCCCACTCGACGCGCGGGCGGCGCACCACGATGGCGGTGCCGAGGCCAACCTGCACGGCGGCGGCAAGGAGGAAAAAGGTGGCCTCCGCCGTCCAACCCACGGTCACCCAGTCCCCTTGCTAGACTTGAACGAATCGGAGGGCACAAGCACGGGGTTCGCGGTGCGACTGCCGTGATGCTGGAAGGCCGAACGGCAATCGTCACGGGATCGACCGGGGAAGGCATGGGCCGCCAGATCGCCTGGACCCTGGCACGTGAGGGCGCCAACGTCGTGCTCAACTACGGGACGTACCGCAAGAGCGACGCGGCCGCCCAGAAGGCCGTCAAGGAATGCAAGGCCCTCGGGGGCGACGCCATCGCGGTGCGCGCCGACACGCGCAAGGAGGCGGACGTTGCCCGGCTCGTCGCGGCCGCCGAAAAGGCGTTCGGGGACGTGCACATCGCCGTTGCCAACGCGGGCGGCGACCTGATCGAACGCGACCTGGAGTCCACGAGCCTCGCGGATTGGAAGAAGGTCGTGGACGCGGAACTCGACGGCGCGTTCCTGCTCGCGCGCGACGTGCTGCCCGGCATGCGCAAGCGCAAGGACGGCGGGCTCGTGTTCATTTCCTGGGACCGCGCCCCACTTAGCAACGCCCTCCCCTACGACTATGCTGTCGGAAAGGCCGCACGCGACGTGCTGGCGTCCAAACTGGCGCGCGCGGAGCGCAAACACGGCATCACGGTGAACACGGTCGCGCCGGGCGCCATCCCTTATCCGACGGACGCCGAGTCGAAGGAGTTCGTGCGCCACGGACCCAGGTGGGCGGCGCGCACCCGGTCGGTGAACCAGGACGTGGCTGAGGCCGTGCTGTGGTTGTGTCGGGAGGAGGCGCGCTTCGTGACGGGAAGTCGCATCGAAGTGTACGGACCGAACTAGCCACGCACTCGCGGAACCGAGGGAGACCGCCTTGCTTGGTTTCCGGGTCCGTGGCCGCGGGGGCTTCAGGCGCCCTTGAAGGCGGCTTTGCGCTTGCCTAGGAACGCCGCCATGCCTTCCTTCTGATCCGCGGTGCGGAACGAGTCGCCAAAGGTGTCAGCCTCGAGGTCGAGGGCCTCGTCGAGCGGCAGGTCGAGTCCGTCATCGACCAGGGCCTTGACGAATTGCACGGCGAGTGGACCGTTGGCCATGCAGGCCTCCGCGACCTTGCGGGCCTCGGCGAGCAGCAGGTCGTGCGGCACCACCTTGTCCACGATTCCCATGCGCAGCGCCTCGTCCGCCTTGACGTTCTCGCCGGTCATCAAGAGCAGTTTGGCGACTCCAGGGCCGACGCGGCGCGACAGCCGTTGCGACCCGCCGAAGCCGGGCACGACGCCGAGCTTGACCTCGGGTTGGCCAACGACCGCCTTGTCGCTGGCGATGAGGATGTCGCAGGCCATCGCGAGTTCCAGGCCCCCGCCCAGGGCGTAGCCATTGATGGCGGCGATGACGGGGCCAGGGAAATCAGCGAATGCGTGGCCGACCGCGTGGCCCCGGTGCGCGAAGGCCGTGGCGGCGTCGCCATCGAGGTCCTTCATGGCCGCGATGTCCGCGCCCGCGACGAAGGCCTTGCCGGCGCCGGTCACGATGAGGGCCTTGGCTTTGCCGACGAGGTCCTTCGCGGCGGATTCGAGGGCGGCCAGGACGTCGCCGTTGAGGGCGTTGAGGGCCTCGGGGCGGTTGATGGTGAGGGTGGCGATGCCGCTGGGGTCGAGGTCGACCTGGACGACGGGCATTGTGGCGCCATTCGGGCGGGCCTAGAAAGGCCAACCTGTGGACGAGCGGGGCAATCATCCCCGACCTATCCACCGATACCCACCGATGTCACCGATGGAGTTCGATCCGCAGACCTATGCAATCATCGGAGCAGCGCAGCATGTGCATTCGGTCTTGGGCCCAGGCTACTTGGAATATGTTTACCAATGCGCATTGGCCCGGACTTTCCGCAATCGAGGTGTTCCTTTCGAACGTGAGGTGGAGCTGCCCGTCGTTTTCGAGGGTGAGCCGCTCGAGTGCACCTATCGGGGCGACTTCCTGTGCTACGGGAGCGTGCTCGTGGAGCTGAAGGCGCTGACTTCCTATTCAGGAGCCGAAGAAGCGCAGGTCATCAATTACCTGAAAGCCGGGCCACTTGACGTCGGCCTGCTCATCAACTTCGGCACCCCGCGGCTGAAGGTGCAGCGCTTCGCTTCTCCAAGGCTGCTTCAGGAAACCACATCGGTGACATCGGTGTCATCGGTGGATGGGTCGCCAGCGCCAGCCGCGACCTGACTACGCCTTGGCCTCAGGCAACGGCTCCAACTCGATGAGCACCGTCGCCGCCTCGACATTCGACCCATCCGACACGTGCACCTTGCGCACGGTGCCCGCCATGGGCGCCTTGAGGTCGTTCTGCATCTTCATCGCCTCGAGGACGCACAACACGTCGCCCTCCGCGACGGTCTGGCCTTCCTTGACCTTGACTTCGACGACCTTGCCGGGCATCGGGGGCTTGATGCGGCCGTCGGCCTTGCGTCCGGCGGCGTTCTTGCGCACGAGTTCGGGGCGGGCGCGGCGGACCTCGAGGTCCAGTTGGCGCGGGCCCTCCATGACGATGCCGTTGTTGATGCGGAATTCGAACGTCTTGCCGCCGACCTTCACCTGGTAGTGGCCTTTGCCCAGGGCCTTGACCTTGGGTTCAAACGTGGAGCCGTCCACGACGAACTTGGGGCCCTCCGCGTGTTCCTCGAGGGTCACGTGGTGCGTGCGGTTGCCGAGCTGGAAACTGTACCTCATGCCAATTCCTCCTGCGTCGTAGCGCCCCGACGGGCGTTGATGCCTGATGGCATCAACGCCACGCTCCAATGTTCTCGTAGCGCCCGCGTCGTCCCCAGGCACTGAGGCGGCGGCGGCCGTACTCGTCCACGCCCACGTTCGTTGCGCTGGCCTGCTTGAAGGCGTAGTTCTTCTGCACGTGGCTGTCGATGCCGCCGGGCTCTTGCGCGAGGGCCGCGGCGAGGGCTGCGAGCTTGAGTTTGGCTTCCTCGCTTGCGGCCTCCTCGGTGCCCATCAGGCGTTCGAGGATCTTGTGTTCGTCAAGGAAGCGCGTCGTCATGTCGCCGGCGCAGAACGCCTCGTCCTGGAAAATGACTTGGTGCAGTTCCCGGTTCGTGACGAGGTTGCCGAGGTCGTATTCCGCCAGCGCGCGGCGCATCTTGCGGATGGCTTCGGGGCGGTCCTGGCCGTAGCAGATGAGCTTCGCGACCATGGAGTCGTACGAGCTGGGCACCTGGAAGCCAGAGTACAGGTACGTGTCCACGCGCACGCCGTTGCCATTGGGGGGAACGTGCCGGTTGATGTAGCCCGGCGTCGGCATGAACTTGTTCTTGGGGTCCTCGGCGTTGATGCGGCACTCGATGGCCCAGCCGCGCCGGCGGGCGTCCACCCAGGCCTGGTCGTACCCCAGCGGTTCACCTTGGGCGACGCGGATTTGTTCGCGCACCAGATCGATGCCGTACACTTGTTCGGTGACGGGGTGCTCGACTTGCAGACGGGTGTTGACTTCGTTGAAGTACAGTTGGCCGCCGCCCGGGGCGTCGGTGTCGAAGAGGAACTCGGCGGTGCCGGCATTCCAGTAGCCGACGTCCTTGGCGAGCTTGCACACCGAGGCACCGACCTTGACGCGGTCCTCCGCCTTGAGCGCGGGGCTGGGGGCTTCCTCGATGAGTTTCTGGTGGCGGCGCTGCACGGAGCACTCGCGTTCGCCGAAGTGCACGACGTTGCCGTGCTCGTCGGCGAGGAACTGGAACTCGATGTGGCGCGGGCGCTGGATGAATTTCTCGATGAAGACCTCGCCGCGGCCGAAGGCGGCCTTGGCCTGGCGCTGCGTGGCGGCCAAGGCGGCGGCCAATTCGCCTTCGTTGTGCACGACTTGCATGCCCATGCCGCCGCCCCCGAAGGCGGCCTTGATGATGACGGGGTAGCCGGTGAGTTTGATGACGTCCTTGGCCTCCGCGAGGGTCGCCACGAATTCGTCCTTGCCAGGCACCACGGGCACGCCGGCCTTGCGGGCGGCGACCTTGGATGCGACTTTGTCACCCAGGATGTCGATGGGCTTCGGTGGCGGGCCGATGAACTTGATGCCGGCCTTGCCCAGCGCCGTGCAGAACTCGGAGCGCTCGGAGAGGAAGCCGTAGCCGGGGTGGACGGCGTCGGCGCCGGTCTTCTGGGCGGTCTCGACGATGAGGGGGATGTTGAGGTAGTTCGACGCGGTCGCCTCGTTGCCGAGAAGGTAGGCCTCGTCGGCGAAGCGAACGTGCGGCGCCTTGGCGTCCTGCGGCGAGTGGATGGCGACGGTCTGGATGCCAAGCTCGCGTGCCGTGCGCATGACGCGCAAGGCAATCTCGCCGCGGTTGGCCACCAGGATCTTTTGGAACTGCTTCGTCATCAGGGCACCTTGGTCGTGGACTTGTTGGGCTTCGAGGGAGGAACCGGACTGGAGGGAGGGGGCGCAATGGATTGGGGGAGGAACAGCACGGCCGCCGCCGTTGCGAGGGCCGCCTTGATGAGGTCGAAGGGCAGGAACACGGTGGAGCCCAACGCGACGGCCTCGCTCCAGCCGAGATGCAGGCTGGGCTTAAGCACGGCGACACCGCACACGTGCACGAGGGCCGTGGCCGCCATCATGACCAGGAAGAGGTTGAGTTTCTCGCGACCCTGCCCACGCGCGGCGCGCACGAGCCAGGCGGCGGCGACGGCGGCGAGGCCTGCCATGCCGACGAAGAGCCAGAGATACGTCCTCGTCGCGGACCAAGACGACTCGAACCGGCCACCCTGGAACGCGATCCAGGTGAGCGTCATGAAGCTCGCGAGGGCAATGGCGCCCAGGGCCGCTGCGAATCCCAGGGCCCAGCGCTGGTCAAGGAGGCGGCGGCTTCGCTCGACGTACCAGCCCACGAGGTAGGCGGCGGCCCCGAACCCGAAGAGGTACCCAGCCGTGTAGCCGGACAGGACAGCGAGGCCGGAGGACTCCTGGTCCGCGAAGACGTGCAGGCCCAGCGCCCCCGCAAGCAGGTACAGGGCCACGGACAGCAAGCCGTAGTTGCGCCCCAAGTAGGTCCCCGTGACGAGGACTGCGAGTGGCTGGAAGCTGAACGGCACTGGCGTCCACGGCAGCGGAATCGAGACTTGAGCCGCGAGGGCGATGAACCCGGCGAAGCCCGTGGCGAGAAGGACCTTGAAGGGCCAGCCGAGCAGGAGCACGCGCTCGTGCGCCAGCATGCGGCCGTGCCGCTCGCGCGTCCAGCCGTCGCTCATCGGGCGGGCTCAGCCACCTTGGGGTCGACCGCGGAGGCGGACACGGCGAGGACCATTCCGTTGGCGTCGTAGAACTTCACGCCGAACGTGCCGGTGGGTCCAGACACAGAGGCGCCCCCTGCACTGTCAGCCACCACGGTGTGTGCACGCAGGTCCGCCTTCAGCCCGACGCCGACGCGTTTCAGGGCGGCTTCCTTGGCGGCCCACATGCAGGCGGCATCGACGCGCGGGTCGGCGGCCTCGAGCAGGACCTTCAGCTCATGCACGTTGAAGGCTTCCTCGAGGAAGCTGCGCTCGCGGTCCTCGATGGTCTCCAAGTCGATGCCGACGGCGCCCGGCGAGAGGGCGGCGACGGCGAGGCCGGAGCGGTGCGAAATCGACAGCCAGAGGGCCGACTCCTCGCCCTGGATGACGAGGCGCGGGCGTCCGGTCGTCTCGTCAGCCTTGACTTCAACGTCGAGGGGCCCGAGGCCTGGATGTGTCTCCATGACGGCCTTCTTCGCTGCGAGGCGGCCGGCGCGCCATTCGTCGGCGCGCTTGGGCACGGTGAAGCGGGCGTATTGCTGGCGTTCCGGGTTGGTGAACCAGGCGCGCTCCGCGGGCTTGGATTCGATGGGGACGGCGGTCACGTGCACGTCGTCGAGTTGCGGCAAGGCGACGTCGGCATGCGGCAGCGCCGGAGCGGACACGGAGCTGCGCGTCGGGAGCGCCGGAGCCGGGCCGGTCTCGACCATGGCGTAGCCGTGCAGCTTGACGAGGACCGTGCCGTCGCGGGTGACGGCCTCGGCGTCGAAGAGCCGGTTGCCCGATGCGTCCTTGCCGGTGGCGTGACCAACGAGGCGGACTTCCTGGGCAACGGGGCCCTGGTGGTACAATTCGAGTTTGGCAATCGCCGCGGGCAGCGCCATGGCCTTGTCGGTGACCATGGTGCGCAGGCCACAGACTTGGAACAGCGCCTCCGTCAGCATCGGTTGGCTCGTCCATTCGCCGGCACCGGCGCCGAAGTGCTTCTCGGTGGGCGCGCGGAACGTCGCCACGGCTTGCGGGCCCTCCAGGGGACCGGCGGCCTCGAGGACCTGGAAGCTCGGCCCGTGGAAGAACGGCGGGTAAATGCGGCCGCGTTCGACTTCATGCGTGCAGGCAGGCGGTTGTGCGCGCGGCGCGATGCGAGCGGCCGCGAAGCGCAGCTTGGCTTCGAAGTGCAGGCGCGGCTCGCCGAGGGGTTTGCCGTCGGGGCCGATGAACTGCGTCGTCAGGCGGCAAGCGATGGCGCCGTTGCCCGTCGCTTCGCACGTGACGAGGGCCTTGACCGGCGCAGCCTTGAGCTGCTTGAGCGGACTGGCGAACTTGACGTCCTCGGCGGCGACGAGGACGGTGCTGAGGGGCGCCAGGAGGCTCGCGGCCTGAGCGAAGGCTTCGAGGCCGAAGACGCCGGGTAGGTACGGGACGCCGTCGACTTTGTGGTCGGCGAGGCCCGGGTCGCGTGCGGCGTCCACGGTGAGGGTGGCGGCGACGCGCCGTTCCGGCACGCATTCAACGACCTCGTCGAGGAGGCGGAAGCGCGCCGGGTGGGCTTCGAGGAGTTCGTTGGCGACGGCGACGGCCATGTCCCAGCCACGTTCGACCACTTGCCCGTCGGCGTCGATTGCTCCCAGCGTCCCGGCGACAACGGATTCGCGGATGCCTGGAGCGCCGAGTTCGGCGAGGAACGCTGCGACGCCTTCCGCCGTGGGGATGGGCGTCACGCCGGACGCATGCATGATCTGCAGGATCGAGCCCTTCGTCGCCATGCCGACTTCGCCCCACGGCCCCCAGGCAATGGTGAAGCCGTTGCACTTGCGGCGGTGGGCTTCCTGTTTGACGGCCTTGGCGAGGAACTCGTTGGCGGCGGAGTAGTCTGTCTGCCCGATGTTGCCGAAGCGGCCCGCGACGGACCCGAAAGCGGCCAGGAACTCCAATTTGTCCTTCGAGGTGGCCGCCATCAGCGACGTCCAGCCGTGCGCCTTGATGCCGAAGACTTGGTCGAACTGGGCGCGGTCCTTCGATGCGATGTCTTTGCTGATCTCGACGCCGGCGGCATGGATGACGCCGTGGATTCCGCCCCATTGCTCGCGGGCCCAGGTAACGGCCTCGGATACGGAGGCTGCGTTGGTGACGTCGATGGGCGCATACAAGACTTCGGCGCCGAGGTCGGTGAGGCGATGCAGGCTGCGGTGAACGTCGGCGGCCTTCTGCATGGGCGCGAGGGCCTTCTGGATGGCAACTGGGGTGACGCGCTCGCCCTTGGCCTTGAGTTGCTCCATGACCCGGGCCTCCATGCCTTTCCAGCCTGCGGCGTCGAGCTTGGCCCATTCGGCGGCCTCGACGGGGACTTCGGTGCGTCCGAGCAGGAGGAACTTCGGGTGCTGCGGTGCAAGGGCGGCCAGCATCTCGACCGTAATGCCCTGGGCTCCCCCCGACACGACGATGCTCTTGCCTTCCACTTCGGGAACACTTTGGGCCAGCGCCTGCGGCGAGACCTCGATCACAAAGCGCGTGCCGTCGTGCCCGTAGGCGACCTCGGTGCGGCGCTCGCCTCGCATCAGCTCGTCGATGAAGGTGGCGGGAGCGTGCGGTGCTTCGGCGTGGAAGTCAACGACCTTGACCAGTGCCTCGGGGAACTCCTTCTTCAGCGCCTTGCCGAGGCCGGCCAGGGCAGCCATGCCGGCGTCGCGCACGGATTTCAGGCCGTGGGCGCCGTCCTGGCGCGTGACGACGGCGACGAAGCCCTTGGCAAGCGTCGTGCGGTGCGCCTTGGCGGCGTCGAAGGCGGCACCCACGAGGTCGAGGTCGTGGCGCGGTTTGAGGGCGAAGACGACGAGGCCGACCGGGGATTGGTCGCCGACGGCGGTGACGACCGTGCAGCCGGCCTGCTCGAGGGCGCCAGTCCAGGCACCTTCGACGTCGCCGAGGACGAGGACGGGGCCATGCGGCAAAGCGGGGCCGGTGCCGGGCAGGCGCTGCGGGCGCAGCGTGGGCGCGCGGCGGAGGATGCCCGCCGAGGGTGCCGCAGGCGCCCTCGGCGACATTGCGGGACCGTGTTCCAGCTCCGTGCTGGCAGGTGAGGGTGCCGGCGCCGCGTTGCCCAGCACGAACTGGGCAACGCGTCGCAGCGTCGGGTAGTCCTTGATGAGCAGGCCCTCCACCAGGGGGATGCCGTACGTGTCGCGGACCTCGCCGAACAGTTCGGCTTGCTTGACGGTGTCGATGCCGAGGTCGGCCTCCATGTCGAGGTCGGGCTCGAGCATGTCGGCGGGGTAGCCGGTCTTGGCGGCGACGAGTTGCGTGACCTTGGCCAAGACGGCGGCCTCGTCGAGCGATGCGGACGTCGTTCGGGCGGATGCAGGGGCTGGCACAGAGCCCGCAGAGGGCACAGAGGGCGCTGCCTTCTGTGGGCTCGGTGCGCTCTGTGCTTGCCCCTGTGACGGCGCCGGGGAACCGGAACCACCGAGGCGGGACTGGACGTATCCCGCGACCTTCGTGAGCGTCGGGTAGTCCTTGATCTGGATGCCGTCCTCGGACGGCAGATTGTACGCTTCGCGGATGGCGCCGAACAGTTCGGCTTGCTTGACGGTGTCGATGCCGAGGTCGGCTTCCATGTCGAGGTTGGGGTCGAGCAGGTCCGTTGGGTAGCCGGTCTTCTGCGCGACGAGGTCGATGAGGCGTGCCAGGACGTCGTTGGACGGGGCGTGCTGGACCACCTTGGCGTCGAGCGAGTGCGACGGCACGACGGGCAAGCCTTCGGACGTGGTTGCTTCCGGGTGCGGGGAGTGCGAGGCGACTTCGCGTGCGGCGAGGGTCGCTGGCGCGGGGAGCGGGGCCGGGTGCGTCGCGGGACCTGTCAGGCGCGCCGAGACGTATCCCGCCACCTTGCGCAACGTCGGATAGTCCTTGATCTGGATGCCTTGCTCTTGCGGGATGGCGTACAGGTCGCGGATGGCGCCGAACAGTTCCGCTTGCTTGACGGTGTCAATGCCCAAGTCGGCCTCCATGTCGAGGTCGGCGTCGAGCAACTCCTTCGGGTAGCCGGTCTTTGTGGCGACGAGGTCGATGAGCTTCGGCAGGACGTCGTCCTGGCCCGTTGGTTTCGCCCCCGTCCGATCCACCGATGTCACCGATGACACCGATGTTGCGACCGGGCCGGCCATCGGTGACATCGGTGTCATCGGTGGATTCGTTGGGGCCGGAGGCAGCGGCGCCGTCGCCTTCGCATCGGCCTTCGGCTTGCGCGCCGGCGGCCCCTGGTCCACGATGCGCAGCGTGCGGTTCTGCACTTCGGTCTTGGCGTTGGGCAGGCCGGACACTTCGCTGAGCCAGGCCGCGTAGCGGGGGGCATCCGCGATGCGCTCCGACTCACGGGCAACGAGCTCGGTGAGCGTCATGGCCACTTGGGAGCCGAAGCCGGCGGCCAGGCGCAGGGCGTAGCGGACGTTGGGGTAGTCTCCGCCCTTGGACAAGTTGAGGTCGCCGAGTTCGGGGTCCACATCACGGTAGTTGGCGATGGGCGGGAGCTTGCCGCGCTGCAGGCACTTGAGCACGATGGCGTCCTCGATGCCGGCGCCCTGCGGGTGCCCCGTGAAGCCCTTCGTGTTGGCGACGACGACCTTGTTCGCGTCTGCACCGAACGTGGCGCGCAAGGCGAAGACCTCGGCGGAAGCGGAGCCGCCACGCGCCGGCGTGTACGTCTCGTGCGACATGAAGACCGTCTGGGCCGCGATGCCCGCGGCCGTGATCCCGTACTTCTTGCCGGCCGATTCGAGAAGGCCACGCATCTCGCTGGAGATGTGCGCGACGTCCAGGCGGGAGCCATGGAACGCGGAGTTCGACACGCGGCTGGCGAGCAGGCGGGCGATGGGTCGCATGCCGCGCCTCGTGCACTCGGGGATGGTTTCCAGGACGAGGCCGACGGCGCCCATGCCGACAATCATGCCGTGGCGCCGCTTGTCGAACGGCAGGGCGGCCTTCGTGACGTCTGCCTCCGTGGTCGCCGCGCCCGAGGCGAGGAAGCCGGCGCCGATCCATTCGAACATGGCGTCCGATGTGACGTCGTCTGCTCCGACGACCAGGACGCGCTTCGCGCGTCCGGTCCGCATCCAGTCCTCCGCAATCGCGATGGCCTGCGTCGTCGAGGCGCACGCCGCGTTGACTTGCGTGTTCGGGCCGCGGGCGCCGATGAGCTGCGCCAATTGGCTGTGGCCCATCGACAGGACGTTGAAGAGGAACTTGCGGTTGAACTCGTAACGCGACTGGCCCGACTTGGCGACGTCGCTGCCCATGCGGGCGAACTCCACGTCGAAGGCCGTCTGCAGGCGGTCGCGGGCGGCCTGGTCGGAGACCATGCCGATGAGTTCGTTGTAGAGTTGGTTGAGGTCGTCGCGGGTGCGGCCCTGGTACTTGTCGGCCAAGTAGCGGCTCACGTCGCGCAGCAGGTTGTCGTAGCCCGGGAACGCGGAGGCGAAGATGACGCCGGTCTCGTCGCGCAACGATTCCGGGAGCTTCCATTCCTTGGGGAGGTGGCCACCCTGCGAGGTCTGCAGGTACGTGCGCACCAGCGGGATGCCCGCGTCGCGCAGGGCCTCGAGGCCGGCGGCGATGGCGTACTGGAACGTCTTGTCGAGCGATTCGGCGAGGTCCTTGTCGACGCCGTAGTTGGCGATGTCGAAGCCGCCCCGGCGGCCCGCGAGTTGGATGACTTGCGCGATGTCGGAGATGACCTGGAACTGCGCCGAGCCGTCCGTGCCCTTCACGAGGCGGACGATGTTCTTGTCGGCGATCTTCGTGCGCTCGCCTTCCGGCAATGGGTCGATGAGGTTCTCACCGCGCAGGATGCGTTCCCAGTTGTCGTCCGCGAACAGGGCGTGCTTGGTGCCGGGCAGGCCGACGCTGATGCCTGAGATGCCGATGTCGTCGAGGTTGATGCCGAAGGCATCCATGCGGCGGCGCACTTCGGCCTCGATGGCGGTCGGGTCGACGGCGGCGACGGACGCGACGGGCTGGGTCGTCGTGCGTTCAGCCTCGACGAGGCGGCGCAGGTCCTCGGCCATTTGCACGAGGGTGGTCAGCCGTGCGTCCCGGCCCCGCCCATCCACCGATGACGCCGATGTCACCGATGCGGAGCTACCCATCGGTGTCATCGGTGGATTGTTCGACGTCGCGCGGCGGAAGCTTGCCGCCGGGTCGCGGAACTCCGCCGTGTACATCGATGGGTCGTCGAGGGCGGGCAGCTTGGGCTCGAAGCCCCACGCGCCGAGGAAGGCAAACAGTTCGTTGACGTGCACGACGCCGCCCTTCTTCGGGTGGTTGGCCCCGATGGAGACCGCGTCGGGCTTCTCCTTCAGGATGTCGCGCACGAAGTTGGTGAGGGCAAGTTTCGGCCCCACTTCGATGAAGGTGCGGACGCCCTCGTCGTACATGCGGTTCACGATGTCAATCCACTCGACCGGGCTCGCGACCTGCTTAGCGAGGTTGTCGCGGATCCACTCGACGTCGGCCTCGTACGGTTGGGCACCGACGTTGGACAAGACGCGGACCTTCGGCGACTTGACGTCGAGGCGCGACAGCACATTGCGCAGCGGCTTGGATGCGGGGGCGACGATGGCGGAGTGGAAGGCGGCGCTCACAGGCAACAGTTGCGCCTGCAGGCCCTTGGCCGTGAGGAGTTTGACGGCCTCGTCCACGCCCTTGGAGGAGCCGGCGATGACCGTCTGGCTCGGGCAGTTCTTGTTGGCGGGGATGACATACTCCGTCATGCCAGCGAGGGCGGACTGCACCGTGGCCCAATCACCGGAGATGGAGGCCATCTTGCCGAGGTCGGGGACTTCGACGTGTGCCATTTCGCGCCCGCGAGCGGCCACGGCGTGCAGCGCGTCAGGGAAGGTGAGGACTCCGGCGGCGACCAGGGCGCCGTACTCGCCGAGACTGTGACCGGCGACGACGTCGGCGTCGATGCCCCATTGGCGCAGCAGGCGCAGGATTGCGACGTCGGCGGCGAGCACGGCGGGCTGGGTGTACTCGGTGAGCTGCAGCTTCTTCTCGCTCGCGGCCTGCGCCTCAGGCGTGTTGGGCGTGGGCCACAGGATGTCGGTGAGCTTGACGCCGTCGAGTTCCGACATGAGGACGTCGTCGGCTTCGTGGAACGTGTTGCGCACGACTTCGTACTTGGCGGCGAGGTCGCGCATCATGTTGACGTACTGCGTGCCCTGACCGGGGAACAGGAAGGCGACCTTGCCTTGCGGCTTGCCTTTGCCGAGGAAGACGCCTTGCTGGAAGGCGAGGCGGGCCTGCGCCGGGTTCGTCATGGCCTTCTGGGCTTGTTCGAGCTTCTTCGCGAGCTCCGATGGGTCGGCGAGGGATACGGCGACGCGCGTCGACGACTTCACGCCGGTGGCGGTGAGCGGGTGCAGGACGTCGCGCAGGCGTGGGGCGTTCCCCGTCGTGGCGTAGTCGACCTTGGCGCCGGCGAGCTTCATGGCGGCCTCTGCGGCGTGGGCGCCGTCGAGGACGAGGGCTTCCGCCTCCAGCGGGGCAGCGACCTTCATGTGGGCCTGGAAGGCTGGAACATCAAGCTGCGACCGACTGGCCACGGAATCCGCGGAAACCACGGAACGGGTTTCCTTCAGTTCCGTGGATTCCGTGGCTCGTTGGGCGGGCGTCTGGCGCACCTTGAGGCGGCCCGGGACGTACTCTTCGAGCACGACGTGGAAGTTCGTGCCGCCGAAGCCGAAGGAACTCACCGCGGCGCGGCGCGGGTGGCCCTTGGGCTGCTCCCAGGCCTGCTCCCGCGTTTGGACCTTGAATGGCGCCTTGGCCCAGTCGATGCGCGGGTTGAGCGTCTTGACGTTGATGCTGGGCGGCAGCACCTTGTAGTGCAGCGCGAGGGCAGCCTTGAGCAGGCCTGCGGCGCCGGCGCCGGCCTTGAGGTGGCCGATGTTGCCCTTCACGGATCCGACGGCGATGGCGCCGGGCGCGATGGGTTGCTTGGCGAGCTGCGTGTAGGCTTCCTGCACGGATTGCAGTTCGACCGGGTCGCCGACGGGCGTGCTCGTGCCGTGGGCCTCGAGCAGGCCAATCGTGGCGGGGTCGCACTCGGCGTCCTCGTAGGCGCGCAGGACGGCCTTGACTTGCCCGGCCGGGTTGGGGGCCGTGATGCCCTTGCCCTTGCCGTCGCTCGACGAGCCGACGCCGCGCACGACCGCGTAGATCTTGTCGCCGGCCTTCTCGGCATCCGCCAGGCGCTTGAGGATGAAGATGCCGGCGCCTTCGCCCATGACGAAACCGTTGGCGTTGGCATCGAAGGGCCGCGAGCCGTCCGGGCTCAGGGCGCCGATTTTGCTGAACTGGATGTAGGATGACACGTCCATGGAACGGTCGGAGCCGCCCCACACGACGAGGTCGGCTTCGCTGCGTTGCAGGGCCTGCACGGCTGCATCGAGGGCGGCGAGGCTGGAGGCGCAGGCGGCGTCCGTGGTGAAGTTCTTGCCCGCGAGGTCGAAGACGTTGGCCACGCGGCCGGCGACGACGTTGCTCAGCGAGCCCGGCATCGTGTCTTCCGTGACGGGGATGAAGGCCGACTTGAAGTCGGTCTCCGCTTCGGCGAGGATGGCGTCGCGCTGTGCCTGCGGCAGCGTCATGAATTCAGGCGAACGCTTGACGGCGGCCGCGGATTCCGGCCAGTAGACGCGGCGGCTCGTGGCCATGCGCAATTCGCCGCCCATGGCGTTGCCGAGGATGATGGCGCAGCGGTTGCGGTCGAACTCGCGGCCGCCGTCGCCCTTGAGGCCGGTGGCGTAGCCGGCATCCTTGAACGCCTGGCGCGTGGCCGAGAGGACCCAGCGCTGGCTCGGGTCGATCTGTTCCACCACTTTGGGTGGCATGCGGTAGTCGAGGCCCTGGAAGTTGTCGTCCGTGACGAAGCCACCAATCTTGGTGTACGTCGTGTCCGGCACCGACTTGTCCGCGGAGAAGTACAGGGCGGGGTCCCAGCGCTCCTTCGGGACCTCCTTGATGGAGGACTTGCCGGCGAGGATGTTGTCCCAGAACGCCTTGACGTCGGGGGCGTCGGGCATGACGCAGCCGAGCCCGATGATGGCGATGGGTTCCTTGCTGACGAACTCAGATTGGGTCATGGTTTTGGGTCCCCCGTCCCGTGCCCGCCTGCAGGCGACCAGGAGGGCGCAGGCGCTTGGTACGCCTGCCGGATACAAGAGTTGGGGTCACTCGGACCGGTTTACGTACCATGGAACATGTCCATGCTGCTGGACGCGGCACAGCCGCGCACAGCCATCGTGACTCGTCCCCGCCATTCGTTTTTGGAGAACCGCGCCATCAGCGATTTTAATACAGGGTCGAGATGGGTTCTCGTGAAATCCGGCAACGGCGGCCCGGTGCGGCTGCTGGTCGTCGAAGATGACGACGTTTTCCGCCAGTTCATCCGGGCCGTCTTGACCAAGGCGGGCCGGACCGGCCGCCCCATCAGCGCCACAATCGTGGGTTCGTTGCAGGAGGCGTTGCAGGCCCTGACCGTCAACCGGCCAGACTGCGTCCTGCTCGACTTGGGCCTGCCAGACAGCCAAGGGCTCGCCACCCTGGAGGTCCTTTTGCGCTCAGCACCCGGGGTCCCGGTCGTCGTGCTCACGGGCGCCGAGGAGGACCAATTGGCCGACCAGGCCCTCCTGGCCGGGGCCCAGGACTTCCTGGAGAAAGCCCTGCTGAAGCCCGACAGCCTGGGGCGATCGCTGCGCCATGCCCTCGACCGCAGCGGCTGGGCAGCCCAGATCAATGCCAAGAACCGGCAACTGGAGGACCGCAACCGCGACCTCGACGACTTCGCCCACGCCGTCTCGCACGACCTGAAGGCCCCCCTGCGCGCCGCCTTCCACCTGGTCGGGCAGGCCCAGGAGGAACTGGCCGAAGGGGACGCCGACCGCGCCCGCCAAACGCTTGCCGCAGTGGAACCACGCATCCGCCGCTTGTTCGACATGATCGACGGCATCCTGAACATCACGACCGCCGGGCGCAGCAGCGACCTGGTCCCCATCGACCTCGGCTCCCTCGTTCGTGACGTGCTGGACAGCCTCTCCCTGCCCCCGGGCTTCCGGGTGCACGTGGCGCCCGACCTTCCCATCGTCCTGGGGGCCCGTGCGTCCCTGGCGCAGGTGTTCCAGAACCTGATCGACAATGCGGTCAAGCACCATCCTCGGCCCTCCGGGCGCATCGACATCCGTTGGCGCGACACGCCGCGCGCCCACGAGATCTGTGTGTGCGACGACGGCGCCGGCATCCCCGTGCACCAGCGGGAGAGCGTCTTCGAGCTCTTCCAGACCCTGGGCAACGAGGGAAGCACGGGCATTGGGCTCGCGCTGGTGCGCAAGGTGGCGCTGTCCGCCGGGGGCGACGTCGTCATCGAGGACAACCCCGGCGGCGGCATCTGCTTCCGCGTCATCTGGCCCAAAGCGGGGCAGGGGCCGGTCCTGCCGACCAGCCAGCAAGGACCTCAACTGGCCGCATGAGCAAGGAGGGCCACGCCCCCCCACCCCCCCGATGCCGGCGGACAGCGCTCTTGAAGGGCTGTCCTTCAGCGCCCGACAAGCAAGGGTTCGAGTCATCTCGACAGTTGGGGTCCGCGTGGAAGGGTCCTTGCCGGAGTCGGCCGATGCAATGCAGCCAATGACGGACCGCCCGCGCCTCTTGGTTGTCGAGGACGACCCGGACGACGCCCGCACCGTGTTCCGCGTGCTGCGGAATTCCGGGCGGTTCGAGCCGGTGCACGCGCGCACGGGGTCCGAGGGGCTCGAGGCCGCCCGCGCCAGCCCCTTCGTCGCCTGCCTGGTCGACTACCGCCTGCCCGACATGTCCGGCATCGAGGTCTGCCGACGCTTGCGCGCCCTCGGCCTTCAAGTCCCCGTGCTCGTCCTCTCCTCGGTGCAGTCGGACGAGGTCGTCGAACGCGCGAGAAAAGCGGGCGCGACGGACTTCCTCGTCAAGCACCTCGCGTTCTCGGATCGCCTCGAAGAGACCCTCGGCCGGCACCTGGCGGCCTGACATGGACGCCGCTGAGTTGGTGCGCCAAGTCCAGGACTACGGCCTGGATGAGGTGGAGGCGAGCCTGTACTACAACCTGAGCCGCCTCGGCCCGTCGCGCGCCGCGGCCCTCGCCGACGCCTCCGGGCGCAAGCGCACCGACGTCTACCGCGTGCTGGACGGCCTCGTCGAGAAGGGCTTCGCCGAGAAGACCCTGGAACGACCGGCCATCTACGTGCCCCGGCCCCTGGAAGAGGCCCTGGAGCGCTCTTTGGCCCTGCGGCGTGCGCAGACCGCGGCGTTGGTGGCCAGGCTTGCGACGGTCGCAAGCGCTTGGCCGCGACCCGTCTCCGAGCTGGCCACCACGCGGTCCCGCTTCACCGTCCACCAGGGGCACATGCAAGTGGAGGGCCTGCTGCAGAGGCTCATCGCCTCGGCCCGCGAAGAAGTCGTCTTCGCGGCGTCGGCCGACGGGTTGGCGCGTCTCGACACCGAAGGGCTGCGGCGCGCGCTCGAGGCAAGGGCCGAAGCCGGGCTCCTGGTGCGCGTGCTGGCGAAGCGGCCGCGCGCAGGCGAGCACCCATTGGCCAGCATCAAGGGCGTGCGTCTGCGGTACGCCGACACGCCGTCGTTCTACCAGATGATGGCCATCGACGACCGTGAGGTGGCCCTCTTCGTGGTCACCGGCAAGGGCCGCACCGAGCCCGGCGCGGAGGAGACGGTGCTGTGGCTCAGCTCATCGGATGTCGTGCTCGCGCAGAAGGCCCTGTTCGACCAGGCTTGGGCGCAGGGCTTGCCCGGGTCGGAATTGTCCCGGCCGCGGCCGCGGCAAGTGCAGGTCCTGCGCGGGCGCTGGGTCCGCGGCGCCCGCCTGCGCGAGATGGCCGAGACGGCACGGGCAACCCTCGAGGTCACAGCCTCCCCCGCCGAAATGCGCAACTGGCGGGCGGAAGGCATCGCCGACGCGATGGAGCGCGCCGTCGCGCGCGGTGTGACGGTCGTGGTGCGCAGCGCAAAGAATCCCGGGGTTCCCGGGTACGTCCACGAGCCCTCCGCGGAGGACGGCTGCAACCTCCTTGCCGTCGCCGACGGCGTCGAGTCGCTGCTGTCGCTCGGGCTTGCCGACGGCGACGACCCCTCCGACGAGTGGTCCGTGTGGTCGACGCATGCCGACCTGGTCTCGATGCTCGGCCTCGCCCCGCGGCCACCGCCCGTGGCTGTTCGTCCGCGGCAGACGTCCGACGCCTGAAGCCCCGCGCGGCGTCTTGTCCAGGGCCGCGCCGCGCGGCCTGGACCGATGCCGATGCAAACCGACCTCCTGACCCAACCCGCGAAGTCCATCACTGGACGGCCGCCGCTGCAGCCGGGGAGCGCTTGGGGCGACCGTCAACGCGCCCTGCTGCTGGCCCTCGTGGACGCCGACCCCGGCATCCACATCCTGCGCGCCGCGCACATCCTCGGCGTGAACTGGAACACGTGCCTGCACCACGTCCGCCGCATGGCGGGCGAAGGCACCATCGTCGTGGCAAAAGTGCGCGGCCGCCTCTGCCTGTTCGACCGCAATGGAACGGTCGCCCGCCGCCTCGTCCATGTTCTGCTGCGTGACCCGCGCACGGCGGACATCGCCCGGCTGCTCGTCACCACCCCCGGCCTAAACCAGAAGGAACTGGCGCAGGCCCTGGGCATCGCGCCGTCCGCCATCCACCGCCACATGCGCATGCTGCAATCGGCCAGCCTCGTCGAGCGCGTGCGCAACGGACGCGAGGTCACCAACCACCCGGCCGACGCGCTGCGCGAGGCGTGGGCGGCACGTGGCCTGGCCGATCCCACGGGCGCCCCGTCGGTGGACGTGCCTGCGCCCTGGGTCGGCGCCGTCGGGTCGTAGACGACGGACGCGTCGGCGTCCGCTTGCATCCTAGGAGACTTCGTCGGGCCGCCGCGTCGGCGGGAACGCCGTTGCCAGGGCCAAGAGCTCCGCCTGATCCTCCTGCGTGGGGGCCTCGGCCAGAACTGCGGCACCGAACGTGCCGCCGCGCAGGATGAAGAGCAGGTGTCGACCTGGCAGCTGCACGTGCACGACGGGCAGGGAGCCGAGCAGGCTCTCGCCCGTCCAGCGCACGCCCTTGACGGCCACGTCGATGAGGGCCTGCAACGTCTCCGCAAGGGGCGGCCACAGGCCCTCAGGCTCCGCGCGCAACGAATTCCCACGCAGGCGTCCGACGCACAGGCCGAGGACATGGCTGCCCCAAGCTCCTTCCGGCCCCGGCCCGGCCGGGATGAGGGCCTGGGCCATGCGCGGCAGCCACAGGTGATAGTTCAGGTCCTTGACCGCGAGGTCGGCGCAGCCGGCGCTGAAGGCCTGCTGGCTCAAGCGTTCGCTGCCGTCGCCGGTGAGCAGGACGACGGGCGCGCTCACGCCAGCGCGGCGCAGGGCGGGCAGCAGCCGCAGGCCGTCGCCGTCCGGCAGCTGGAAGTCCATGAACACGAGGTCGAACGGGGCTTCCTCGACGGCGGCCAGGCGGGCATTGTGCGCGGAGGGGGCCACGAACACGACGTAGCCACTGTCGGCAAGCACGTCGCGGGCCAGCTTGGCCTCGTCCGCGTTGTCTTCGACAATCAGGATGCGACGGGCGCTCAGCATAGTCCTGCATCGTCGCGGGCATGCTAAGCCGGCATCCAGAGGCGGCGGAATGGTCAGGACGGTGGGGGAAGACCTGCCGCGTGGGGGCAAGCAGGCCGCACAAAAAACAGGGGAGAGGGTGAGCGGGCGGAGAGAGAACGGGAGCGGGAGGGAGAGGGGGGAAGAAGGGAGAGCGGAGGGGGAGGAAGAGAGGGTGGAGGGGAGGCAGACGAACCCGAAGGCGCCGTTCAGGCGAACGCCGCGATGTCGGACTCCGCCTGCTCGGCGGCCGCCAGCACGTCCTGGGCGAGGCCATCGATGGCGTATCCCTGCATCAGCGCGTCCTCGAGGACACCGCCGAGGCCGGTTGCCAGGCCCGTCCAGTGCGTGGCGCGGGCCTTGCGCTCGTCGGTGGGGACGCGGCTGTAGTCGTCGCCGACCTTCTCGACATAGTCCAGGTCCTTGCCGACCTCGGTGACCAGCAGATCCTCGACCTCGCTGACGGCGTCGCCGGTGCGGGCCAGGGTGGTCTGGATGGACCGGGTCTGGGCGAGCGTCTTCGCGATGAGGTCCTCGACCTGGGCGTCGGCCGTTTCCTTGACCTGGGCCACGGCTTCGAGCGCGAGTTCGTTCTCTCTGGCCTGCATCGCAACGCCGCGGGCCTGGGCGACGGCCGTGAGGTAGTCGCGGACGTCGACGTCGTTGACCAGCGCTTGGTCGGAGACGGTGCCGACTTCGGCAAGGGCGACGCTGGCGAGCGCTTCAAGGCGGCGTTGGCTGGCTTGGACGGCGACCGACACGCCGTCGACCTGAGCGAGCACCGCGTCGACTTGGCTCTGCGAGTCGCGTTCGATCTCGAGCAGGGCGGCGCTGGCGGCGGCTTCGACGGCTTGCAGCGCCTGTTCGGCGTCGGGGCCCGTGCCAAGTTCGGCCTTCGCGGACTCGACGACGGCTTGGATGCCGGACCGGCGCGCCTCGGCGTCGGCCACGATGGCCTGGGCCTGCGCTTCCAGGTCGCGCACCGTGGCCTGGCCGGCGAGGTCCATGGCCTCGACGCCGTGCGCCAAGGCGTCGTCGATGGACTGGCGGGCGGCGTCCTGGGCCGCGGCGACCGCCGTGGCATGCGCGGCAACGAGGGCGGAGGCCTGGGCCTCGAGGCGCCGGACCTGTTTCTCAACGCCGGCGAGGCGCTCTTCGAGCAGGCCGTCGATGCCGTCCTGCGCTTCCGCCTGGGACTCGCGCACGAGGGCGATGGCTTCGTCGAGCTTGCCCGCGAGCTCCTCGAACAGCTCGACGAGTTCCTCGAGGTCGGCGGCCGTCGTGTCGTAGACGGTGGTCGTCAGGCCAAGGGCGGCTTGCGCGTGCAGGGCGGCCGCGACGGCGCCCTCTTCGTCGGGGTCCACGGTGCCGTCGACGTCCTGGGTGGGGCCGGGCAGGCCGCCGCCGATCGGGCCGACGACCGGCAAGCCTTCGACCGGAAGGCCGCCGACGGGCTGGCCGACCAGATCCTCGACTTGGGCGCGCAAGGCTTCCACTTGGCCGACCAAGTCGTTGATGGGCGTGTCGGAGCGCGGTCCGACGGGCGAGTGCGAGATGACGACGTCGCGCAGGCGGATGCCGTCAAGGGGCACGCTGGGGGAGACCAGCGAGTAGACTGGGTAGTCCTCAACGCGGGGGAGGTCCACGTCCAGGTCGGTGCCCGGCAAGTAGTCCTCGGGGATCGTCGGCAGCGCGGCCAGGGCGAGTGCCGCATCGAGGGCGGTCAGCGCGTCTTGCAGGGCCACCTTGAGTTCGGCGGCCGTGCTGGCCTCCGTGGACGTCACGGTTGCGAGTCCGGTCGTGGAGACCTCGCTCAGCGTTCCGAGACGGGACAGGTCGCTGGTCGCTTGCATGGCGTACGTGGTGGGGTCGACCTGGGCTTCCAGGACGTCGGCGTTCGAGGCCGCGGGCCGGAGGGTCAGGACCGTCGCGCCGGCCACGAGCAGGCCACAGGCGATCACGGCGAACAAAAAGACGCGAGGCGACCGACGCGTCGTGGTGCGGGCCGGCGCCGTCGGGCGACGGGACGCAAGCGGGGACAACGCGGGGGCGGGCGCGAAATACTCTGGTGTGGGGTTGGGAGGCGGGGTCACAGGGCCACCAGAAGCTGGTTGGCGCGGCTTGAGCAAAGGGAGCATGCAAGAACCACCGGAACCGGCGCGGGTGGCGCCGCCGACCGTTCGATGCCGAAAAAAAAGCCGTGGACAAGAGAGGAAGGAACGAAGAAAAAAGAGAGGACGAAGGAAAGCGGAAGGGGAGAGGGGGGAAAGAGGGAGTCGTGCGGCGCGATGGGCCTAGAGGTATTCCTGTCCGAGGGCGGTCAGGCCGCCGCGCGTCAGCAACACGAGGTCGAGGCCGCGTTCGACTTCCTGGTCGATTTCGTAGGCGGTCCCGAGCACGACGGTCTTCTGCAGGTCAAGGTCGTCGCCAACGGCCTCCCAGTGCTCGGCCTGCTTGGCGGCCTCGACCGAGCGCGAGCCTTCCCAGTCGCGTTGGACCTCGCGCACGTAGTCGATGTCGCGCGTCGCCTGGACGTCGGCGTGCGTGCCGACCTGGTCGCCCATCTGGCGCGAGCCGTCGAAGCTGACCTTCGCGGCGGCCGTCAGGCCAAAGCCTGCCTTGATGACGACGCGGATGTGCGACTCGGCGGCGGCGTGGGCCTTGAACTTGGCGGCGCCCGCGGCGCGCAGGTTGGTCTGCAGCTTGGCGGCGGCGTCCGCCCGCACCTTGGCCACCGTGTATGCTTCCGCACGCAGGGTCGCACGCACGGCCAACTCGGCCTTGGCGTCGATGGCGGCCTCGGCCTTCGCCTGGGCCGACAGCATGGCCTTGATGCGCAGGTCGGCTTGGCCCGCGACCATCGAGGACTGCTTCAGCAGGGCCTTGGCGGTGGTGTTGGCCTTGGCCCAGGCTTGCGCCTCGGCTTGCGCGGAAGCGGTCAAGATGGCCTGGGCGCGGGCACCGGCCTCTGTCTGGTTGATGCCGGGCAGGGTCGCGACGGCGTTCGCCGCCGCCTGCGCGGCCGCGCGGATCTGCGCGGCGGCCTGGGCGCCGGCGGCGGTGGCCGCCTGGGCCTGCTGCTCGAGCTGCTGCTGCGAGCGGATGGCGGCGTCGGAGACGACCTCCACCTGCTGCTGGGCCTGCAGGCTGACCTGGCGGCGAGCCTCGAGGCGTGCCGTCTCGACGAGTTCGAGTTTGCGCTCGGCGGCGGCGTGCGCCTCGACCTCGGCCTGCGCCGAGGCGGCGAGGGTGGCGTCGGCCGACTGCTGCACTGTGGCGTCGATGGCGGCCTCGGCCTCGGCCTCGGCGGCCAGGGTGGCGTTGATCTCGGCCTCGACGGCGGCGAGCAGGCCTGCCTGCACTTCGACGTTGGCGTGAACGCCAGAGAGCAAGGAGCCGAAGGTGGCGTTGGCGGAGCCAAGGAGGTTGGCGGCGTGCTCCGCGGCGGCGGCCGCGCCGTCGTCATCGGGCAGCGCGGAGTAGGTGGCATTCTCGCCGTCGCTTTCAATCGTGCCGGCGTCGCTTTCCCAGAGGATGTTGGTGTCCTCGTTGGAGTGCGCCTGCTGCTTGCCGATGACGTAGAGTTCGACGAGGGCCATGCCAGCGGCGTCCAGGGGGCCGACGCCGGTGACGGGGACGTTCAGGGCCACGCGCGCCTTGACCTCGGAGTCCGTTCCTTCGTAGGGTTTGGTGTCGTGGTCGACGCGGTGCGACGGCTCGGCTTCGAAGGTCGGCGTGTCGTATTCGCCGACTTCGGTCTCGGAGGCCGTCACATTGTCGCCCTCTTCGTAGCCGGCGGGCGCGGTCAGCAGGCCGGCGCGCGCGGCTGAGGCGTGGGCCACTTCTTCCTCGGCGACGGCGCTAGCCTGGACGATCGAGCGGCTCGCCTCGTCGGCGACTGCGGCGTACTCGGCCTCGCTTGCGGCGCCGGCTTCGGCCATCGCCTCGGCACTGGCGAGTGCGATGGCCTGCATGTCGGCCACGGCGGCCTGCGTGATGGCGTCGGCGCTCGCCTGGAAACTGGAAGTCAAGAGCGGATCGGACTGGGTCCCGGCAGAGCCATTGCCGTAGGATTGCAGGATGGAGGGTCCTGCGATGGCGGCTGCCGCCACGAGGGCGACGAAGGCCATTCCGTAGCGGGTGCGGGGCGAAGCAAGCAGGGGGCGGAGGGGGGGGCGAGTCATGGGTCACGACGCTTGGCGGTCCAAGCAGGCCGGCTTCGTTCGGGTCGGGATTTGGTGCGTCGTTCGTCAGGCAATGACCGACACAAGCCCATCGGTTGTCTGACCGGCAGCCACGACGCGGTGGTCAAGGGGGGAAGCTCGCATGCCATGGTTGGCATCCGCCAACGTGACCCCCATGCCCTTCCCTCCCGCATCCAAGACTCCCCGCATCGACCAAGTCAGCAAGCGCATCCTGCGCAGCCTCCCGGACCACGTGGCCGTCGACTCCGCAACGTTGGCGAAGGAGCTCGACATCGCCGAGGACGTGGTGCGCGCCCGCCTGCGCACGATGCGCGAACATGGCCTTGTCCAAGGGTTCCGCCTGCGCGTCGATGCCCGCCAACTCGGTCAGTCGTTCGAGTTCCTCGTCACGGGGACGCCCGGCGACCGCACCGACCGGGACGCACTGGACCGCCTGTGCACCGACCCGCAAGTCACGCGTGCGTTCGGCCTGGCCTCCGCGCACAGCGTCGCCTTCACGGTCGTCGGTCGCGACCTTGCCACGACCCGCGCGCACGCGCTGGACCTGGCCGGCCGCGTCGGGTTGGGTCAAGTCCAGGCCATCCTCGTGATTGCGACGTTCACGGACCGCGCCGGCGGGTTCGTTCCGGCGCTGCTCCCGGAGGGCGCGCCCATGCTGCAGGAAGCCGCCCCCGCCGTGGCGCACGTTGACCTCGTCGGCCACGCAACGCCGGAGATTGCGTTGGGCGAGGCAGTCGCCAGCTGATCCAATCACACCGGGCATGGTCACGACCGAACGGCCGGGCTGCAATCGATTGCATCGATTGGTTCGGTCACGACGAGTTGGTTCGGTTACGACGCGGCCAGCAAAGAACCGTTGGGCGGCGGCGTGCGCCGCCGCTTGACGTTGGCCAGGAACGCGGCCAGCCGAGCCTGATCCATCGGCTTCGGGGCGTATTCGTCCATGCCGGCGCGCAGGCATTGCTCGCGGTCGCCCGGAAGGGCGTTGGCGGACAGGCCGATGATGACTGGCCTGGCCGGCGAGGGCACCTTGCGGTAGATGGCGCGCGTGGCCTCGAGGCCATCCATGACCGGCATCTGGACGTCCATGAGGATGACGTCGTACGGGCGCGTGTCGACGGCGCGCACAGCCTCCAGGCCGTTGACGGCCACGTCCGCGGCGTAGCCAAGCCCTTCCAGCACGCGCAGGGTGAGGGTCCGGTTCATCGCGTTGTCCTCGACGAGGAGGATGCGCAGGTCCGAGCGCGTCTGTTCCGCCCCGACTTCCTCCACCTCCTCCTCGGACGTGGAGCCGCGCGTCTTGCCCAAGGCGGCCTGGATTCCGGCGAGCAAGGCGACGGGCTCCACGGGCGTGGGCACGCGGGCTGCAAACGGCTGCGGCGTCGCCCTTGGGTCGGGCTGTTCGGCCGCCACGAGGACGATGGGGACGTTCGCGTGCCCGGCGGCCCGCAGGCCCTGGGCCACGCGCAGGGCGTTGATGCCCCCGCGGCGGTGGGCGACGATGGCCACGTCGAACGGGTCTCCGGCGAGGATCCAGGTCATCGCCCGCGCGAAATCCGACGTGGACCGGGGAAGCATGCCCCACGCCTGGGTGTTGCGTGAGACCGCGGTGCGCGTGACCGGGTCGTCGTCGACGATCAAGACGCGCTGTCCGGCCAGACCTTGCGGGGCGAGGGTCGGCAAGGCCTCCGGCGCCGCCGGCACGCGGATGGTGGCCGTGAACGTCGACCCCTTGCCGAGGGTGCTCTGCACGGTCAGGTCGCCGCCCATCAAGCGGCAGAGGCGTTGACTGATGGCGAGGCCGAGGCCAGTGCCGCCGTGCGAGCGCGTGCTCGATGGGTCCACTTGCGTGAAGGCCTGGAAGAGGCGGTTCTGGTCGTGCGGCGTCATCCCGATGCCGGTGTCCTGCACGATGAAGGAGACGGCGTAGCGCCCGTCGGCCTCGCGGTGGGCATGCGTCGTGACGCGCACCCATCCATGCTCCGTGAACTTCACGCCGTTGGAGAGGAGGTTGAGCAGCACCTGTCGGATGCGTGTCGCATCGCCGAACAAGGCGCCGGGCGTCCCTGGCCCGAGGTGGAACTGCAGCGCCAGGCCGCGCTTGGCGGCCGCCACGGACACGGATTTGCGGCAGCTCTCGACGAGGGCCGTGACATCGATGGGCTTCTCGTCCAGCTCCACGCGACCTGCATCGATCTTGGAATAGTCGAGCACGTCGTTGATGATGCTCAGCAAGTGCTGGCTCGATTCGCGGATGGCTTCGGTGAACTCCCGCTGCCGGGGATTGAGCCGGGTCTTGCCCAGGAGCTCGGTGAAGCCGATGATGCCGTTGAGGGGGGTGCGGATCTCGTGGCTCATGGTGGCCAGGAACTCCGCCTTGGTGCGCGCGGAGTCCCGTGCGGCCCACCGGGCCTGCACAGCCACGTTGGAGGCGCGGCCGACCTCTTGCACGAGCAGGCCCGAGTTGACCAGCGACAACCCGCCGGGCAAGGCGGTGAGGACGACGAGGGCCGCATAGAGGGCGATGGCCTGCGGGCCGTTGCCTGGGACCACGATGAGGATCCAGCCGGCGGCCAGGACCCAGGCGGCGGCCCCGATGTACGCGATGCTGACGCTGGCCGTCAGCCATGGCGTGGGCTGCAGGTCGGGGGTTTCCCCCGGGTCGTCGCCGCCGCGGATGGCCCCGGCTACGGCGGCCCCCGCGGGGGGCGCCTGGGGGGAGGTCATGCGACCAGCGATCCGACGGCGCGCCGCGTGGCGGCCAACTGCTCCAACGTGGTGCGCAGGAGTTGGGCTGAGACGACGGGCGGGGTGGCCTGCCACCGGCGTTCGACTTCGCGGCAGGCCTCGCCCAAGGCGTTCGCTCCCACCAGGCGGGCCATGGACTTCAGGGTGTGCGCGGCCAGGACGACGTCCTTGGACGGGGCCCCGGCCAGGCCACGCTCCAGTTGGCGCGCCAGCTGGTTGGAGGAGGTCAGGAAGGTCCGCAGGATGTCTTGATAGGATTCCTCGGTCCCAAGGGTCCGGCGCAGCGTCACCAAGCTTTGGGAATCAAGCATCCCAGCGGTCACCGGTAGCGGGCGCATGTTCCTGTCACATCCACCTGCCCTATTTGAAATGCAGGCCTAATTTATTTCGACAACGGGAGATTCCCCAGAAATAACCAGTGGGGGGCCTGCGCAATGCTGAGTAGATGCAATCATCTTTTTTTAGGCCAGGTGGAAACGGTTTCCGGTGGAACAGCTACACTTCTGGTGGACTTCCCCCGTTCCGGTGGGTGGGTGGCCGAGTTGGCCGTTGGCCGCGATGGGCCCGGTGGTGGGCATCGCATCCCTGGGCGTCAGAGCGGGACGAGCCCATGCTTCTTCTGCGGCCGAGAGTCGCGCTTGTTGATCAGCGGCCAGAGGGCGGCAATCAGGCGGGGGCGCGTCTCGGAGGGTTCGATGACGTCGTCCACCCAGCCGCGTTCGGCGGCCACGTACGGGTTGGCGAACTTCTCCTGGTACTCGGCCTGGAACTTGGCGGCGAACTCCTTGGCCTTCGACGGGTCCTTCTCCACCATGGCCTGCAAGTCGCGCTTGTACAGGATGCTGACGGCGCCCTCGGCGCCCATGACGGCGATCTCGGCGCTCGGCCACGCCAAGTTGACGTCGGTGCCGACGTGCTTGCTCGACATCACGATGTAGGCGCCGCCGTACGATTTGCGCGTGATGACGGCGAGCTTCGGGACGGTGGCCTCGCAGTAGGCGTACAGCAGCTTGGCGCCGTTGCGGATGATGCCGCCGTGCTCCTGGCCGAGGCCGGGCAGGAAGCCGGGCGTGTCCACGAAGGTGATGACGGGGAAGTTGAAGGAGTCGCAGAAGCGAATCCACTTCGCCGCCTTGATGCTGCCTTCGATGTCGAGGGCGCCGGCGAGAACGGCGGGCTGGTTGGCGACGATGCCGACGGGGTAGCCGTCGAGGCGCGCGATGCCGATGACGGTGTTCGTCGCCCACTTCGACTGAATCTCCTCCCACGTGCCCTTGTCCATGACGCGGGCGATGATGTCGCGGATGTCGTACGGCTTGTTCGGGTTGTCCGGGACGATGTGGTCGAGTTGCTCGTCCATGCGGAAGCGGTCGTCCGTCGGCTTGACGACGGGGAGCTCGGACAGGTTGTTGCTCGGCAGGTACGACAGGAGGGACTTGATCTTCCGGATGGCGTCGTCCTCGTCGAGGCCGGAGAAGCTGGCCACGCCGGACTTGACGGTGTGCACGCTGGCGCCGCCGAGTTCCTCTTGGCTGGCCTCCTCACCAGTGACGGTCTTGACGACGTCGGGGCCCGTGACGAACATGTGGCTCGAGTCATCGACCATGACCACGAAGTCGGTCAAGGCCGGGGAATAGACCGCGCCGCCGGCGGAGGGGCCGACGATGACCGAAATCTGGGGAATCACGCCACTGGCCGCGACGTTGCGGAAGAAGATGTCACCATACCCGGCAAGGGAGGCGACGCCTTCCTGGATGCGCGCGCCGCCGGAGTCGTTGAAGCCGATGATGGGCGCGCCGTTGCGCAGTGCCATGTCCTGGACCTTGCAGATCTTCTTCGCGGTTTGCTCCCCGAGCGAGCCGCCGAGCACCGTGAAGTCCTGGCTGTAAATGTAGACGACACGGCCGTTGACGTAGCCGTAGCCCGTGACGACGCCGTCGCCGTCGAAGCGGCTCTTGTCCATGCCGAAGGTGGTGGCCTGGGTGCGCACGAAGGCGTCGATCTCGACGAACGTGCCCGGGTCGCAGAGCAGGTCGATGCGTTCGCGGGCGGTGTACTTGCCCTTGTCGTGCTGCGCCTGGATGCGGGCCGCGCCGCCGCCCAGGTTGGCCTGTGCCTTGCGTTGGCGCAGCCGTGCGACGGGGTCCTCCGGCTTGGCGGCGGCGGTGCCGTTGGCTTGCGGGGGGGCGGTCTTGGCGGGAGCCGCGGGGGCGGCCGCCTGCTTCTGGGCTGTCATCGCCTCCAGGCCTAGGGACCCGTTATCTAAAACTTTGGTCCAGGATGGTATGGGTCCGCAAAGTGTGAACATGTTCTAGTCGGGCCGCAATGGTATCCGTTTCACTGGAGGACGCTGTGGGGCCCTGTGCAGGCGTGGAAGATTCAGGTCCTGTCGACGCCGTCTGGGCAGCGTTTTCGTTCAGGTGGGGCCACGTTACGCAGTCACGGTGACCGTCAGGCGCATGTCTGCGTGGTGCTTGCACGTGAACGTGTAAGTCCCCGGCTGCATGCCCTCGAACACGTGCGTCTCGCCGAGGGCAAGGTCCCCGGAGTCGAGGTCGCCCATCGGCGACGCCACGGCCGTCGCCGTGTGCATCCGCGTCTCGTGGTTCTCGAACCGCAGCGAGTCGCCGCTCGCCATCATCATCGTGCGCGGCGCATACTGCATGCCGTGGATGGCGACGTCGTTCACCTGCACGGCTGGAACGTCGTCGGCGGCATTGGCCCCGGAGCAGCCAGCAAGCAGGACGGCGAAGAGGAGGGGCCCGATGGCCAAGGCGCGCATGGCCGGCCAGTCCGTGCCAGGTGTCATGGACCTTGTGGCGGCGTTGTCACGCGATGGTCTGGTTGGCGGGGACGACCGTGACGGTGCCGACCATGCCGCTGTGGTACTCGCACAGGTAGTCGACGGTCCCTTCCTTGGCGAAGGTGTGCGAGTATTCGGCGCTGCGGCCGGGGGGAACGGGGACCGTGGAGACGTCCGGCGAGCGGAAGGGGTCCGTGGCCGAGTTGGAGACCACGTTGTGCGCCTGGATGTCCTCGGTGACCCAGTGGATGGTGTCGCCGACGTGCACCGTGAAGTCGGCGGGCACGAACTCGTTGTTGCGCATCGCGGAGGCTTGTGGCGGTCGAACCGGGGCCGCAGAGACCACAGAGAAGCACAGAATTGGCTCTGCGCCGCTCTGTGTTCTCAGTGTCTCGGAGGCGCCGGGCGTTCCTGAGAACTACAGCATCCCGAGCTTGAGCTTCGCCGCCTCGCTCATCATCGTGTTCGGGTTCCACACGGGGAACAAAACGACCTTGGCGTCCACGGCGGAAACGCCCTCGATGTTGCCGAGCGCCGTCTGCACGTCGCGCACCAGGACGTCACCCATGCCGCAGCCGGGGGAGGTCAGGCCCATGCGGACCTTGGCGTGGAAGGAGCCGTCCGCCTGCGGCTCGATGAGCAACTCGTGCACGAGGCCGAGGTTGATGATGTCAACGGGGATCTCGGGATCGAAGACCTTGCGCAGCGCCTGATTGGCGGCCGTCGCGATGGCGGGCACCGTTTGGGCCGTGGGGACGACCTTGCCGCTGCCCAGCTTGGGCATGCCGATGGCGTCGCCGTCCGCCCCAGCGATGCGGTACTTCGCGCCGCGCTCGGTCTTGACGGTGTAGGATGTGCCGAGCGTCTGCGTGACCTGCACCACGGTGCCCTCGTTGAGGACGCCGTCGAGGCCGTCGGGGATGGTGATGACCTTGAGCGTGCGCGGCAGAGCGACCGGGGCGTGCTTCTCGTCGGCGGGGCGGACGCCGCGAGGAGGGCCGGCGGTCACGTCGCCACCCCGCGGCCAGCGGACGCAAGCCACGGATTGTCACGGATTGTCACGGAACGTCGCGTTCCGTGGGCATCCGTGCAAATCCGTGGCTGGTTGGTGCATGGCGTCATTCCGTCGACACCTTCTCGCCCTTGCCATCCAGCGCCGCCTTGAGCGTGTGCCAGCACAGCGAGGCGCACTTGACGCGCGCCGGGAATTCGCCGACGCCCGCGAAGACCAGGAGTTTGCCGACCTCGTCCTTCGTGGGCGCGGGCCCAGCGCGGGTGACCAGGCGGTGGAAGGCCTCGAAGAGGCGTTCGGCTTCCGCCTTGCTCTTGCCCTTCACGGCTTCCGTCATCAGCGACGCGGACGAGGTGCTGATGGCGCAGCCGTTGCCTTGGAAGGAGATGTCGCTGACCTTGTCGCCGTCGAGCTTG
The DNA here is from genome assembly GCA_038046725.1 of Thermoplasmatota archaeon. Lineage (GTDB taxonomy): Archaea > Thermoplasmatota > E2 > JACPAO01 > JAHFTW01 > JAHFTW01. The sequence goes on along the minus strand of JBBSVQ010000001.1, from coordinate 115,776 downwards.
ACGTAGAGGGTGAGGCGGTCGCCGCACAGGGGGTTGAAGCCTTCCTGCTTGCGGTCCGCGGGGTCGATGGTGCGGAAGTTGCGTGGGCGCTTGTTGTGTTCCAGGATGACTTCCTGGTACAAGTCGCGCATCGCGTCGTCCATCACGCGCCTCCGAACCAATCCACCGATGACACCGATGTCACCGATGAACGGCCTTGCAGCCCATCGGTGTCATCGGTGACATCGGTGGAGGGGCTGGCGCAGGTCATTGGAACAACTCCACCGTCTTCTTCAGCGACGCAATGAACGCATCGACGTCGGCGCGCGTGTTGTACACGCCCAACGACGCCCGACTCGTTGCCGGCACGCCGAAGCGGTCCATGACGGGCTGCGCGCAGTGGTGCCCCGTGCGCACGGCGACGCCGTCGCGGTCGAGCAGGCTGCCCACGTCGTGTGGGTGCACGCCGTCCACGGTGAACGACAGGACGCCGGCCTTGTTCTTGGCCGTGCCCAGCACCTTCACGCCGGGAATTTCCGCGATGCGCTTGGTGGCGTACTCGAGCAGGTCGTGCTCATGCGCCGCGATGTTGGCGAGGCCGAGCCCGAGGAGGAAATCGATGGCGGCCCCGAGCCCGATGGCGCCGGAGATGTCCGGGGTGCCGGCTTCGAGGCGATACGGCAGGTCGTTGTACGTCGTCTTCTCGAACGTGACCGAGCGGATCATGTCGCCGCCGCCCTGCCACGGCGTGGCCGTCTCCAACACTTCGCGCCGGCCATACAGGACGCCGATGCCGGTCGGGCCGTACATCTTGTGGCCCGAGAAGGCGTACAGGTCGCAGCCGATGGCCTGCACGTCGACGGCCATGTGCGGGACGGCCTGGGCCCCGTCGATGAGGACGAGGGCTCCCTTGGCGTGTGCCAGTCGGGTGATCTCCGTCACGGGGTTGACGGTGCCGAGGGCGTTGGAGACGTGGCCGACTGCGACCAGTCGGGTCTTGCTGGACAGGAGTCGCGCGAATTCGTCCATGCGCAACTCGCCGGCGTCGGTGATGGGGATGACCTTGAGTTTGGCGCCCGTTGCGTCGCAGGCCATCTGCCAGGGGACGATGTTGGAGTGGTGCTCCATCCCCGACACGAGGACTTCGTCGCCCGGCTTGAGCAGGGGGCGAACGACGGCGTTGGCGGCGAGGTTGATGGCCTCCGTGGTGCCGCGCGTGAAGACGATTTCCTCGCGGTGGCGGGCATTGAGGAAGCGCTGCACCTTGTCGCGGGCGCCCTCGTAGGACTTCGTGGCCACCTCGGACAAGTGGTGCACGCCGCGGTGCACGTTGGAGTTCTCCGTCGCGTAGAAGTTGGCGATGGCGTGGATGACGGAGCCGGGTTTGTGCGACGTGGCCGCGCTGTCGAGGTACACCAGCGGCTTGCCGTGCACCTTCTGGTGGAAGATGGGGAATTGCTTGCGCACGGCCTCCACGTCGAAGGCCGGCTTGGCAGAGGTCGTCCGGGCGCTCATTGCGACCTCCAAGCCACGAATTGCGCGAATGCCGCGAAAACCGTTCGTTCGCGAGATTCGCGCCATTCGCGGCTCCCCAAGTGCGAACACGGTGACATCGTGGCCGTCACGTGCCGCGACCTTCCTGGACTTTCCGGCACGCGAACCATTGCGTGAGCAGGCTGTCCATCAACGGCTGCACCGGCGCAGGGGCCCGCTCGATGACCTCATGCGCGAACGCCTTGGTGAGGAGCAGGCGGCCGGCCTCCGGGTCGATGCCGCGGCTGCGCAGGAAGAAGAGCGCGTCCTTGGAGAGTTGGCCGATGGTGCTGCCGTGGCTGCACTTGACGTCGTCGGCGTGGATCTCCAACTGCGGCGTCGTGTCCATCTTGGCGCCCGTGGACAGGAGGAGGTTGCGGTTCTGCTGGTCGGAGTTCGTCTTCTGCGCGTCGGCGCGGACCTTGACGGAGCCAACGAAGTTGCCGCGCGCCGAGCCGTCCAGGACGCCCTTGTAGAGTTCGTGGCTCGTCGTGTGCGGCACGGCGTGGTCGATGCTCGTCGGCATGGACACGCTCTGGTCGCCCGTGGCAAGGAACAGGCCATCCAGGGCGACTTCGGAACCAGGAGAGCCCAGTTCGGAGCGCGTTTCGTGCACGCTCACGGCGGCGCCGACGGTGAGCAGCGTGTCGTGCACGTTGGCGTCGCGGTCCTGCACGATGGCCGTGCATCCGAGGTGCGTGGCGTGCAGGCTTTCCCGCTGCAGCTTGACGCGGCGCAGGCGGGCGGCCGCCCCGGCCACGATCTCTGTCACCGCGGTCGTGAGCGTCCGTGCGGCGCCCGGGACGCCGCACCAGGACTCGATGACGGTGGCCTCGCTTTGCGAGCCGGCGACGATGAGGTGGCGTACGTGCGATGACGCGGGCACGCCGCCGGTGGCGATGTGCAGCAGATGGAGCGGGCGGTCGAGGGACTCGTGCGGCTGCAGGTCGACGACGGCGCCGTCCTGCAGGAAGGCCGCGTTGAGGGCCGCCGCGCCGTCGTCCCCGGCGTGTCGGCCGAGATGCATCTCGACGAGTTCCGACTGGTCGGCCTTGCCGTCGAGGGTCGCGACGAGGCCGAGGCGCATGCCTTCGACGCGGTCGAGGGTGGCCACGTGGTGGCCGTCGACGAAGACGACCTCGTACGTGCCGGGGATGCGGAAGCTGTCCACGACGGCGTCGGGGACGGCGTGGACGGGGCCCGGGGGGAGCACGTCAACGGCGAGGGGGCTGGCAGCGAGGGCCCCGAGGCCAGCGGTGCGCAGGTCGCGCATCGTTCCCGAGCCTTTCTTGGCCCAGCCGCCGCTGGCGTGCAGGTCCGCCCAGGTCGTCGTGGCGCTGGCGGCGTGTCCGATGGCGGCAGCCTGGGGCGTCGCCGCGCCCGGACGCTGCGCGTCCGTGCGCCTCATCGCGCCACAGCCTCGTAGCCGGCCTTCTCGAGCTCGAGCGCCAACTCCTTGCCGCCCGACTTGACGATGCGGCCGCCCGCAAGCACGTGCACCTTGTCGGGCACGATGTGGGTGAGCAGGCGCTGGTAGTGCGTGATGACCAGCATGGCGCGGTCCTTGGAGCGCAGTGCGTTGACGCCGGCAGCCACCGTGCGCAGGGCGTCGATGTCCAGGCCGGAGTCGGTCTCGTCGAGAACCGCTAGACGCGGTTCGAGTACGGCCATCTGCAGGATCTCGTTGCGCTTCTTCTCGCCGCCAGAGAAGCCTTCGTTGACGCCGCGGTTGAGGAATTTCTCGTCCATGCCGACGACGCGGGCCTTGTCCTTGACGAGGTCGAGGAAGTCCACGGCATCGATCTCCTCCTGCGCGGCGGCCTTGCGCTTGGCGTTGAGGGCCTCCTTGAGGAAGTAGGTGTTGGCGACGCCGGGGATTTCGACGGGGTACTGGAAGGCGAGGAAGACGCCGAGGCGGGCGCGCTCTTCGGGCTCCAGGGCGAGGAGGTCCTTGCCCTCGAAGTGGACGGAGCCCTTGGTGACCGTGTAGCCGTCGCGGCCCGCGAGCACGTAGGCGAGGGTGGACTTGCCGGAGCCGTTGGGGCCCATGACGGCGTGCACTTCACCGGCGCGGATGGTAAGGCTGAGACCCTTGAGGATGGGCTTGCCGTCGACCTCGGCATGCAGGTCCTTGATTTCGAGAAGAGGGGGGGTGGGCATGGGGATCATCCGACGGAGCCTTCGAGCTTGAGGTCGAGGAGGTTCTGCGCCTCGACGGTGAACTCCATTGGGAGCTTGCGGAACACGGATTTGCAGAAGCCGTTGACGATGAGGCTCACGGCCTCGGCCTCGTCGATGCCGCGTTGGCGCAGGTAGAAGATCTGGTCATCCGAGACCTTCGACGTCGTGGCCTCGTGCTCCATGATGGCCGTCGGGTTCTGCACGTCGATGACGGGGAACGTGTGCGCGCCGCACTTGTCGCCGATGAGGAGGCTGTCGCACTGGCTGTAGTTGCGTGCCCCTTCGGCGGATTTGAGGATCTTGACCTGGCCGCGGTACGTGTTCTGGCCGTGTCCGGCCGAGATGCCCTTGGAAATGATGGTGGACGTCGTGCGCTTGCCGATGTGGATCATCTTCGTCCCGGTGTCGGCCTGCTGGTAGTCGTTCGTCAAGGCGACCGAGTAGAACTCGCCCACGGAGTCGTCGCCCTTGAGGATGCAGCTCGGGTACTTCCAAGTGATCGCGGAGCCCGTCTCGACTTGCGTCCAGCTGATCTTGGAGCGGTCGCCCTTACACAGGCCGCGCTTGGTGACGAAGTTGTACACGCCGCCGACGCCTTCCTTGTTGCCGGGGTACCAGTTCTGCACGGTGCTGTACTTGATTTCGGCGTCGTCGAGGGCGACGAGTTCGACGACGGCGGCGTGCAACTGGTTCTCGTCGCGCATCGGCGCCGTGCAGCCTTCGAGGTACGAGACGTAGGAGCCTTCCTCGGCGACGATGAGGGTGCGCTCGAATTGCCCGGTGCCCGCGGCATTGATGCGGAAGTACGTCGAGAGTTCGAGGGGGCATTTGACGCCCTTCGGGATGAAGCAGAAGGAGCCGTCGGTGAACACGGCCGAGTTGAGCGTCGCGAAGAAATTGTCCGTGATGGGCACGACGGTGCCGAGGTATTTCTTGACGAGGTCGGGGTGCTCGCGCACGGCCTCGCTGAAGGAGCAAAAAATGATGCCCATCTCGCCGAGTTGCGCCTTGAACGTCGTGGCGACGGAGACGGAGTCGAGGACGGCGTCGACGGCGACGCCTTGCAGGCGGCCCTGTTCCGCGAGCGAGATGCCGAGCTTGTCGTACATCTTCTTGATCTCGGGGTCAACCTGATCGAGCGACCCGACGGCCGGCTTGTTCTTTGGCGCCGAGTAGTACGTGATGGCCTGGTAGTCGATGGCGGGGTACGTGATGTTGGCCCACGTGGGCTCCTTCATCGTCTTCCAGTGCGCGAAGGCCTTGAGGCGCCAGGCAAGAAGCCACTCGGGCTCGCCCTTCTTCTTCGAGATGAGCCGGATGGTGCCCTCGTCGAGGCCCTTGGGAACGGTGTCCGCCTCGATGTCGGCCGAGAACCCGTACTTGTAGGACTGGGCGGCCAGTTGCTCTGCGATGGCGTCGGTCGTTGCCATGGGCGTGGTGGTCCCCACTTCGCCCCCCCGGGGAAGGCGATGCCGCTGCGGGCAAGCCGTCGTCAGGCGGGGTTCCTTATAAGGCTGGAAGGAGGGGGAAAGGAGGGCTCCCCGCTTGCGCGTGGCCCCTTGACCGCGGCGATTACGCGTGCGAGGTCTGCGTGGACGTCATGGCCATGGTGGACGTGCAGCCAGTCCGGCGCCAGGCCCCCTGGTTTCCCCCTGGAGCGCAGGGTTTATCCCAACACTCAACCATATGGTTTAGCATGGACCTGGACCGGGCGTTCTCCGCGCTCGCCGACCCGACGCGCCGCACCCTGTTGGCGAGCCTGGAAGGCGGCGAGAAGACGCTCAGCGACCTTGCGTCGCCGCTTCCCATCACTCTCATGGCGGTGCAGAAGCATGTCAAGGTCTTGGAGGAGGCGGGACTCGTGGCGACACGCAAGCTGGGCCGCAGTCGGCATGTCCGGCTGCGGGCCCATGGACTGGAGCGAGCATCCGACTGGATCAAGCAGTCCGAGGCCCGCTGGAACGCCGCCTTCGACCGCCTCGAACAGGTCCTCGCGGAAGAGGACGCCCGCCATGAACACCCTGGAGATTGATTCTGATGACTCCCGCATCCAACGCCAAGCCCAGCTCCCAGACCGCGAAGACCGCCGCCCCGTCGCACCGCATCGACAACAAGGCGCCGCAACTGCGCCTCGAACGCGTCTTCGACGCCACCCCGGACCGGTTGTGGTCGCATTGGACGGACCCGAAGAAGTACGCCAAGTGGTTGAGTCCGCAGAAGGCCGACCTCGTCATCCATGAGTGGGACCTGCGCGTCGGCGGCAAGGTCCGCTTCGACATGCCCCTCGACAATGGCACCGTCAACAAGGAGGAGGGCGTGTTCCACGTCCTCGACAAGCCGCGCCACCTCGTCTCCGGCAACGCCGACAAGACATTCCTCATCGACGCCACCTTCACCCCCGTCGACGGCGGCAAGCGCACGAAGCTGACCGTGCTCGTCACCGGCGTCCCCGCCGAGTACCACGCCATGGCCACGGAAGGCTGGGGCCAAGGCTTCGCCAAGCTCGACCGCCTCCTCGCCAAAGGGGCCTAAGCCATGCCAGCCAAGACGCACCGCATGGAGGTCACCGGCATCACGGCTCCCGCCAAGGGCCACGTCACGCCCGACCGCTACGTCATCCTGGAGCGCTGGTTCAAGGCCAGCCCCGAACGCGTGTTCAAGGCCTGGTCGGACCCGAACCTGCTGCCGAAGTTCTTCTGGCCCGTCGGCGAGGGCAAGGTCGACAAACTGGACTTCCGCCCCGGCGGCCAACTCTTGATGAGTCACACGACGCAGCCCTGGACGGCCATCTGGACGTTCGTCGAGATCGTGCCGAACAGGAAGATCGTCACGCGCGACATCTGGCCTGACGGCTCCGGCATCGAGGCCACGGGGACGCTCGAACTCATCCCGGAGAACGGCGGCACGCGCATGAAACTCCGACACGGCCCCTTCCCGACGAAGGGACCCTACATGCCCGAAGGCGCCGCGGCGGGTTCCGCGATGGTCGCCGACCGCCTCGCCGAGCAACTCGAGATTCCGCGCGAGGGCGAAGGCTTCCAGATTGTCCGCTACTTCCAGGCACCCACGAGCAAAGTGTACCAGATGTGGACCACGAAGGAAGGACTCGCCAAGTGGTGGGCACTCGCCGCCAAGGACATGGGCTACGCGTTCAAGGTGAACAAGCTCGACGTCCGCGCCGGCGGAGAGTATGACATCCAGATGTCGAACCAGGAGCATGGCCAACTGCACAACCACGGCAAATACGTCGAGGTCGTGCCCAACAAGCTCCTCGTGCAGGAATGGACCTTCGACATCTTCCTCGGCCCCGGCGAGAAACCGTACCCAATCGCGGTCCGCATCGAATTCGAGGAGATCGACACCATGGGGCCCGGTTCGCCGAAGGGCACGAAGATGACGTTCACGCAGGGGCCGATGGCGAAGCCCGACTTCACGGAAGGCAGCCGGCAGGGCGTCATCGCGAACTTCGCCAAGCTTGCCAAGGCTTTGGAGGCCTGAAACCATGCCCACCAAGCAGGCCCAAACCAAGACGGGCACGCTCCGGATCAGCCGCGTCTTCAAGGCGCCGCCCGAACGGATCTGGCGCTGCTTCACCGACCCGGATGCCTATGCCAAGTGGTGTCCGCCGCACGGCTTCACCGGTCACGTGCACCACATGGACGCCAAAGTCGGGGGAACCTACCGCATGTCGTTCAACACCATCGACCGCAGCTGGGGCCACACCTTCGGCGGCCGCTACGTCGAAATGAAGCCCTACGAGCGTTTGGTGTTCACGAACGCCTTCGAAGGCAACGACCCCGTGTTCGCCAACGACGCAGAAATGCGCACCACGATCACGTTCAAGCCCGTGAAGGGGGGAACCGAAGTCACCGTCGTGCAGGAAGGCCTCCCGCCCGGTCCCGCCGCCGACGGCGCGCCCGTCGGTTGGGGCCAGAGCCTCGACAACCTGCAGCGCCTCGTGGAGCAGGAGCTGCCGTTCTAGGCCATCAGGCCTGGAACGGCGGAGGGCGAGGAGAGGAGCGCCCTGACCGAGGATCCCGCCGCGCTGGCGCCCTAGGGAAGCGGATTCAAGGGGCGGCACCTGTGACCTCGTGGTCATGGCGGCCAAGCTCGCGCGGCGCATCCCCTGGGGCATCCGCTCGACGGCGCTGGCGGGCCTCCTTCTGACCGGCGTGTACGCCGCCCTTTACGTCGGCGTGCGCAGCGTGGACCCGGCAACGGCCAGCGGCATGCTGCGCATGTACGGCCTCACCATCGCCGCCGGCCGCGAGACCGCGATGTTCGACGCCCTCGCCCGCGGCATGCACCCGGGACTCGTGTACGGGCTCTCGGTCCTCGACGACTTCGGCTCCTTCCTGCTTGCCTTGCCGTTCGCCTGGCTCGTCGTCCGGTCCCTCAAGCGCGTCAGCCGCGTGCGCTGGGCCCTCGCGCACTTCGAGAAACAGGCCCTGCAGCGCCGCCATTGGGTGCACCGCTGGGGCCTCGGCGGCCTTGCCCTGGTGTACTTCCTGCCCGGCTTCGGCGCCGGCGTGCCCATCACGGTCCTGCTCAGCGTCCTGGCCCGCATCCCCTTCGGGCGCGTCGTGCCATTCTTCGCCGTCGCCACGCTCGTCGTGGACGGCTTGTGGGCGCTCATCCTGACCAACGCCCTCGGCATCCTGCCCGACGCCGCCTGGGTCGAGGCCCTTCCGCTCGCTGTCGTCGGCCTCGTCCTCCTCAGCGCCGCCATCGGCGCCTGGCGTGGCCGCGCCGAACGGCACGTCGCCCTGCTTGACTGGTCCGTTTCCCCGACGGACGGCGAGGCGGCGCGGTTGGAGGCGTGCGGAATCCGCGTCATCGACGGCCTCGTGCGCGTCGACGTCGACGCCCTCGCCCAACACCTCGGGGGCAAGGAACGCCGCAAAGGCCGCCTGCTCGGCATCGGTGAATTGTTGCTGCTCGGCATGACGGCGGAGCAAGCCCTGACGCTCGCGCAAAGTGGCATCCACGGCATCGAGGACGTGGCCGGAACGCAGCCCCAAGCGTTGGCCACGGTCGCAGGCGACACCGCGACCCCGACCGCTGCCGTGACGTGGATCATCAAGGCGGATGCGCTGGTCGCACGCCAGCACCGCCCGTGGACGACCTAGGGACGCGCCAATGCCCGGGACGCCGGGCCGACCGGCACGGCCAAGAGAAGCCCGCCCGATTCCATCGCATGGGCCTCTTCTCGAAGAAACAAAAAGACCCCGTCTGCGGCATGACCATCGAGGACGGGAAGGCCGCCGCCACCACGTTGCACGAGGGCAAGACCTACCACTTCTGCAGCACCGCGTGCGCAGCGAAGTTCAAGGCCAACCCATCGTCGTACGCCTGACCTAAGCTTCCAGGGTGCGCGCAAGGTTCGCCCCGTCACCGTCGGCCGATTCGAGGTCGGGCGTGAAGCGGTCGCCGAGCGCGCAAGCCAGAGGGGTGCGACGTGCGTCGTCAGGAGCATGACGAGAACGAGGGCAGCGTACAAGGATGGACCGAGGAGGCCGGTGGCGAGGCCGAGGCCGGCGAAAATGAGGCCGACTTCTCCGCGTGGCACCATGCCGACGCCGACGGGGAGTCGTTGGGCCTGGCGGCGCACGACGCCGAAGACAACGCCGGCCAGGAGTTCGCCAACGACCGCGGGTTGCCGTAGGCGTTCGAAAGCCTCGCCCGCAAGCTTGGCGGCAAGCACGATGATGGCGAGATCCAAGAGAATCGGCCCCGCGCCTGCACTCATGCGCACCCGACCGGGGGCGCGGTCTTCAGGGCGTCGGTCGATCGCTTGCAAAACCGTCTTGACCGGGCAGCTGCTCGACGGCACGATGACTCAGGTTGCCATCCTGATGGGCTCGAAGTCCGACTGGGACGTCGTGAAGGCTGCCCGCGACCAGCTGAGCGCCCTCGGCGTCGCGAGCGACGCCCGCGTGCTGTCCGCGCACCGCGCCCCCGGCCCCCTGCACGACTACGTCACGAAGAGCCCGGCGAAGGTGTTCATCTGTGCCGCCGGCGGCGCTGCCCACCTCGCCGGCGTCGTCGCGAGCCTGACGACGCGCCCCGTGATTGCACTCCCCATTGCCGGGAAGGTCATGGACGGCCTCGACTCGTTGCTTGCCATGGTGCAGATGCCCAAGGGCGTCCCCGTCGCCACGGTGGCCATCAACGGTGCCGGCAACGCCGGGTTGCTCGCGGCGCAGATCCTCGCCGTCGCCGACCCCGCGCTGGCCAAGAAGCTGGTCGAGCACCGCGCGGCCGAGATGGCGAAGGTCCTCGCCGAGAAGCTCGAGTAGCCAATGACTCCCCGCGGTTGGCCTGGGGCAGCACAGAGCCCACGGAGCGCCCAGGGAACAACTCCGCGGTCTCTGCGGGCTCTGTGCTTCCCCGGGCTTGGTCGCAGGAGCACCGTTTGCGCCGCCTAACGACCCCGGACCCGCACGGCATCCAAGCCGCCGCCCTGGCTTTGCACGAGGGTCGCCTCGTTGTCTTCCCCACGGAAACCGTGTACGGCGTCGGCGCCGATTGCGGGAATGCCGCCGCGGTGCGTGCCATCTTCGCCGCCAAGGGCCGGCCCGCCGACAACCCCGTCATCGTGCACGTGGCCGACGTCCGCATGGCGCAAGCCCTCGCCGCCGACTGGCCGGATGACGCCTCGAAGTTGGCCAAGGCATTCTGGCCCGGTCCGCTCACGCTCGTCGTGCGCCGCAACGGCAAGGTCCCCGATGTCGTTTCGGGCGGCCTCGACACGGTTGCCGTGCGCGTCCCCGACCACCCCGTTGCCCTCGCCTTGCTCAAGGCGTGCGGGTTTGGCGTCGCCGCGCCGAGCGCCAACAAGTCCGGGCGACCAAGCCCGACGCGCTGCACGGATGCCCGCGACGACCTCGGCGATGCCGTCGCCGTCTACCTCGACGGCGGCCCGACGCGTGTCGGCGTCGAGTCCACCGTGGTTGACTTGACGGGGAAGCGTCCCGCGTTGTTGCGCCCGGGCGGGGTGCCGCGCGAGGCCATTGAAGCCGTCGTCGGGCCGCTCGCCGCCGCACCAAGCAGCGCCAAGCCACTTGGGCCGGGCATGAAGTATCGGCACTACGCCCCGGCCACGCCGTTGCTGTTGCTGGACTCGGCGGACCTGAAGCAGGCGTACGCGGACGCCGCCGCGCAGGACAAGGCCTGGCTCGTCAGCTCGGACCTCGGCGTCACAGGACCCAATGTGCACGTCGTTGGCGGCCGCGGCGACCCCGAGGCGTGGGCGCGTCAACTCTTCGCGTTGCTGCGCGACGTCGACAAGGAAGGGCACAGCGCCATCGTCGTCGAGGCCATCCCGGAGACGGGGCTTGGGGCGGCGGTCATGAACCGGCTGCGCAAGGCGGCGGAAGGCGGCCAGGTTCCCTGACGGCAGCATCGATTGGCACCGATGTTCACCGAAAACACATGTTGTTCAGTGTCAATCGGTGCAAATCGGTGGCTACGCCGTCGGCGTCGGCGGCGGCAGTTGCCGCATGCGTTCCGCGATGATGCCCATGGCCGTGGCCGTCTCGAGGGACACGTTGTCGCCCGTCAATTCCAGGTGGACGGCTGCGGCGCGCATCCATTCGCCCGGCAAGCCCTTGGGACCGAGTCCGATGAGGACGACGAGTCGCGGGTTGCCCCAAGCCTTCGCTTTGCGGCCCGCGAGAGCGAAGTCTGCGGCCTTGGCCGGGTCGGGTTTCGGCGTTGTCGCGACGAGGAACCCGGGCGATGCGCTCGGCGTCGCCGGCATCAGGTGCACTCGCCCACCGGCGGCGAGCCGCTCGAGGTAGGCGCCGCCTTCGCCGATGCCCGTGGCGCGGCCAGCCTTGGCGACGACGGGGCCGACTTCCGTGACCGGGAAACCAACGAGCGCGAGGTCGAGGCCGAACGCCCAGCACAAGGGTGCGGCGCGGGCGAGGGCGCGGAAGTGCACGTCGCCCAGGGCGCCTTCGTAGGCGTCCACGAGGGCGAGGATGTGGCGGGCCATGGAATTGGGCGCGGTCCGGGCGCCATCCAACGCAGGCGCGGGCCGGGCCGGGGCGGGCGCGGCCGGCGTGGCGCCGGCAAGACGGGCGCGGCCGGCCTCGACGTTGCGCAGCACGGCGTCGCGTTCCTTCCCGGCGTCGAGCCCCTGGGCAATGGCAGCCGCCTCATCGAACCAGATCCGCGCCTGCTTGGCGTCGAATGTCCGGTCCGCTTGGGCGGCCAGTGCGCACAGCAGGCGCCCGCGCTCGGCCGGCTCCGGCGGCAACTTGCCGTGGATTGTCTCGAGGTCGGTGCGTGGCGCGGCGGCGATGATGGCGCGCAACGCCTCGCGGCGCTGCAACGGCAACAGGCGTGCGGCGGCGTCAAGTGATACGTCGAGCGGGGTCTCGCCGCCGTGGGCGCGGTGGTACGCCAGCAGCCTCGCTTGCGCGGCCACGGGGGCATCGACGAGGGCCTCCTGCACGCCAGGGCCGGGGCCGGCTGCGAGGACTGCCTTCGCGTCCTCGATGGGGTCGGCGCCGTGGTGCAGGACGAGGCGCAGCATGGAGGCGCGGTGCAGCGGCGCGGCCTTGGCCAAGGGGACGGCAAGCGCGACGAGGTCCTTGCCGTGCAGCGTCTGCGCCGTGTTGGCGAGGCTGGCGAAGACCTTGGCGCGGTGCGGCTCGGCTTCGGCGTCGCCGGGGCGCCAGCGCGCGGTGCGGCGCGCGACGTCGGCGCCCGCCTCGGCCTTGCGGAAGGCGCGCTCGGTCCGGTTGAGGGCTGTGGCGGCGTCCGTCAGGGCGCGGCCGGCGTTGGCGGCGTCGAGGCGCGGGTCCTCGGCGAGGGCGGCAAGCGCCTCCGCGGAGAACGATGCGTCCGCGATGGCGCGGGCTTCGCCCAGGAGTTCCGTGATGGGCCGTCGGCCTGCCTTGGCGTCCTGCACGAGGGCGCGGGCTTTCGTCGGCGGGTGGTCGGCCACGCAACGGCCAGTGGGGTCGGGCGGAAAAACCTAGGCCGCCGGCCGGGCCGCATCTAAGCGAGACGCGCGACGGCCGCGGCAAGCCGCGCTTCATCCGTGACCGGGCTGGCGCACAGCGATCCCTTGGTCAGGTAGACGCAAGGCGCCCCGACGTCGGGGAAGTCCTCGCCGGCGGGGCTCCAGTCCAGCACGAGGGGGTCGTGTGGCAGGCGGAGGCAGGCTCGGTGCAGTTGCGTGACGGCCGCGTTCTCCCACGCGCCGGTGACGGTGGCGTGCAGGGGCTGCGCAAGCAGGCCGTCGATGCCGTCCAGCAAGTCGGGCCAGGCCGAAGGATGCGCATCGAGGATGGCGGGGACGCAGATGCGGCGCAGGGCCCGCTCGGCGGCGTTGCGGTGCCCGCCGCGCAACCCGATGCGCCAGGACAACTCGACGAGGAAGCGGGCGGCGGCGCCGGTTCCCGCGGCGTCGAGGTCGTCCGGGGGCGAGCGGCTTGAGCCGCGGAAGCCGCCGCGCGCTGCCTCGAGGCTGCGCACCGTGCCGGCAAGGCGCTCGGCCGTGTCGAGGTGCAGGTCGCTGCCGGTGGCGTCGTGCAGCAAGACGAATGCACGTCCGAGCCAGGCGAGATCCTCGAGGACGGCGTCGTTGCCGCGCCCAGGGGACGCGCCTGCGGCAAGGTCCTTGGCCTTGGCGAGGGCCTCGGCGTCGTCGTCGGTGCGGTGCGTCCGCAGGAGCGCCACGATGCCGCGTCCCGGGGATGGCCTTGGCGTCGTTGTGCGTGGCGCGGCGGCAAGGCGTCGGGCCAAGTCGTCGCGCAGCGCGTCCAGGCGCTTGCGGGTTGCCCGAGGGCGTGGTCGTTCCTCACGGGAGCCCTCGACCGCGGTGACGGTCTCCTGGACGCCCTCCTGCATGCGGCACCACGGGGGCCGTCGTGCGATAAGCGTTGGGGGTCAGGGTCGAATGATGACCTTGCCGAACTGCCCTGCTCGCTCGAGGTGCGCCATCGCGTCCTTGACTTGGTCCAGGGGCCACACCGAGTCGACCACGACCTTGAGTTTGCCTTGCTCCCACAATGCGATGGCGTCCGTGAGGTCCTGGGGCACTCCCATCGTGGAGCCGAGGATGCTGAGTTGTTTCCAGAAGATGTGGCGGACGTCGACGTCGCTGGGACCGCCGGTCGTTGCGCCGCAGGTGACGAGTCTGCCACCGAGTGTGAGGAGGCGCACGGACTTGCCGAACGTGGCGGCGCCCGTGGAGTCGATGATGGCGTCGAAGCCTTTCTTGCCGCTGGCGACGAAGGCCTCCTTCGCCCAGTCGGGGCTCGCCTTGTAGTCGATGACGTGGTCGGCGCCGAGGGCCTTGACCTTGGCCACCTTGTCGACTCCGCCCGTGGTGGCGCATACCCACGCCCCCTGCGCCTTGGCAATCTGCAGTGCCATGACGGCGACGCCGCCACCAGCGCCCACGACCAGGACCTTGTCTCCCGGCTTGATGCGGGCCTTGCGTTTGACCATCTGCATGGCCGTGATGCTGGTGAGCGGGATGGCGGCTGCCTCCTCCCAGGACATGCCCTTCGGCTTGGCGACGACGTGCGTGGCGGGCACAACGCATTCCTGCGCCAGGCCACCCCAACGCGTCTCGCCCACGATGGAGACATCCGACGGAATGACGAGATCACCGTCGGCGCCGGCCGCGAAGTTGAGTCCGGGGTTGACGAGGACTTCGTCGCCGACCTTCGTCGAGCGCACATCGGCGGCGACCTCGACCACGGTCCCCGCCAAGTCGGTGCCGCCGACGTGGGGTAGGGGAACCTTCAGGCCTGGCCAGCCGTCGCGTACGAAGAGGTCGAGGTGGTTGAGCGCCGCGGCCTTGACCTGGATGCGGACGTCGCCTGCGCGCAGCGCAGGGGACGTCAACTCACCCACGCACATGACCTCCGGTCCGCCGTGTGCCTCGAAGTAGGCCGCCTTCACGGGAGTCGGCACGCCATGGCCGCCTTTAGGGTGCCGCGCCGTCAGGTCGGTTTGACCGGCGGGCCCCCGCCTTGCGGGGTCGCTGGGGCCGAGGGAGGGTTGCGAGGAATCTCAAAGATGAATGAACTGCCCAATCCCCGGCCGGCGCTTTCGACCCAGATGCGGCCGCCATGCAATTCGATGATGCCCCGCGTGATGTACAAGCCGAGGCCCGAGCCTCCCTTGTTGTGCACCTGGCTCTCGTGCACCTGCTCGAACGGCTTGAACAACCGGGCCGCCTGTTCGGCGGTTAGGCCGACGCCGGTGTCCTGCACCTTGACGCGGATGTGGCCGTTGAGGGATTCGGCCTGGACGGACACGGAACCGCCCGACGGCGTGAACTTCATGGCATTCGAAAGCAGGTTCGTGATCGCCTGGCTGATGCGGTCGGGGTCGGCACCGCAAGTCAGGTCGCCTTGGATGTCCGCATCCAGCCGGACGCCCATCTCTTTGGCCGAGGGCCGGAACGACTCCGTGACGTCGGTGACGACGGCGGACAAGTCGAGTGTCACGGGGCGAATCGGCATGCGGTCGCTCTGCAGCCGCGAGGAGTCCAGGAGGTCCCCAACGAGCCCTGTCAGGCGCTGGAAGTTGCGGTCGAGCAGGTGGATGGACCGCTTGTGCGCTTCCAGTTGTGGCTCCTCCGCATGCGACTTGAGCAAGTGCATCTGCATCTTGATGGGCGTGAGCGGCGTGTTGAGCTCGTGCGCTGCCATGTTCATGAAGCGCGTCTTGAATGAGTCCACTTCCCGCAAGTGCTCCAGTTCGCTGGCCTGCTGTTTGGCGGCAAGGCGGCCCTGCTCGGCGTGCATGCGGTCGGTGATGTCGCGCATGGCAACGACGGCGCCCTCCTGGTGTTGCCGACCTTCGATCGGGGTGCACAGGATTTCGACTGGCGTGGTCGTGCCATTGCCTCCTGCAAGCCAGGCGTCGCTCGTGAACGCCCCCTCCGTCTGGCGCAGGATGTCTGGGGCGAACGCTGGCCTGCCGTCGTTGCCCCGAAGCAGGCCATACAGGGGCTTGCCAAGGAGGTCCCGTTCGCCCATGGACGCCATGCGCAAGGCGGCGGGGTTGGCGAAGGTGATGCGGCAGTCGGCGTCGACGCCCAGCAGGCCTTCGCCCGTGGAACGCAGCACCCGGTCGGTTTCCGCGCGCGCCTTTTCGTTGGCTCCCCACACGGCGATGAGGGCGACACACTCCGAGAGGACGAAGACGGCGTGGATGATGGCCCAGCGCCAGGGGTCGTTCACGGCGGCGTCGTGGTTGTAGACCCACTCGGGGAGCAGGACCCCCGTCACGCCATGGTCGAGGGCGACGAACACGATGGCGAGCCCGAAGGGCACCCAGTCCTGGTACAGGCTGATCAGGGCGACGACGACGAAGAAGTGGAAGTGCGCCTCGATGACGCCTCCCCAGAACTGCACGAGGATGGCCGACGCCATGACGCAACCGAGGGCGGCCAGGGCGCCGCGCAACTTGCGGCTCAGGGCACGGACGCCGGCCAATAGGCCAACGGCGGCGAGAAGGAGGCACTCGCCGATGACGAGGCCGGTGGCCAGTTCGTCGCGCCACAGGCCGAAGAGCGCCAACCCGATGGCATGGGCGAGGATGAAGATGCGGACGGCCCGGTGCCGGATGCGCCACTCCTCCTGCGGCAATCCACGCCCCTCGGGCAACAGGTCACGAAGGCGGGCAAGCAGACCCCGTCCGTCGCCGCGCTGCGTCCGAGCCATGACCAAGTCTGGAGTTGCCGTCTCGGGCATACCTTCGTCTACCACCAATCCCGCTCTTAACCACTCCTGGAAAAGCTAAGGAACTGCCGTCTCTGACCCCGGGATGCGTAACCTGGAGCGGACGGCGGCCGGTCTGTCCTTTGCGGCGGGTGGCCTCCACCTGATGGCGGGCCCTGCGCACTTGGAGGAGTGGTGGGCATACGGCCTGTTCTTCTTCGGGGCGGCGGCTGGGCAGGCGGCGTACGGGCTTGTGCTGTTCACCCAAGGCATCGAGGGCTGGGGCGGCTGGCTCGTCGTGCGGGGCAGGATCTACCTCGCCGGCATCGTCGGCACGCTGGCCATCATCGCCTTGTGGGCCGTGTCGCGGACCGTCGGTGTCCCCGTGGGGCCGGAGGCGTTCGAACCGGAGGGACTCGGCGTCCTGGACGGGGCGTCGAAGGCCGTGGAGGTCGTCCTGGTCGCAGTCCTGTTCCGTTTGCGGTCGTTGGCGGGTGCCGCGAAGCCTGGTCCGTGATGGTGGAGGCCCGCCCCGCCCACGAGCCACAGAGAACGCAGAGGACCGCAGAATGAAGCCGGATTCTAGGCGACGGTGCGAACTCTGGGTCGCGTAGGGCCGGTTCAAGCCGCCGCGGAGGCCAGGGACTTGTCGGCCAGCTGCGTCGGGAACAGCTGCGACACGCCCGCCTCGGTGTTTGCCGTGATGAGCCCCGCCGCCTGCAACCGCTTCAGGTGGTGCAGGACCGTGCCGCGGTTCAGGCCCAACCGCTGCGCGACCTGCCCGCCGTTCGTGCCGGGGCTCGCGACGATGGCGCGCAGGATGTCTCGGGCAGAATCGGCGCGCAACGCGGGACCAGCCTCCACGACGCGGCGGTCGGTGCCCGCGGGGAAGTAGCATGTGTAGCCCGCGCCTTGCGCGACGGTCAACTTGCCGGCGGCCACGAGCTTGCGCAAGTGGTGCTCGACCGTGCCCTTGCCTTGCCCCGTCGTGCGCACGATCTCGTGCAGGTGCGTGCCGGGCGAGGCCTGGATTGCGTCGAAGACGGCGCGGCGTCCGGGCTGTTCGAGCACTTGGCCGTCCTCGGTGCGCGAGAAGAGGCCCAGGACACCGGACTTCAAGGCCGGCCAGAGCAGGTAGAGAAGGCCGAGCAGGCCAGCGGCGGCGCCGATGGTGGCGACTGCCCCGGCGCCGGGCATGCCCCAACCCCGGGAAGCGGCAACGGTCCCGAGGTCGGTGTCCGATGTCGCCGTCGGTTCGAAGGCTCCTCCGTAGCGGTGGTTGGAAGACCTGGTCTCCAGCGCCTCGATCCGTCCGTTGGGTTGGGTGACCAGCGTGGTCTGGATGTCCGTGACCTCGCTCCCCGTGATGATTGTGGTGGGCGCCGTGTCTTCGGTGTGCACCATCGCGGTGGCCGACACGATTGGACCGACGTTGTCACCGGTGCAGTCGGATTTCACCCATCCGTTGCAACCCCATTCATAGCTGAACCTTGCGGCGTCCAGGCCGGTCAATGCCTTCAACCGCGCCGCGGCAGATGCGAGGTCGGGCATTTCGTTCGGGGCGATGCCAGGGCTGTACCGGACCGACGGTGGGTCTGAAACCGTCACCGTCACCCCGTCCACAAGTCGTCCCGGATCCGATGGGTCGATCTCGGGCAAGGCGTTGAGGTTTGGAGGCTCGCGGTGGACGCCCACTTGCAGACGGGAAGAGCCATCGCGCACCACGAACAGCCAGTCGGCGGTGCCCTCCGGGCCAGATCCGCCCTCGGCACGTTCCGTGTAGGCCGCAGGATGCGCGTCTAGGAACGAGCGCAAGTCCCCGCGTTCGTCATCCAGTGCGAGTTGCCACGCCTCGGACGGTTTCAATGGCAACGAGACCCCTTGTTCGTCCGGACCCCAAGCCCGCGCGGGCCTTAGCTGGACGTCGGGCAGCGGCACGGGTGCCAGGCCTGGCGCATCGACGGGTCCCCCGCGGAGGAAGGACGTCAGTCTATGGACCGTGATGCTGTGGTCGCCGTCCTCAACGACGACCTGTACCGGATAGGGGATGGACTCCACGTACCAGAGTTGTCGGGCCAGGCCGTCGATGCCGTCGACCTGCAAGACAAGGGCCAGGCCGTGGTCGGTGTGGCCTTGGCCGACGGCATGCAGCGAGCCCCCGAACAACGGGAAGCCGACCGAGTATTTTCGACCCGCCCATTCCGCTTGCGTCGGCAGGCGCGCGCCGGGGTCGAACGGTGGCGTCTCAAGAAGGCAGTCGGTCGTGACGACGTCTCCCACGTCGTAGTCGACAGGTAGGACCATCGCCAGGCAGGACTTGAGAATGATGCGCCGCCCGTCCGTGTAGAGACGGGATTCGTAGCTGGTCTCGTAGCTTAGCGATCCAAGTCGCATCGGGCCCCTGCCTTCTGACTGGAACCCCGCGCCAGGACTAGCGCTGTCAAGCCATACGCCCTCGTCCGCCGTCGAGGCGTACGATTCGACCGGCCCCCATGCGTATTCGACTGGTTCCGAGGATTCGGGTGAATAGGACGACCACATCCCTGCGGTCTGCGTCGCCTTGATATGGGCGAGAACGGGCGACCCGTCGGCGCGGTGCACCCACTGGTCGGCCAGCATGTCCAACCGGAAGTAGGGCAAGGCCTGGCTCGAGTTCACTCCCGCCTTGAGGCGTGAATAGGCGTACTCGGCATGGTCACCGGGCAGGGGTTGGGCCGGGTCGAACTCCGCCGGAAGGGCGGGGCCGACCTCGTCGAAGCCTGCCGCCGCGACCCCCGTCGCGGTGAGGGTGGCCGTAAGGACGAGGAAGGTGATGATGCGCCGTGGTGCAAGCATTGACTGCTCCATGGCAAGTGCAGGACTTCCCTGGGAACATAAGGAGCTTCGGCCAAGTCTCAACATGCCTTGCCAGGAGGGGATGGGGTTGGGACGGCCCTCAACATCAGGAGGGCGACCTATCCGTCGTCAGGCCAGGGGTACCGGGGTTCGGCCGTCTCGTCGCGCCAGGTTCGCACCTTCCGCTTCATTTCCTCGGCCTCATCGTCGGTCAATGGTGATTTCAAGGAGCGGTCAAAGAACGGATTGCGTCTGAGATCCTTCACCGCCCGGCAGACAAGCTCTGAGAACGATTCGCCCGGACGCTTGACGGCGACCAACGCCTCGTAGGCATCGTCCTCGAGTGTCACCCTCTTCGTCATGGCTCCACATCGTCGCCGAGACTAACGAACTTTGCCGGGGGTTGCCGATTAAACTGAAAGGACCTGTTCGCTCAGCACCCGCCGCACCGCCTTCTTCGTGCGCTCGGGGAAATCCTCCTCAAGCATCCAGGCCAGGTAACCGGGGACTTCAAGCGCGGGCTTGCCAGCGTGCTTGCCGAACCCCAGTCGCACGACGCCGTCGTCGTCCTTGTACAGGTGGCCCTTGCGGCGCGGGCGTAGGGTGGACTCGGGGAAGTCGATGAGCTCCTCCAGGTCGGCCGGCAGGATGCCCTTGTGCACGGCGCGTTGCCGGCGCAGGACTTCGACCATGGCGTGCACGTCGGCGTCGGCGGTGTGCGCGTTCTCGAGGTCCTGCCCCGTGTAGCGCCTATACGTGGGACCGAGGCTGCGGCTGGTCACCTTGCGTTCGATGCGCAGCGGGTCGAGCACCGGCTGGTCGATGGGCAGCGGATCCACGCCGGCGCGCACGAACTCGGTGTTCAGCACGCCGAAGTCGAAGGCCGCGTTGTACGCCATGAAGACGGTGTCGCGGCCCCAGAGCGCGCGAAGTTTGGGCGCGAAATGCGCGAACTGGGGCTTGCCTGCCACCATCTCGTCCGAGATGCCGTGGATGGCCGTGGCTGCGGCGGGGATGCGGCGGCCAGGGTGCACGAGCTCGGTCCAGGTCCCGATGACGGAGAGGTCCTCGTCGAGTCCTTGGGCGCAGAACTGCACGATGCGATCGCGGCCGGGGCCCAAGGCGCAGGTCTCGGTGTCGATGGCGACCAGGTGCATGGCCCACCGTCCAAGGTTGCTGGCTGATTATCGCCAAGGGAGGGGGAAGTGAAACCAAGCAGGCATGGCGAGCCTGCGGCTGGGGCCGAATGCTTTCCCGCGGCTAGTCTCGACCTACGCCGTCTTCGCCTTGGCTTCGACCTGGGGGGCCTCGCGCTTCGAGACCGGCACCCACTTCTTGCCGAGCTTGCCGGTGAATTCGGACAGGGGGCGGATGAGGCGGTTGTCACCGTGTTGCTCCAGGACGTGCGCGGACCAGCCGGCGATGCGGCTGACGGCGAAAATCGGCGTGTACAGGTCGAGGGGGATGCCCATGACGTAGTAGCTGCTGGCTGAGAAGAAGTCCACGTTGGCGTCGATGTCCTTCTGCTTCTTCATCGACTTCTGCAGCGCGAGGCTCATGTCGTACCACTTCGTCTGCTTCGCCTGTTCCCCGAGGCTCTTGCTGAGCTTGGCGAGGTGGATGGCGCGGGGGTCGAGGGTCTTGTACACGCGGTGGCCGAAGCCGGCGATCTTGCGCTTCTTGGCCAGTTGGTGCTCGACCCAGTCGTCGGGCTTCTCGCGGCTGGCGTCGATCTCGAGGAGCATCTTCATGACCTCGATGTTGGCGCCGCCGTGCAGCGGGCCCTTCAGTGCGCCGATGGCGGACGTGATGGCGCCGTGGTAGTCGGCGAGGGTTGCGGCCGTGACGCGGGCGGCGAAGGTGGAGGCGTTGAGGTCGTGGTCGGCGTGCAGGACGAGGGCGCAGTCGAAGGCGCGTTCCGCGGCCGGGGTGGGCTTCTTGCCCGTCAGCATGTAGAGGAAGTTCGCCGCGTGGCTCAGCTTCGGGTCGGGGTGGACGAGGTCCTTGTCGAAGCGCAGGCGCTGATAGTAGGCCACGATGGTGGCCAGCTGCGCCGTTGTCTCGATGGCCTTGCGGCGGTCGATGTCCGTGCTGTACTTGTCGGCGTCGTTGCGCCCGGCACCCAAGGCGGACACCGTCGTGCGCAAGGCATCCATGGGTCCCATGGACTTGGACACGTCGCGCAGGACCTGCAGGGCGATGGGGGGAAGCTCGCGGTTGGCGGCCAACTCGGCCCCGAACGCCTTGAGTTCCTCCTTCGACGGCAGGTGGCCTTCCCAGAGCAGGAACGTCGTCTCCTCGAAGGTCGAATTGGGCGCCAGCTCGTTGATGTCGTAGCCCCGGTAGGACAGGATGCCCTTGTCGCCGTCAATGAAGCAAATGGACGACTGCGCGGCGATGATGCCCTCGAGTCCCTTGGTGGGTGCGGCGGCGGGAGCGGGAGCGGCGGTCATGGCGTCACGCACTTGGTTGGTCAGCGCCGACCACAAATGGCCCTTTATCCTTTGGGCAGTCGGCGCGCTCGGAACGGCAGGCATCGGCGGCCAATGGCGCGTCGTACCCATGGGGGCATCGCCGACGTTGCCCCTGGGCACGCGGGCGAAAACCATCAAGTCCGCCCCCTCCTTCGTCGCGCCCGTGCCGGGATGCTACGCGTCGGCCCACCGGGGCCTGTCGTCGGAGGTGACGGAGAACACCGTTGCCGCCTTCCGCGCCGCCGCCGAGGCCGGATTCCGGTCCGTCGAACTCGACTGCCGCCTCACGCGGGACGGCGAGGTCGTCGTGCTGCATGACGCCGCCCTGGAGCGCACGACGCAGGACGGCAACAGCCGGGTGGCCGAGATGCGCTACGACGAACTGCGCAGCTACAGCACGAAGCATGGTCCCATCCCGCGCCTCGACGATTTGTTCTCGGCGATGGACGGCTGGACGGGCGTCTGGAACCTCGAGGTCAAGGCCCTGAAGGCGACGGAACCCATGCTGCACCTCGTCGACCACCATGGGCTGCAAGACCGCGTGCTGGTCAGCAGCTTCGATCCCGACGCCTTGGCGCGCAGCCGCGACCTGGCCCCTGACATCCCGCGCGCCCTCATTGCGTCGGGTCTCATCGACGACGCCGACCTCGCCATGGCAAAGGAGCTGGGCTGCCGCTGGTTCAATGCAAGCCACGAGCAATTGGCAAGCAAGACCGTCAAGACACTGCGCGCCAAGGGATTCCACGTCGGTGCATGGACCGTCAATGACGCGGCCACGGCGAGGGCCTTGGCGGCCCTGGGCATCTCGTGCGTCATCACGGACGTGCGGACCGTGCGCGCCGCGCTCGGCGACGTCGAACCATTCCTGTGATGGCGTCCGTCAGCGCAGGACGCGCTTGAGAATGCGCTCCACGGGCGCGAGACCCCTTCGTCTGCGCGACAGACACCACAGGCGTCCCGCAAGAGGCATGGCGCCCCGCTTTGCCAAAGGTCGGGCATGCGCACGCCGCGCGCCGTCACCGTCGTCCTTGCCCTCGCCGCGGCCGCCCGGACGGCCAGACCAAGTTCGAGTCGGCGGCCTCGCTGGCCCGCATGGCGACCGTGGCGTTCCTGCAGGAGTTCACGCAGGGTCTCCCCGCCGACCAGCGGGCAGCCCTGATGCAGGTCGATGAGGAGGACCAAGGGGCCCCCGACGATTTGAACATCCCCGGCCCGTCGCTTGCGCTGGCGGCCGTCGGACTTGCCGCACTGGTCGTCCTCAGCCGACGCTCAGGATGAGCGCAAACAAGGACGCACGCGATGGCGCGCCGCCGGGCGATTGAAGTACGCTGGAAGGACTCCCTGGCCAATGGCGGATTCCGGCCTGGCCTCGGGCATCGTCACCGAAATCTTCCTGCCCCTGGCCCTGGCCATCATCATGTTCGGCATGGGCATGACGCTCACGCCAGACGATTTCCGGCGCGTCCTGCGCGCCCCCAAGGCCGTCGCCGTCGGACTCGCCGGCCATGTTCTGCTCGTCCCGCTTCTGGCCATGGGCGTCGTCGTGGCCTTCCACTATCTGTTCCACCCGCCGGAGGCAATCCTCCTCGGCCTCCTTCTTCTCGCCAGTTGTCCAGCCGGCACCACAAGCAACGTCGTGACCTATCTGGCGCGTGCGGACGCGGCCCTCTCCGTGAGCGTCACGACCGTAAACAGCCTCGCCGCGGTCGTCACCACCCCGCTCCTGTTCCTTGGGATGACCCGCCTGTTGCTCGGCGACGCGTCCGCCATCGAGGTCTCCGTCGTCGAGATGGTCGGACTGGTCCTCGCCATCGTCGTGCTCCCCATCGTCTTCGGCCTCCTCCTCCGACGCGCGCGTCCCCGCATCGCCCTCGCGGCGGAGAAGCCGTTCCGCATCGCGTCGTCGCTCCTGCTCGTTCTCGTCATCGCCGTCGCCGTCTACGAGAACCGCGTGGGTTTCTGGTCGCTTGCCGGTTCTGCGGTCCCCATCTCGCTCGCGCTCAACGTCCTGGCCCTTGCGGGTGGGCTGTGGCTGGGCAAGCTCGTCGGGCTCGCGGACTTCCAGGCGCGCGCCGTCTCCATCGAGGCCGGCTTCCAGAACGGGACCCTCGGCATCGCCCTCGCGGTCTCGCAACTCGACAACGCAGTCGCGGCCCTGGTGCCCGGCTTCTACAGCCTCACGATGTTCGTCACAGGCGCCGCCGTGGCGTGGTGGTGGGCGCGCGACACGCGCCGCAAGGAAGCGGCGGGGCAGCCGCCCCCGCCAACCGAGCGGTCGAACTAGGCCAATGGGCCCCGCCACGCTTTTCCCTCCTGTCAACTTGCCTTGAAGCGTGACTCATCCGGCCGGCAAGCCCACCGTCGCCGCAACGCACGCGTCGGCCCGCGCCAAGTGGGAGGAGACGACGCTCAAGAAGGCCCTGGAGAAGGGGCCGGAACGCAAGGCGGAGTTCACGACGCAGAGCCTGGTGCCCATCCGGCG
The DNA here is from genome assembly GCA_038046725.1 of Thermoplasmatota archaeon. Classification (GTDB taxonomy): domain Archaea; phylum Thermoplasmatota; class E2; order JACPAO01; family JAHFTW01; genus JAHFTW01. Next base: position 91,597 of record JBBSVQ010000001.1, on the reverse strand, counting down.
GCTGTACGACCGCCACGACCTCGAACGCGCCGGCTTCAACGAGGAGCGCGACCTGGGGTTCCCCGGAGAGTTTCCCTATACGCGCGGCGTGCAACCGACGATGTACCGCGGCCGGCTGTGGACGATGCGGCAGTTCGCCGGCTTCGGCACGGCGCACGAGACCAATGCGCGCTTCAAGTACCTCCTCGCGCACGGCACGACGGGCCTGAGCACGGCCTTCGACTTCCCGACGCTGCAGGGCTACGACTCCGACCACGAGTACGCCGAGGGCGAGGTCGGCAAGGTCGGCGTCGCCATCGACACGCAGAAGGACATGGAAACCCTGTTCTCGGGAATTCCGCTGCAGGACGTCTCGGTGTCGATGACGATCAATGGGCCGGCGCCAATCATTTGGGCGTTCTACCTCGGGGCCGCCGAGAAGCAGGGCGTCCCCTTCAACCAGGTCTCTGGCACCATCCAGAACGACATCCTGAAGGAATACCAAGCCCAAAAGATGTTCATTTTCCCGCCCGAGCCGTCCATCGAACTCGTCTTGGACACGTTTGAGTGGGGCAGCAAGAACGCGCCGCGCTTCAACACCGTCAGCATCTCAGGATACCACATCCGCGAAGCGGGAAGCACTGCCGTGCAGGAGCTGGCCTTCACGCTGGCCAATGGCATGGAATACGTCCGGCGCGGCAAGGCGCGCGGGCTGAGCGTGGACGACTTCGCGCCGCGCCTGTCGTTCTTCTTCAACGCGCACAACGATTTCTTCGAGGAAATCGCCAAGTATCGCGCCGCACGCCGCGTCTGGGCCAAATTCATGGTCGCCGAAGGCGCCAAGGACCCGCGTAGCCACTTGTTGCGCTTCCACACCCAGACGGCCGGCGTGTCGTGCACCCGCGAGCAGCCGGAGAACAACATCGTGCGCACAGCCCTGCAGGCGCTGGCCGCGGTCATCGGCGGAACACAAAGTCTCCACACCAATTCGTTCGACGAGGCCCTCGCGTTGCCCACGGAGAAGGCGGTCCGCATCGCGTTGCGCACGCAGCAGATCATCGCGCATGAATCGGGCGTGGCCAACACCATCGACCCCCTCGGCGGCTCCTACTTCCTCGAGACACTCACGACGGAGATGGAAGAGAAGGCCAACGACTACTTCCGCCGCATCGACAACATGGGCGGAATCGTGCGCGGCATCGAGAACGGCTTTTTCCAGCGTGAGATTGCCGACGCGGCCTTCAAGCAGCAACGCGCCGCCGAAACCGGCGAGAAGACCATCGTCGGTGTCAACGACTACCGCATCGAGGAGCCGCCGTACACGGACATCCTGCGCATCGACGAGGCCGGAGAGCGGCGCCAAATCGCGGAACTGAAGGCCCTCCGCAAGTCGCGCGACAACAAGAAGGCGGACGGGGCGCTGCGTGCGCTCACCAAGGCGTGCGAATTGGAGCGTGACGCGCTCAAGGGTGGCCGAAAGGGAACCGGCCCCATTGCCGGCCGGCCCAACATGATGCCGTTCCTGCTCGATGCCAGCCGCGCCTATTGCACTCTTGGGGAAATCCGCCAGGCCATGGTGCAAGTGCACGGCGAGTACCGCGAGCCTGCGGTGTTCTGATGCAGGGTTGGCTGGGGCTGGTCCTCGGCATCACGGCCCTCGTGCTCGTCGAGGCCTTTGCATGGTGGGCCATGTCCGGGTGGCGCCCGAAGGTGCCACCCCCGTGGTTGCGGCACTGAACAGGTTGGATCGTCTTCGGCAGCCGTGCAACATCCCCTTCAAATGTCATCTCTAGAGACAACGGTGGCAGCGTTCATCGCCTGGGCAGGCCAGTCAGGAGGGCATGGCCGCGTCCTTGGCCCGTCAAGACCCCCGCGAGGAACTTTGCCCCGACTGCCAAGGGTTCCTGCTGCGAACGTTCGACCGTGAAGACGACCAGCTTTGTCCTGGTCACCCACCGACTCCGTGGCACGCCGGCGCCCGCCGCATCCTGACCGGCTCGTAGTCAGCCAACCCCTTGCCGGGATCATGCGCAAGGTCACGATGGACCGGCGCTGGCAGGCGGTGTTGCAGGGCACTGCGCGCTTTTGGCAATGGAGAACCATGGCGAATGCTGCGGGCAAAACGTCCAGCACACAACAAACCCTTTCATGACATGCCCCGATTGAAGCGGCATGATTTCCAGCCCCATGGCCAGAAACCTCGCGTTGGCCTGCAGTGTCACACTCGCCGTCGTCCTCTTGGCGCCGACCGCCGCAGCCTGGACCTTGCCCCCCGTCCCCTCTGGCCCTGCCCGCCCCCTGGGCGCGGCGTGGACAACGGATCTGACCCCTTCGGCCGTGCCAGGCGACGTCGGCGCCACGTTGGCCGCCAGCGTCGGTTGCGCCATCGGTGACGTGTCCGCGGATGGCACCGCCGACCTCGTGGTGCTCGTGAGCGACCCCGCCTCCGGCGTGCAGACGCTGCAGGCCCTCGCCGGCCCCGAGTTCGCGACGGTGGTGTGGGAGAAGTCAAGCAGCCTGCCGCAGGTGCTGCGCTGCGCGCCCGACCTCGACCTCGACGGCACGCTCGACCCAATCGTCGAGACTCTCGGCGAGACAACGGGCACGGCCTCGTCCGGCGTAGCCGACCAGGCCCAGCGCCAGGTCCAGCAGGTCCTCGACGGCGCCTCGGGCGTCGTCCTCATCGGCCGCACGGCCACCGAGTCCGCGACGGGCGTCGCCGGCCCGGCGGCTGCGGGCGCCGCCGGAGCCGCGCAGGAAGCCGCATCGGCCCTGTTGCCAGCCGCCGCCGGCGCCGCCGCCGTCCTGCAGACCGAGGTGACGACCGCAATGCTGCCCATCCCGGCCGGGGTGCCGCTGCCCGTGGACATGCTGTCCGCCACCATCACGCAGTCCGCACAACTGCAGGTCCTGGACGCGGCCGGTGCCGTCGTGACGACCGTCAGCATCGACGAAGCCGGCGTTGAGGTCCTGGCCATGGCGCCCCTGTCGCTCACCGGCGGCCTGCCGGACGTTGCCGTCCTGACGCGCGCGCTCGGCCCCGTCGAGGAAGTGGCCACCGGCATCCCCGAATTGGCCATGTATGCCTCGGACGGCACCCTGGCGTGGGCGACCGAACTGCCCGCCGCAACGGGAGTTCCTGTGCTGTTGCCGCAGGCCGGCGATCTGGACCTCGACGGCGTCGGCGACCTCATCGTGTCAAGCGTGCAGCAGGGGGTCGAGACCGCCCCCGCCGCAGCCTTCACCGTGCTGTCCGGCGTCGATGGGCAAGTGCTCTTCGACTCCGGCGACGCGGTGGCTGGCATCATGGCGGCGCTGCCCCTGGGCCCATTGCCGGACGGCGCGGCTTTGCTGCGCGTGGCCACTGGGACGGCGGGTTCCTTGGCGTTGAGCGCCCTCGACGGCACCGGCCAAGTGCTGTGGTCCGTTTCGGTCGACGGCCTTGCCGAACCCGCGAACGCGGTCCTCGACGCGCACACGGGCGACATCACGGGCTTCACCGACCTCACGGGCGACGCCGTGCCTGACATTGCCGTGGCTGTTGCGGGCTCTGCGGGCCTGGAACTGCAGGCCATCAACGGCCTCACTGGCGAGGTGGCGTGGAACCTGACGTTGCCCGGCATCGATCACGTCGTGCCCGTCGTCGTCCAGGCCGCCGCCACGGCCGCAGGCCAGGCCCAGGCTGCAGCCCAATTGGCCCAAGGAACCGTGGCCGATGTCCAGGCTGGCGCAACGTCGGCGCTCCTGGCCCTCGGATCGCAGGGCCAGCAGGCCACCCTGATGCTCATCGACGCTGCCGCCGGAAAGGTCCAATGGGCCGCCAAAGGCATCGTTCCCCTCGGATCAACCCTGACCCATCTCGCCGTGGATCTTGCTGGAGACCTCGATGGCGATGGGTTGCAGGACCTCCTCGTCTCCGCCACCTTCGCGGGGCCGGGGTCGTCGGACGGCTTTGCCGTCGCCCAGTCCAACGCGGGTCCGGCTGATTCCGTGACCGCGGTCTCGGGCGATTCGGGCGCGACGTTGTACACAGCGTCGGCCGAAACGAACGGGCCGGGGCTGGAGTTTGAGGAGACCACCGCACCAGCCTCCGAGTCGACGAGCTCGAGCGGGGCCGAGCGCGACGGAATTCCCGCACCGACGCCAGCCTTGCTGGCGCTGGCCGTCCTCATCGGAGCCCTGCTGCGTCGCCGCCGCTGAATCCGTCGCTCGCAGGTTCGGACGCTCGTGACGGGTTTGCGTGCCGGGCGCACAAGCCGAGCCGCCCCCGGGAACCTTGAAGCCGGGCGGCCGGCTGACGGGCGTGTGCCCGCCTACGTCATCGTCGACGTCGAGGTGCTTGACCCCACGCTGTACAAAGATTACCGAGCCAAGGCCGCGCCGACCGTGCAGCGTCACGGTGGCCGCTACCTCGTGCGCGGTGGCGAGGTCACGACCGTGGAGCCCGGCTTGGACCTGCACCGGTTCGTCATCCTGGAGTTCCCGTCCGTGGAGAAGGCGAAGGCGTGGTACGCATCCGAGGACTACCGCAAGGTGCTGCCAATTCGCTTGAAGTCCACGCGCAGCCGCCTCAGCATCGTCGAAGGCCTCGAGGCCGGGAAGCCGCTGCCAGCGTGACCAATCAACCGCGGCACGACCAGCAGGCCGAGGTCGAGCGCCTGCGCGCAAGGCGCGACAATGCCCGCTGGTCCGCCGTCGTGGGCTTCGGCCTGCTCTTCGGGGCGTCGTTCAGCAGCGCATTCCTCGCCGGTGGCGTCGCGATGATTGCCTACGGGGCCACTGTGTCGATGTACTGGTCGTGGCGACTGCGCGGGCTGCAAGGCGACCCGTGGGCGTTCGACCCGGACCTCGACGGACCGCAGGCGCCGGAGTGGTCACGGACCGGAAACCCTCCAGCTGCCGACGACGCTGACGCCGAATCCGACGAAGGCCGTCCCCCTTCGACTTGAATTCGGAATCTCGCCAGGCCGGGACCCTCATATTTGAACGCTTGGCGCAAGGCGCATGGACCTTCGGGCCCGCAGGCTTGGTCGATGACGCCGAACCGCCATCCCAAGGACCCCGCAATGCGCGACCGCGAGCTGGAGGCCTGGCTGGAGCATGCCATGGGCACGCGCCACCCGGACCCGGAACCCGTCGTGCGCGATCTCGACGAGTGAAGGCCTCTGCAGTGGCTGTGGCAAACCCCCGCCTTCGAGGGGTCGCACCGGTCGCAAGGGGCGCCCTCGTCCACCTTCATCTACCCCTTGGCCAAGCCCTATGAGCCCAGGAGGCGATGTCGTGGTGGATGCACGTCATCCATCTTCGCGGCGGCGACAAAGCTGCCTGGGCACGCCTGAACAAGGAACAAGACGTCCGGGGCCTCAACGCGCATCCGGAGTCGGAAGAACTGGACGAAGAGCTTCTCGATCTGTAGGCCGCCCTTCGAGGGTGGCCAGCACCGCGGCGCGGTAGCCTGCGTCCGCGAACAGCCCCAGGTGCTTTGTGCCTGGGACGTCGAGCCAGCGCGCCCGCGCAGGCGCCGCGTCGAAGACGATGCGCGACAGCCGCGCGGGCGTCACGTCGTCCGTGGGCGACGCTGCGACCAGGATGCGCGGCGCGCGCGCGTTTGCGATGTTGCGGTGCGCCTGAATCACGTTCGCGGTGCGCGGGAACAGGCGGTCGAAGAGCGCCATCGCCCACTTGCCCCAGCCGCGGCCGTACCACGCGTTGAACGTCGGGTAGGGGGACTCGAGGACGAGGCTGTCGACGTCGAGATGTGGGCTGGCGTTGACGGTGGCGAAGGCGCCGATGGAGAGACCAATCACGTGAACCGGCTGGCCGCCGGACCACCGCCGGGCGAAGGCGACGGCACCCAGCACGTCTTCGTGCAGATACGTCGAGCCGCCGCGCGAGGCGCCGAAGGGAGCGAAGTCGAAGGTCAGCACCTCGAAGCCGTTGCGCAGCAACCACTCGACCCAACCTTCGCGCACGAACCAGTGCGAGCCGTAACGCCGGTCGGGGTGGGCGAGCACGACGACGCCCTTGGGGGCGGGGTGGGGGAAGTAGCGCCCGGCGAGGGTTGCGCCCGAGTTGCCAGCAAAGCGAACGCTGTCGTGCTCGAGGTGGGCCGGGACGTCCCAGGGTTTGCCGCGGCGGTTTCCCCAGAAGACGCGGCGCACGAAGGCGCCGACGAGCCTGCGTTCGATTGGACCGGGCTGTTTCATCGCCATACTCGATGTGCCAGGTAAAGTCTATGTCAGGGGCGCATCATAAGGGGCTGCGAACCTGGAGGACATTGAATGCCATCCGCCAAAGCCACTGTGGCCCTGCACAGCGACGAACGCCAATGCCCCGTTCTCGACGGCACCGCCAAGGCGCAGTACAAGGCCGCCGTGCAGGCCTCCAACCAGTTCAGCCTCGCCTGCATGCAGTTCCTCGAGGACCGCAGCCCGGAAGACAAGGTGGCCTGGATCCGCGCCTCCGTCATGGCCGGCCGCGAGGTCTTCACCCCCTGGAGCCTGGAGATCCTCTACGCCATCGCGGTGCTCGGCAAGGCGCGCTTCAGCGACCTGCTCGACCTGCTCGGCCTGAGCTCACGCACCCTCTCGGACAAACTCAAGGCCCTCAAGGAAGGCGGCTTCATTGAGCGCGAGGTCTTCGATGAATCGCCCGTGCGCATCGAGTATCGCCTGAGCAAGCGGGGGCGGGCGACGGCGGCGCTGGCCAGTCCGCTGTTCGCGCGGCTCAACCTGGAGACGCTGCACCCGCACGCGGCCTGAGCCTGGCCGCGAATTGCGCGAAGCCTCGCAGAAGTGAACCGTTTCGCGGCATTCGCGAGATTCGCGGCTCCGGCGCGGCGAAAGCCGCTAAAGCCGCGCTCGGTCTGAGGGCCTCGTGGCAAAGATCCTCGACTTCCGTTCCGACACGCTGACGCAGCCGACGGACGCCATGCGCAAGGCCATGGCCGACGCCGAGGTTGGCGACGACGTGTACGGCGAGGACCCCACCGTCAAGCGCCTCGAGGAACGCACCGCCAAACTGCTTGGCATGGAGTCCGCGCTCTTCGTTCCCACGGGGACGATGGGCAACCAACTGGCCGTCTGGGTGCACTCCGGCCGCCGCGGCCAAATGGTGTGCGAGGAGAACTGCCACATCGCGCTCTACGAAGGCGGCGGCGCGGCCCTCCTGTCCAACGTCCTCCTGCGCACCGTGCGCTCTGACTCCGGCACCTTCACGCCCGACGACATGGCGCGCTACTTCGGGCCCGACGACCCGCACTTCGCGCCCACGCGCCTGGTGGCCATCGAGAACACCCACAACTACTCCGGCGGCCTGTGCTGGACGCGCGCCCAGACCAAGGCCATCGCGGACGCCACGCACAAGCACAAGGCCAAGCTGCACCTCGACGGCGCCCGCATCTTCAACGCCGCCATCGCGCAGAAGACCACGGCCTCCAAGCTGTGCGACGGCGCGGACTCCGTCATGGTGTGTGTCTCCAAGGGCCTGTCCGCCCCGGTCGGCTCCCTGCTCGCAGGCGACGCGGACTTCATCCACGAAGCGCACGCGGCCCGCAAGATCCTCGGCGGCGGCATGCGCCAAGCCGGGCACATGGCGGCGGCAGGCATCGTCGCGTTGGACACCATGGTCGACCGCCTCGCCGACGACCACGCCAACGCCAAGGCGCTCGCCAAGGGCCTCGAGGCCATCGACGGATTGGCCGTTGACCTGAAACGCACGCAAACCAACATGGTCCTCGCCGACGTGTCCGCAACGGGCCTGTCATCCGGCGCCTTCATCGAGCGCATGAAGAAGTCGGGGGTCCTGTGCCTTGGCCGCGACGCGGGCCCCATGGTGCGCTTCGTCACGCACCGCCACATCGCGAAGGCCGACGTCGCGGACGCGGTCGAGCGCGTGGCGAAGGCTCTGGCCTAGGTTCAAACGTCGGCGTTCGCCACCGCAGTCTACCTCGTGCTCGGGGTCTTCCTGGGCGTCGGGGCGCTCTTTGCGTTCCTTGCGTACGGGAAGGCCAAGCGCGGCGACGCGCACGGCGCCTGGGTGCAGGGCTTGGTGACGTCGCTGCTGCCCCCGCCGCAGGTCGTTTCCTTGCTCGGCGCGATTTTCTGCAAGGTCAGCCACGAGGGCGAGGCGGCGGCACGCGCCCGCGGCGGCTGAGCCAACCGCTTTAGCCACCTGAGGCGCTGCGGTCTCGTTGCCGCACATCACGAGCCGCTTCGTCGACTGCCACGTCTTCCGCCGGCGCAGCGACGGCGCCGACGAATGGTTGGTGCTGCGGCGGTCTCCCGGCTTCATGGGCGACACCTGGCAGATGGTCTCCGGCACCATCGAGGGCGCCGAGAAGGCGTACCAGTGCGCGCAACGCGAACTGCTCGAGGAGACGGGCCTGCGCCCGAAGCACTTCTACCAGGCGTCGTACGTCAACCGCTTCTACCTGGCGGCCACGGACGAGATCGTGCTGTCGCCCGTCTTCGCGGCCGAAGTGGGCGCGGGGGACGAGGTCCGCTTGTCGGAGGAGCACACCGACTTCGCCTGGGTCCCTTGGCAGGAGGCCATGCGGCGCTTCCCTTGGCCTGGGCAACGCAAGGCCCTGGCCGTCATCCGCGAGCAATTCATTGAGGCCAAGCCCTTCGACCCCAGCTGCATCGACGGGTATCTGGACGATTGACATCCCCCGGCCGTATCAGGCGGCGGGAGGGTCCAGTCGTTCGAGCCAACCGTAGCCCTCGCTGCGGTGCTGAATCCGCCACACGGACGTGTGCTTCGGGAGCGGCGAGAAGACGATGCGGTAATCCCCGACCCGTGCGCGGTAGAAGCGGACCGAGCCTTCCTTGCGCAACTGCTTGAGGTCGAGCTTGGGGTGACGAGGATCCGCGGCCAGGAGGCGCAGGGCGTCCCGGATGGCACGGCGCGGTCGTGGAGCGAGTGTCACCAGGAGGTCACGCGTGCCGACGGCGAACCTGAGCGCCATCTATCCCCAGAGTTTCTTGTCGTCCAGGTCGATGGTTTCCCAGGCGTAGTCTGGGTCATCGATGGCGGCACGGAACGAGGCAAAGAAGCGGTCAGCCTCGACGAGGTCCATGAGGCGCGTGACCGCCTCGGAGTAACTGATGCCGCCACCGCAGAAGCCCTTGAGGCGGTCGCGGACGGACGTGTCCATCGTGACAGTCGTCGATGCCATAGGTTTCATGGATTCTATGTCCTCAGCAGTTTATCATGATTGCCAGGGGGGAGATTGGGGGAATCGCACAGGCGTTGGCCCGTGCAAGGGAATGGAACGGCCTGGGGTCGTTGGTGTCCGTGACCCCAGGCCGCCGTTGAATGGTCCTACGCTGCCGACATGCCCGAATGCTCCGGTTCCATGCGCACCAGGCCCCAGGCCTCGAGCGCCATGCGTGTCGCCTCGGAATCGAATGAGCCTTCCCAAACGGCTTTGCCGCTGGGGTCCACGAAGGCCGGGATGGCGTGCGGCGAACCCGGGGGATGGCCCTTCAGGTCCACCATGCGCAGGTTGACGCGGCACCCTCGCAGGAGATTGAGGAGGAAGCCGGCTGCCGTCGTGCAGCAGTCACAGCCGTCCCGGCCATAGAATGTCCAGGTCGCCTCGTCCATGACCCACTGTCCGGGCCTTCGACCTTAGGCCCGTTCCGGCGAAGGTTGAAATAGCCGCCACAAGGGCAAACTGCAAGCGTCGCGGTTAAGGGTCCCACCCAGGCATGGCGGCGCCGATGACGCGCCTGGTTGTGGTCGGCGGCAACGGGGCTGGAATGACCGCCGCGAGCAAGGCCAAGCGCCGCAACCCGGACCTGGAGGTCACGGTCTTCGAAGCCGGGCCGCACATCTCGTATTCGTCCTGCGGCATCCCGCACCTCATCGAGGGCACCGTCGAGGAGCCGGAGAAACTTCTCGTCCTCGACGACGCCGGCGTCAAGGAGCGCGGCATCGAGGTCCTCACGGGGACAAAAGCCGTGGGCGTCAATCCCTACACGAAGGAGATCACCGTCGAAGGCCCGCGCGGCCGCGACGCATCGCACTACGACAAGCTGTGCATCGCCACGGGAACGGAGGCGGCCAATCCGTTCAAGGGCGGCGACCTCGCCGGCGTCTTCACGTTGCGCCACCTGACGGACGGCGTGCGCCTGATGGAGCACATCGACTCGGCCCGCTCCAAGTCCATCGGCATCGTCGGTGCAGGCTACCTCGGCCTCGAAATGGCGGAGGCCTTCCACAAGCGCGGCAGCGAAGTCCACCTCATCACCAAGGGTCGCGTCATGCCGCAGTTCGACGCCGACATCACGGACGGCCTGGAGCCGTTCCTCGAGGAGCGCGGCATCCACGTGCACTCCGGCACCGAAGTCACCGCCCTCGCGCCAGGCAAGCGCCAGGGGCAAGTCGGCGTCATCGAGACCAAGGGCAAAGGCAAGGACGTCCAAGTCGACACGGCGCTGGTGGCCGTCGGCGTTCGCCCGCACACCGCCTTCGCGACGAAGGCCGGCATCCATGCCCTGTCCTCCGGGCACCTGCTCGTCGATGACCAGATGCGCACGAACCTGCACGACGTCTGGGCGGCCGGCGACTGCGTTGCCCCGCGCCACCTCATCACGGGGCGCCCCACGGGCGTCGCCCTCGCCCTGCCCGCCAACCGCATGGGCCGCGTCGCCGGCGACAACATCGCCGCCTCGACCGAACGCATCCCCGGCCCCAGCCTGTACTTCCCCGGCGTCCTTGGCACGGCCATCACGCGCATCTTCGGCCTGGCCTTCGCGCAGACCGGGCTCAACGAGGAGCAGGCGCGCAAGGAAGGCTTCGACGTGGCCACGACGCTCGTCGAGTCCCGCAACAAGGCCCCGTACATGCCGGACGCGCAGGACATGGCCATCAAGATGGTCGCCGACCGCGATTCGGGGAAACTCCTCGGCGTCGAACTCGCCGGGCCCGCCGAGTCCGCGCTGCGCATCAACGCCGCCGCCGTCGCCATCCAGGCCGGCCTCACCGTCAAGAAACTCGCCGAAGTCGAGACGGCGTACGCGCCGCCCTTCAGCCTCGTGTGGGATCCGATGCTGACCGCGGCGAGCCAGTTGGCGAAGGACGTCCGGAAGTAGTCAAACGACCCAGAGCGCCATCGCTGCTTGACCCCTGGTGAATCCTCATCAACATCCGGTGAATCGCAAGACAGTGGACTGGACCGAGAAGCACCGCCCCCGCAGCCTGCGGGACCTGGTGGGCAACGGTCCTTCGGTCGCCAAACTCAAGGCGTGGGCCGACGCCTGGATGACGGGCACCCCCGAGAGGCGCGCAGTCGTGCTTGCGGGTCCGCCGGGCACGGGCAAGACCTCCGCTGCCCTTGCACTCGCCAACGACATGGGCTGGCAAGCAATCGAGCTCAACGCCTCTGATGCGCGCAACGCCACCGCCATCCGGCGCATCGCGACGGCCGGCTCGATGCACCAAACCTTCGGCTCCGACGGCTCCTTCCACGGCGCAACGACGGACAACCGCAAGAAACTCATCATCCTCGACGAGGCCGACAACCTGTACGAGCGCGCCGGCGAATCCGGCCAGGACGCCACCGGCTCCGACCTCTCGGACAAGGGCGGCAAGGCGCAGATCGTGGAGACCATCCGCAACTCGCGGCAGCCCATCGTCCTCATCGTCAACGACCTGTACGCCTTGCAGAAGGGCTCGGGGTCCGCGCTGCGCACGCTGTGCGAGGAGATCAAGTTCCAACGCGTCAACGTGCGCAGCATCCCCGCTGCCCTGGCCCGCATCGCCCAGATCGAAGGCATCCAGGTGGACCGCGACGTGCTCGAGTCGCTCGCGGTGAAGGCGGACGGCGACCTGCGAGCCGCCGTGCGCGACCTGCAGAGCATCGGCATCGGACGCACGAAACTCACGGTCAAGGACCTCGGCTCGATGGGCACGCGCGACACCACGACGAGCCTCTTTGACCTCGTACGACACGTGCTCAAGGGCCGCAAGGTGGAGGAGGTCCGGCGCGAAGTGTGGGACGCCGACGCCACGCCCGAGGACCTGGTGTTGTGGATCGACGAGAACCTCCCGAAGGAGTACAAGGATCCGGTGGACCTCGTGGCCGGCTACGAGAAGCTGAGCCGCGCCGACCTCTTCCTCGGCCGCACGCGGCGGACGCAGAACTACGGCCTGTGGTCCTACGCGGGCGAGATGGCCACGCTCGGCGTCATGATGGCGCGCACGAAGGAATACCATGCCTTCGTCCCGTTCGGCTTCCCGGCGTACCTGTCCAAGATGGGGCGCACGAAAGGGGCACGCCAGGCGAAGGACGAACTCGCGGTCCTGCTCGGGCGCGCGACGCACGCCTCCAAGCGCAAGACGCGCACGGACCAGGTCGAGACGTTCGCCTACCTGTTCCGCAACGACCGCGAATTCGCCATCCACCAAGCGGCCGAATTGGACCTCGATGACGAACAGGTGGCCTTGCTGTTGGGCGATGCATCCTCGGCCAAGGCCCTGAAGGAGATTCGCGCCGGCGTGGATGCCCTGGTTGGCGCCGCAGCGGACGAACCCAAGCTCAAGGGCAAGCCAGGGCCAGACGCCGGCGCCGTGGATGACGACGCGGACGATGCCCCCGTCGCATCTGACGACAAGGCCGCCAAGCCAAAGCCCGGAGTCGGCCAGAAGGGACTCTTCGGGTTCTGAGGCCGTCCGACGCGTCACGCCACGACGACGGGCGGCCCGACCGGCCGGTATCCGTTGACGACGCCGTGCAGGTGGTAGTGGACGGCGGCCTCACTCCACGTGGTCTCGGCGTAGCCAATCGTCTCGAGCTTGACGCGCAGGCCGGTCTCGCCGGGCTCAAGGTACACGTCGAGGCCGTCGAACCCCGGGCTGGCCGCGTCCTCGACGGAGTCCACCTTGCGCAGTTCGACGCAGGTGACGCCGCACGGCATGGTCGCGTACACGGTCATGCGCAGCCCCGTCACGAGGCTCGAGCTTTGCCAGTCCGCGGCCAGGCTCACGCGCCAGAACAGGGCGAGCGGGTCCGCGAAATCGTAGACGGGGACCTCCCAGGCGATGCCAGCGACGATGACGCTGCCGCCGTTGCAGCGTTCGACGCCACCGCGCAGTTGCCCCATCTCGCAGGCGTGCGCCTGGATTCGGCCCTTGGAGTCGACGTCATGGGATAGGGCCTCGACGCGTGTGGCGGTCACCGTGACGTCGTCGCCGTCGGTGCTTGCTTCGGTCACTGCTGGGGCCGGCGCGGCCGCGAGGCAACCGGACAGGAGGAGAATGAGCGCGGCTGAGGCCGCCACCCGGAGCACGCACACGAAGCGGGGAGTGGGGCCCTTAATCTCATTGGTCAGGCCGTGAAATGCGTTGACCCAGCGTGATTGCGCCCAACCAAGAACGAGGGTTGATTGGAGGCAAGGCGAATTGCCTGGCATGCATTGGGTCGTGCTTGCAGTCCTGCTTGCCGCGGGTTGCCTGGATCTCGCACGCGACGCGGACGGCCGGTGGGTGACGGAGTAAAGGGGCGCGGTCAGTCGGGGGCGTTTCGTTGCTTCGCCGGCCTTCAGCCCAGCCCCCCGGCCCCCGTTGGGCTTATATCCAGGGCCAGCTCAGCCCGGCATACTCCCCTTCACTTTCGTAGGTGAGGTGTCCCCCATGGGCAACGTCCGCCAGAACTTCATCAAGCGCGTCGCAATCGAATTGGTCACGAAGTACAACGACCAGTTCAGCGAGGACTTCGAGCACAACAAGAAGATCGTCGGCCAGTTGACGGACGTCAAGACGACCGTGTTCCGCAACCGCATCGCCGGCTACGTCACGACCTACCGCAAGAACTGGGAGAAGGCGACCGTCGAGGCCGCCGGCGACTCCCCTGCCCCGGCCGCGGCCTAAGCGCGCCACCCCTGGAATCCAAAGCGCCTAGCGCGAGCCTTGGCGAACTCTAGCTACCCATTCATGGGTTCCGACTCACGATTGATAACTGCGTTCCTGGTGCGCACGAACGTGAAGACCCCCGAGGCCGGCTCCAAGCTGGCCCTGGCCCTGGACGCCCTGCGCCGCGGCGAACCCGTCCTCCTGTACGACGCCGACGGCCGCGAAGAGGAGACCGACATGGTCCTCGCCTCGCAACACGCAACCATGGACGCCATCCGGGCGCTGCGCACCGAGGCCGGCGGCCTGTTGTGCACCGCCATCGCCCCCGAACACCACAAGAAGCTCGGGCTGCCCTTTCTCGCTGACCTCGTGAGGAATGCAGCGAAGGACCTGCCCGTCCTTCGCCACATGCACGCCGACGACATCCGCTACGACCCCTCGAAGTCGTCGTTCGGACTCACCGTCAACCACCGCTCCACGTACACCGGCATCCCCGACGCCGACCGCAGCACCACCATCCGCGAACTCGCCGGATTCCTCGGGCGCCTCGACGCCTTGCCCACGGATCAGGCGCAGCGCGAATTCGGCCGCGAGTTCCGTGCCCCCGGCCACTGCATCCTGCTCAACGGCGCCGTGGGCGGACTGGCCGCCCGCCAGGGCCACACCGAATTGTCGCTCGAGCTCGCCCGCCAGGCCGGCCTCGTCCCCTCGACGACCATCTGCGAGATGCTCGACGCCGAATCGGGCAAGGCGCTCGGTAAAAAGCAGGCCATGGCCTACGCGCAACGCAAGGGCCTCGTGTTCCTCACGGGCCAGGACGTCATGCAGGCATGGCAAACGCGCACGCAAGGGCAAGCGATGGCTCCGGTCGCAGCGTGAGCACGGCGTCAGGGGAACCAACGCAAGGCAAGTCCATGAGCACAAACTCCAAGTCGGCGGCCGCAGGGCCTTCGGCCCTTCGCCCGCATGTTCGCGTCATGACGACAGGCGTCTTCGACCTCCTGCATCCCGGCCACATCGCCATGCTCGAGGAGGCCGCCAAGCTCGGCGACGAATTGGTCGTCGTCATCGCGCGCGACGCCTCCGCCACGAAGGAGAAGCACGCTCCCATCACGCAGGAGGAGCACCGCCGCCGCATGGTGGAGGCCCTCAAGCCCGTCTCCAAGGCCGTGCTTGGGCACAACGGTGACTACTACCGGATCGTCGAGGAGCTGCGACCCGACATCATCGCCCTCGGCTACGACCAGAAGTACGACGAAGCCAAGGTCGCCGCCACTTGCGCATCCCGCGGTGTTGCGTGCAAAGTTGTTCGCCTGCCGCACTTCATGGGCGACCTCGACGGCACCCGCAAAATCATCGAGAAGGTGGCGGAACGCGCGGCGCAGCAGAGCCTGTACAAGGGGGGGCCATGACCCCCGTCTGGCGCCCCGATGCCCCGCGGCCCAACGTCAACGTCCCCGAGCCGCGCCGAGGCCCGCCGCACTACGCCGTCGTGGACACCACGTTCAGCACGGTCGACATGGGCGGCGTCGCCGTCGACACGCTTCGCGGGCTCGGGGTCGAGCCCGCGCGCATCCACCGCGTCACCGTCCCCGGCTTCAAGGACCTCGCCGTGGCGTGCAAGCGCCTCATCGAGCAGGGCTGCGCCATCGCCGTCGCCTGCGGCATGCCCGGCCCCGAGCCCATCGACAAGCAGTGCGGCCACGAGGCCAGCCTCGCCATCGGACAGGCGCAGCTGCTGACCTCGACGCACATCCTCGAGGTCTTCGTGCACATGGACGAGGCCAAGACGGACGCCGAACTCATCGCCGTGTGCAAGAACCGCGTCGCCGAGCACGCCGTCAATGCGTACTGGCTGGTCGAGAAGCCGGGGGAACTCGTCGCGCGGGCCGGAACGGGGCAGCGCCAAGGGTTCGCGGACGTCGGCCCGGCCGATCCACAGGGCAAGAAGGGAACAAACCACCTTCGCAGCGGGGCAGCGAAGGCGCCCAAGAAGGCCAGCAAGAAGCGCTAGTTGTTGACGAAAGGCTGGCCGCAGCCGCGCGCATTCTTCCTCGCAAGCGTCCAACATCTCCTGGCGCCGACGTCGGCGACCTGCTGATGCAACGAGCAACGCAGCGGCGCGCGAAGCGCGCCGAGGCGGCGCCCCCCGCCGCCAAGACAAGCCGCCAAGGGGTTGTTGTCGCGGACGGCGGCGAGGCCCGTCAGGTGCCCCGACCCCGCCAGCATGGGGCCCGAGTTGCCGGTGATCGGCACGCCGTCGATATAAACGGCGTTCCCGCTCGTCGCCGCCGTGTAGATCAGGGTGGGATCGAAGCTC
>JBBSVQ010000001.1:0-75431 GCA_038046725.1 Thermoplasmatota archaeon | reverse complement strand
CCCCCCCCCCGAGGCGGCGCCCCGCGCCGCCAAGACATGCCGCCAAGGGTTTGTTGTCGCGGACGGCGTCGGCGTCAGAAACGTCGTGCGATTGTGACGGCCCAGAACGGGCGCGGGCGGCCATGAAGTGGCAGCGCGCGTGCCGTCTGACCCAGCGAGCGACCGGTCGCGATTCGCCGTCATTTGCGCAATTCGCGGCTCCCATCGCCCGCGGGGGCAGAGGTCGCCGGAAATCGCGGGTCTGGAGCCCGGCTTGGAACATGAGGCGTTTTCCCTCCTGGGCCCCCAGAGACACGATAGGAAAGCCGTTAAGCCCAGTCTCCATCGGAAACCAGGGATACGGATGGCACCGGACGACAAGGCGCTGGAGCGCAGGCTCAAGGCGCAGGAGGAGGCCGCGCAGCGCATGGCGAAGGCCACCGATCCGGATGCCGCGAACGCGCACCTGTTCGAGGAGTTCAAGCGCCCGACCCAACCCGGCGAAGCCCCCAAGCCCAAGGGCCTCAACGCGCAGGGCTACCAATTCCCGCCGCCCGTCGGCCAACCCGCCCTCACCAAGGAAAACTTGGCCAAGGGCGTCGGCCTGCCACCGTCGGGCAACATCGTCCCGCCCATGCCACCGCCCACCGAGCTCGTGGCCACCGACCCGCTCTTCGAGGAATACCAGCGCCCCGACCTCAAGCACAACCCGCGCACCGGAACGGGGCTGCGCAACCTGCCTCCACAGCCCAAGTCGGCCAAGGAGATCCTCGCTGCCTACGAGCCGCCGACGCCCCAGGTGTTCACCGGCAAGCGGCTCGACCCGCCTGCCCCCATCGCGCTTCCCCCGACGCCAGCCCCCATCATCCAACCCGCGCGGCCGACGCCGATGCCGTCGCAGAGCGCGGCGGAACTCGACGCCGCCCACCTCGACGCCGAAGCCGACCTCGCCTCCGCCCCCGAGTTGACGATGAGCCACTCCCGCGCGCACGGCCCGATGAAGACCGTGACGGACCACGACCCCTTCGCGGAGATGCCGACGCTGCCCGGAACCAAGGCGAAGGCCAGTGCGCCCGCGGAGACCAAAGCGTCTTCGACGCCGCACGCCAACGACGCGCCCCCCGTGGAACCCGGCGACGGCCCGCGCATCGGCCTCGTGCAGGCCGACTTCAACTACGGCATCACGACGCGCATGGCGCAAGCCGCGCGCACGGCCGCAGAAGCGCTCGGCTGCACCGTCGTGCACCACGCCCACGTAGCCGGCGTGTACGACGTCCCCCTCGCAGCCAAGGTGCTGGCCCGCCGCGACGACGTCGACGCCATCGTCGCCGTCGGCTGCGTCATCCAGGGCGAAACCGGGCACGACCAACTCATCGCCCAGGAATGCGCCCGCAAGCTCGCCGATTTGTCGTACGACAGCGAGAAGCCCGTCGGCCTCGCCGTCACCGGCCCGCGCATGACGCGCCAGGCCGCGGAGGCGCGCGTCGACACGGCGCCCCGCAACGCCGTCGAAGCCGTCGTCAAGCAGTGGCGCACCCTGAAGGCGCTGCACGCCGCGCGGCTTGCGGCCCATTAAAGCAACCATGGTCGCGTCCTGCAATGGTGCGGCGGCGCGACTAGGTTGCTTAAGCCGGCCCTGGCGGCGTGTCGCCCATGCGCCGCACCCTCGTGGTCCCGCTGCTTGCCCTGTGCCTCCTGGCTGCGTCGCCGGTTGCTGACGCTGGAACGGCGCAGCGACCGGAAGTCGCCGACGACCCGGACGACTCCGGAGTGCCTGCCCTCGACTTGCGCGCCATGTGGTTCGAGGTGGACGACCGCAACGTCACGCTGCGGCTGCGCGCCGACGACCTTCCTGAGGCGGCAACCGACACGTCGCCGTGCCCGGACCCCGGATGCGTTGGACTGACGCTCGTCTTCCGCGGCCAATTCCGTTCCCTCACACCCAATGGGACGCCCGCGCCGGCCCTGCCCGGGTACCAGGCGACGATTCTGGAGTACCGCTGGGGCTGGGGCGACGACGACGGCGTGGCGACGGCCGGATGGATCACGGCGGATGGCGTGGCTACCGTGACCGGCCCGATTCCAGTCGCCGTGACGACGGACGGCTTGTCGCTGACCGTGCCCCGCAACCACACGACCCTCAACGTGCCCGACGGACCGGAACCCGGCCGCTACCGCCTCAACGACACCCAGGCCACGAGCGTGGTCCTGCGCTGCAGCCCCGCGCTCGCCGAGTCGCCGGCTTCGTGCCAACCCATCTCCCGCCCCGGTGGTGGGCCCGTCTGGGACCGCGCTCCGGATGCGGGCGCCGGACTCGACTTCGTCTTCCCCGCGCCGCCCTCCGATGACTGGGTCACCGTGACGGAGACCGCAACGGCCACGCAGACCGTGACCAGTACGGTGACGGCGACCCAGCGCCTCGTGTCGGAGACCGTGTCCGTGCTCGTTGAGACGGCCACGCCCTTCCCTGCCTCGCTGCGGCCCAAAGGGCTGCCGGGGCCTGGGCTCGGAGCCTTGGCTCTCCTCGTCGTCGCGGTCGTGGCATTGCGGCGCGCTCTGTAGGGCCAGCCCGGCATTTGCCCTGCGTCCCGTCGACCCCAACGGTCATCTAGACTTGCGAAGTGGTTCCAGCGATGCGTGCAGCCCTGTTCGCCGTCGTTGTCCTGATGATTGCCGCGCCCACGCAAGCCGTCACTCTGTTCTTCGTCGGCGATGGCAGCGCGACGAATGTTGCAGCCTCCCAGTCGACCGACGTCAACGCACCGATGTCGCCGGCAGGTCACGGCAACAAAGAGACGTCGTACCAACAGTTGGGGGTCCAGGACGAGAGCGCCGCCAACAACGGCAAGCTGCCGACCTTCACCTGGCCGGAGCCCGTGTCAATCTCGGCTGCGGCGCCCGTCGTCGTCCATATGTTCGTCGAGGACCCGTGGGGGGCCTTCTGCGGCGGCATGGATGGCCAGCTCTTCGACCTCGCAGGCGCCGTGCTCGGCCCAGCTGGCGGCTTGCTCGTCGACACGACCGGCGGCCCCGACACCGTGGAGGAGTTGGTGTTCTCCTTCGAGGGCATTAGCGGAGAGTTCCCGGGCCTTCAGTTCCAGATCGGCGGCCACTGGTCGGACTGCAGCAGTCTTCCCTACACGTTCTACTGGGGCGCGGACGCGGTCGCGTCGCGCTTGGACTACGTCGCCGCCGCCGGTGCACCCGTCGGGCCGACGACAACGTACACCAACCTCACGACGCCGCACCTCGCCTTGGGCTTCGTCAACGCCACGTCGGGGACATACCTGTACAACTTCACCAACGCCTTGGCGCCCGTCGACCTCGACTACAACGTGACGGGCAACGGAACCGCCCAGGTCATCGTGCGGGACGGTGCGGGGGCCGAGGTCTTCAATCAGACGTTCCCGCCCTCGCTGGCGGGGAAACAGTCGTTCGCGCAGGCCAAGCCAGGAAACTGGACGTACGAAATCGTCCTGACGGACTTCGCGGGGACTCTTTCCTTGGATTTGGCGACTCCAGCCACAGCGGGAGGGGCCTCGGGCTCCACGGTGACGGGAACGGCGTCCACGACGGGGACCAACACGGCCTCGGCATCGACCGGCGGGACTGCAGCCGATTCCTCCGAGACGACCGGCGGGTCCGCGGATGCCCCCGGGCCGGCGCCGGCAATCATGCTGGTTGCGGTAGCCCTCGTGGCCTGGGTGTCGCGCCGCCGCATGCAGTGATGCGACGACGCGCAGGGGCCCTTCCAGTGGGTTTGCCGGCCAACCCCATCCATTGACGCCGAGGACCAACGCCCGGACCGTGCCTCAACGGTCAAAAAGGGACCAGGGCGTCGCCTTGGACATGCGTGTGGTGCTGTTTGCGTCAGCCTTGCTTCTGATGGTCCTCTCTGGCTGTTTGTCCGGGGAGCCCAAGGTCGAGGCCACGGACGAAGACTCTGGAGCGTCCTGCACAGGGTCCGCCAACGCGACGTCGGCAAGCATCACGTGCTCGTCGGGCAGCAAGTCGGCCAGCAAGTCGGGAAGCGCGTCCAGCACGTCCACCACGGGTCCGGGATCCGGCAATGGGACTGGCAATGCGACGGTCAACACCGCCCCGGTAATCCAGTCGTTCACGGGGAACGTCACGGGCCTCTCCGTTTCCTTCCTCATCAATGCCTCCGACGCCGACGGCGACGCCCTCACCTACGTTCTCGCCTTCGGGGACAACAGCACGAACGCCACGGGAACCCTGGCCAACGGCGTCGGAAACGCCACGCACACGTTCGCGGCAGGCGGCTCCTTCAATGCCACCCTCGTTGTGTCCGACGGTTCCGCGCAAGCGACGAAGTCCCTGCAAGTCACGGTCACGGCCCCCTCCGCCGCCGAAGTGGACCACCGCGAATGCACCGGGCGCTTTGGCACGAACCCGGTTGGGCTGACCATCAACAGCGGCGCGAACAGCGTGGGTGGATGCTCCCTGGGCAGCATCACGATTGACATGGTCGTCACCGCCTTGGATGCGGTCTCCGGTTGCGTGCACGACGTGAGCCCATCCGGCTCGAGCTCCGGCTACGGGACGTCGAACTCGGTCGGAAGCAAGTGGCCCGCAGGAGCCGCGTTCCGCATCGTGTGCGATGTCGGTACCATCACGCTGAGCGGATCGATGGACCTGGTTCCCGCCTAGGCATCACGCCGGCGGAACCGCTGCACGGTCAGCTTCTCGAAGAAGTGGGCCTCCTCGAGCAGGACGTCGTTGACGTAGCCGAGGGCAGCCATCTCGCGGCGCAGGGGCTCGGGGTTGGCGAGGCTGCTGTGCACGATAAGGACGAGGCTGGGCAGAGGCACCAGGGCCGCGAGTTGCTTGGCGAAGCGCAGGACGACCTCGTTGCCGTCGATGCCGCCGTCGAAGGCGAGGTTGAGAGGACCCGGAATGAAGTCCTCCCCGACCGTGGGGAGGTACGGCGGGTTGAACGCGATGGCATCGAACGGTCCCGGCAGTCCCGCCATGAGGTCGGTGTCCCGGGCTTCGAGGACGAGTTTGTTCTCGCGCGCATTGTGCCGTGCCAAGGCGACGGCGCGCGGGTTGGCGTCGGTGCACGTGACGTGGGCGCCCAGGTGCGCCGCGACGAGGCTTACGAGGCCGGCGCCGCAGCCGACTTCAAGGAAGCGCATGCCCGGCTTGACGTGGGCCTCGACGGCGCGGGCGAGCAGGAACGTGTCGTCGCTCGGCCGGTACACGTTCTCGTTGAGGGCGAGGAAATAGCGCGTGCCATCCGGCCCGGTCCACTCCATCAGGCGCCCCGTGTGGCGGCCAGGGCGGCCACAAGCTCGGCGAAGCGGGCGGGGGCCACCTGTTCGGGGCGTTCAGTCAACAGGTCGAGGTCCGTGAGGGCGGCGACGGCGTCGTCCTTGTCGACGCCAAGGCGGGCGACGACCGGTGGAACCGTGTTGCGCATCTGCTTGCGGCGCTGCTGGAACGACCCGTCCACGACGGCGGTCCACAATGCCTCGTCGGCGACGGCGAACGGCGGCTTGGCGTGCGGCTCGAGCAGCACAACCATGGAGTCCACTTTTGGCGCCGGCTCGAAGGCGCCGGGTGCGACGTCGCGCACCTTCGTCGCGCGCGTCCAGCGTGCGACGTGCACGGACAAGCGCCCGTAACTGTCGTCCCCGGCGCTTGCAAGCAGCCGCTGCGCGAATTCGGCCTGATACATCAGGACGGCTCGGTCCCACCGGTGCGCCGGCTCGCGCAGCAATTGCAGGAAGGCGACCGTGATGGGGCCGGAGATGAGGTACGGCAGGTTGGCGACGATGCGGTCGAAGCGTCCGAGCGCCCCCAGGTCTGTCTGCACGGCATCGGCGACGATGAGGCGCACGTTGGGCCACTTGCCTTCGAGGTGGGGGGCGAGGGCCTTGTCGGCTTCAATGGCGACGACTTCGCCCTTGGCTCCGACGGCGTCGGCGAGGCGCTGCGTCAGGTTGCCTGGTCCGGGGCCAATCTCGAGGACGCGCATGCCGGGCGCGATGCCGGCGGCGGCCATGACGGCGTCAAGGACGCGTTCGTCGCGCAGGAAGTGCTGGCCCAGGTCCTTGCGTAGCCGATGGCCGGGAATCGTGTCCGTCGGGTTGCGGAAGCCGGGCACCTCCGTGCCACCCTCCTGCTTGTGGGGGCGGCGCTCGCGGAAGGGGTCGGGCCTCTGCACGCTCGCGCTACAGCGTTCCCGGATTTGGACCGGCCGGTCACCGCATCGGTGACCTGCCACCGCCTGCGCCCGTTCTGGGCTTTCAAGCCCGAGCCACGCCTTGTGACGCCGACGGCGGCCGCGACGTCAAGCCGCTGGTGCCGAACCTAGGCGGCGCGGGGCGCCGCTTCGCGCGCCTTCGGCGCGCGCTTCGCCAGGTGTTGCGTGGGCAAGTCGCCGGCGTCGGCGTCGGAAGACGTTGGACGTCTGCGAGGAGGAACGCGCGCCTTCGACGCATTGCGGCGCGTGACTCGCGGGATTCGCGGCGCCCCTTGCTGGGATCGGGCGCGAACGATCTTCGTGTCTCAGTTGCGACGCGGCCCGCCGTGGCCACCGCCACCGCGCCACTCGTCTTCCTTCGCTGGGGGGCGGACGAAGATGTGGTACTTCTCGGTGGGGTCCTGCAGCTCGTGCAGGATGCGGCCGATGATGACCTTCATGGGGTGGGCGACCTTGCCGCGGGCCTCGAGGTCCTCGAGGGACTCGAAGGGCTTCTTGCGCTCGCCGACGAGGTGCTCGACGGTCTTCTTGCCGACGCCGGGCAGGAGCTCGAGGGCGTGGTAGCGCACCGAGATCGAGGGGGCGTCGTTGAAGAACTTGACAAAGCGCATCGGGTTGGACTTGATGATGTCCTCGATGACGTACGGCAGCTCGCCGTGCGCGGCGGGCGTGAGCTCCTGGTACGTGACGCGGCCGCGGATCTTGCCGACGAGGTTGCGGGCCTCGACGTCCTTGCCGATGTAGGCCTTGTCGCCGATGGTGAAGCTGGCGCCCGGCTTGGGCACGAGCTCGAAGAGGGTGAACTGCTGCTCGCCCATTCCCAACAGGGTCGGCTCGCGGCGGCTCGGGGGGGAGTCGGGGCGGCCTTGGGGCAAGTAGTCCAGGATGTAGACGTAGTCCTCCATGGTGGCGCCTCCTAGGCGGTGTAGTTCTCGTCGACGACGGCGATGACCTTGGCGATTTCGGCTTCGCCGAGGTCGTGGCGCGACTTCTGGAAGATGGCGCGCACGTCGTCGGGGTGCTGCGGCAGCAGGTCGGCGACGCGGATGGCGAACTTCTCCTCGATGCCAGGCATGGCGACCGTGATGGCGTCCGCGATCTTCTTGGCGGTCTTTGCGTCGACGCGGGCGAAGCGGCGGGCGTGCTCGAGCGCAATCTTCTGCTCGTACGTCAGTTCGGCGCGGTCGGTCTGGGCCTTCTCCAGCATGGCCTTGACTTCGGCGAGGCTGACCAGGCGGCCCTCTTCGACGGCTTCCTCGATGATGACGTCCACTTCGCTCATGGCGATGGCCTCACTCGAGGGCGAGCAGGTGCTCGGCGCGGACGACGAGGGTCTTGGGCATGTTGCCGTGCAGGACATCGATGACGAAGGCCACGCCCTGCTTGCCGCGGACGGTGCCGGTCAGGCCCTGGAAGCGCTTGTGCGTCATGCCGCCGTGCTGGCTCGGCTCGAGCTTGATGGCGACGCGGGCGCCGACCTCAAACTGGGCGAGCACGCGGTTGGGCGGAAGGCGACCCTTGTTGCGGGGGTCCTTCAGGAGCAGGTGGCGGGTCTTCGAGCGGAGTCCCTTGGAGCGGATGGGCATGGTCAGGTGCCTCAGGTTCCCGCGGCGCCCCAAGTAGGGGCCCCGTGGTGGGTAGTCCCGGGCCAGGACTCCCCCCTTATAACCGTTTAGCCGGCAGGCGAAGCCGGGTGGGCAAGGCGGGGCCAGAAGGGCCCATGGAGGCAGCCCTACGCCTCGCCAGCCTTGACCTTCGGCCGGTCGTCCAGGATGGCCACCACGTCGAGGAACTCCACGAGGACGGGGACGCCGGCCAAGGCCGCAAAGGACGGAACCGTCCGGCCTTCGTCGCCGCTGACGAGTTCCTTGATGTACGTCCCCGACTCGGCGCGCACACGCAACGAGAAGCGTTGCACGGGGTCCCCTTCGGCGGCCTCCACGGTGGCGGCGTGCACGGTGCGCTTGCGCACCAGGTCCGCGCGGCGGTGGCTCACGCGTTCCGGCGTGCGCTGCTCGAGGGTCTTGCCGGTGAGCTCGCGGGCAATGGATTCCACCTGGGCCTTGGGCAGCGCAGCCTGCGCCACGCAGTGCGCGAGGTATTCCTTCTCGTACTCGCCTTCCTTGATCTCCGGGACCTCGTCAGGCTTGGCCGGGCGTAGGTCGCGGACCGACACGCCGCTCTTGGCGGTCTTGGCGTTGACGCGGGCCGCGAACTCGGCGAGGTCCGCCGTGCGCCTGCGGGGTTGCTTGAGTTCAAGGATGAATGGGCGCCCCGTGCCAAGCATGAGGGCATCGATGTCTTCGCGGCCGGCGCCGTGGAAGGCGCAGTCGGTCGCGGCGAAGAGCGGCAAGGCTTCGTCGCCGATGGCGTCCTCGACGGATTCCGAGTAGGTCACGCCCGTGTCGTTGCACTCCCAGCAGCCGCGTCCCTGGCAGCGGCGGCACGGCCAATGCGTCTGCGGGATGTCGCGGCGCAGCTTGTTGTAGCGCCCCTTGACGAACACGGAGTTGGCCTCGACGGTGGCGGTCCAGTAGCGCGTGTCGACCTCGACGACGACGTCCGGGCGGCCCTCGGGCGACGTCGTGGTCCCCGTGGCCTTGCCCAACTCGAAGGCGAGCCAGCGGTTGGCCTCCGTGCGCACCGTCTCCCCGACCTTCTCCTGCGCCATCGCCTTCGACACCGCCTTCTCGAACCCCTCGCCGGGGCCGGGGAACTTGGTCCCCACCTGGAACGTCGCGAACTGCCAGCCGGCGAGGGCGTCCTGCGCGAGCCTGAGCCACGTGGCGGTGTGGGCGAAGGCCCCCTCGCACACCGGGCACTCGGCTTCCGCGACCTCGGCCCAGGATCGCAGCTTGGCCGCGGCCTCCTTCTGCGGCGCCAGGCCAGCGGCACCGATGACGCGGCGGCCCAGGCATCGGTCGCACAGGCGGCGGGATTCCGGGGGCGTCTCCACGTCCCGGCGACGGGGAGTGCGCCTTCAAGCCTGCGCCAATTGCATGACCCCGACCCAATCCCTAAATAGCTGGCAAAACACCGTTCCTTTGTGCGTTCCCAGACCGTCGCGCTGCTCCTCGTGGGCCTGCTCACGGCCGGCTGCTTCGGCGGCGGTGGCGGCGGGGGCAAGGGTGGGGACGGCGCAAGCTCGGAGTCGGCCTCCGCGACCAGCGGCAAGAGCGTTCTGACGTTCACCTACTCCCCTGCCGTGCCGCGCGCCGGCGAGGCCGTGACGTTCACGGCGACGGTGAGCAACCTCGGCACGCGCACCGTGGAGTCCTGGAGTTGGGCCTGGGGCGATGGCGGCACCGGCAAGGGCTCGCCCGCGACGCATGCCTTCGCGGCGGCCGGCGAATCGACCGTCAAGCTCACTGCGACGCTGTCCGATGGGCGCACGCTCACCAAGTCGCAGGGCCTCTTCGTCCTCAACCCCGGCGAGGAAGGAACCCCCGGCAACGAGACGGGAAGCGCCCCCGCACCGCCGCCACCCGGCATCTTCGACTGCGCGGGGACGACCGTGAATGAGACGTACAGCACGCACGGAACCGACGACTCCTTGCCCGGGTTCGCCTGGGCCACGCTCAAGACCGGCTTCCGGTTCGCTGTCGTCTGGTCGAGCGAGGACCTCACCACGGGAAGCCTGACCTACACCATCGGCAACGGCACGGCGCGCACCGTTTCGGAGACCGCCCCGACGCGGCTGCACCTCATCGTCGTCGACGGAATCACGGAGGGGCGAACGCTGTGCTTCACCGCCTCCATGGGCGGCACCACGACGCCGCTGCACGCCGTCCGCACAGTGAACGCGATGACGTCGTACGTGGCGGGAACGCCGCACGGGTCCTACTCGATGAATTTCCTCGTCCTGAGCAACGAGCAGGGCGACCAGGCCGAGGTCGAGGCCGGGCTGGAATCCTACGGCAACCTGTTGTGGGACGCCACCGACGGCTGGGTGCGCGCCGGCGCCGTCCTGCTCATCCAAGGCAACGCCGTGCAAGGCAACATTGGCTGGCCGACCTGCTACCTTGCGGGCGGAATCGCGTTCGTATGCGAGAACCTGTACGATGTGCTGGTCACGAATGCCGCCGCGCCGCAGGGGGCCGCCTCGACGTACGCCCAAGGCATCCGCGACCCGGATGCCGCCATCTGGATGAACCAGTACCACCAGGCGATGCCGGGTCCGTTGTCGCTCGATGACTTCGGCGCCGTGCTGACGCACGAGGTCGGCCACTACGCCTTCAACATGGCGGACCTGTACGGCGACAACACGGTGGTCACCACGGAGTGCTTCGATTCCTCCACGGGCATTAGCATCATGGCTGGCAGCCGCGACGCCTCCGAATTCGACGACCCCGCAACGCCGTGCCCCAACCAGCCGTCCGGCTACACGACGAGCTGGGAGTTCCTGCAGGGCCAGTTCAAGGGGGTCCCCGACCGACCCAGCGGCCCTGAGAAAGGCCCGGACGGCAATGGCGGCATCTTCCTGACGCGCACCTACCGCGGCGTTTGACCCTTGGGCGGCGCAAGGGCAGTCGCCGGCAAACCCCAAGAACCCATGCCGTGCTGCGGCGGTGAATGGCGCGTCCGTTCTCGTTGGGGTCCCTCGTCGTCGTCCTGCTCCTGGCCCTTGCCGCGGCCCCCACGGGGCAGGCACAGATCCAGTCCTGCGGCGACGGCCTGCAGCTGTTCATCCGCAACCCGGACATCGTCCCCGACGCCAACGGCCTCTTCCACGTCAGCGGCCGCCTGCTGCTGCAGTTCCAGGTCATTGGGGCGGAGGCCGACCGCATCGAGGCCTTCGGCCTGAGCTTCGGCCTCGACCTGCCGACGGGCGACGAGGTGTGTGCGCTTCCGCCGGCGGCCTGGCTCACCGGCTTGTACCTGGAAGGCTACTCGGTCGACCTGAACAAGGAAGACGGCTTCTTCATCGCCATCAACACGAACGGCCAGACGAGCCCGCAGGCGCAACTCGGCGTCGCCGTGCACGGCTACGATGCGGCCCACAACGAGATTGCCCGCTTCTGGGGCCTCGTGGACCTCGACCACTGCGGCTCGCAGCCGAGCCTTGGCTGCCCGGAGAGCGACTTCCCCGACTTCACGATGCCTTGGCCCATCCTGCTCCCCGGCGATGGCGTCACAGCACCCGTTGAGGGCTTCGTGTTCGAGTTCAACGAGGCGCTGTCCGACCTCAAGGTCGAACTCAACGGCATCGACGTCACGGCGGAGCTTGCACCCTGGGAAGAGCGCCCGGACTGGGACCAGGACTCGTTCCCCGACGCCGGCCCCGGTGGCCTGTTCCTGACGGCCGCAGCGCCGTGCACCTTGCCCGAGCCCATCCACACCTGCGGGCCGCTCACGGGTCCGGCCTACCAGTGGACGAAGCGCCCACTCACGGACTCCGACGTCGTGCGCATCCTGGCCACGGACGCCAAGAACAACGTCGCCATCAAGGAAATCCACATCGGCTCCTCCGTCGCCGGTGGGACCATCGCTGACGGCTTCCCCATCCTGCAGATGACGTTCGAGACCTCCGCCATCGCAACCGCGGCGGGGACGACGGCAATCTTCCCCATGGTCATGCAGAACACGGGCGGCGGCATGGGCCACCCGTTCGCGCGCGCCGAGGTCCCCGCCGGCTGGAACTACACGTGGGTGCCAGGTCACCAGCCGGTCCCACCGGGAGGCTCGGAGAAGCAACAGCTCGAAGTCCTCGTTCCCGCAAATGCAACGCCCGGCAGCTACCCGATCCGGGCCCTCATCGACTACCGGCAGGGCACGGAGGACGAGACGCTCGAGAGTGCCCTCACGGTCGACGTCGTCGCGGGGACGCCCGGCGGATTGACGCCACAGGGCGCCGAAGACTCCAAGGCCGGAAAGGGCGCGCCGGGCATCGGGCCCGCAGCGTTGCTTGCCATCCTCGCCCTCGCGCTCATCACGAGCCGTCGCGCCTGAGGCAAACGGCGTGGCCGCTCAGCGGGCGGCCGCTGCGACAGGGTGGGCAACCGCCCTTACAGCGAGCCGTAGCCCGGAATGAGTGGGCCGAGCTCGACGGTGAGCTGCCACTCCTTGCGGCAGGCGCACTTGACTTCGTCGAGGCAGGCGCGCAGCCACTTCTTGTCCTGCGTCGCCTTGTACTTCTTCAGGTAGCCGACGACGTCCTCGTCGCACGTCTTGCAGTTGTGCGCGCCGCGGTCCTGGCCCGAGGCGATGACGTCGGATTTGAGCATGCCCGCGAACCCGGCGGCCTCGGCGGTCGTGCGGCCGTCGAGCAGGGCCGTGACGATCGTCCACAGCCATGGGGGGCGGTAGGAGCCGCGCTTGAACAAGGCGTCCACGAGGGTGTTGGACTGCACGTTCGTCGGGTTGAGGCTGACCATGTCGGCGTACGGCGCGGCCGCGATGATGGTGTTCGTGCTGTCGGTGAGCGCGTCCGATTCCTTGAGGAACGGCGGCTTGCACATCAGGTACGATTTGACGGAGACCCCATGGCGCTTGCACGCCGCGGCCGCCGCGGGGAAGGCGTCGAAGGCGTGGCCCTTGTTGACGGAGTCGCGCAGGACGCGGAAATTGCTCGACTCGACGCCGATGCCGACCTCCATCTTCTCGACGAGGCCCTCGAGGTTGGCGAAGGCCTCGTCCGTGCAGAAGCCCGGCAGGGACTCGAAGGCGACTTTGCGCGGGGCCTTGCGCCCCGTTGCGGCGTCGGCCTTGCCGATGGTGGACAGGATTGCCTTCTGCGCGCCTTGCATGACCTCGAAGCGGTCGAGGAAGGAGCCGGAGTTGTAGATCTTGACGAGCTCTTCGCCGTCGTAGCGCTTCCACGCCTTGTGGAACTGCGCAATGAGCTGCTCCTCGGACACCTTCGTCCAGGCGGAGTCGTTGGCGTAGCCGCACATCGTGCAGCCACCTGCCAGGGCCCAAGTGCAGCCGCGCGTCTTGAGGATCACGACGAAGGCCCGGCAGGGGCGGTTGTCGAGGACGTCCTCCTCGCTCCAGCACTTCGTGTAATCGGTGAGCTCGCCGGGGTCCCAACGCATGGCGACGCGCGTGCGCAGGGCGCGCGCCTCGGCGTTGAGGTCCTTGTTGACGACGTTGTAGTCGACGACCTTGAGGGCGGCGGGCTCCACCGTCATGGCGAGGGCGGCCTTGTCGGCCTGCGCCTGCGTCGCGGTGGTGACGGGGAGAGCGCTCATGCGACCCCACCCCATCCACCGATGTCACCGATCACACCGATGCGGTTGCCGGCCATCGGTGACATCGGTGTCATCGGTGGATCGTTGGTCGTCATGCCACGACCTCCTGGGACTTGGACGCGGGCTTCGAGTCCTTTGCAGACGCGACGACGTGGCGCAGCGTCACGGCCGAGCCGCGCTTGAGGTGCGTCATGCTGGGCCCGTCCATCTGGGCCACGCCGCAGCCGCGAACGTCGTCCTTGTGCACGACGACGACTTCGTCGCCGGCACGCACGTCGGGGTCGGCTCCGTCCACGCCGACGGCGAACAGCGTCGAGGTGGCCTTGGGCTTGAAGTCCTGGATGAAGACGCGCTTGACGCCGTGCTTGGCCAGGATGCGCGCGCCGTCGATGGTGAGCGAGAGCACGCCGCGGTCCGGCGTCGTCTGGCCGAGTTGGACGTCGTCACGCATGAGTTTGACGTACGGCATGCGGCCCTGGGCGTAGGCGCCATCCGTCAGATCGGCGGCGATGGCGGGGCCAAACTGGAAGGTGAGGAGGCTGCGCATGTCTTCCATGCGCCGGTCGCGGCCGGCGGCACGGGCGTCCTGGGCTCCCACGAGGGGCTTCAGGCGCGCCAGTTCCTCGGCGAGGCGGGCGAGGTCCTCCTTGCTCGTCGGGTGGTGCAGGCAGGTGTGGCGGACCTGCTCGGGCAGGAGGTCGCGCATGACGTCGAAGGTGGCCTGGCCGGTGTGCACGACGACGTGCGTGTAGTCGTGCTTGGACAGCAGGGCGGCGAGTTGCTCGCGCACGAGGGCTTCCTCGTCGCGCATCCAGTGCCCCGTGACGGGGATGTCATACTGGTTGGCGGGGTAGACTTCCTCGAGTTCGCGGGGGACGAGGCCGAGCGGGCTGGTGACCATGACCTCGTGCAGGTGGCCGCGGATGCCGGAGTCGTCGAGGACGCGGGCGAAGGCGCGGTGGCTGCGGCTCGTCTTGTACGGTTTGCGCTGGCTGCATGGAAGAAGGACGAGGACCTTGGCGGTGCGCGGGGGCGAGTAGCGGTCGCGCACGGATCGGCGGAAGGCTTCGACTTCCGGCATGGTGAGCGCCTCGGCCGTCATGGCTGGAAGGGCAACGGCGCGGTGGCGCGGCGTCGCGGCCTCGAGGTAGTTGTGCTCGCGGTCGAGGCGGCGCAGGAGTTCGACGCTGCCGGAGCGGGCGTAAACGCGGCGTTCGACGAGGAAGCGCAGCGTTCCCTTCGTGATGTGGTGTGCGACGAGGGCGAGTTCGGCGCGGGCGGTCTCCAAGTTGAAGGCGACGAGGCGGTCGAGGTCCCAGGAGCCGCCGTGCAGGGCCTGCATCTCGGCGGCCGGCATCGGGCCGTCCGTGGTGAGCGCCGTGCCACGCGTCGCCGCCAGCAGGAGCGGGGAGGCGTCGAACAGGTCCACGCCGAGGTAGGCCCACAGGGCGTAGTCGTCGGGCGCGCCCAGGCCGGGGGCCCAAAGGAGGCGGCCTGGCGTCGCCTTGGTGCGGGCTTCCGCGATGGCCTTCGCCATGGATTGCGGGTTGGTGGCCCAGCCGAGGGCGTCATGGAAGACGGCGAGCTCCGAGCCGACGTCGACGACTTGGACGACGGTGGAGGGGGCGGGCTGGATGGGGGGGATGCGCAGGCCGGCTTGGTCCTCGTGCAAGGGGTAGAACCACGTGCCGCCGGAGACGAGTTCGATGCGGCCCGGCTGGTTGGTCGGCTTGGAGGTCACCGTGGCCGTCGCCCAAGAGGGGACGGGGGCGAGCGTCGTCTCGGGGAACAGGAGGCCCGGGGTGCGCAGGGACGGGCCGTCCTTGCCGTCCTTCGGCTGCCACAGCGCGGCGCGGGCGCGGCCATCGAAGGCGGAGACCTCCAGCATCGGGAGTCGCCGACTCATCCTCTCCGATAAGGCTTGGGGGTGGGGCCATCCGGGCAACGGCCCAGCCACCCTGGATGCGACGTTGGCCCGTTGCGACGCCTAACGCCAGCCGCGGACCGACGACGGAACAGGAATCTCGGGAATGCCCGGGAATGCCATTCCTGAGATTCCCGTCATTCCTGTTCGAGTCGGACGACCGCGATTCCGCGTTTTTCACGGATTCCGCGGCTCGATGGTGGTCAGCGCTTCTTGCGGCCCGACTTGGCGACTTTGCGCACGGCGACTTTCGTGTCCTTGGCCTTGCGCACCTTGGGGCGCGTGTTGGCGGCGCGGACGCTGGAGCGGTCGGTGACGTGGTCGCTCGGGTCCCAGGCCTCGCCCTCGACGCGCTTGGCGATGCCCTTCGCGGTGGGCGGCTGGTACCCCTTGTGGCTGGAGCAGTACTTCGATTCGCCGCGGGCGGAGTTGCGGCACTGCTGCCCGTCCTCGGTGAGGGCGGAGCACTGCGGCTGGTAATCGGCGTCTGCGGCGCCATTGCCGGCGGCCCGCTCGGCGACGGCGTCGTCAACCTTCTTCTTCTGCGACTTCGGGCCGAACCAACCCAGGATCTTCGGCTTGCGCTTGGAAGACTTGGGAGCCTCCACCTGCTGCACGCCGTCGTCGGCGGGCCCTTCGATGGGGGCCTGCTCCTCATCGACGTACTCGGTGACGGTCTCATGCACGGTGACCTTGCGCGTCTTCACGCGCTTCGTGATGCGGTCGACGGCGGCCTCGACGTCGGCGTAGTCGCGCTGCGGCGGATGGTCCGGGCGGCGGCCCCACGAATCGATGGCGGCGTGAATCTTCGTCAGGCTGTCGTCGTGCTCCGGCTTCCATTCGCGCACGACGCCGACGAGCTCGCCCTTCTCCTTGGCCATGGCCCCGCACGAGCCGTCCGAGGCTTAAAGGGTGTCTTGCAGCGACAGCAGCGAGCGGCAATGCGGGCAAGTGGCTTGCTCGGCCTCAAGGGACACGGGGATGGCGCGGCGGCATCGGGGGCAAGTGGCCTGCCCCTGCACCAGCCGGTCCGGCTCGTCGGCGGTCCAGGCGCCGCACTTTGCGCATTGGGCTGCGTGCTGGCCGGGGGGCATGGGAACGGGCGCCGCGCAGGTCCGGCAGGCGACCTCGGGAGCATCCACGAAGCGCACACCTTGGCCACACGTCTTGCAGGCCCCGCGGTCCCCATGCACGCGGATGGCGGCGCCGCACTTGGGGCACGGCGTCGTCGCAGTTGGCACGCCCGCGCAGCCCCGGACCACCGCTTAGGCGCTGCGGGCAAGCCTCAAGTGCTTGCGCGACCAATCATTGGGTATGCCCGGCCTTCGCCCCCGCCGCAAGGGGCACGCGGCCAAGGCGGTTGACGGCGCGGACGAAGGTCCCATCGACCTCGCAGGCCCGATTGAGCGGGCGACTCCCGACGCGCCCCTGCCGGAGGAGCTCGGCAAGCCCACGTTCGCGGAGCCGGTGCCGATTCCGGACATCACGCCGGAGCAGATTCCCCCCGTCGGGCCGGGTGAAGCCCCCGACACGTCGGACGACACGTCGAACGTCGCCCTCAACACCTTGGTCTGGCTCAAGGGCTGCAAGGCCGTCCTGCTCGCCGAGGGATTCAAGCGCGACCCGCTGCGCCAGGCCCGCAAGGCCGGTCAGGTGTGGGGCGTCGTGCGCCAAGAGCCGGACGACATGCAGATCCATGTCCGCGCCTTCAAGGACGGCCGCCTCGAGTCCGAGGTCGAGCTCTCCAACCGCTACGTGCAGCACTTGTGGAGCCACCGCCGCGGCGCCCACCCGGAGGTCAAGGAAATCCTCGCCAAGCACGGCATGCCGACGCACCTGGTGTCCGAAACGTTCCAGCCCATCACGGGGACGAAGGCCGGCAAGAAGATGCCCCGGGGGCGGACGAAGACCACGCACCTGCTCCTCATCGCCTTGGCCCCGCTCGCCTTGTGGGTCGGCTACCGGGCCCTCAAGCGTCGCGTCCTGCGCATGCGTTGACCCCGCCCCACGAGCCACCGATTTGCACCGATTCTCACGGAAGGTCGGGTCGGTTAAAATCGGTGAAAATCGGTGGCTACCGTGGCGCGACAACAAACCCTTAGCGCAGCTCGTCCTGGCCGACGTGCTTGCGCATTCTCGTCTGCAACCGCGCCGATGCGGCGAGCGTCAACGTCCGCGACCGCATGCTCGAAGCGGGAACGTGGGAGCAGGCGCAGCGCACCTTCCGCGGCGCGCCGGTGTGGGCGCGCAGCGAGACCGTCCTCGTGGAAGTCGCCGGGCCCACCGTCACGGACGAGGCCCTCGACGGCGATCTCAAGGCGACGGGCTGGCCCGTCATGGACGTCTGGTTCCTGAGCAAGCACGCCGCCAAGAGCGGCCACCCGAGCCTCACTGTCCACCCCATCGGCAACCATGCGCAGGCGGACTTCGGAGGCA
Organism: Thermoplasmatota archaeon; assembly: GCA_038046725.1. Lineage (GTDB taxonomy): Archaea > Thermoplasmatota > E2 > JACPAO01 > JAHFTW01 > JAHFTW01. Next base: position 57,673 of record JBBSVQ010000001.1, on the reverse strand, counting down.
AACCCGAGCACCTGTCCCCGGCGGCGACCCGCGACATGGGGGCTCTGTTGCGCCGGCTGCGCCACCACGCCGCCAAGGCCGGCTTGCCGCACTCCGTCACGTACGAATCCACGCATCACGGACCGGCCATGTCCATCCCCAGCCTGTTCGTGGAGATTGGCTCCGACGCCCAATGGTACGGCGACCTCGGTTCGGCGCGTGTCCTGGCGGCAGCCATCGATGACGTGCTCGCGGGTGAAGGCCGCTGCTCGGGCCCCGTCCTCGTCGGCGTTGGGGGCGGACACTACGTCCCGCGCCACACGGACCTCGGCGCCGCAGGCAAGGCCGACTTCGGCCACTTCCTGCCGAGCCACTTCGTGGACGAGGCCGACGACGCCGGAGGAAAGGCCCGACTCAAGCGCGCCATCGCGGCGACCCCCGGGTGCGAGGGCGTGTACATCCATCGCAAAGGCCTGAAGGGCGGCCAGCGGCAGGCTGTGCTGCGGTGGTGCGAGGAGCTCGAGGTCAAGGTGTGGTCATGGGACGAGTAGGCCCGCAACAGCTGACGGGCTGTAGCTACGCGCTCATGGCGCTTTTCGCCCACGGCTGAAGCCGACCCACCTCGCTCGCCCCGTGCGCGAGGCGTGCGCGCCTCGCACAGGTGCAACCGGCCCCTGAAGTCCTCGCCCGGGCTGCGCAGCACGCCGATGGCCCACGCCCGCCCCGGACTCGTCATCGCAGCCTTCGCGGCCATCTACCTCATCTGGGGCTCGACGTACCTCGCCATCAAGCTCGCCATCGACACGCTGCCGCCGCTCTTGATGGCCGGCTCGCGCTTCCTGGTGGCCGGCCCCCTGCTCTGGCTCATCGTGCCCGGTTCCCGCCGCACCGTCCCGACGCGCCGCGACTGGCTCTGGGCCTTCGTCCTCGGCGCCTTCCTGCTGCTCATCGGCAACGGCGTCGTCACCGTCGTCGAAGGCAAGATGCCGTCCGCCGTCGCTGCCCTGCTCATCACGAGCGTCCCCCTGTGGATGGCGCTGCTCGACTGGCTCGCCTTCCGCGGCCCCGCCCCGACCGGATTCGTCGGGCTTGGGATTCTGCTTGGCTTCGGCGGCGTCATCTTGCTGGCCGGCGAGGATGGCGGCTGGGTCGGCGGCGAAGTGGACTACCGCTACGTCGTCGCCATCCTGCTCGGCTGCCTGTGCTGGGCGACGGGTTCGCTGCTGTCGCGCCGCGGCGGCATCAAGCTCCCCATCCTGCGCTCCGTGGCGCTGCAGATGTTCGCCGGCGGAATCCTCCTCACTGCCGCCGGCCTTCTGTCCGGTGAGTGGGCCGAGGTCGACCTCGCCAACGCCTCCGCCTCGTCCGCCTGGGCGTGGCTCTACCTCGTCGTCTTCGGGTCCGTGATCGCCTTCAGTGCCTACTCGTGGCTGCTGTCCGTGCGCCCGTCGGCCATGGTTTCGACGTACGCCTTCGTCAACCCCGTCGTCGCCGTCCTGCTCGGGGCGGCCTGGCTCGACGAGCCCATCACGCAGCGCACCGTCGTCGCGAGCACGCTCATCGTCGCCGCCGTTGCGCTCGTCACGTACGCCAAGTCGCGCAAGGCCGCCGCGCCTCCGCTGAAGCCCGTCGAAAGCATGCCCTCGAAGTAGGTTCATCCGACCCTTGGATACACCTTTGGATACAGTTTTGTATCCAGAAGTCGATGATGCAGAGCATGGCGGAAACGGACAAGGCGCAGTTCAGGACGGACCCCAAGCTCATCGCCGCCGTCCGGGCCCGGGGCCTCAATCCCAACGACGTTGCCCGCAAGGCGTTCGAGGAGGAGGCCAACCGCATCCTGGGCGACGACTTCCTTGCGCGGCTGCGGCAACTGCAGAAGGGATTTGCGCCGTGGCCCAAGGGCGGAATGGCCCGCGCCGTGCGCGAAAGCCGGGACGACCACTGAAATGCTCGTCTTCGACGCAAGCGCGCTGCTCGACAGTGCCCACCCGGACCACCCGCAATGGATGGTTGCCGTGCATGACGCTTGGCGCCGCATGGATTGCCATGCCCCCGCCCTCATCGCCTCGGAAGTCGGTCAAGTCGTGCACAACAAGCGGGCCATGCAGTTCGGGCCGACTCCGGAGCTGCGCAGCTCGGCGGCTGAACTCCTGCTCGCGCAAGTCGGACTCGTGCCGTCTGATCCGGCCATGCGAGCATTGGCCGGCGAGCTCTGCGTCCTGGGCCTGAGTTTCTACGATGCCGAGTACGTCGCGTTGGCACAGCGCCTGGACGCCATTCTGGTCACGCATGACCAAGCGATGGCCAAGGTGGCGCGGGTCGCCTTGGGCAAAGCGCGCGTGGTGGACTTGGACGGCCTGCGCCAACTGGTCAAGGCACGCCCGGCCGCCTGAGTTCCACGCGAAGCCATCACTGGACCCATCCCCACGCTTATCCCAGGGTGCCCGCTCTCTTGCCGCGTGCCTGAGACCCTGGTGCCCGACACGTCCGTCCTCGTCGACGGGCGCATCACCGAGCTCCTGAAGAGCGGCGAGTTCCCGCGTGCCCACGTCGCCGTCCCCAACGCGGCCCTTGCCGAGCTCGAGGCCCAGGCCAACCGCGGCGCGGAGACCGGCATCTCCGGCCTCGACGAACTCGCGTCGTTGCAGCGCATGGCGACGGAAGGCAAGATCACGGTGGCCTTCGTCGGCCGTCGCCCCGACTCCTCGGAGATCGAGCGCGCCAAGACCGGCGCCATCGACGCCCTCATCCGCGACACGGCCGTCGAACTCAAGGGCGTCTACGTCACCAGCGACCGCGTCGCCGCGCACGCCGCCGCCGCGCAGGGCATCAAGCACCACTATCTGCGCCCGATGGTGCACGACACGGACCTGACCAAACTCGCGCTCTGGCAGTTCTTCGACCCGCAGACGATGTCCGTCCACCTCAAGGCCGACTGCATCCCGATGGTCAAGCGCGGGCGCCCCGGTGAGGTCACCTACGAGCCGCACAAGCCCACGTCGCGCGAGATGAAGCACGCCGACCTGCGCGCCTTGGTCCGTGAGTGCATCGAGTTCACCAAGCGCGACTACAACTCGTTCATGGAGATGGAGAAGAAGGGTTGCACCGTCATCCAGCTCGGGCCGATGCGCATCACCATCGCGCAGCCGCCCTTCAGCGACGGCCTCGAAGTCACCGCGGTCCGGCCCATCACGAAGAAGTCCATCGGCGATTACGAGTTGCCCGACGGCATCCTGGAGCGCCTCGAGGGCCGCACGCGCGGCGTCTTCCTGTCCGGCCCGCCGGGGTCGGGCAAGTCCACGTTCGCCGCCGCCGTCGCTGAGCACCTGCACGGCATGAACCGCGTCGTGAAGACCATGGAGCAGCCGCGCGACCTGCAGGTCCCCAAGGAAGTCACGCAGTACGGCGCCCTCGACCGCGACATGAAGTGGACTGGCGACGTCATCCTCCTCGTGCGCCCGGACCACGTCATCTACGACGAGGTCCGCACGACGAACGACTTCCTCACCTTCGCGGACATGCGCCTCGCCGGTGTCGGCCTCATCGGCGTCACGCACGCCAACCGCGCCATCGACGCCATCCAACGCCTCATTGGCCGCGTCGAGCTCGGCATGATTCCACAAGTCGTGGACACGGTGCTGTTCGTCGAAAACGGCGCGATCGCGTCCGTGTTGGAGTTGGAGTTCACCGTCAAGGTGCCGCACGGGATGATGCTCGAGGACCTGGCGCGCCCCGTCGTGGTCGTGAAGGATGTGCTCAACGGCCGCGTCCTGTACGAGCTGTACACCTTCGGCGAGCAGATTGTCGTCATGCCCGTCGATGCCCCCGAGGCGCAACGCGACCCGCGCAGTGAATTGATGGAAAAGGAGCTCACGCGTATGCTGCGCAAGTACGCGCAGGGCCCGCTCGACGTGCAGGTGCGCGGGCGCCGCGCGACGGTGCAAGTGGACGAGAGCGAGATCGCGCAACTCATCGGCAAGGGCGGCAAGACCGTGCAAGGCATCGAACGCAAACTTGGCCTGCACGTCACCGTCAAGGCCATGCCTGCCAACGCCAAGCCTTGGAAGGCCAAGGGCGTCATGCAGATGGACGACGAAGGCGAAGCCTTCGGCGGGGGTGGCCACGATGCCTACTCGGGGAGCAAGGGTCGTCGAGGCGCGGCCAACGTCCCGAAGGTTCGGTTGAAGCGCACGTCCACGAACGTCTTCGTTCTCATCGATGGCGCCCGGCCGGGACCGTACCAGGTCGAGGTCGAAGGCGCCATCGTCGGCGAGGCGACGGCCAGCAAGGAGGGCCGCTTGCGCTTCAAGGCGGACTCGCCGGAAGGCATGGCCCTCGTCGAGGCCGACAAGAAGGGCCTCATCATCTCCGCCGAACCAGTGTAGAATTCAGCGAATTTCCCAAGTCGTGTGGCATCGCAAGACCTGGGGGCCTCGGATTGAGCGAATCTTGGCAGCCTTCCTGTCGCTCCGATGCAATTGTGCCGATTCAGCGTGGCCACGGCCGACGGCTGAGGGGGGACTGAATCGGCTGAATGCCAAAGCCGGCAGCCAGCGTGATGGCACCAATGTTCTGATGAATCCCGGGCCCCCCGAACTTGGATTAGCTGTCCCCTTGGAATTCACCGAAACGTGCTGGAGAAAAATCCACGGCGTGAATGGTTTCCCGCCACAAAGGCTATCCTCGCCTGCGCTGGCTGGTCCGGCATGAATTCGGCCCTGGCCGTGAGTCTGCTCCTGGCTGCCCTCCTCGCTGGCTGCGCGGGCGACGGCGGAGGCCCCGACACGGGCACGGATACGACCGCCAACGGGGGCGACGAAGCATCCACGGCCGCAGGCAACGGGACGGCCCTCGCCGCGGCGCCGGTCTGGCAAGTCGGCTCTCATTGGTCGCATCACTGGCAGATCGGCTCAGACATCGACTTCACGCTCAAGAGCATCGTCGTGGAGAACGGGTCCTCCGACTACGTCCTCGCGACCGACCGTGAAGAGAACGCTGCCTTCGCCGCGTCGTTCTTCTTCCCTGACGTCGGCCGCATGTCGAAGTCCGATTGGACGGTGCGCGACGGCGACTTCGCCTTCCCATGGTACTCGTTCCCGCTCGAGGACGGCAAGACCTGGACGGGCAACGAGATGAATGTCGGACCGGACCTGATGCCGATCACGCGCAGCCTCGACCTGAAGTCCACGGCCCAGGGCGGCGGCAAGTTCCTCATCGAAACGAGCGAGGGCGGCACGCTGCGCGCACGCTACGACTACGATCCAGCCTTGCAGTGGTTCAGCTCGTACCAGGGCTTCGCGTTGGACGCCGCGGGGGAGCCCGTCGTCGAGGTCGAGGTCACCACCACATCGTCCGGGCAGGGATTCACGGGGACCTATTACCAGGCCGCGGCGGACATGGTTCTCAACCTGCAGTCGGTGCTTGTGCCGGCGGCCCCAAGCGCCCCCGCGTATCCGCTCTCCATCTTCACAGTCCCCGCCGACGCGACGCATGTGTTGGCCATCCTCTTCGCCTTCGCCGTCCCCGGCGCCTCGCACACGCAACTCCTTGCGCCCGACGGCCAGCACTGGGAAGCCACCGGCGTCGGCGACCACGAAGGCAACACCCTCGCCGGCACTCCTGGCCTGCAGTTCATGGTCCCCGCCGTCATTGGCGAATGGCAAGCGTACACGGCCGGGGCCGGCGGCTTCGCCTGGGGCGGCGGCGCCTTCGCCTGGGTCCTCGTCATGACAACCGCATCCCTGTGAATTCTCGGTCGGGCCGCAGGCCGCGTAGACCTGGGGGCCAAGGTTCGGCTGAATCCAAGGCCCCCCGAACAGGATTGGCCGCAATGCCAGTCCCTTGGCATTGTTGAATTCTAGCGCTGCACGAACGCGCCGCCGACTTGGTCCGACGTGAAGCCGGGCGCCACCTGCTGCGTGGTGGCGTAGCGGTACAGGGCAGCCTTGTAGACCCCTTCGAGGACCGAGAACAAGGCGATGGTCGCAACGAGGGCGAGGCCCGCGATGGCGATGGCTGCGACGATGCCGACGATGCCGAGCGGCGAGAGCAGGAACAGCAGCGCGAAGCCCACGAGGACGACGACGAGGCCGACGACGAAGCCGGCGAGGCCCAGCCCGCCCTGGCCGATGACGGTCTCGCCCCACGTCTGCTTGAACAGGCCGCCCGAGCGCTTGAGCGACGACCCGATGGCCTTGTCGTCGAAGAGCAGGACGGGGACCATGAAGTACGTCGCAAGGTTCCACGCCGTGCCCGCGAGGCTCGTGAGAATCTGCCCGACGATGCCGGAGCGCTCACGGATGGCCTGCAGGAGGACGTTCACCGTGGCCACGACGATGGCCCAAAGGAACAATTTGCCCGCCTTGCCGGCCGCGGCGCGCAGGGCCGAGCCAACGGTTGGGTCGCCGCCGCCCAGGCGCTCGTTGGCGGCCGCCACGACGGCGGCGTTGAAGAACAGCGAAACGAAGGCGAGGGCGATGTAGAGCAGGAAGGCCAGGGCCGCGCCCGCGTAGTTGGCGCTGCCGTCGGGGTTCTCCGTCTGGGGCCACAGGCCCGTGCCGATGCCGACGCCCGCGATGGCCGCGATGGCGATCAGGCTGGCGAGGGCCGAGAGCACCGGCATCCACAGCAGTTCCTTGTCCTGGCGGACGACCTTGAAGCTGGTCTTGGTGAGGTCCCACGAGCGGGCGAAGCGTCCCATGCATTTCGCCAAGGAGTGCGGGACAAAAGGCTGCTGCACGGTGCTAGGCGCGGGGTCGCCAGCGGCCCCCGACGATGGTGGCGGCGGCGACGGCTCCGACTGCGATGACGGCGAAGGCGCTGGTCAGCCAAAGGCCGCCGGACCCTCGGGGAGGATCGCGCAGGGAGTCCGGCTGGACGTAGGTCGCGGCGGCGGGCGTGCCCGACTGGAACGTGCGCTGGATGGGCGTGAGGTCGTTGCAGGCGCGCAGGTCAACCGACAGGAGGTCCTTGTTGGCGTAGCCGTACTTGGATTGCAGCACCTCCTGCAGATTCGCGCCTTGCGCGACAAGGGTCACGGGCGCATCGGGCGGGCAGGAGATGTACTGCAGGACCGTCGTCCATTCAGAATCCAGGAAGTGCAGCTGGTTGCCGGGGGCGTCGTAGCTCATCGTGGACTCGGCCTGGTGGGCGCGATCGTAGGCCGAGAACGCGGCGTTGCACTCGGCGTCGTGCGCGTGGCACAGTCCAAGGGTGTGGCCCAGCTCGTGCAGGATGGTTCCGGCCAGGGAGCCGTAGTACACGGTGACGTCGGCGACCTGCAATTGCACCGTCTGCGATGCGGTGATGACGCGGGGTGCGCCCTTGAACCACGACGGCGTCCAGATGAGTTGGCTGCCGCTGGCGGTGTCCTCGAGTCCCATTTCGCCGGCCTGCGTGTAGCCGCCGCGGAACCCCATCTCGGCGAGCAGGTCTTGTCGGCCGCCGCGGATCATCGACTCCACGATGGGCGCCATGCGCGCCGTGACGGCGCCGTCGGCCGATTGGAACGTGACGTCCATGTGCGCGCCGTAGTCGATGGCCGCCAACATGCCGCGGATCGGGGCCACGCCGGCGTGCAGCAGTTGGCTCTGGTCATGCTGCGGATTGAGGACGACCGTCGTCACGTACGGGTTGCCCGAGTAGCGACCCTTGGCCAACACGTCGGCGTAGTACGGGTCCTCGAGCTCCGGGATGAGGGCCGGGTCGGACTCCGCCGCGATGGTCACGATGGTTTCCGTCCAGCGCAGTTGCACACCGCGCTCGGCCCGCAAGGCGTCTGCGACGTACGTGTAGGCCTGCGTGAAGGATTCGCTGGCGTAGCGCGGCAGCCCCGAATCGGGACCCTGCACGCGCAGGAACTCGACGAGCACATCGCGCTGCCCGGCTTGCGGCCGCAGGTCGCCCCAGGCGATGAGGCCGTCGTCGCCCTCCCAACCGTCCGGGATGCCGTCGTCGTCGGCGTCCGCGCCGGGCGGCTGGCCCGACTGTTGGAAGGCGTACGACACGGAGTCCGCGACGCCCGACCCGAACGAGTCGGGGTCGAGGGCGTCGAAGCCGGCCGTCTCGTTGCCGTCCTCGAGCCCGTCCTCGTCGCAGTCGCGGGCGTGCACGCAACGCGCGTTGCCTTCGGCGCCGTCGAGCACGCCGTCGCCATCCGCGTCGGGGTTGCAGCGGTCCCCCTCCGCCTCAAGGGGGTCAAGCCGGCCATCGCCGTCGCCATCCCCTTCGGCGATGGCGCGGGCGCCGTCGCCGTCGCAGTCCGGCAGGGCGGCCTCCTGCGCGTCCGCGAGGCCGTCGCCGTCGCTGTCCGCCGCAGTCGGGTCGGCGCCGAGGCGCAGTTCGTGGCTGTCGGGCAGGCCGTCGCCGTCGCTGTCGGAGGAGCGTGGGTCCAGGCCGGCGTTGCGTTCCCAGCCGTCCTTCAGGCCGTCGCCCTCCGAGTCTGCGTCCCAGGGGCGCGTCCCCGCGCCGAGTTCCAGGGCCGTGAGGTCGCCGTCCAAGTCGAGGTCGATGGCCAGGGCGAGGGCCGCAGCGAGCACCAGGGCGGCGACGCCGGCCGCCGCGGCCCGCTTGGGGGCCCAGGTGCGCGCGGGCGGGTCCATCGCGACCCGACCCCAGGGCTGCGGGATAAGGATTCCAGACCGGGGGATTTTCCCGGGGCAGGCATCGAGGAGTGTCGCAGAAACTAGATATGGCCCAGGGAAGTCCTTCGCTTCGGTTGTCTGGAGGACCCCCCTAGGGCGCCTCTGGGTTGTGTCCGCCTTGTCCTCCAAGCGACTCCTGGCATTCGCGGTGCTCCTGCTGCTGGGAGCCATCCCCGTCGAGGTCGGCGCCCAGGCGGCCGGCGTCGAGTACCGGCTCATTGTCACTTGCGGCGGCAACGTCCCCATCGGGCAGCCGGCCACGCCAGTCACGACGGGCGGCGGCGGATGCCCCGTGCGCGCGGTCGATGGCGACGACTTGATGGGCGACCCCTCGCTCGCCGTGGACCCCCTGCAACCCCAGAACCTCATCCTGGCCAGCCTGCACGGCCCATCCGCGGGAAGCGAGGGCCCGACGCCGCGGGCCCGCCAATGCTGCCCCTCGCAGCCGTTCACGACGTTCACGTCGCAGAACCAGGGCGCGAACTGGGTGGACAACCCCTTCGTTCCCCCCGACGAGGTTGGCAACGCCCTCGGCATCCATCCCCAAGTCACCATCGACCCGTACGGCCAAGTGTACGTCGGGTCGCTGTACGCCATGCCGAGCGGCACCGACGGCAACGGCACCAACACCTTCGACTACGTCATCGCCGCGCAGAAGTTCGAGAGCATCGAGACCATCGACGAGGAGCAGGCCTCCTCCAACGGCGGCTACAACGCGGAGTACATCACGCCCATCCACGAGGAGAACCAGATCAACCAGATGTGGTTCCTCTTCAACCCCATCACGGACAACATGACGCTGGTGTGGCATGAGACCGTCTTCGTGCCCCCCGTGCCGCCGTGCGACACGGACACCGCGTACCTCGTCGACGTCGGCGGCAACTACGTCAAGGCCAACCCGCTGACGCAGCAGGTCGCCCTCTACCAGGAGTCGAACGGCGTCCCCGACCTGCAGACGCCGGAATCCTGCCCCGCCAACCCGGACAACCAATTCATCGCGGCGCCCACCACCGAGGCGGCTTCGCCCCAAGTCGCCGTGCAGCCGGCCCCGGCCCCGGCCCCGGCCCCGGCCGGTTCCACGCAGGCCGCGCCCCCGGTCCCCGGGCTTGCTTCATCCATTGCAGTCCTGCCCACCGCGCAGCCCACGGTGACTGCCGTCAGCCAGTCGCCGGTGCCGATGGCACAACCCACGCGCCAGGCCGCGACGTCCCCGCCGCCCGCCCCCGCCCCGTCTGCGGCGCCCGCGGCCGCGCAGCCCGATTCCGCGGACGACGACGAGGACACGCCGCGCGGTACCATCGGCATCGCCTGGACCACGTCGGACTCCGACACGCCGTACTACTACCAAGACACCGACGACGCCATTGCGCCGTGCTCCGGGTCAACGAACCCCGTGCTGTCCTTCGGATGGCTCTACGTCGGCTGCATCGTGGACACGAGTGAAGGCGAGTTCCGCTGGGCCCCCGAGGTCGCTAACGGAACCGTGCAGCTCTTCCGCATGGACCCCAACGGCGGCAAGCCGGAATACATGGGCCAGGCGCCGGACATGGTCGGCCCGCCCAAGCTCGGCGTCCGCTCCGACGGCCGCCTCGCCCTCGTCGCCGCCGGCGCCTCGACGGAAGGCGCCTTGCAGTTCTCGGCGGCCTTCGGCCGCTACGAGACCGCCGCGGGCCGCATCGACTGGACCAAGCAACTTGCCCTCGGGCACGACATCCTGCCCCTCGACCCGGAGGTTCAGATCCTGCGCGGCAACATCCAGGACATCGTGTACCGCGAGCAGTCCGGCGCCCTGCACGTCATCGTCAAGACCACGGTGAACTACCTCGCCGGGTCCGACGACTTGCTGGACGGCCTCGGTCTGGCGCCGCACATCCAGAAGATGATCGTCGCCCTCGACGAGGATTACGGCGTGCTGGCCACGCTGAAGCTCGACATCGGCGACCCGCTGCAACGCAACCAGGATGCCACCATCCTGCAGTCGCCGGAAGCGGCCTTCCAGGACCTGTCCGACGACTTCCTGCTGCTGCCCGCGGAGCCGTTCACCTACAACGGCACGAAGCTCGGCAACCTGTACCAGCGCGAGTTCTTCGCCATCGCCGATTACGGCACGGTCCTGTTCGCAGAGGTCATCGAGATCACCGACCTCAAGGCGCCAGGGACCGGCTTCCCGCCCAGCCCGCCCCCGCCCATCCCCGCCGCAGCGACCACAAACCTCGTTGCCCCCGTGGCTGGCGTCCTCGGCGCCAGCGCCGTGCTGGGAAGTCTCGTCGCTCACCGCCGCAAGAACCCCCTTGCGGCCATCACCAAGGGAGAATGACATGGCCAAGAAGCAAGCCGAAGCGCGCAAGCCAACCGCCCCCGCGGAATTGATTCACGACCCGTACCGCTGGATTGCGGAACAGACCGACATCCAGACCTCGAAGGACATCCAGGTGTCCCCGCGCCTGATTGACCAGGTCATCGGCCAAGAGCTGGCTGTCGCCGTCGCCGAGAAGGCGGCCTCGCAGAAGCGCCACCTGCTGCTGATTGGCGACCCCGGCACGGGCAAATCGATGATTGCCAAGGCCATGGCGGAAATGCTTCCCCCTGAGAAGCTGCAGGACGTCCTCGTCTACCACAACCCGAAGGACCCGAATGCTCCCAAGGTGTTGAGCGTCGAGGCCGGCAAGGGCCCTGTGGCCATCGCCAAGATGCACCGCCTCGCCAGCCGCAAGAAGGTCGTCAACCGCGTCCTGGAATGGTTCGCCATCCTCGCGTTCCTCTCCCTGGGCGTGTACGTCCTGCTGCGCACCGGCTTCGACGACATCGAGAAGGGCGTCATGGGCTTCGGCATCCTCGTGCTTGTGGCCATCTTCCTCTTCATGATCTTCCGCCAGCGCAAGGACCCCATCATCTTCGGCGTCCCCAAGCTGCTGCTGCAGCACGACCCCAAGAAGGAGACGCACGCGTCCTACGTCGAAGCCACGGGCAGCCACGCCGGCGCCCTGCTCGGCGACGTGCGCCACGACCCCTTCCAGTCGGGCGGCCTCGAGACGCCAGTGCACGAGCGCGTCGAAGTCGGCGCCATCCACCGCGCGGACAAGGGCATCCTGTTCATCGACGAAATCAACGTGCTGCGATTGGAGAGCCAGCAGGCCCTCCTGACCGCCATGCAGGAACGCAAGTTCGCCATCGTCGGCCAGAGCCAGACGTCGTCGGGCGCCATGGTGCGCACCGACCCCGTCCCCAGCGACTTCATCCTGGTGGCGGCCGGCAACCTCGATGCCGTGCAGCCCCCGGATGCCTCCGGCATGCGCGGCATGCACCCGGCCCTGCGTTCGCGCATCCGCGGCTACGGCTACGAGGTCTACGTCAACAACGCGATGACGGACGACCACGAGAACCGCCTCAAGGTGTGTCGCTTCGTGACGCAGGAAGTCCTGCGCGACGGCCGCATCCCGCACCTCGAACGCGACGCCATCGCGGAAATCATCCTGGAAGGCCAGCGCCGCAGCGGCCAACGCGGCAAGCTCACCCTGCGCCTGCGTGAACTCGGAGGCCTCGTGCGCACCGCGGGCGACATCGCCCGCAGCCAGGGCCGCGAACTCGTCAGCGCCGACGACGTGCGCCAAGCCAAGCGCCTCAGCCGCAGCCTCGAGCAGCAAATCGCCGAGGCCGCCCTCGAGTCGCGCCGCAAGCACGACCTCGTGCGCTCCACGGGCGAGCTCATCGGCCTTGCCGCAGGCGCTGGCCTCGTCGGCACCGGCGAAGTCGGCGAACCCGCCGGCCTCGTGGTCCCCATTGCCACCGCCGTCACGCCTCCGCAGTCGCGGCACGGCGGCCAGATCAACTTCGGCGGTGGCATCGAGCGCTCCGCCAAGACGCAGGACGAGATCGTCGAGGCGCTGGTCAAGACCATCGCGGGCGATACCATTCTGTCGAACGACATCCACGTGCAGAGTGTCGTGCCCCAGGAGGGCGTTGACGCCACGGCCTGCGGCCTCGCCCTCGCCGTGAGTGCGCTGTCCGCCCTCGAGGGCGTGCCGGTGCGCCAGGACACGGTCCTCATCGGCGGCATGACGGTCACGGGCGAACTGCGCGCCGTGCGCGGCGTGACGCAGGTCATCGAGACTGCCGTGGATTCCGGCTACACGCGCGCCGTTGTGCCTGAGGCCAACCGCAACGATGTGCTGCTCAACCCCGTGTACCGCAACCGCATCGAGGTCGTCTTCGCCGACCACCTCATGGGCGCCTTGGACCAGGTGCTTGCCGGCGCGCGCAAGCAGGCCGTCATCGACCGCCTGCGACCGCTCACGGCCCAGCGCAACGGCCACGGCACCCCGCGGCGCGCGACCGTCGTCACCAAGGCGGGACGCTGAGTGCACGTCCGGGTCCGCTTCGCATTCGTGAGCGCCTTGGCGTTGGCGATGCCGCTGTTGAGCGGCTGCCTGAACACCATGGAGCAGTACGACGCGTTCGACCCGGATGCGCACTACAAGAATCCCGCCGTGGCCGAGGGCGAGTACGCTTTCGCCAACCAAGGGTCGCAGGTCCTCACCATTGGTCCCTACCAACCGATGCCGCCGGAGACGGTGTACCTCGTCTCGACGCTCCCGGCCTACCCTGGCCCCGCGGGAAGCGCCGACCAAGGCGTCGTGTTCATCCCGATGGCCATCTGGCGCCCCGCCAACGTGACGGAGCCGGTCCCCATCATCATTGACGCCGGACCGTACTACGAGCAGGACGAGAGCTGCGGCGCCGAAGGCCAGGGCGAATGCGGCGTGACGGACCTGCAGCAGAAGTCTGCCTGGCTCGTGGCCAACTTCCTGCCGCACGGCTACGCCGTCGTGCAACTCGCCGTCCGCGGCACCGGCACCGCTGGCGGCTGCATGGACCTCCTCGGGGACGCCGAGCAGCACGACCTCGTGCAGGCCATCGACTGGCTTGCCGAACAGGAGTGGTCGAACGGCAACGTCGCCATGATTGGCGCCTCGTACGACGGCTCCACGCCGTGGTCCGTCGCCGCCACCGGCAACGCGCACCTCAAGGGCATCGTCCCGACGGCCGGTCTGCCGGACATCTTCGATTTGATGTTCCACAACGGCTCGGCGGAGTCGCGCGGCGTCGGCATGCACAGCCTCACCTACTGGGGCTACGGCTTCGACGACGACTTCCCGCAGAACCCCGGCGTGCCCCAGCCCGTGCCCTGGATTCCCCCCGTGGGAACGGGCGGCGCCAACGGCCGCGAGACGTACCAGGACATCCAGAACGTCTGCCCCGAAGTCGTCGAAGGCACCGTCATGGGCCCTTACGCGACGGCGACCGGCGATCGCGCCGAGCAGGTCACCGACTACTGGACGCAACGCGACCGCCGCCAGGACGTCCTCGACAACTACGACGGCGCCGTCTTCCTCATCCACGGCCTGCAGGACTGGAACGTGGACCCGCACGCCGCGATCCCGTTCAACGCGGCCTTGCGCGCGCAGGGCATCGACGTCACGGAATGGTATGGCCAGTGGGGCCACGCCTTCCCCGACTCCAGTTGTGCCCAAGGCGCGCCGGAGTGGGCCGTCATGCCCTGCCGCCTCGACTTCGCGGAGACGATGCTGCACTGGTTCGACCGCCACCTCAAGGGACTCGAGAGCGGCCACATTGGTCCCGGCATCCAGGTCCAGGACAACATCGGATTCTGGCGCATGGCGGACAGCTACCCGCCCAGCAACCCCGACTGGCTCGAACTGCGCCTCAGCGGCGACGGCGGCCTCGTGCCCGAAGTCAGCGGCGAGACGGCCATCCAGCTCATGCCTCCCACCCAGGGCGGCCCAAGCAAGGTCATCGAGCTGAAATCCGAACCCGTCCCCAGCGACCTGCGCATCTCCGGACTCCCCCAGATCAAGCTCCCCTTCGAGGTCCAAGGCGCCGGCGGCGAGATGGCCTTCTGGCTCTTCGACGAGGCGCCGGACGGCAAAGTCCGCGCCATTGGGCCGTGCCCGCGTGGCGCCACAAGTGAATCCGGAATCCCCTGCGACCCGCACAACTGGGTCGCGTCCCCCGACGTCCCCGTCGTCGGCCACGGCTCAATGAACCTGCGCTACTACGCCGGTGGCGAGCAGGAGCAGGTCCTGCAACCCAACACGCGCTACGTCGCGCAGCTCGAGTTCGAGCCGCTCGAGGTGCTCATCCCCGAGGGCCACCGCCTGACGCTGTGGCTCTTCCAGTTCGCCTACCCGGACCACGCCACCGTGCTCACGCCGAGCCCGGTCACGGTCCTGCTCGGCCCCGACGCCATCCTGCGCCTGCCGACGGTGGACGTGGACCCGACGACGCTGTTCCCCGTGCCGGGCGCGCACTTCCCGACGCGCGAGAACCTGTCGATGATGTACGTCTTCAAGCCGACCTTCGCGCCGGCTGGCCCCGTGCTGCCGGTTGCATCGGCCGCTGCGGCCCCGGTCGTCGCGGCCGTGTGTGGCCGCCTGCAGGTGTGCCCGTGAGCGTCAGCGAGCGTTCGCTTGGCAACTTGCTGCTGTGTGTCCTCGCCGCGGGCCTCATCGGGGGCTCGTTCCTGCTTCCGTGGTTCACCTACGACCACTCAACGGGCCGGCGCACGCCTGAAGGCGGCTTCCACGACCCGTCCGAGGACGGAGTCGTGCGCCAGGACTGGGAAGCGGGCCCCGGCGGATCGGAGGGAACCCTCGAATCCGAGCACCCCGCCAAGACGGCGCGCACCTTGGACCGCATGGCGTGGGCCTTGTACGGCGCCCTTGGGCTGCTTGGCCTTGCGGCCCTGTCGGAGATCCCTGGCATCTCGCGCGTGCTGGTGCGCCCCGTGACCCTCGCCCTCAACACGTTGGCCTTCGCCGCCGTCGCGGCCGCGCTCGCCCTCGGCTGGTACGTCCTTCCGGAATCGTTCGGGCACGGCGTCGACGGGCCCTTCACGAGTTACCTCGACGACTCAGGTTACACCATGACGTCCATCGCGGCCGGCTGGCCCGTCGCCGCCCTGTCGCTGGGAGCCATCTTCGGCGGCTTCCTGCTCAAGTTCCAGGCCGGCGCCCCCGACGCGACGGCCGTTGCCGAGTTGTACGCCCGGGGGGAGATCTGATGCGCATCGCCATCGCCGTCGCGCTCGTCCTCCTGGCTCTCGCCAGCGGCGCACTGGCCGCACCCCCGAAGGAGGCGCACTTCACGCTCGACGGCGTCGAGTACCAGTACATCATGGGCGTCAACCGCACGGAGACCGCCGTCCTTGAGCCAGCCGCGGACGCGGGCGCGCAATTGCCCATCGAGTCATGCGCCTTCGTCATGCTCCACGCCGGGACGCCGAACGGCCGCGTCGTCATTTACAGCATCCAGGCCGGCGTCGTTCCGGTCACGATGTACATCGACCAGGTGCGCTTGCCCAACGGGACGAGGGGGTACGCCTACGATGCCCCCGTGACCGAAGACGGCCAAACGCGCGTCGCCGACCTCGCAGTGTCCGGGAATGGCACCCTGCGCGTGGCCGCTGAACGGTACTATGACCCAACCAGCAGTTCGGGCAACGAGGACCTCGACAAGGAAGCCCCCGACATGGTTGGCACCCTGAGCCTCGTCAGCGAGGGCGTGCGCGACGACGTGACCGGCGCCGTCCTTGCAGGCAAGGCCGTTGAGGACGCCGAACTGCACGTCCACCTGCGCAGCAACTCGGAAAGCTCTCCGGCCAGCATCGTGACGAACTATGCGTCCTCCGGCATTGCGCCTCCGACCGAGGCCTTCGGTGTCGTCGAGCGCTTCAGCAACCTGAAGTTCGGCGGCGAAGCGACGCTGGACATCTCGACGAACGCCTACGCGGCGCCGGGCATGAACCGCCTGACCTTCGCCGTCCTGTCGCCGCTGGGCGACCTCGTGGCAAACGTGACGCTGGAACCCGCCCTCCTCGCCGACGACACCGCGACGCTGTCGTTCCCCCTCGACCTCTTCGGCGACTACACCATCCTGGTCAACGGCGAGGTCGCCCTGGCCGAGTACTCGATGATCCTCACGCAGTCGCCGCCGCCGAACTTCGACTTGCACATGTGGTGGGAGAACGTCACCTACGGCTACCAGGCCTACCAGGACTACAAGGCCTGCATGGATTTGCTTGGGTCACCCAACGCCATCATCGCCACGGACAGCGTCGTCGGCCGTCCGAACCCGCCGCAACTCAACGTCGCGCTCGTCGTGATGGGCGTCGCCGGCGGCGTGGCTGCCGTCACCGTGGCCGTCAAGCTCGCATCGGACCAGGTCAGCCTGGCTGCATTCCGAAAAGGCAAGTGACGAATCCCCAGGTTCTCGAATTCAACGAATTGCCTAGGCCAGCAACGGTTCAGTGTTGGTGGGTGCCAGTTGCGGGTGCGCCCAAATCGAAGGAAGTCGTCCCAAGGAGGAGGGCTTTCTTGACGTTCCCGATGTGGCGGGTGATGTCAATGCCCTGCGGGCAGGCCTCGACGCAGTTGAAGATCGTGCGGCAGCGCCACACGCCCGTGTACTCGTTGAGGCGCTGCAGGCGCTCCGCATTGCCTTCGTCGCGCGTGTCGAAGAGGAAGCGGCTGGCCTGAACGATGGCAGCGGGGCCGACGAACTGGTCGTTGGCCCAGAAGCTGGGGCAGCTCGTCGTGCACGCCGCGCACAGGATGCACTTCGACTGGTCGTCGATCTTCGCCTGGTCTTCCGGAGACTGCAGGCGCTCGAGTCCGGCGGGCTCGTGCGTTGTGACCTGGTACGGCATGACCGCCTGGTAGGACTCGAAGAACGGGTCCATGTCCACGATGAGGTCCTTCTTGACCTCGAGGCCCTTGATGGGCTCGACGGTGATGATGTCCGGCATGTCCTTCGCCAGCGTCTTGCAGGCGAGGCGGTTCTTGCCGTTGATGACCATGGCGTCCGAGCCGCAGATGCCGTGCGCGCACGAGCGGCGGAAGGACAGGCTGCCGTCCTGGTCGCCCTTGACCCGGATGAGCAGGTCGAGGATGCGGTCCGTGGGCAGGACGCCGTCGAGGTTGTATTCCTCGATGTGCGGTTTCTTGTCGCCGGCCTCGGGGTTGTAGCGGGCGAGACGCAGCGTGACGGACTTGGTGGCAGTGCTGTGGTCCATTAGTAGACACGCTCCACGGGCTTGTAGCGCGTCACGGTGACGGGCTTGTACTCGAGGCGGACGTTGTCGCCCTGGATGCTGGCGAAGGTGTGCTTGAGCCATTGGCCGTCGTCGCGCTTGGGGAAGTCGTCGCGGGCGTGGCCGCCGCGGGATTCCCGGCGGGCCATGGCGGCTTCGACGACGCACAGGCTGATGTCGAGGAGGTAGCCGATTTCGAGGGCTTCGAGCAATTCGGTGTTGAACAGCTTGCCCTTGTCGGTGACGGCGATGTCCTTGGCGCGCTTGCGCAGGCCCTGGATGATGCCCTTGCACTGCGTGAGGGACTCCTGCGTGCGGTACACGCCGCACAGGTCCATCATGGCGACTTGCATTTCCTCGCGGATGCGGGCGACGGACTCCGTGCCCTTGCCGGCGACGAGGCCGGCGATCTGCGCCTTGGCGAAGGCGTCGGCGTCCTTGGGCAGTTCGGCGTGCTCGAGTTCGCGGCAGGCCTTCGCCATGGCGCGGCCGCCGCGGCGCCCGAAGACGACGAGGTCGAGCAGCGAGTTCGTGCCGAGGCGGTTGGCGCCGTGCACGGAGACGCAGGCGGATTCGCCGGCGGCGAAGAAGCCCTGCACGGTCTTGCCGGTGTGGTCGGCGAGGACCTGGGCGTCAACGTTCGTGGGGATGCCGCCCATGGCGTAGTGCGCCGTCGGTGCGACCGGGATGGGTTCCGTCTTGGGCTCGATGCCGAGGTAGGTGCGGGCGAAGCCGGTGACCTCGGGCAGCTTCTTGTCGATGACCTCGGGGTCGAGGTGCGTGACGTCGCAGACGACGTACTGGTCGCCCTTGGGGCCGATGCCGCGGCCTTCGCGGATCTCGGTGTAGATGGCGCGCGAGACGACGTCGCGGGAGGCCAGGTCCTTCATCGTGGGGGCGTACTTCTCCATGAAGCGCTCACCCTTCGAGTTGCGCAGGATGCCGCCCTCGCCGCGCACGGCCTCGGACAGCAGGACGCCGATGCGCCACAGGCCCGTGGGGTGGAACTGGTAGAACTCGGGGTCCTCGATGGGGATGCCGTGTCGCATCGCGATGCAGACGCCGTCGCCGGTGAGGGCGTGCGCGTTGCTCGTGACCTTCCAGGCGCGTCCGTATCCGCCGGTGGCGAACATGACGGCCTTGGCGTGGAAGGTGTGCACCTCGGCGGTCTCGATCTGGTAGGCGACGCAGCCGGCGATGGCCTTGGAGCCATCCTTGGCCTTGCCGTCGATGAGGTCGACGACCTGGAATTCGTTGAAGAAGCGGACGCCGACCTTCAGGCACTGCTGGTACAGCGTGTGCAGCATGGCGTGCCCGGTGCGGTCCGCCGAGTGGCAGGCGCGCTCCACGGGCGCCTTGCCGTGTTCGCGAGTGTGGCCGCCGAATTTGCGTTGGCTAATCTTGCCGTTCGGCAGCCGGTCGAACGGCAAGCCCATGTGCTCGAGCTGGATGATGGTCTCCGGCGCGTCGCGGCACATGATCTCGATGGCGTCCTGGTCGCCCAGGAAGTCCGAGCCCTTCACGGTGTCATACGCGTGCCACTCCCAGTGGTCCTCGCCGACGTTGCCCAAGGCGGCACTGATGCCGCCCTGTGCGGCGCCGGTGTGGCTGCGCACGGGGTAGAGCTTGCTGAGGACGGCGACGTTGAGGTCCTTCTCCTTGGCGAGTTCGTACGCGGCCATGAGGCCCGCGCCGCCGGCGCCGACGATGACGGCGTCGAACTTGTGAACGTTCTTCGCGCCCGCTTGGACATCGGACATTACATTCCCTCCACGGGGAGCACGAAGAGGACCGCAGTTCCTGCTGCGAGGAAGGCGAGGAAGACGACGAGGAGCAGGCTGAGCCAGAAGGCGCGCTTGCCGGGCTCATGCACGTAGTCGTCGATGAGGTTCTTGATGCCGTTGACGCCGTGTCCCAGGCCCAGGAAGAGCACGAGGAAGTCCACGACGCGCAGCAGCGGCCACTTCGTGAAGCGGCCGACGACGAGGTCGTAGCTCAGGGTGCCGACCTCGGTCTGGATGTGGTTGAGCCAGAGGTGGAACAGGACCAGGAACACGAGGATGAGGCCGGAGAAGCGCATGAAGTACCAGGCGCGGACCTCGTTGCGGTCGCCGGCGTTCGGCTTGGCGCGGGAGGCCGTGTAGGACTGCGACGCCATCAGGCCTCGACCTCCATCGGGACGCCACTCGCGCCGCTCGGCAAGACCGCTCCGGCGGTCTCGCCGTCCATCCACGGCCAGTGCGGGTAGTCGAGGAGCATGACCTTGGCGACCCAGAGGAGGATGACGGCGCTCAGGACCATGACGGCGTACCACATCTGCTTCTGGTACTTCGTCGAGGCCTGCCAGAAGTCGATGACCACGATGCGGGTGCCGTTGAAGGCATGGTACACGACGGCCGCGATCAGGGCGAATTCGCCGAGGCGGAAGTACCAGGTATCGTAGATGCCGATGGCCTTGTTGTAGGCGTCTTCGCCCATGAGCAGGAAGAAGTTCTCCACGAGGTGGACGAACAGGAACAGGACGACCGCGACGCCCGTCACGCGGTGCAGGATGTAGGCAATCTGGCCCTCTTTCAACTGATACAAACCGGCGCCCTCGAGGCCGCGACCGAATCCCTGTATAAAAGGGGTCGAAACGCCGGGCCAACCCTAGAGCCGCGTCGAGGGCCAGCCGCCCGCCGGCCAGTCCTTGGACGGGTGCTTGCGTTGCTCGGCCTCGAAGGCCTTGCGTCCCGACTCTTGGTCGAAGATGAGGGGCACGGCGGTGAGTTCGCAGCGCCGGCAGGTGTAGCTGGCCATCTCTTGACCGTAGCCGACGACGGCGCCGTCCCGGATGCCGGGCATGCGCAAGTCGTCGCTGCCGCAACGCGGGCAGGCAAGCAACTCGCGCTTCATGGCCCGCAATCGCGCGCGTGGCACATGAAGGGTGCGCCGGCCCCCTAGGTCGCCAGTCCCGCAGCAATGACGGGGAGCTTCGGCGTCGGCTTCAGGCCACCTGGCGGGTGCTGCAGGCCGGGCTTCGCCTTCTTCCTGCGCTTGGGCGCCGGCCCTTCCCGCACGAGGGTTGCGAGCCAAGAGTGGCCCTTGATGCGGATGCGCGGATCCACGACGAAGCGCGCCTCGCGGATGTCGTCCACGCGCCAGCCTTCGCGGAAGGTGTCGATGATCTCCGCTTGCGACACACGCCGCGGGCCGCCCCAGGACGCGTCTTCCCAGTCGCTGAGGCACAGAATGTGCAGCGTCCCGCCTTGCTTGAGCACGTGCGCCAACTGGTCGGCGTACAAGTCGCGTTCCGGGTCGCTGAAGACGTGGAAGAGCCCGCAGTCGATGACGGTGTCGAAGGTGCGGTTGAGGTGCTCGATCTCCAGGGCGTTGCCCACGAGGAAGACGGCTTCGAGGCCGCGCAGCTTCGCCTTCGCCTTGGCCTGGTCAATGGCGTTGGGCGAGATGTCGATGCCCCAGGCCTCGTGCCCGCGTTCCGCCATTTCCAAGGTAACCTCGCCCGTGCCGCAGCCGAGGTCGAGGACGGAGCCGGTGATGGCGCCCGCGTTTGCCAGTTCGACGAAGGCCGGCTGCGGGCGCCCGATGTCCCACGGCGGCCGGCCACGGTAGGCCTGATCGAAGAAGGGATCCGGCATGACCACCCGGTATGGTCCGGCCAAGGCAAAATCCGTGTCGGTGGGGTCGGGGATGGCCCTGGAAGGGCAACTGGAGACCGAGTGAGCGGTCCGCCGCAGGACGGAACACAGATTGCACAGAACGAACCTTTGAACTTGACGGGTGGCGGCACCAAAATTTCACAGATTGATGGTCCACAAATGCGCCCGTTCATGGCCGCCCCAGTCAACCTCCTTGGGACGCCGACGGCGGCGACCTGCTGGACGTGATGGATGGCGGCGCGGGGCGCCGCCTCGTCGCGTCGGGCCAGGCGAGTGCTTCCCGACGCGGCGTGTGGTCCGGTATTGGATTGCTCAAAGGTCGCCTTCGGCAAACATGCAAATGGCGTAGCACGCTAAGGGGTTATGGCGGGGTCTCAAGGAAGGGGTCGACTAGAACGGTGGGGGACACATGTTCACCGGGGAGTACCCCCACACCGGCCTTGCCGAAGCGTACGGGGCCTTGCGGGGAGTTCCACCAGTTCTCGCGCGCATCGATGAATTCCATTTCATCCGCACTTTCCTGGATTACCGCGCCCCCATGGTTCCCAACAAAGGACGACGTTCGAATCACAATTTCAGGATCTATGGGGTCGCCCCTCGTTCGTCCTGTAAACCCAAGCAGGATTGCCGCGTCGCCGAATTGTGGCAAGACCTTGTCTGGATTGCCGTTCCCTTCGAACAGGGTGCTCGAAATGGACAGCCTGCGGTCGTGCAAGACCAGTGCTGCGCCGTTTGCACGGAATGTCGAGTCCTGAATGGTCATACTGCGAGGTCGAGCGCCTTCACTCGAGTCGGCGAAGGCCACGGCGTTGCGCTCGAACGTCGCATTGACGATAAGCGCGTCCTCCTCGCCTCCCGCGTCAATGGCAAGAGCTTCAGTAGCATGATTGCTGAAAATGGAATCATGGACCTCCAGATTCCGGTGAGCGGTCACATGCATGCCGTGCAGGCTGTTCTGAATTGAAGCCTGGGTCACGATGACTTCGTCGACCCCCCAGATATCCAACCCGAAGTCGGTCCCCGACACCTTGACTTGGTCCAGGGAGAGCTTTCGGCCGGGGTTCTGGTCCCCGCTATGGAGGTCAAAGCTCACGCGAATGCCCACGCCTGCGAGGACGGAACTAGTGCTGGACGGTTGACCGGTCATGACACCCTCCACCGTAACATTGCGAAGAGAAATTTCGCAATTGCACTCCGGATGCAATAGGACGTCGAGGCCCGTAGAAAAGCCGCGAATTACCAAGTCCTCAAAGGTGACGTTGGAGTCAGCAGCAAAGCGCAACCCAAGCGGCCCTGTGCCCAAAATCTCCCCGCTGATCACATACCCCGCAGGCGTGGACCAACAACTGATTCCAGGAAGGGGACTTGGTGGGCAGTCATAGGTAATCCAATTCCCACCCGCATTCGGCCCGTCATCCGGCTCATTCCCCGATGAGCCTAGACAGCCTGCCAGCATGAGTAGGCATGCAAGTGCTCGGAGCTGGATTGATGCGCTCATGATCGCGACCCCGGAGGGCAAGGAAGAGGTGGTGGAAGGGGGAGAAGGACGTTTCCGTGGTTCAGAGAATCACGAATTTTCCGACGCCGATCGGAATCATGACGGAGCCCGTACGTTCCAAAATCACGTTTGCGGCCTCCAGCTGCTCGTTTGATAGGAGGAGCGCCGCGTTCTCGTCTTGGATTCCGGTAACCGTCACGATTGTTTCCGCCTCCCCTTGAGGGACCCCATCATCAACGAATGCCCCGCTGAGCGTCACTTCGTTGTCGGTGCCTTCCGGGCTTGTCTCGATGGTAACATACGTCAACCATTCCTGGGCGCTCGTGTCGTCGTGCAACGTGCGGTGGTTGAGAATTTCACCAGCAAGGCCAGTGCCCGGCGCCAATACGTCGAGGAGCCCCGTGTCCGCGCTCGGCGTGATGCTGAAAGTCCCGTAATCTTTGCCGCACATGCCTTCCCAGTGCGCGATGTTTGCGGAGGCAATCGCCAAGACCTTGGAACTCGGACTAATGACGGTGATGCCCGTCGTCTTGGTGGGGCTGACTGCAGTCGCGCGGTCGATGTTGCTGAAGCAGCCGGCGGTGTGCATGCTACCCAAGTCGATGGGCGTCGTGGAGATGTCCGGCAGAATCGCGAAGGGCTCGTCCAGGATGTCAATTCCAAGCGGGTCGTCGCCAACAGGGTTGGCGCCCCCAGGCTTCGTGGAGAAATCATTGCGGGCCTCGAAGAAAAGGCATCCCTGGGGGGTCGGCCGGGAACGGAGGGGGCAGAGCAGCGATGGCGGTGTTGGCGGCAGGGCTGAAATGCGCGACGTCTTGTCTTCGCTGTGAAGGGGATCCCGTGGTGGGTCGTCGCGGTGGCGGCGGCGATTTCGCTGGGGGCGGCGTGGCTCCTGAAGGAGCCGTGCATCGACACGCCTTGGAACGACCACTTCCAGTACCGCCAGTACTGCTACTCGGACGTCCAGGCCCTGTGGACGGGCAAGGGGCTCGACGGCGACGCCGTGCAGTACGTCGAGGCCGACAACGAGTACCCGGTTCTCACGGGCTGGTTCATGCAAGGAGTGGCCTTCCTCACCACCGGCCTGCATGACTACATGGTGCTCAGCTTCGTGCTGCTGCTGGCGTGCGGGGCGGGCACAACGCTCGGCTTGTGGCGCGCCGGCGTCCCGGGGGAGTTGGTTCTTGCCTGGTGCATCGTCCCGACCTTGCCCATCCACGGCCTGACCAACTGGGATCTCATCGCCGTCGTCTGCGCCGTGTGGGGTTGGGTCCTGTGGCGCCGCGGCCACCCGCTGTGGTCTGCGCTCCTCTTCGGCCTCGGCGGCTCGGCCAAGTTGTACCCCGCGTTCTTCCTGCCCTTCCTGTTCCTGGGCGCCCTCAAGGCGCGCGACCGCCGCACCGCCGCCCGCGTCTTCCTCGGCGGCTTCCTCGGCCTCGGTTTGCCCAACCTCGTTGCGGCCTGGATGAGTTGGGACGGCTGGTTCGCGACGTGGGTGTTCCACGCCGGCCGACACCCGGACTTTGAGACGCCGTGGCAGGCCTTCTTTGAGCACTTCCTGCGCCCCGTGTTCCCCGACTACGACTGGGACACGTCCTGGCGCCACCTCGTGGACCGCATCAGTCTCACCGCGATGCTCGCGACCACCGTTTGGCTCGGCACGCGCGTGTGGAACCGCCGACTCGACGGCCTCGTCGCGGGCGGAGCCTTCTCCCTTGCCTTCCTCCTCGTCAACAAGGTGTACTCGCCGCAATACACGCTGTGGGCCGTCCCGTTGTTGCTGTTGCTGGGGGCCGCATGGCGCCCGCTGCTGCTTTTCGTCACGGCCGACTTCGCCAACTTCCTTGTGCGCTACCGCCTCTTCACGCCTCCAGCGGGGCAGTCGGAGGGCTGGAACTCCGCCTGGGACGACTGGAGCCTGCTCGCCATCAACGCGCGCTGGGTCTTCCTGGCCTGGGCGACCTGGACCGTCGTTCGCCGCTACGGCCTCGAGCGCATCGGGGAGGCGCCCGGCCCCAAGGGACCCGACGCCAAGGGCCAAGACACCCCCCTTCCTGAGGCGGCCTGACCATGAGCAGCGCACGCAGCGGCAAGGAGAAGGCGGAGGCCAAGGCGGCCCGCAAGGCACTCGGCTTGCCGGTGCGCGGCGACGCCGAAGCCGGCCGGGCCAAGACGCCGTACGCGCCCCAGGGCGGGCGCAACGCCGGCGGCCGCGGAGGCGGACGATGAGCGGCGTCGGCGAAGCCGACGCCGCTCCGGCGGGACCTGCGGACCCCCCGGTCGGTGCTGAGGCGACGGGCGCCGACGCAGCATCGACCCCGGAGCCCGCGCGTGCACAGCCGACCGATTCGTCGGCCCGCGTCCGTCCCGTCCACGTGGTCCCCGGCGGCACGAGCGCCGCCTCCAACGTTGGCGTCCCAGCTCTCGTCTCCGCAGTGCACACCCGCGACGCGGGCGCCGCCCGCGCAGCCCTCGCTCCGACGTTCCAGGGCAAGGCCAACGGCCGCCCCATGGACGGCGACGCCCAGGTGCGCCTGCTCGAGTCCTTCTGGCTCGGCTTCCCCGACGGCAACTTCGCCATGGAGCCCACCGGCGGCTCCGGCCGGCACGTCATCACCTGGACGTTCCAGGGCACGCACGGCGGCATGTATCTCGGCGTCCCGCCCACGGGCACGCCCGTCGCCTTCTCCGGCTACATCATCGCGGTCTCCGACAAGGCCGGCGTCCAGTCGCTGGACTGGAAGTGGGACACCAAAGTGTTCACGCGTGCCGTGCTCGGCCCCGACCAGGTCGGCGACCTCGAGGTCAAGGACACCTTCCGCGACCCGAGCAAGCGCTGGGCGCACGGCGACGGCCGCCAAGGTGGCCAGCGCAAGGGCAAGGGCAAGGGCCGCGGACCGGGCGGGAGCCCGCAGGATGGCAGGCGTACGGGCCAGCCAGGTGGACGGCGGCCCGGTGGCCGGCCCGACGGCCAGGCCAGCGAAGTCCCCGCGTCCGGCGCGGATCCAGCCAGCCCCGCCATCGAAGCCGGCGCAGTGCCCGGCCAAGGCGAGCCGCGACCTGCGGGCCAAGGCCGACGGCGGCGCGGCAAGGGCCGCGGGCCGAGAACCGACGGCGCGGCCCAGCCGACGGCGGACAATGCGGCGACGACACCCAACGCGCCGATGCCCGACGCTGCGGCTTCCCCGCCGGAATCGTCATCGGCGCCGTCGGCGTCATCGGCGGATGGGTCCAGCGTGTCGACGGAATCGACGGAGAAGCCCGAAGGCACCTGATGGCAGTCCGCAACGTCCACCGCCGCGTCCTTTCCGTCCCGCCCGAGGAGGCGGAGGCCTTGCTGCGCTCGCTGGCGTCGCACGAGGACCGGCTGTGGCCCGGCGACCGCTGGTGGCCGCAGCGCTTCGAAGGCGGACTCGCCCCGGGCGCCAAGGGCGGCCATGGGCCCGTGAAGTACAAGGTCGAATCCGTCGCTCCGCGCTCGGTCGTGTACCGGTTCCCCAGCAAGGGCTGGTTCCGCGGCACGCACCGCTTCGACGTGGTGCCGCACCCCAAGGGCTCGGAACTCGTGCACACGCTGGAGGGGACGCTGCACGGCAAGGGACTGCTGTTGTGGCCCGGCATGGTGCGCCCGTTGCACGACGCCTTGCTCGAGGACGTGCTCGACCGCGCCGAGGCCGCCAGCGGGACGCCGCCGGCGCGGCAAGCGCAGCACACGCCGTACGTGCGCTTCCTGCGCCGCCGCGTCCTCAAGTTGCGCCAGCCCTAGTCCGGCGGGCGGGGCGAGGGCCCGAACGGTTTTCCTGCGCACTGGCTTTGTGGACGCATGGTCCTCGAATCGGCGACGTTGGGTGGCGGCTGCTTCTGGTGCATCGAAGCCGCCCTGCAGCAGTTGCGCGGCGTTTCCAAGGTCGTTAGCGGCTACGCGGGCGGCGCCATGGCGAACCCCGACTACGAATCCGTGTGCTCGGGGACGACGGGGCACGCGGAAGTCGTGCAGGTGACCTTCGACCCCGCCGTGATCCCCTACCGCACGCTTCTGCAGGCCTTCTTCACGGTTCATGACCCGACGACGAAGGACCGCCAAGGGGCCGACGTTGGGACGCAGTATCGCTCCGTCATCTTCACGCACTCCGCCGAACAGATGTCGGCGGCCAAGGCCCTCATCGCCGAACTCGCGGCGGATGGGACCTTCGACGACCCAATTGTCACCCAGGTCTTGCCAGCGCCCACGTTCTACGCGGCGGAGGCCTACCACCAGGACTACTACAACCAGAACGGCTCGCAGGGGTACTGCCGCGCCGTCATCCGGCCCAAACTCGACAAGCTGCGCAAGGCGTGGGCCCCGCTCTTAAAGTGAGCCTACTCGTCGTCGGAATCGTCGCTGCCAGGCAGGACGACGCCTTCCTTCTCGTCATCCATGACGACATCCACCGGGGGCAAAACGCCAGGCTCCGCGACCGTCCCATCGACGCCGACGGCGAGCGACTGCTCCCCGTATTCGACGTCCCCGGCGCCGCCTCCGAACTCCTGGTCGCTGCGGCCAAACTCCTCGTTGGCGTTCTCGGGGGCATCGCTGACGGCGGCCTCCGTGCCGGACTTCTCGCGGGACATGCAGGAGGTTTGGGTCGACCCTCCACTCAGGGTTGCGGTTGGGGCAACTAGGCCAGGGCCTGGCTCACGCGCGCCTTGGCGCTGCGCAAGGCCTCGTCGACCTTGCCGGCGTCCGTTCCGCCACCCTGGGCGAAGTCCGGTTTCCCTCCGCCCTTGCCACCGACGAGCGGCATGGTCTCGCGCAGCAGGGCCCCGACGTCGAACGTGACGTCCGCGCTGCGGGCGAACACCAGGCGGGCCCCCTGGTCCTTGGCGCCCAGAAGCACCACGGTCTTGGGCTGCGCGGCAAGCTCCGTGGCCGCCTTCTGAAGGGCGCTGGCAGGCAGGACGGAGACGACGAGGCGGACGCCATTGACGGTCTCGGCGTTCTCGCGGGCCGCCTTCGCTTCCAACTCGGCGAGCCGGAGGCTCGCCGAGTCGACCTGCTTGCGCAACTCCTTCCACTCGCCGAAGAAACGCGCCGCGGCCTTCGGGACCTCGGCCGGCTGGACTTCCATTGCCTCCCCCGCGGTGCGCAGCAGGTCGTCGCTGGCCTGCCACTTCTCGACGGCGTACAGGGCCGGCGCGTACTCGAAGCGCTCGACGCCGTCCTGCACGCGTTCCGTGCGGTAGAGCTTGATGGCGCCGACGTCGGCCGTGGTCTCGCAGTGGGTGCCACCGCAGTACTCGACATCAAAGAAATCGCGCTCATCGAGCGGCGTCGGTCGCCCGCCGGTGACTTGACCGGCCGGACCGCCTTCGGCGCTCCGGCCGTGAACCATGACGACGCGCACGTCGCGGCCCTTCGGGATGCCGCCCTGCAGCAGCGTCAGGCCATACTTCGCCTCGGCCTCCTCGCGCTTGTACCACGTGCGGCTGACCTTGCGGCCTTCGAGGACGACTTGGTTGGCGAGGCGCTCGATGGCGTGCAATTCCTCGCGCGTCGGGCGGCGGAAGTGCGTCATGTCCACGCGGGCGCAGTCGGCGTACTTCTGCGTCCCCGCCTGCCACGAGTGCGCGCCCAGGACGCGGCGCACGGACTGGTTCATGATGTGCGTCGCGGTGTGGCTGCGCGTGTGGTCCATGCGGCGGACCCAGTCGACTTCGCCGTGCACCTGCTCGTTGACCGCGAGGGGGTGGGACAGGACGTGGACGGCGTGCAGGCCGTCCTTGAGCGTGGCCGTGACCTTGGCCTCCGTGCCGTCCATGGAGCGCAGGATGCCCTGGTCACCAGGTTGGCCGCCGGTCTCCGCGAAGAAGCAGGTCTTGTCGAGGACGACGGCGGGCTTGCCGTCCATGCGGCCGGACCACAGCACCTTCGCCGTGAAGTTGCGCTTGGACTGCTCCTTGTAGTACAGCAGGTCCGTGGCGGGAACGGTGAGGCCGAGGCCCTGTTCCTTGCCTTTCTTCTCCTTGGAGTGGCGCGCGGCGACGACGAGGTCGAAGTCGTCGGGGACCTCAATTTTGATGCCGAGCTTGGCCGCCGCCTCGGCGACGGTGTTCGGGCCGAGGCCGTGCGTGTCGTACAGTTCGACGAGGTCCTCGGTGGACATCTGCGGCTTCTTCGCCAGCATGCGTTCGACGAGGCGCAGGCCGCGCTCCGTGGACTCGACGGCGCGCTCGGTCTCGAGCTTGGCGATCTCGCGGGCGCGCGGGATGGCGGCCTTGAACTCGGGGAACTCGGCCGTCATGCGCTCCATGTTCCAGGCGAGAAGCTCATCGAGGCCTTGGCTGATGCCGAGGATGTCTTTGAAGCGCAAGGCGCGGCGCGTCACGAGACGCATGAGGTAGCCGGCCTTGACGTTCGACGGCACGATGCCGTCGCCGACCATGAAGGACAGGCAGCGCAAGTGGTCCGCCAGGGCGTACATGGCCTCCACGGGCGTCATGATGGCCTGCAATTCGGCGACGTCGCTGTGGATGCCGCGGGCCGCAAGGCGCTTCACGACCTCCCCCCGCAAGGCGTCGAGCTTCTGGCCGACGTCGAGGTTGAGGACACCCTGGACGCGGGCATGTTCGGCGATGATGCGGCGGGCCTGCTCGTCGTCACGCGGCTTGGCGGTTGCGAGGGTGCGCAGGTGCGCGAGGGTCTCGGGGAAGACGGTGTCGTACGCCGTCGGCGTGCCCGTGGATGCCCAGGCGAGGCGCTCCAGGCCCCAGCCGGTGTCGATGATGCGCAATTCCATCATCTTGTACGTCTCGCCCTTGATGACGTACGTCTGCGTGCCGGCGGGGAGGGACTTCGGGTCGCATTCCTCCAGGCACATGAAAACCAGCGTGGCGACTTCCAGGCCACCGGCGAAGACTTCCACGCAGGGGCCGGCGTTGCCGCCGCCGTTCCACGTGGATTCCTTGAACGTGATGCGCATGCCGTCGAGACCGAGGGTACGCGTGAGGAACTCGACGCCGTAGGCGAGGCATTCCTCGGTCCAGTACTTCTCGCCCCAGGCCTTGCTGTTGAAGGCGTGGTGGCCCATCATCTCGAACGTGCTGAAGTGACGGCCGCTGCGGCCGATGTTGGCGAGGTCGTTGAGGCGGATGCAGGGCTGCGAGACGACGAGGGGGTTCGCGGGCGGGGGCACTTCACCGCTCGTGGTGTGCGGCTGGAAGTTCGCGATGGACGCGATGTTGAGGTAGATGTCGTCACGCCAGCGGGCGACGACGGGGTAGCGGGGCACGCGCTTGTGGCCCTTGGACTCGAAGTAGCGCAGGAACGCCTCGCGCATCTGCGCCACGGACAGCGGCTTCGTGGTGAGGGGCTTGCCAATGAAGTCGTATTCGACGCAGTTCGAGTCGCCGCACAGCTCGGTCGCCTTGTCCAGGGTCCAGAACGGGTCCTTGCACGAGGGGCAGTGCTTGCGCACCCAGCCGTTGTCGTGGAAGAACTTCAGGTCCAGCATCTTCGCCAAGACTGGGTCCATCGGTGTTCCCGCGACGGCGCTCCACCTGAAAAGCGGTCCGCAAGCCACGGGGGGGGTTCTTTGCAAGGCGGTTTGCCTTCGAGGCCAACATCTGTCCGAGTTCCCTTTCCTCAAAGGCGGGATGAAGATGCTCGAAACCTTGCATTGTTCGCGAAGTTCCGGCAACTTGCCCACCCAACCGAGCGCATCATTTGGGTCGTGGCGTTCGCGAGCATCGCGCAATCCCTCCTGCAGGCCATCGAAGCCGGCCTCGACCACTCGAGGCCGAAGGTCTTGCTCTGGGTCATCGGAAGCATCTGGATCGGAGCCATGGCGGGTTGGGCCGAAACCGTTAAGCTGCGCGCGGGGGAGTAGCCCTGGATTCCATGGAGCTCGACGAACTTCAGGTCTACCACTGGACGGCCGTCCTCATGATCGTGGTCGGCGGAGCCGTCGCCATCCTGATTGGCTTCGTTTAATCGGCAGGAGGCGAGGTGTCAATGAGCGAACTCCAGCTCTATCACTGGACCGCCATCGGGATGCTCACTGCGGCGCTCGCCGGCATCTTCCTCATCGGCTTGTTCTAGCCGCGACCCCGCTCCGTCCCCACCGCGACGCTTATGTGAGGCGGCGCTAGGTGGTGCTCGGTCGCCATGCGTCCCCGTTTGACCGCCGTCGCCCTCGCCCTGGCCCTCGTCCTGCCCCTGGCGGGCTGCTTCGGCAGCGGCGGTGGCAAGGACAAGACCCCCGTCCCCGCAACGGGCGATGACGTCCCGCTCGTCGGCCAAGCGTTCCCAGGCATCGGCGTCGCCCCGCTGCCGCCCGTCGCCCTCCCTTGGTTCCCCTCGGACGGCGCCTCGGAACGCACCACGTTGGAGATTCCGTCCTTCGACGCGCACATGATTCCCATCACCATCTACCGGCCCCTCGTCGCCAACGCGACACAGCAGGTCCCCGTCCTCCTGCACAGCCACGGCTTCACGGGCAAGCGCACGAACACCGACGACGGGTTCATGCCCCTCGTCGCCGCCGGGTTCGGCGTCGTGTCCTTCGACGAACGCGGCCACGGCGATTCCATGGACGACTCCGAGGTCTACTTCATGCACCCGGACTACGAGGTGCAGGACGTCATCAAGGTCATCGATTACGTCTCCACCTTTGATTGGGTCCTCATGGAAAGCCCCGCCACCGCGTCCGGCCCCCGCGACCCGGTGCTCGGTGCCATCGGCGGCTCGTACGGCGGCGCGTACCAGCTCATGGGCGCCATCTTCGACCCCCGCCTCGACTCCCTCGTCCCCGAGATCACGTGGAACGACATCGCCGAGGCCCTGGCCACCAACGGGGCCATCAAGTCCGGATGGATCGACTTGTTCTACGTCGGCGGCACCGCGCAGCAGTCGGTCGTCTTCGCCGACGACTTCTTGGCCGGTTTCGCGTGGGCGACCGCCGCCAACACCTTCCCTGCCGGCCAAGCTCCCGGCATTCCGGACCTGCACTCCCGCTTCAAGGAGGCCAGCCCCGTGAGCTACCCCGGCGGCATCCGCATCCCGACGCTTCTCATCCAGGGCATGCCCGACACGCTCTTCCCGCTCAACCAAGCCGTCGCCAATCTGCGCGCCCTGGAAGCCTTCAACGTCGAGAGCGCCCTGTACACGCACAACGGCGGCCACATCCTGCAGGTCAACTCGTTGCGCGCCAACACCACCCCCGTGCCGGTGGGCTTGCAAGGCATGCCCGGCGGCAAGCCCTGCGGGACTTTGACCGACCTGCAAGTCGCCTGGCACCAGACGCACCTTCTCGGCCTGGGCAATTGGACCGGTCGCCCCCGCGTCTGCATCGCACTCGAAGACGAGACCACCGTTGTCGGTGCCACCTTCCCGCTCGAGGGCACCGTCGTGCAGGAATTCACGTTGCCCGGCCCAACGCCCGTCGCACAAGCGCCTGCCGGACCCCGCGTGCCGCTCAACCTGTTCACCGCCACGGCGGACACCATCGTCGCGGGCATCCCGAGGCTCAAGGGCACCATCACCCTGGCTGGCGCCGACTCGATTGTCTACTTCAGCCTGCAACGGGCGGATCCCACCAGCGGCCTCGAAGCCATCATCGACGACCAGGTCATGCCCATGCGCATCAGCGAACCCGTCACCAGCCCGCGCGCCTTCGAGCTCGACCTCGGCGGTGTCGCCACACGCCTCAAGGCCGGCGAGCAACTGCTGCTGGTCGTGAGCACAGTGGAGCCCGTGTACGCTGGCAACGCGGAACGCGTGCCCGGCGCCGTCGTCCTCGGGGACCTTGTGCTCGAGCTGCCGACGCTGCCCAACGACACGCCCACGATGACCGTGCCGGCGTAAGACGGCACGGTCGGACTGGGTCCGCTCCGGACCCCTCAAACCGAGGTCGCGTTGGCGAAGGCCAATCGCTGTCCGAGTTCACCCTCCCCCCGCCCAGGACCATGCGGGCCGCGAGCCATGCACCCACCGGTATGGCTAAGGTTTACAGATTGTATACACGGATATGGGCGTCATCAGCTTCCGCGTTCCGGACGATGATGTTGCGGCCCTGAAGCGGGCTCATCTGCAAGCCAGCGAGATCGCGCAGCAAGCCGTCACAGAAGCGGCACGCCGTGCAAGGTATCGGGAACGCATGGCATTCCTGGACGCGTTCGCCAAGCCTTCCAAGCTGCGCTCCCTGGACATCATCCGCGAGGCACGGGAGGCCGGCAATGAACGTGGTGGATTGTAGCGTCCTGGCGAAACTCGTCGTGGTCGAGGCACGGCGGGAGGAAGTCCGCGCTTGGTTCGATGAGGCCCACCGCAATGCCTGGCACCTGGTCGCGCCGGACATCCTCTTCTACGAGCTGGGCAACGTCCTGGCGCGCGCGTGGACGCAGACGGACCCGGCAGCGCTCGCGGCGGCCTTGGAGGAAGCAAGCGCGCTCGTGGAGATGCGACGCCCGCCGGCCGAGGCCATCACCGCAATGGCACGGCAGGGACTGACGTTCTACGATGCTTCGTACGTCGCCTTGGCGAAGCAGGCTGGAGCGACCCTGGTGACCGCTGACGCCAAGATGGCCAAGGTCGCCCGCAAGGCCGGCATCTCGGTCAAAACCTTCTGATGGTGCCGTCCAGCTTCCGACCCGCGAAACGGCTGTTTCATCCACCTCCCAGTCTCCTGATAAGCGGCGACGGCCTGGCCGTCGCCGTGGATGCGCTCCCAGCGCAGCTCGACCCGCGCCTGCGCGCCCGAGCCGAGCAAGGCGCAGCCTGGGTGCGCGAGCGCGCGGCCAAAGGCGAGCAGGTCCTCGTCGTGCACCACATCGATGCCGACGGCGTGACTTCGGGCGCCATCGCGGCCACCGCCCTGGAACGCGCCGGCGTGACCTACCGCACATTGGCTGTGAAGTCCA
Organism: Thermoplasmatota archaeon; assembly: GCA_038046725.1. Classification (GTDB taxonomy): domain Archaea; phylum Thermoplasmatota; class E2; order JACPAO01; family JAHFTW01; genus JAHFTW01. The sequence goes on along the minus strand of JBBSVQ010000001.1, from coordinate 23,887 downwards.
TGGACCAAGTGCACCAGGAGCTGGTGCGGGAATCGGCGAAATCGGGCCCGGAAGGGTCTGCGCAATCCGCCCTCTGGTTTTGCGACCTCGGCTCCACCGCCTACATGCAGTTCCCGGACGCGCAGCGCTTGGTGTGCGACCACCACCAACTGGTGCGCGACGGCAGCGAGGAGTCCTTCCCGCACGTCAACCCGCTGCTCGACGGCCTGTCCGGCGAGGAACTGTCCGGAGCCGGCTGCGCCTACCTCGTGGCCGCTGCCCTCGACGCGCGCAACCTCGACCTCCTGCCCCTCGCCCTCGTGGGCGCGAGTGCCGACCTCCAGGACCGGCCGAGGAGCGCGCCAGCGGTCCTCGGCCGTGATGGCATCCTGCTGCCCCCGGCTGGCCGGACCTCGGGATTCCACGGCGCCAACGCAGCCCTTCTCGCGCACGGGGTCGCCACGGGTCTTCTGTCGGCGCGCACCGACCTCGCCTTCTTCGGCCCACAGACGCGGCCGCTCCGCAAATTCCTCGCCTTCGCGGAGCCCGCCGTCCCCACGGCGACGGGAAGCCAGCGCACAGCCGAGGCGTTTCTCCTTTCCGTCGGCATCCCGCTCGAGGACGGCGACGGCGAACGCCCCTGGTCGCGCCTCACCGCCGACGAGCAGCGCGCGGTGCGCTCGGCCCTGGTCGAACGCCTCGTCGCGACCGGCCTCGCCGAACGCGCCGACCGGTTGTGGCGCACCGTGGTGACCGTCGTGCGCGAGCCGCCAGGTCCGTTGCGTGAATTGCAGGAGTGCGGCACGCTGCTCAACGGCACGGCGCGTTACGGCCGGCCCGAGGTCGGCCTCGCCGTGGCCCGCGGCGACCGCGGCGCAGCCTACGAGGAGGCCCTCGGCCTCCTGCTCGACCACCGCAAGCACCTCGCGAACGCGTTGGACGCGCTTGCCAGGCGTGGGGTCCGGGAAATGACGGCCATCCAATGGACGCACCTGGAGGACGATGTGCTCGACACCGTCGTTGGCATCGTGTGCGGCATGGCGCTCGACGGCCTCGGGTTGCGCCGCGACCTGGCCCTCATCGCCTTTGCCTGGACGCCGGACGGTCGCACGAAGGTGTCGTCGCGCAGCCCGCATGAACTGCAGGCCCGCGGCATCGACCTTGCCACCGCGATGCGCGAGGCGGCCGCCGCCTTCGGAGGGCAGGGCGGCGGGCACAAGGGCGCGGCCGGGGCCACCATCCCGCGCGGCTGCGAGGCCGGCTTCATCGCCCAAGTGGACCGCGCCGTGGCGGCCCAACTCGGCGTCCGCTTACCGGGAACGCCCCAGCCTGCGCCCGCCACCACGCCAGCCCGGATGCGATCGGGCGGCCCCCAGACCCGCCTTGTCCTCTGAGCGGAGGATTGGCCTCCAGAGGGGCTTCGAGGACGAATCGATGACCGGACCACGAAGCGGATAAAGGATGGACTCGCGTCCCTTTCTATGCGCACGTTGGCGCCCGTCCTGCTGGCCAGCCTCCTCCTGGCCGGGTTCGCGATTCCCCTGCCCGTCCTGGCGCAAGGCGAACCCGTTCCGCTGCTCACCGACAGTGTGGGCGACGTGCACCTCGAGGCCCAGGGCCAGGCGAGCCCCGCCCTCCCGCTCTATCCCGGTGCGGACCTGGTGGCGCTCTCCCTCATCGAGGCGGCGCAAGACTTCACCTTCATCCTGGAGGCCGACGACCTCCGGCCAGCCAACGAGGAGACCGGCGCCGACGGCGTCTCCTACGCGGTCACCTTCACGCACAACGGCCGCGAGTTCATGCTGCAACTGGACAACACGTTGCCCGCCATCGCCTTCTTCCTCTTCCCGCTGCTCGCCATTCGCGACACGCCAACCGCCGAGTGGTCCTACATCTGGGCCGACCCGGGCGCGGTCACCATCGACTACGCCAAGGACTTGGTCACCCTGAAGCTGCCCCGCGACGTCCTCGCCGATGCGCAGGGAGCCGTCCCTTACCCCGGTCGCGCCCTGACCGAGATCCGCGTCCACGCCGAATCGGCGCTCAGCGGTGCCAGCATTCAAATCGCCAACGACGTGGAAACCGAGATTCCCTTCCAAATCATCGACGACATGCCAGCCCTGGACGCCGCGGCAGCCTCCTATGACGTCCAGTTCGGCGTCCTACAGACGGGACACGCTCGCCTGTGGAGCGACGCGCCCTTCCGTTCCTCCAATGGCGAGGCCACGACGTACGTCTTCGAGGTCGAGGGCGAGAACCTCGGCGACGAGGACGACGTCTTCGACGTGGTCGCCGTCGGCGTCCCCAGCCAACTCACCGTCGTCGTCCCGGTGCCGCTGATGGCCATCGACGGCGAGGAGTCCACGCGATTCCCCGTCCTCGTGACGGTCCCCTTCGGCCACGCGCACGGCTCGGCCTCCAAGTTCACGTTGGAACTGCGCAGCCATGCCGACGCAACCGCCATCGGACGCCTGGAGATGGGCGTGCGCTTCCTCGCCGTCCCCCAGCCCGCGGGCCACCACGACACCGTGTATCTGCACACGCCAGCCGGCGGAAACTCCGGGTCCGTGCTCGGGTTCCAGACTGGGTCCATGAACACCCTCGAGGACGACCCCGACGCCGTGGCCGGTGGGTTCCACTCCACGGGCGGGGCCTACAACCTCGACCAGACGATCTTCTCCTGGACGTACGCCTTGGCCCCCGCCCTGGAGATTGGCTTGGACATCGACCTGGAGCGCAACGGTGCATTCGCCATCCCCATCTCGACGACGCTGCCGATGTTCCAGGCGTCCATGCGTGCCGAGCTGTACGTTGAGGACTCCGCCTTCGGCGGCTTCACCGGTGGCGGCGGCACCACGATTGCCACCATCGCCCCGACGGCCCCCGTTGACATGGCGGCCCAATCCACGGTCAAGTTCGAAGGCGAACTGATTCCGGACGACGAAGGCGACGAGGTGTCCTTCGAGCCGGGGCGCAACTTGTTCCTCTTCATCGAACTCAGCGTCCTCGGCCCGGTCCCCACTCTCGGCGTGGCCGAAGAGAGCCCTGCCGTCGAGCCCGGCTCCTGGCTGCGCCTGCCCGTCAACGAATGGCACGACCCCGTCGATGAGGCCCTCGCCAGCGTGGACGGGCCGTCCCTGGAGGCGCTCAGCCCCCAGGAGCGCCTCGTCAACCCGGGCGAGGCCGTCGTCTTCGCCATCGCGGTCGAGAACCCGTTGGAGGAACCCCTGGCCATGCGCCTGGCCGTCACGGGCGCCAACGCCGCATGGGCGACCATCTCCGATGACCGTTTCGTGGTGCCCGCCGAGGACGTCGTGAACTTCACCGTCACCGTGCGCGCCCCTGCGGGCGCCCTCCCGGGGGAGCGGGCCGACCTCATCGTCCAGGCGTATCCGCGCGACGAGCCCGAGTTCCGCGGCCTGCTGCGCGTCGTCGCCATCGTCGACTCGAGCCAGGACTTCCCCGACGAGGCGCCAGCCTCCGCCAAGGCCGGATCCAAGGGAAGCCCGCCGCCGTCGTTCGCCGTCGTGGCCCTTGCCGTCCTGGCGCTCGCGTTGACGCGCCGCCGCTGAGAATTGGCCGGCGCTGGGTCCTGGATGCTGGCAAACGGCTTGCCCTCCCTCAATGGACCCTGCGGGTCCATTGCTTCTCTGCCCAGAACGGGTCCTTATTTACGAAGTGCCAACAATGCCCGGGTCCGATGACCACAACGGTCGGGATCAAGACGGCTGACGGAATCGTCCTGGCGACGGACCGCCGGGCCACCATGGGCTACTACGTCGCGGACAAGGACGTCGTGAAGATCGAGCCCCTCGACGAGGACTCCGCCATCACCATCGCGGGCTCCGTTTCCCAGGCGCAAAGCTACGCGCACATGCTGCGCCTCAACCTCGAGTACACCAAGGCCCGCCGCGGCTGGGCCCTGTCCCCGCAGGAGCTCGCCAAGCTCGCGGCGCACTCCATCCAGCGCGCCGGCGGCATCTACGGCCAATTCATCCTCGCCACGCGCAACCCCGCCGGAACCCACCTGTGGGACGTCGGCGGCGACGGCTCCCTGATTGTCAAGAAGGACTACACGGTCACGGGGTCGGGCACCGGCCCCGCCATCGGTGTCCTGGAGTCCGCCGACTGGTCCAAGGTCAAGAACCTCAAGGACGCCGTGGACCTCGCCATGCGTGCCGTGCGCGCAAGCACGCAGCGTGACGTCGCCTCCGGCAACGGCCTCATCGTGTACACGCTGCCCAACTCCGGCCCCTCGCAGATGAAGGCGTTCGTCTTCAACCAAGAAGTCGTCGAAGAGACCATGGTGGTGCCCCAGTGAAGCCCGCCATCGACACCGCGTACCTGCACTTCGACGAGTCGGGCGCGGTCCCGGCCATCAAGTTCGCCCGCATCGCCGTCGGGATGGGCCTGCCCATCATCGCGGCCAAGGATGACAAGCACGTCGCCATCGCCACCGTCAACCGCGACGGCAACCCTTTGATGACGGGCGCCGACAAGGCCATCCGCGTCAGCAAGGACTGCGTCGTCCTCGTCACCGGCCACGGCGGCGACACCAACCAGGTGCGCCAACTGCTGCGCGACCTCGCCGTCAACCACAAATTCGTCCTGGGCAGCGAAGTCTCCCCGAAGGAAGTCTCCCTGAGCCTGAGCGACTACCTGCACGAGCTCGGCATGAGCTACCGGCGCCCGCTCGGCGTCGGCATCATCGTCGCCGGCCATGACAAGCACGGCTCCAGCCCCGCCATCTACCACTGCGACGTCGACGGCAACGCCACCGACCGCGTCGGCATCGCGCTGGGCAAGGACGCCTCCTCCGCCGAGCACGCCCTCGCGGACGCCATGAAGGGCAAGAAGAAGATCGAGGACGTCGTGCGCGCCGCCGCCGAGGCCACCATCAAGGGCATGAAGGAGAGCAACATCGACATGGCCAACCAGAGCTTCCGCGTCGACGTCGAGGTCCTCAAGGGCCGCGACGTGCCCGCGATCCAGAAGTCGAAGTAAGCGGATTCAACGGATTACCGTCCGGATTGAGCGGATCGCACTGTCTCACTGCCAAGTCGTCATCCGTTCATTGCGTGGGGGCCACAGATTGCACAGAGCGATTTGGGCACTTTCCTGGCGGGGCCATTCCACAGATTCTCAGCTCGGCTTCAAGCCCTGGTCCCAGCTGAGATGTTGGCTGCGCCCGTTCGGTGCCCCACGCGAGCCAACCTCCTTCCGACGGCGACGCCGAGGACGACGTCAAGCCGATGATGGCAACCCTTGGCGGCGCGGGGCGCCGCCTCGCGCGCCTTCGGCGCGCGCCTCGTCAAGGGGTGAATCTGCAGGTCACCGACGTCGGCGTCGGAAGACGTTGAACGGTTGAGAGAAGGAACGCGCGCCGCATCATGACTCAGGTCGATCGCTCAGGCGCCGAACGCGTTCGCAGCGGCCCAAACATGCACCGGGAACGGAAGGGCCGGATTTGGACCGATTGGCCGCATCCCAGCGGACCCTGCAAATCCCAAGCCCTTTGAAGCGCCGGCCGGTGGAACGCCCAGGATGCAGGAAGGCATCGGCCGCTCGGGCTACCGCGTCATCGCCCTCGTTTTCTTCGGGCTTGGCCTGCTGGGGCTCTTCACGACTTACGCGACCTTCGGCGCCGACGACCTCTTCGCCTGGCTGGGCTACGCCCTCCTTGGAGCGAGCCTCGTCGCCCTGCTCATCCTCGCCCTTCAGGTCCTCGCCGTCCGGCCTTCGGCTCCGGCTGCGGCGCACACATCCATCGAGCCCGAACCTGGCCTCATGCCGGTCCCCATGGCCGCCGACCCGGACGCGGATCTCGGCGTCGACTACAGCGATGACGAGGCCGCTGCGATCGAAGACGAGCAACCGATGTCCCGCGCGCCCCCCGAACAGCCGCGCGCCCCCATCGTCGTCCCGCCGCGCAAGCCGGAAGGCGACACGAAGGGCTGGCCCAAGCGCAGGGCGCCGTCCGGCATGACGCGTGGCGAGTTGCTCAAGCGCAAGGGGGAGCAACCGGAATTCGAGGCCGGCCGCGAGCCACCACTGGTGATGGCGCGCACGGCGGCCAGCGCCGAGGCGACGGGCATCCCGGACAACGTCGCGCTGGGCAAGTGCGGCAACTGCGGTGTCCTGCTCCTGGCCCCGAAGAAGCGACCGATTCGGTTGCAGTGCCCGCGCTGCGAGCGCGTGCACACGATGACGTGACGGCACGCATCAGCGTGCCGTCACAGCATTGCACTGCCCCCGAACCACCTCTCGGCAGACCGAACCTGACTTCCACGGCCGGGCCGCTGATGCGTCCCGGCCGGACCGCCGCGCCTAAACGCTTGACCGCATTCAAGCCCGTGTGCCGACCGTCCAGGTCACCTTCGACTGCACCCGCCCCGAGACCCACTTGGTGCGCGTCACGCAGCGCTTCCCGCCCGCCCCCGGCAACCCGCGCCGCCTGCGCATGCCCGCTTGGGTCCCCGGCTCGTACAAGATTCGCGACTACGGTCGCCAAGTGCAGGACCTGAAGGCCACCGTCGGCGGCAAGGTCGTCCAAGTCGACCAGCCCGGCAAGGATGAATGGCTCATCGGCGGCGCGGACGGCAAGGCCGTCGAGGTGACCTTCGATGTGTACTGCCGCGAGCTCACCGTGGACACGAGCCACGTCACGGCCGACCACGCCCACCTGTTCCCCGCGACGATGCTGCTGTACGACTCGCACAGCAGGCACCTGCCGCACAAGGTCGCCCTCAAGCTGCCGCGCGGCTGGAAGACGTGGACCGGATTGCAGCACGCCGCCCGCGGCGACGAACTCGACGTCGCCGACGACTTCGACCACCTCATCGACTGCCCCATCGAGTGCGGCCCGCCCGAGGACTACCACGTCGGCCACTTCACGGTGCGCGGCAAACCGCATCGCCACGTCGTCTGGCGCCCGCCGTCCCGCGTGGACTGGGAGCACGTCGAGCGCGACATGGCGCGGGTGTGCTCGGAGGTCGCCAAGGTGTGGGGCGAATTGCCCTACAAGCACTACACGTTCCTCACGCACGTCGCCGCGGACTACGGCGGCGGCCTCGAGCACCGCAACTCCACCGTCCTCGGCGCGGACCCCGCGCACTTCCAGAACGCCGAGAAGATCGAGACGCGCTACTTACCCCTGGTTGCGCACGAGTTCTTCCACACGTGGAACGTCAAACGCATCCTTCCGGCGGCCTTCCAGCCGTACGACCTGCAGACGGAGGTCTACACGGACCTGCTGTGGCTGTTCGAGGGCTTCACGAGCTACTACGAGTTGCCGACGCTGTACCGCGCCAAGGTGTGCGGCGATGAGGCCTTCGCCAAGATGGTGGGCGAGGACCTGGAAATGTACCACAAGGCCCTCGGCCGCAAGCGCACGAGTGTCGCCAAGGCCAGCCGGCTGACGTGGACGCTGCTGTACCAACCGCACGAACACAACGTCAACCGCAACGTCAGCTACTACACGAAGGGCATGTGGGTCGGCCTGTGCCTGGACGCGGAGCTGCGCAAGCGCGGCGTCAAGGACGGCCTCGACGCCGTCATGAAGCACCTGTGGCGCAAGCACGGCCGCACCGCCATGGGCGTCACCGAGGACGCGTTCCCGGACATCGTCGAGCAGGCCTCGGGGTTCGACCTGCGCAAGCGGCTTGAGGGCTGGATCCACGGAACCGAGGAACTGCCCATCGAGGCTGCCCTCAAGACCTTGGGTTGGGACCTCAAGGTGGAATACAAGGACCCGAAGCGCACGAAGGGCCTCGGCGTGGAGTTCAAGCCTGGCACGGCCACCATCGCACGCATCTGGGAGGACGTTCCCGCCTTCAAGGTCCTGCAGCCGGATGACGAGATCATCGCGGCGGCGGGCTACAAGTGGAAGCCCGAATCGTTCCACGACCAGGTCGCCGCCATCAAGGTGGGGCAACCCGTCGAGGTGCAGGTCTTCCGCGAAGGCCGCCTGCGCACGTTGCAGGTGCCGCTCGTCGAGCTGAAGAAGGACAAGTTCACGGTCACGATTCGCAAGAAAGACGCAGCCGGGGCGCGTCGGCGCAAGGCCTGGCTCGGCGAAGGTCGGGCGAAACCGAAGAAGAAGGCGCGCAAGGCCGCGAAGAAGGCAGCGAAGCGGGGCACTAGCCGGAAGAACACGCCGCCGCGGCGCCGCGTGGCCTGACGCGCCCCGGCTCAGTCGTCAGGCCAGCGCAACGACCTGCGGCACGCCTGCGCCTTCGTCGCGTAGCATCGCGAGAAGCTCCTGGTCCGGAAGGTCGCCGACCTCGAGCTCCTTGATGCGGCGCAGGACGCGCACGAGCGTCGCGTCGTCGGCGGTGACGCCGAGCTCGCGGCACTTGTATTGCAGCGTGACGAGTCCAGCGAAACGGCCGACGGTGACGCTGCGGCCACGGCCGACGAGGTCCGCGGGGATGGACTCGTAGTGGCCGGGGTCGTGGAAGACGGCGGCGACATGCAGTCCGGCGTTGTGCCGGAAGGCGTAGCGGCCGACGATGGGGGCCTGCCATCCGACGGGCATCTGCGTCGCCCGGGCGACCATCTCGCTCAGCTGCGGCAAGCGGGTGAGATCCCACTGCCCCTGTTCGTGGTTCAACCGCAGAGCGGTGGCAAGGCTTGCGAGGTCCGTGATGCCGGCGCGTTCGCCGATGCCGTTGACGGTGACGTCCGCCACTTGGGCGCCGGCCTCGAGAGCGGCGATGGAATTGGCGGCGCCGAGGCCGAGGTCGTTGTGGCAGTGCACGTGCAGCGGGACGTCCACGACGGCGCGCAGGCGCTCGACGAAGGCGGCCATGCGCGTGGGGGTCATGCAGCCCGTGGTGTCGGCGATGGAGATGCGGTCGGCGCCCGCATGCACGGCGGCCTGCGCGGCGAGGCGGACGTTCGTCCAGGGGCTGCGCACGGTGTCCTCCGGCGTGTAGCGGACCTTCAGGCCGTGCTCCTTGGCGTACGTGACGGCGTCGGTTACTTGGGCGACGACCTGGTCGAGGTTGCGGCGGAAACGCTGCTCGAGCGCCTCGTTGCGCACGCTGTAGAAAATCCCCACCCACTGCACATCACATTGCCGGGCCTTGTCGATGTCGTCGCGGAGGGCGCGGGCGTGCGCCATCGTCTGCGTCGAGAGGCCCGCGTTGGCCACCAGGCGGCTGGCTTGGAACACGTCGTCGGAGACTGCGGGGTGGCCGACCTCGAGGTAGTCCACACCGAAGGCGTCGAGTTCGCGGGCGATGGCGAGCTTGTCCTCGGCGCGGTAGCGGACCCCCGGCGTCTGTTCCCCCTCGCGCAGGGTGCTGTCAAGGAGTTCGAAGCGCGGCATGGCGATGTCACCAGATTTCGCAACCGATTCGACGGATTGCGTCAGCCTGCCGGCGGAGAATGGTGGTCTATTTCACAATTCCTTCGATTTCAATCAGTCGCCCTACGTCTTCCGAGGCAAGGCTTATGTGTTGGCTGGGCTGGCCGGAGCCCAACGCATGCAAGGCGCGACCCTGTCGGAGAAGATCCTCGCTGCGCACGCCGAGGGCGCGCGCGGCGGTCCGGTCCGGCCAGGCCAGATTGTCTCCGCCCGCATCGACCTGGCGCTCTCGCACGATAACTCTCTCCTCGTCTCCCGCCAGTTCAAGGCGATGGGGCAGACGAAGGTGTGGGACCCGTCGAAGTGCGTCGTCACGTTCGACCACCGCGGACCCGCCGCCACCATCGAGGTCGCCGAGGGGCACCGCGAGGTGCGCGAGTTCCTGCGCGCCCAGGGCATCACGCAGTTCTACGACGTCGGCTACGGCATCTGCCACCAAGTGCTCCCCGAGGAGGGCTTCGTGCGCCCCGGCATGACGTTGGTCGGCACGGACAGCCACACGACGACGCACGGCGCCTTCGGGGCGTTCGCCTTGGGCATCGGCGCTACCGAGATGGCTGGCGTCTGGGCGACGGGCAGACTCTGGTTCCGCGTCCCCGAGACCATCAAGATGGACCTCTCGGGCCGTCTCCAGCGCCGGGTGTACACGAAGGACCTGATCCTCAACCTCATCGGCCAGAACGGCTTGGACGGCTGCGACTACCGCACCGTCGAGTTCACGGGCTCCCTCTTCGACTCCCTCACCGTCGACTCCCGAATGACGATGGCCAACCTCGCCATGGAGATGGGAGCCAAGAACGCCTTCTGCCCCGTCGACGAAGCCGTCCTCGGCTGGCTCGAGCGAACCACGTCCGACCCCCTCGGCGCCATCGCCGCGGACGCCGACGCGCGCTACGAACGCGAGGTGCACCTCGACGTCGCCGCCCTCGAACCCCAAGTGGCTTGCCCGAACGCCGTGGACAACGTCAAGGCCGTCGGGCAAGTCGCGGGCACCAAGGTCGACCAGGTGTTCATCGGCACCTGCACCAACGGCCGCCTCGAGGATTTCCAGCAGGCCGCGGACATCCTGCGTGGCGAGCAGGTCGCCCCCAACGTGCGCGTCATGGCCGTCCCCGCCAGCCGCAAGGTGTTCCTGCAGGCGCTGCAGGATGGCACCGTGCAGACCCTGACGGAGGCCGGGGTGTCCTTCCAGACCGCCGGTTGTGGCCCCTGCCTCGGCGCGCATCAGGGCCTCCTCGGAGCGAAAGAGGTCTGCTTCAGCACGACGAATCGCAACTTCCAGGGGCGCATGGGTCACCGCGACTCGCAAGTGTACTTGGGTTCGCCGGCGACGGCGGCGGCGACGGCGCTGTACGGCGTGATCACCGACCCGCGGGAGGCGTAGCCGTGCCGACTGCGACGCCAACCAATCCGCCGATGACGCCGAACGCGCCGATGCGGCAATCGGGCGTCGGCTCGGCGTCATCGGCGACATCGGCGGATGTGTCCGTGGGCGTCGGTCGCGCGTTCGTGTACGGCGACGACGTCGACACGGACCGCCTGTTCCCCGGCCGCTACCTCTTCGTCGCCGACGCCGACGGCATGCGCAAGCACGCCCTCGAGGACCTCGACCCCACGTTCCGCGAACGCGTCCGACCAGGCGACGTCATCGTGGGCGGCCGCAACTTCGGCACCGGCTCCAGCCGTGAGCAAGCCGTCGCCTGCCTGCTGCACAGCGGCGTGCGCACCGTCATCGCGCGCAGCTTCGCCCGCATCTACTACCGCAACGCCATCAACAGCGGTGTGGCCCCGCTTGTGTGCCCGGCCGCGGTGGACGGCATCAAGGACGGCGACCAGATCGAGGTCGACCTTGTGGCGGGAATCATCACGAACACGTCACGCGGCCAGTCGTATCGCTTCGAGCCGTTGCCCGATTTCCTGCGCGCCATCCTCGATGACGGCGGCCTCGTGCCGCATCTCCGACGCACGTTGACGCCCGCCATGCCAGCGACGCCCGAACAGGGATGACGGTGGTCCCGGAGATGACGACCCCATCACCACCATCACCGAAATCCCTGTCGGGTGGCCGCGCGCCGTGCATCGCGGTGCTTCCCGGCGACGGCATCGGCCCCGAAGTCACTTCGGTTTCCGTCCACGTCCTGCAGGCCGCCGGTTTCAACGGGTCGTTCACGGAGCACCCGGTCGGGTGGAGCGAATGGTGCGCCCGCGGCGAGGCTTTGCCCGCCGCCACGCTGCAGGCCTGCCGCGACGCCGACGCCATCCTGTTCGGCGCCATCACCTCGAAGACCGAGGACGAGGCGCAGGCGGAGCTCGCGCCGCACCTCAGGGGCAAGGCACGCTACACGAGCCCCATCCTTCGGCTGCGCAAGGAGTTGGCGCTCTTCGCCAACGTCCGCCCCTGCAAGGGCAACGGCATGGACCTCGTCCTGTTCCGCGAGAACACCGAGGGGCTGTACGCCGGCTTCGAGCGCGCGGCTGCGGGCGAGGACCTGGCGAGTTTGTTCCCGGGATTGCCGGCGGACGCGGCCGTGAGCCTGCGCGTCATCACCCCCAAGGGAGCCCGCCGCATCTGCGAGGCCGCGTTCGCCTACGCATGCGCCCAGGGCCGCAAGCGCGTGACGCTCCTCGAGAAGGCCAACGTGCTGCGCGAGACGGGTAGCCTCGTGCGTCGCGCCTTCGTCGACGCCGCCAAGCGCCACCCGACGCTCACGGCCGACGAACTGCACATCGACGCCGCCTGCGCGCGCGTCGTCTCGCGTCCGGACGACTTCGACGTCGTCGTCGCCACCAACCTCTTCGGCGACATCTTCAGCGACGTCGCGGCCGAAGTGTCGGGAGGGCTTCCGCTCGCGGCTTCGGCGAGCGTCGGCGACCGGCACCTCCTCTTCGAGCCCGTGCACGGCTCGGCGCCCGGCATCGCCGGCAAGGGCGTTGCGAACCCGCTCGGCGCGGTCAAGGCGGCGGCAATGATGGCCGACCGGCTCGGGCAGGCCGAGGTCGCGCAACGCATCGAGGCGGCCGTCGCGCAGGTCATCGTGTCGCCGCGCCGGCCGGTGGACCTGGGCGGCAAGTCGAACACGGCGGAAGTCGAGGCGGAGCTCCTGCGTTGCCTGGCCCCCACGACCCATCGATGACCCCGCTCCCGTCGCGTGGCCTAAGGCGCTTCATCGACGCGCTCGGTCGCCGTCCCGGACACGCTGAAGGTTCCTGAAAAAGCCACGAGGCGGTACTCGATGCTGTACGTCCCTGCCACCGTGAAGCTCGTGCGGAAGGCCTGGACCTCGCAGTTGCCGGTGCTGTCGTAGACCTTCGAGTCCCCAGGCCCCGTGATGACGATCGCCATGCATCCGCCGGTGTTGCCGCCGCCGGGCGTCACACGGAGCTGGAAGTCCGAGGTCAGCGTTCGGTCCGTGATGCTGAAGGAATCCCGGAAGGTGGCCGTGTCGCCGTCGTGCATGCCCGTGCGCTCCACCAGGACACGCGTGGAATAGGAGGTCGCCTCCTCCAGGCCTTTCTCGATGGTCGGTTGGTACACGACGGCGAGCGCAAGGAAGATGATGCCGCCGAGCAACAGGAGGAACGCCAAAGCGATGCCCGTCCACTTCACGGTCTTGCCCAGGGTGCGCGCGACGCCCCGACCTGTGAGGATGGCGAAATGGATGAGGACCTCGCCCGTGGATTTGCGCACCACGCCGCCTGAGGCCCCGTAGGCCACACCGATGTCCTCCGGTTCGCCGAAGTTGTGCGCCGCGTGCATGGCCGCCTCGTCAACGCTGAGCTTGCGATCCTCTTCCAGGCGGGCTTGAATGTCCTCCTGCAGGTGCTCGCGGACCTGGGCCAGAACCTTGCGCTGGTCGCTGAAGGGAAGGTGGCGCAGTTGCGGTTTGAGGGCGTCAAGGTAGTCGTCGAGGGCCGGGCTCGTGATCGCGCGGGTCATTGAGAGGTCTCCAGCAGGGTGTCCATGGTCTTGCGCAGTTGGTTCCAATGGTCGACGGCGATGCGCAGGGCCTGGCGCCCTGCGGGAGTGAGTTGGTAGTACTTGCGACGCGGCCCCGTCGCCGGCTCGCCCCAGCGGGCGACCATCAGGCCATCGCGCTCCATCGAGCCCAGCAGCGGGTACACGGTGCCTTCCTTCCACAAGCCTTTGCCCGTGCTGGCCTCCATGGCCTTGATCAGGCCGTAGCCGTGCAACGGCCCATCGCGGCGCAGGTGGCTGAGCACGAGCACGTGCATCATGCCGGCCGTCATGTCGCGCTCGAGGCGCTCAAGGGAGTCCGTGACGGGCATTGTGGGGGCCACGTTCGAGATACCTCGAACTTCGAGATACCACCACATTCGAGGCCTATAAGCCTTGGGGCGACCCAGGATGAGACGCCCGCAAACAATCCACCGATCCCCACCGATGACAGCGATACGAGGTCACCGCATCGGTGACCTCGGTGTCATCAGGGGATTGTTCAGCGGGCGCGGAACTCTTCGAGCCAGCCGTCGAAGCGCTTGCGCGCCGCCGCGAGCGCCTTGCTCGGGTCTGCCGACGCCGCCACCGGGTCAGGTACGCCCGCGTCCGGCTTGAGGGGGTGGCTCATGTCATGGAAGGTCGCGCGCTCTGCCTGGAAGAGCAGGCCGGTTGGGACGACGCCGCGGTCGTTGGCGACGGCCATGGCGGCGTTCCAGTCCTTCGGGTCATGCGTGACGGCCTGGATGTTGTCCTTGAACCACTCGAAGGTGTTGACGAGGTTGTACGTCACGCACGGGCTCTGGACGTTGATGAAGGCGAAGCCCTTGTGCTTGATGCCGCGCTCGACGAGGTCCACCAATTCCTTTTGGTTCGAGGAATAGCCCTGCGCGACGAACGTCGCCCCTGCGGAAAGGGCAAGGGCGAGTGGGTTGAGCGGCATGGCGAGCGGGCCGAGCGGTGATGCCTTGGTGCTCATGTCGCTGGCCGCCGTGGACGACGTCTGGCCTTTCGTCAGGCCGTACACCTGGTTGTCCATGACGACGTACGTGATGTCGACGTTGCGTCGGGCCGCGTGCAGGAAGTGGCTCAACCCGATGCCGAAGCCGTCGCCGTCGCCACCGGCGGCGATGACCGTGAGGTCCGGGTTGGCGACCTTCACGCCCGTGGCGAGGGGAAGGACGCGGCCGTGGATGCCGTGGATGCCGTACGTGCGGAAGTACGCCGTGATGTTGCCGGAGCAACCGATGCCCGTCGCGAGCACGGTGCGGCTCGGATCCAGGGCCAGGTTCGCCGCTGCCTTCTGCAACGCGGTGAGGACGCCGAAGTCGCCGCAGCCGGGGCACCAAATGGGATCCTTGCCCTTGAAGTCCTTGAACGTGAGGGCCGGAAGGGGTGGCGTTCCGACAGGATTCGCTGCAGCCATCAGTCGTCGACCTCCGGTTGCAGGGCGGCTTCCGCCAGCATGGACTTGGGGACGGGGCCGAAGAGGGCGAGCTTGAGCAACACGACTCCGGTGACGACGCCGAGGGTGCCGGCGCTTCCGACCCAGATGCCGCGCATCGCTTCCGCGTCGAGGTGTTGGCCCGCGTAGAGGCCCCCGCCGACCATCAGCGTCGCACCCGCGACGAGGAGTGTCGCGCCGACGGCGAACATGGTGCGGCGCCAGGTGCGCAAATCCATCAGCGCGCCTCCGCGGCATCGACAATGGCGTCGCTTGCCATCGTTCGCCCGTCGTACTGCAGAACGCTGCGCAGGCGTTCATGCACCGGCAATTCGGACTTGATCAGGCGCGCGAGTTGCGCGAAGGCGTTGGCCTCCGCGACGATGATGGGGAGGTCGCCAACGGCCGCCGCGAAGGCCTCGCGCGGGAACGGCCACAGCAGGCGGACGGCGACCACGCGGGCCTTGACTCCGTGCTTGGCAAGGCGTTCGGCGGCCTCGCGGCACGCCTCCACCGTGGAACCCCACGATACAAGGGCGACCGTCGCGTCCTTGGGGCCCTCGACGACGACGGCATCCTTGCATTCCTCGACGATGGCCTCCATGCGGCGCAGGCGGCGGTCCACCATCTCGACGCGGACTTTGGGGTCCTCGTTCGTGAAGCCGTTGGGTGCGTGCTCCGTCGAGTTGGCGTAGTGGCGGCCGCCGGGTTCGCCGGGCAAGGCGACGCGGACGGGGTGCTCGGAGCCGTCGCCGTAGTAAGCGGAGTACGAGTGGTCCCAGGCGTTGGCGTCGGCGCGGATGTGGTTCGGCGTGCGCGGCGTGTGGCGTTGGGCTTCGGCGGCGAGGTCGAAGGGGGCCACGGTCTGCTTGAACATCGACTGCTGCTGGTCCATGGCCACGAAGGCCGGGCACCGGAATTCCTCGGCCAATCGGAATGCCTCGGAGACGGTGTGGAAGGCGTCGGCTACGTTGGTTGGAGAGAGAACGACGCGCACGTGTTCGCCGTGGCCGCCGTGCACCAAGTGCCACAGGTCCTCTTGGCCGTGCTTCGTCGGCATCCCCGTCGAGGGCCCGGGGCGCTGGCAGTCGACGACGACAATTGGGGTCTCCGCGGATCCCGCGAGCCCGAGGGCCTCCGTCATGAGGCTGAGGCCGGGGCCGGACGTCGCCGTGATGGTTTTGGCGCCCGCGAAGGCGGCACCAATGAGGAGGTTGCACGCTGCAAGTTCGTCCTCCATCTGCAGCGCTGTGCCGCCGAGAGCCTGCAGGCGCGGCGTGAGGTACTCCAGGATGTCCGAGGCCGGCGTGATGGGATAGGCGGCGGCAACGCGGCATCCCGCGGCGAGGGCGCCGAGGCTCGCGGCTTCGTTGCCGGAAAGCAGGAGCGCCGGCGCCTTCCCGGGGGCGGGGGCGGTGAAGCGGGGCGAGGAGCCGAAGCGCTTGACGGCCTCGTCGTGTCCGGCGCGCAGCGCGGCGCGGTTCTGCGCCACGACCTTGTCGCCCTTGTCGCTGAACTGCTCGTCGACGGAGGAGGCGAGGGTTGCCAGGTCCATGCCCAGCAATGCGGCCGATGCCCCGAGGGCGACCATGTTCTTGGCACGAGCCAGGCCCGCCGCCGTCGCGAGGGCCGTGAAGGGGAAGGACTCGACCTTCGCGCCGGACGCGGGCACGAGGGGCTTGACGCCGTCGTCCACGAGGAGGAGGCTGCCTTTGCCCAGGCGCGCGTCGAGGCGGGCGAGGACGGTGTCGTTGAAGGCGAGGGCGAGGTCGATGTGAGCCGGCGGAACCAGTCTGCCATCGGGAGTCAAGCGGACGGTGAACGTCGTGTCGCCGCCGCGGATGCGCGACGGGAAGTCGCGTTGCGTCGTCGGCCGGTACCCCAGGGCCGCCAAGGCGCGGGCGAACGTCTCGCCGCCCGATTCGAGGCCTTCGCCTGCCGTGCCGGCGATGAGCCAGGCGATGCCATGCGCTGCGCGGGGAGCCACGGCGCCGCCAGTTGGGCGCAAGGCATGAACGCTTGCCTAAGCCCTGGAGGTGGGCGGTCGCCCACCCGCGCCCCTACAGGAGGGCGCGGCAGTGCTCGCACACCGTTGCGGCTCGGTCGTTGCCGTGGCCGCAGGCCGGGCAGCGCAGGCGCACGTCCGGCTTGCCACGCCAGCCGCGCTGTGGCGGCTTGGCGCCAGGGCGCGGCGCCAGGATTGCGTCGGCCTCGAACACGCCGGGCCGCGGCGCCGAGGGCACGACGGCGGGCAACTGCGGCTCCTCGTAGACCATTGGCGGCGGCGCCCGCTTCACGCGTGGCCGCGCCGCCTTCTTGGCCGGCTTCGCACGGGACGCGGGCTTGCCCGCCGCCTTCGGGGCACCACGACGCGCGGACCTCGCCACGCCAACCCCTTGGCGCCTGGGGGTCAAGGCCTTGTCCGTCCGCGCCATGCCTTCTGCAGGCAAGCGGCGGCGCCAAGCAACGCGAACGCGGCTGCGACTCCCAGGAACGTGCTGGCCCGCGCCTGGTCATAGCGTTCCTGCTCGTAGTCGGCGAAGCCCGGCTGCCCCTGACGCGGCGGGGGACCGTCGTCGAAGCGCGTGAATGCGCCAACGAGGAGGGCGGCCGCCGCCAGCAACGCAACGATGCCGAGGGCCCCCCACGCGACCGGACGCATGCTACGCCTGCGGGTGGCCGCGTGGACACATGCGCCCGCCAGCGACCAGGACGGAACCACAGGATGCGCAATGCGTGCGGCGCGGTGATGGTGAAGACTGGGGGCTTGGCGCCGCCACCACGGGCCGGGGGGCCGCCATTGCCGGGCTCGCCACGGCGGTCGATGGCTCGGGCGAGGTTGCGGGCCAGGCCAACGGTGCGGGGGCAGGAGCCACTGCGGCGGGTGATGGGACTTGCGCACCCAGGCGGCGCTCCACTTCCTCCTGCACCAATTGCTCCACCGACTTCGGCTTCGGAGGCGCGAGCCCCATCTTGGCGAGAACCACGCCGGCCAGGACGAACACGATCCCAAGCCCAACCGGAACGGCAGCATCCCCCAGATGAGCCTCGAGATCCTCCAACCACACCTTGTGACGCTCCGCGGCCGCCGCGCCGCCAGTGAACAACTCCAGCAACGGGGCCAAAGGCTTCAGGCCCAAGTACGCCAACACGGCGCCTGCAACGAGCAAACCAAGGCCAACGAGCAAACAGACCACCTTCACCGGCGGCGTCCTGCTCCGACCCTTTCCAGCAACGCCCAACGACTGCATCCCGGCCACGCCTGGCCACCTGCCGACCGAACCAAGAGCCTGCCGGCGCAGGCCCAGGCCCGCCTTGCAAACCTCACTGAAAACCAGTCCGAGGCAGCACCGTCGCCTTCATATCAGAGACTTGTGTCGCCGCAGTTGCACCCGGTTCGCCGGGGACTGCACCATCCAGCGGGGTGGGGTAGCCAGGAGATCCCGACGGGCTCATAACCCGTAGATCAGTCGTTCAAATCGACTCCCCGCTATCCGGTCTCCAACAGGAGAAAAATGGGCCATAAATCGGCTTGGCGCCGATTTCAACGAATGCCCTTCATTGTGTCACGCTGCGGCACTGGCTGCTTGCTCACCAAGGGGGCTGAGTTGGACTCCAGCCCCCGCGCCAAAAACCAATCCCGACTCCTGGAGGCGATGCAAGTGGTAGCTGACCGTGCTCGGAGATCGCCCTAGTCGGCGCGCCACTTCGCGGCACGAGATACCAGGCTGGGCGCGAACCGCCTCGAACACGGCTCGGCTCCCTTCGGAGCGGAGGGCAGGGGCACTGTCGACGATTGTGCGGTCGACGGCGCCTTTTGCGAAGTAGCAAGTGTAGCCGGGAGCCTTGTGCACGACGACAAGGCCGGCGGCTACGAGCCGGCGCAAATGGTGGTCGAGCGCGCCGCGGCCAACGTCGGCCTTGCGCGCCAAGGCCATGAAGTGGATGCCGGGCTCGGCCTGGATGGAGTCGTAGAGGCGGCGGCGGGCCGGGAGGTCAAGGACGACGCGGTCCTCAACACGGCTGAACAAGCCAAGGGCGCCGCCTTTGAGGGCGGGCCAGAAGTAGTAGAGAGCCGAGCCGGCGAGGGCCAGCAAACTGATGCCGGTGGCCGCGGCTGGGTTGCTGGGGAAGACCCAGCTCGGCGACACGTGCGGTGCCCGTTCCTCGGCTGGTTCCTCGGCGTCGGCGGGCGGGCTAAGGGGTGGAAACACCGATTCCTGGGACATGACGTCCATCCAGCGGGACGCCATGCGTCCGTTGCCGTCCGCCACAAGGTAGTCGGTCTGGCTGCGGAACGGCCGAAGCGCGCCGTCTACGTAGTTCACGTGATCGACCTGGCTCTCCAGGTCTTGCAGGCGGTGGCCGACGGTCACACGCACCGCGGGCTCGGAACACGCGGCGTCCGCGCATGCGATGCTAAACGAGTAGAGGTTCGGCTGCTCGTCGCCTGTCAAGGCGCTGTAGTGCCCCATTAGGGCGGCAGGCCGCGGCAGGACCGCCGGGGCGGCCTCCGGCTTCACGATGCCTTGCTGATTCCAAGGCCACTCGCCTTCGGTGGACCACTCGGAGACCGTGGCCCGCTCGCCTGTGGCGCTTGGCAGGACGAACGAGTCGATGCTTGCCGGGCCGTAGGAGACGCGTTTTCCGAGCACATCCACGCCGTCGGTCCAAGCCAGCAGCCACAACGTGGAGGGCTGGTCTTGGCGGTCCCGGTACTCCGCGGTGCTGGCAACCGCCAGATAGGCGGTGGGATGAGCGGCCAGCCACTGTGCGGCCGTGGACTCGGTCTGGCCCGTCGAGGGCTCCGGTTGCGCCATCGCGGCCGCGTACGCCTGCGACAAGGGGAAACGGTGGACCACATCGGAATCGTCCAAGCCCCACGGTGTGCGCGGCACCAGGCCGACGGGCTCGGTGGGTTCACCGAAGACGGTTTGGGCCAACGGCGTGTAGGCCCCAAGCCCGGCATCAAAGGAGACGCGCTCCAGCAGGAAGTAACGGCCTTGCGTGTATTCGGCGCCGATGGCTTCCGAAAGCACTGCCGTGGCCCGCAGCGGGAACGGCGCGACCTCGTCAAACTCCAACAAGAAACGGGGGTCCTCGACGCCCTGGAACGCCCGAACGCGGCCGTCCGAATCCTTTACCCAGCCGAGGTCCGTGAACGTGAAGCCGTCGCGGCCGAACGGCCAATCGCAGTTGCCCTGGATCCAGAAGTCGTCGCCGTCGTAGGTGCTGCCCTGGAAGGGAACACGGAATCCACAGGGCCCCACTTGGCCCTGGTAGCCGTCGTAACGGTATTGGCGCTCCCGCATGAGGGCCACCGGGTCGGTAGCACCGGCGAGGCACAAGCAATCTCCTTCGACTGCGCCGGCCCAGACCTGGGTTTCGGAGACCGGTGAATGGGTGGCGGCATCGTACGAGGCCTCGCTCGCGTAAGTCGACTCCCACTCGGTGCCGGTCCGGAAGGTGAAGGTGGAACGCAGCGGGTGGACGAGGCGTTGCTGATAGTCGGCGTCGATTGCCCAGCGCTCGGGGAGCCACTCGGACTCGATGGTGACGACGCCCGGGTTGTAGGTGAGCGCGACCTCCGCGTCGAGGATGACCTCCTGAGCCGTGAAGGTGGCTCGGTCGCCTGGCCGCGGCGCGGGCACGGTCAACGTTCGCTCGTCGTCGGCCTGTTCGTTCGCGGCCACGACGAATCCGACGCCTCCGCCGAACACGAGGAAAACCGCCACGGCCAGCATGCTAGCGCGCGCCAGGCGCCGGCCATCCACCGCCATCATCACGACCCAGGACACCTCCGACTTAAAGGGTTGGTTGGGAGGAGTTTCGAACACCCCTGCCAACAGAGAAAAATCGCACGCAATCGAGGAAAACGTCCGGAACAATCCGCGGGCTTGGGGGGTGTTCGAGGTTCGTCACAGCCTGCCTATACGCGGCAGGGCGGTGGCTGGAATCATGCGCTGGCAAAGCCTGCTCCTCATCGCCCTGTTCGCAGGGTGCTTGGACTCGCCCACGGCATCCGACCCATTTCCCAACGAGATCCGGTCCGAAACCCAAGAGCCAGGCCTCTCGGAGAATCCGACCGCGGCCACCACCGTCCAAAGCAACGCCTCGAAACCGGCCGAAAGCAATGAGACCTCGATGCCTGCTGGCGGCGAGGCAGAGCCTGCCCAGGGGGGCGACGATGCCGCCCAGGATGCCTATCCCGCTGGGTACCGCCTCGGGGTGGTGCTTCTCGAGGCAGAATTCACTGCCGCTTGGACGCAGGAGCAGATGTCTGCATGGAACGTTCTGTTCTACGGAGGCGAGCGCAACATCGTCCTCGAGCTCCAGCAGGACGTCGGCGCCATCGCGCAGCTTCACATCACCCTCGGGTCGTGCGCGGACATCAAGCCCGTGCCTTCGACCAACTGGACGACCCATTTCCTTTGCGAACGCCCCATGGGGACGGAGTCGACGCAACTCCAGATTCAAGTCGCCGTCCCCGGGGCGCCGGTCGCCACGGGCCGCTTCGTGCTGCGTGCAGACGTGCCTTTGAAGGACGTCTGGGACTCTGACGGCGACGGGAAGCCCGATGACTTCCATTACGAAGGGTCCGTCGACCTCCTGCACCGCGGAGAGACCATCGACTTCGAGTTCGGCATCCCCATGCAATGGAAGTCGGCGCACGTGCGCGCGTGGCTTGAAGGGTCGCACGGTTCGCCAGTGACGGTCGTCGGGGAGGTCTGCTGGCTCTTGGAAATGCAGTCCTATAGCGGATTCGAGTATGGGAAGCAAAGCGGCGGCGAGTGCAGTGACCAGCCCTCGTGGCAAGGGTACCAACTTGGCCCGCACGACGTCGTGGACTACGGCGGCCCGCTGTGCATCTGCCTGTATCGACTGACCCTGGAAGCGCAGCAACAGTCAAACGAACTGCACTGGGACATTCGCGTCGAATACTAAGGAGGAATTTTGGTCATGCCGCAGAATCCGCTAGGAAATGCAGGCGTCGGCAAGGCAACCACGATCTTGCTCGCCCTCATGGTCGCGTGCGTCATGTTCGCAGGCTGCCTGCGCGAAGAGACGGCGACGCCGCGGGACGGACCGGTCGAAGGACCCAACGAGGAGCCTCCGGCCGTCGCCGAGGAGTGGGTGCACGGCCCGGGCGGGTCGCCATTGAACGAGAGCGTGTCCGACCAGCCCACCTTCGAGCTGCGGACGCTCGCCGGCGTGCGGGGCTGGGAGCCGACGATCGGGATCACGGCATCGGGCGCGATCTTCCTTCCCAGCCTGGGTCCTGCCATGGAGCCCCTTGCCGCAGCCATGACCCACATGCACCTGTTCCGCTCACAAAACGAAGGCATCGACTGGGAGGAGATTACGCCGCTCGTGCTCGACCAGGAATTCCCGCCGACCATGAGCGCTGACCCCTACGTCTTCGTGGACCCTGTCACGGACAGGCTCTATGTCAATGAGCTCCGCCCGGAATGCAACACCTTGGCATGGAGCGACGACGAAGGCGAGAGCTGGGAGGGGAACCCGGCGGCATGCGGCAATCCGCACGAAGACCACCCGACCCTTTGGACGGGCCCGGGCACGGCAGGAGCACGCGTGCTGTACCTCTGCAGCAATCAAGTCGCGACGACGACATGTAAACTCAGCACGGACGGCGGCCGCACGTTCCGTCTTGGCGCACCTCCTTTCCTTGACCAATCTTTCGTGGACGTGTGCAGCGGCGGCACCACAGGACACGGCATGACCCGCCCGGGCACGGCCACGGCGTTCATCGCCAGGGCGCTCAACTGCGAATCAGTCAGCGAGGTATGGATCGCGCGCACGACCGACCAGGCCTTGACGTGGACGTCAGCGCTCATCCCCGCAGCAAGTGCATATGGCCACGATGTCCACCTCGCAGCTGATGGGGCCGGCATGGTCTACGCCTTGTGGATCGACCGCGACTCCCGTCGGCCCGTCATCATCGCAAGCCAGGACGACGGCCTTACGTGGTCCGAACCTGTCGATGTGAGCTTCCCCGACTTGGACTCCGCTAGCCACGCCGCTCTCACGGCCGGCGCCGATGGCCGGCTTGCATGGTCCTACCTCGCCACCTCCACGGCAGCCGACGACGAATGGCGGCATTACGTCGGCATGTCTGTGGACCCGTGGCTCAACGGCAGTCGCTTCGTCACAGTTGACACGGCAGGCCGACCCTTGGTCCAGGGGTGGACCGCCGGCGAGGCCTACAATGGCGGGGTCGGGGATTTCCTCGACATCGACCTCATGCCGGACGGACGCGTGGTCGCCTCGGTCGTTGACGTCTGCCAGGCGGCCTGCGTCGATCCTGGGGCGGGGCGGATCCCAAGCGGCGTCGTGGGCATCGTCATCCAAGTCGCGGGGCCACATCCTGCGCCGCGCGCCTCGGCCTAGTGAACTGCGTTTCGGGGAGTTGGGCGCCAGCTGGTCCGCAAGGGGCCTCCCAATTGGCTTCCATTTCGAGCCCCATTTCGACACCCATTGGGTGGCCCATTTCGACCGAATACCCCTGAAACACGACTCCCCGCCAGAGTAGACTGCTTGGAGGGGCTTCAGTGCTCCCGCCAGCGACAGCAGGCATTCACCGACCTCGCCGCCGCCTCTATGACCACCTTGTTCGCTTGCCTTGCGTGGGCAGCAGCCAGGAGACCGTCGACAGCGTCCTGGACCGATTGAAGTCCAAGCGGTTCTCGGCGAAGAAGATGTTCGGCGAGTACGCAATCTACGCGGATGGCAAGGTCGTCGCCTTGGTCTGTGACGACCGGCTCTATGTGAAGGTGCACGCCGTGACAGAGCCGCTTTCGTCGGATGCGGAACTCGCGCCGCCATATCCCGGTGCAAAACCCCACTATGTCCTCGACGAAGGTGCCTGGGCTGCACGGGATGACCTGCCCAAGATGCTCACGGCATTGGCGGGCGAACTGCCGCCGCCAAAGAAGCGGCGCCGAGCGTGACCCCGGCTGCCTTCGGGCGGTTCGCCAACGGGGCCGGCGCGCCGCGTGCCTTTGTTGGGGCGCATTTGGATGCCCATTTCGTAGCCCAAATCGAGCCTTCAACCCGGAACGTTGACTCCCCGCTACTATTTGCCTGGTTCAAATCGAACCCGGCTCCGCAATCATTGGTC